>CAZSKS010000064.1:0-14241 GCA_964607465.1 uncultured Gemmatimonadota bacterium | reverse complement strand
GTGGACTCGGCGAGCTACGACTTCCCCGTGACCCGCGTCCTCTACTGCGGACCGCCGAACGAGTACCGGGACTCCGTGCCCGACGCCTGCCGGTGAGCGCCGTGAACCGGTTCGAACTGCTCCAAGAGGCGCGCGGAATCTCGAACGCCCGGCTCACCAGCCGTCTCCGTTCCCACGCCGGCAAGATCGCCCGGGGACAGACGAGGGTGATCGCGGGCCCCGGTATCCCGGCCCGATGCTGCCACGTTGACCACGACGGTGGACGGCTCGTAGCGGCTAAGTGGAGGGAGAGAGACGCAACGGGACGCTCGGTGGGCTACTGGTGCGACGAGCACAAGAGTCAGAAGGCGGGGGCCGTCCAGAGGAGGCTCCTGTGAGCTCCCTACTCCCCCCGGACTCCCTCCCGAAACGAGTCCCAGGAGTCGGAGAGGACCCGGACCACGCCTCGCACAGCCAGGGCCGCCAGGCATCCCACGAACGCGGCCGAGGTGACGAACCAGAACAGGCGGGCGTTCAGCTCCAGGGCGAGCTCCTGCACGGTGTCCCCTTCCCTCTCGGTAGCAGCTCCCGACGCGTCGGACCTCTAACCGAGGTCCAGCACGCCCCCGCGTAAACCGCTCAGAAGCCCGTGCAAGCCGCCGGAGGTCCGTCTACGGGTGTAACCCCGCCGTTAGAAACTACTCTAAGTGAAACGACTACACGCCTTGTAGATCACCGAAATACCCCCGGGGAGGGCCCACGCGTCACTGTGCACGCGACCCGAGAGGGGCCACAGCCGGCCGCGAAAGCGTCCGGACGGCGGCTGCGCCCGTCGTGTCAGCTCCTACCCCCGGGACCCTTCTCACCACCGGCCAGGGTCACTGCCGCAGGATACCGGCACCCCGAGAGGCTCCGGAGCTCGTCGGGAAACCGGCGGGAGGGCGCTCACCACGTCCTGCTCGAGCCTACGGCCGGCCCCCTTCTCTGCCGGTGAAGAGACCGGACTGGCTGCTCCCCGGATGGAGCCTGGTCGGGCTCGTCTGGCATGAGCTCCACCCGCCCCTACGGTGGCCGACGGTGGAGCACCCGATCCGCTACATGATTCGCCGTATGCCCGACGATTTCCTGCACGGACCATCCGAGCAGGAGATTCGCCGCCGTCTGATCGAGGTGCGGAACCTCATCGATGACTACGAGGCCCGCGACAGCGGCCCCTTGGTACCTAAGCGAGATTTCGAAACGGACCTCCCTCGGGAGGATCGCGCATAATGCGGGCGGGCGCGCACCGAGGGGGGCGCGGTAGGGCGCACGCGGGCGAAGAGGGGGGACCTCCCCACCCCGCGGAGGCCGGGGACGTGGACTCGTCGCCGGCCTCCGGAGGGAACGGGGCGGTCCCGCCTTGGGCGGGGATGGACGCCCCGGAGATCCGGGAGCGCATGCGCGAGGCCCACCAGGATCGCTGCGCCCCCTACTTCGACAACCGCTTCAACGACCACGGCCCCGGGTCCGTCGCCCAGGAGGAGTGCGGTCGAACGCCGGTGTGGCGCCAGGACGTGGACTTCTACGAGGACCGGGGGGAGGAAGAGCTGTACCCCCTCGGACTGAGAGCCTGCGGGAGCGTGTGGGGGTGCCCGGTGTGCGCCCGGAGGATCTGTCGTCGGAAGGGGGAGGCGCTGCAATCGGCCTTGGAGACCTGGAGGGACGAGGGGGGAGAGGTCTACATGCTGAACCTCACGGTCCGCCACCACCGGGGTCAGCGCCTGGAGCTGCTCATGGACGCGGTGCAGCGGGCGTGGACCTACGTCCGGACGAGCTCAGACCAGGACGATCCGCTGGCGAGCGACTTCGAGGAGCTCCGCGAGCGCTTCGGCATCCGGGGCTATCTCCAGTCCTCCGAGGTCACACACGGGGGCAACGGGTGGCACCCCCACAAGCACGTCCTCCTCTTCACCCGCCGGGAGTGGAGCGAGGAGGACGTCGAGGCCGTGGAGGACTGGATCTTCCGACGATGGCGGCGATGCATCGTCCGGGTTCAGGACCGCTACGCGGACGGCGAGCTCCAGGGGGTGCCCTACTCCCGGGACCCCTCGCGCTTCGACACGACCGCCCTGGCTGAGCCGGACCGGGACGTGGCCGTGGTGATCGTCGGCGGCGAGGCCGCCGGGCACTACGTCGCGAAGCTCGGACTCGGGCGGGAGACGGCCCGCATCGACCTGAAGGAGGGTCGGGGGAGGAACCGGTCCCCCTTCGAGATCCTGCGGGACGCCACCTTCCGGGACCGCGACCGGGACTGGAGACTGTGGCGAGAGTACCTGGAGGTCATGCACGGACGGTCGCACTGGCACTTCTCCCGGGGGATGAAGGCCCGCCTCGGAGGGGAGCAGCTGGAGACGAGCATCTCCGACCAGGAGCCCGACCGGGAGGAGGACCGTCGCGTCTTCACCATCGGGGCGAACCTGTGGGAACGCCTGGAGGGTGAGTTCGGACGCGGCATGCAGGCCACCATCGTGAAGACCTGGCGGGCGGGGGGGTGGTCGGACCTGGTCGCCCTCTTCCGGGCCTGGTGCGGACACCTGGAGGGCGTCCGACTCGAAGTGGACTCGCAGCGCCGGGAGCTCTTCCGAGCCGCCACCCTCGAGAGGAGGACCGCCGCGTGACCGACGACCGTGAGCAGCATCTTTCGGAGCTCCAGAAGCGGGGCATCCTCGAGGACGGCCTGGAGCGGGCACTGGAGGGATGGGTCCAGGTGAAGGGACCCGACGGGGAGCCACTTCCCTACCCCTACGAGGTGTCGGCCGACGGCCGGGTGCGGCGTCGGGAAGCCCCGCGCCGCTACCGTGAACTCACCCCCTACGATTCCGGCGGCGGGGGACGCTACCTCAAGGTCGACCTCCGGGCCAAGGGGGAGCCCCGCCGCCAGGTCTACGTGCACCAGCTCGTCGCCTGGGCCCACGTCCAGGGGGACGCCCTCGGCATGGCCGTGGACCACCGGAACGAGGAAACCCGCGACAACCGGGCGGCGAACCTCCGGTACGTCCGCCCCCAGGACGAGCCGAAGATCCCGAGCGGCTGACCCCCTTCCCCGGCATCCGCCGGACCCCTTCCCTTCCCCTCTTGTAGCACTCCAGGTGAATACATATACTCGCCGTTGCGACAGATAGTTAGACGAACGTCCACGGGAGGGACCATGCGACCGAACGAGCGCGCGGCCATCGAGGACGCCCAGGAGACGGCGGACGAGGCCCTGGAGCGCGTGGAGGAGCTGGAGGAGAGGATGGAGCGCCTGGTCGGACACGCCGACCCCGAGCCGGCCCGGGGCAGCTACCCCCGCCCCGACACGCCCACCGGAGACGGGGAGGACGACCAGGGGGGAAGACGAGGAGTAGAGCGGTGACGCCCCAGGACGCCCCCGAGGGCCCGGCAGCCGAGGTCCACCTGTACCGGGACGGCGACGCGGCCGGTCTGTGGACCCGGTGCGCCGGCTGCGGGGACAGGATCGGGCACTCGAAGCGGCTCCCCGACGGGGTGCAGTCGAAGCTGGAGACCCTCGACACCTTCGGCGGGATGCTGCCGGACGCGATGACGGCCGGCGACCTGACGGAGCTGACCCTGGACGTCGAGCTCCCCGGCTTCACGATCTACGGGGCCTGCTGCGACCGTGGCTGAGCCCGACACCGGCCCCGAAGACGGGGAGGATCTGTCCCCCGACCAGGTGGACGAGATCGCCGGCCGCGTGGCCGGGGAGGAGAGCCACCCGGAGGCGGGGGAGGCGGACGGGGCCCGCCCGGAGGGGCCCGCCGAGCACCAGGCGATCCGTGAGCTGCGGACCCCGGTCCGCATCATGGACGCCCTGGTCCGGACGGCCGCCGGGGCCGCTCCCCCGGAGGACATGGACCTCGACCTGGGCGACGGCGACGGGAGGGCCGACCTCGCCTCCCGCATGCTGGCCCCCGCCTACCAGCGCGCCGGGGGGCAGGGCGTCCTCGACTGGAGGGTGAAGGCCCTGATCGGCCTGGGCGTGATCGTGGTACCCGCGCTGATCGAAGGTCAGCTCGGCGGGGGCGACGGCGGGGAGGATGGGGACGAGGAGGAGCCCGCCCCCCTTCCCGACGGCGTCCGCCGCCCGGACGAGGCCCCGGAGGCAGCGGCGGCGCCTGGGGGGGAGAGGGTGCCAACCGAGGAGGAGACGGAGTCCGGCGTGCGGCTGAGCGTCGGGAAGCAGTCCGGCGGCGGCTGATGGACACTGAGCAGATTGTGGTCGCCGGCATGACCGGATCGGGAAAGTCGCAGCTCGTCCGCCAGCTGCTCGCCACCCGGGCGCATCCCCGGGTGGTGGCCCTGGACCCCCTGGGGGACGATTACCGGGATCTCCCCGGCGTCGAGGGCTTCGCCCCCTTCGCGGACACATGGCGGGACCTCTACCGGGACTCCCGCTTCCAGATCCGTCAGACCGCCGTCGAGATCGAGGAGCACCTGCGGACCCTGGAGCTGGTGAACCGGACGCTCCGACGCGGGCGGTCGCGCCCCACGCTGATCGTCATGGAGGAGGCGTCCTTCCTCTCCAGCACGGGGAGCATCCCCGACCCCGTGCGGGAGACCATTACGAAGGGCCGGCACTACGGCATCAGCGTCATCAGTGTGAGCCAGCGGACCACGCAGGTACACCCGGACGTCCAGCAGAGCGCCAGCACGCTGGCCCTCTTCAAGAGCCGGAAGCCGGCCGGGTGGGTGCGCGACTTCCTGCCCGGGGCCACCGACCGACTGCGCGAGCTCGAGAAGTACAGCCGGGAGGAGTACGAGGCCGGAGCCCCCGTGGAGAGGGGGCGCCACTACATCACCGACCCCGAGGACGCCGACCTGGAGGACCGACTGCGGAGGGTGGTCGAATGACTGAGGCCGAGGAGCCGCCAACCGACGAGTGCCCCCTGTGCGGGGCCCGGGTCGAGGCCCGCGCCGTGGACGGGCACATACGTCTCGCTCACGCCGGGGAGCCGGCCGTGGAGGAGCTGCTGTACTGGCGCCAGGTGCGGCGGGAGGCTCGGAAGGCCGAGTCCGCCGTCTCCTACCTGGTGGGGATATCGGAGACGGATTCCGCCCTGAACGAAACGACCGTGAATTCGTGCGAATCAGTGGCCCGGAAGGCGGGGGAGAAAATCCGGGAACTCGTTGAACATCACCCGGCTGGAGGGTCCTAATGGACACCGCGTGGAAGCTGGCACTCGCCGCCGCCGTCGTGGGCGTGGGCGCTGGGCTGCTGCTCGGCGACGACGACCAGGGCGGTGACGGCGGTGACAGCTCGGACAGCTCCGTCGCCGACCGGGCCCGCGAGGCGGGCCGCCCCGAGAGCGGGGAGAGCGGCGACGGCGACGGCGAGGAGGAGGGCGAGGCCCTCACCTGCCCGGTCTGCGGGACGACCACCCTGGCGGACGGTCGCCCGATCCAGACGGAAGCGCAGCTCCAGGGACACAAAGGAACGCACTCCAGCAAGGGAGACTCACCGTGAGCAACAGGCAGCTCCTCTGGATCATCATCGGCCTGCTGGTCGTCGTGAACTGGCAGGGGATCATGGGGACCGTTCAGAGCTTCACCAACTGACCGCCGGCCCCGACGCCGCCGCGTAGAAGCTACCACCGCAGCACTGAGGTACTGACATGGCCCCGCCCCAGAGCAATAAGCAGTACGAGAGGCTCGGCACCCTCGACTTCGACGCCGGAGGGTCCGACCACGTCACCGTCCGGCCGCAGGCCGCGCCCATCCTGGGCTTCCTCATCACTATCAGCGGCACCCTGGCGAACGCCGACACCGCCGACGGCGGGACGCTGAACGACTTCGGGGTGGCCAAGCTCCTGCGGAACGTCATCCTCGACTTCGACGGGACCGATTTCGTCAACGCTCGGGGGGACGACCTCTTCACGCTCCAGTACATCTTCAAGAGCGCGGACGGCCCCCTGCTCACCCGGCCGACGCCCGGCGACGCGACCTCCGACTTCGAGGCGTCGATTCTCATTCCCATGATGCCGCAGCGCGTCCTGGGGAACGCTTTCCCGAAGGTCCACTGGCCGGGCCTCGCCGTGCCGCAGTCCGGCTTCCGCCTGGAGACGCGCTTCGAGGGGGGCACGGCGAACTCGAACTCGGACGACGGCACCGGGGCGCTCCTGGAGGGCGGCACCGACGAGTACAGCTTCAACGCCCTGGACATCGAGGTCCACACGGTCTTCAACGACATGCCCCGGTCCGCGATGACCCGCCCGCCGCAGGGGAACGGGAACGGCCGGCGGGTCTCGAAGTTCCCGGCCTACGCGCCCCGAATCCGGACGTTCTCGAGCTCGCAGATCGGCCAGGGGAGCACGCCGGACGACTTCACCACGCCGATCCCGGGCAAGGACGCGCTCATGCTCCTGCACATGCGGGAGCTGGTGGGCTCCGGCACCGACCAGACCGTGGAGGACCTGGTCGACAACATCAGGGTCGCCCACGACGACGACGAGCTGCCGGAGGTGAGCAAGACGGCCTACCGGGAGCTCATCATCGACCAGTACGAGGGCGTGGGCCGCAGCGTGGACGGCGCGGATGCGCCGCGCGGCCTCACCTACATGCCCTTCACCGGGGACGGCAAGCTCGGCGGGATCTTGCCGCTCAGCCAGCTCAACGACCCGACGGTTGAGGTGGACGTGGTGAACGGCCCCACCGGAGACGACGGCCGGCTGCGCTTCGTGAAGTACGGCCTGGTGGAGATCGACGGCGCCACCGCCGGCCAGCCCGTCCGGTGACGGCGGCTCCGGGCCCCTCCCCGCTGGGGACGGGGCCCGCCCCAGGCGGCGCCCGGGTCCGTTGCCCGGGCCCGCCGGAAGCGGGGCCGGAGGAGTTCCTGGGGGGCGTCGGCGACTTCTTCGAGGACGTGGGGAGCAGCGTCGGCGACGCCGCCACCTTCGCCGCCGACAAGGTGACGGACGTGGCGCAGATCGGAGCCCCCATCGCCGGGACCATCGTCGGTGGGCCGGGCGTCGGGGCGGCGGCCGGAGCTGCGGCCAACGCCATCGACGTGGAGCCCGGGGAGGAGGGCGATAGTCAGACCGCTCGCAACCCGACCGGGGAGCGCATCGTCGGGCCGATCGAAGAGGGCATCGAGCGGAGCCAGGAGCGTTTCGAGGCGGCCGCGGCCGGCGCCGAGCAGGGTGCCCGGACCGGCGCCGCGGGAGGCGCGGCCGGCGCCGAGGCCGGGGACGTGGTGGGCGATCTGTTCTCGAACCCGCTACTCATCGCCGTCCTGGTGGCCGTCGCCGGCTTCCTCGTCGTGCAGCTCACCTGATCCGTGGCCGAGGACTTCACCCGGAACTGGCGAGATTCCCGGGTGAGCGCCGGCACCCGTCTCACGGTCCGGCTCGACCGGACCGGGGGACTCATCGACTCGCCGGAGGAGGACCAGGTCCGTGAGCAGCTCGGCACCGACCGCCGGGTGTCCGCCTCCCCCGGGAGCTGCGGCGGGCCGCTGGGCGCCTTCTGCCCCACCTACGACGTGCCGGTGACGGTGAACGAGACGGCCGTGCTCCGGGACGTCCTGCCGGAGACCGTGGTGGTGAGCTCAGGCGGAATCTTCGGCGTTCCCGTCGGCACCGGGGCGCAGACGTGGGAGGTCGTCGGCGTCCGCTTCGAGGGCGTGGCCGGCGAGGCCGAGCGTGAGGCAGCGGAGCGGCGCCAGGAGCAGAACCCCGAGACGGACCTGAGCGGACTGACGCAGGAGATCCCCTGGGGGATCGTCGTCCCCGCTGTCGTCGTCGCCTACGCCTTCACCGGCGCAGGGCAAGGCATCATCGACCGCATCATGAAGGAGGTTGGCGGGTGAGCCGTGGAGGAGCGACTGGAAGCCCTGACCGGCATGGAGCTCCCCGACCGCGTCCGGCGGCTGGAGCGTAGGGACCTGGCGATGTACCGCCTGCTAAGGCGGGGCGTCCGGACGGCCTACGTGGCCGCCGGCATGCTCATCATCCTGGCCCTCCAGGGCGCCGGCGTGGACGTGGTCTCTCAGCTGCTCACCCTCGTTCCGTGATCGTCTCTCTGCTGACCGACCTCACCACGGGCAAGAGCGCCCGCGTGTGGGGCCCGACGCTGGTGGCACTCATCGCACTCGGATGGCTGCTGTGGCAAGCCGCAGACTCGACATAGACCGAATCGAGGACGCCGTGGGAATCGTGAAGGCCGCCACCTGGACGCCGGCCCCCGAGGTCGCCGAGCGCATGGAGGGACTGCGCCCGGTGTTCGACCAGGTGGCCGCCGAGTCCGGCGTGACCGTGCAGCTGCTCCAGGCCGTCGCCCTGGTGGAGAGCCGCATGGACCCGGTGGCGGTGAATCCCGAGTCCGGCGCGCGCGGCCTCATGCAGATCATGCCCATGCACTTCGGACAGACGTTCGACCTGCCCCACGGGCCGGCGACGACGTTCTCCGAGGGCAACTGGACGCATCCCCTGGTGAACGTGAGGACCGGAGCCGCGATCCTCCGCGACTTCGGTGCGGGGGACCGGGACGTGGGGTGGTGGGAGACGCTGAGCGGCTACAACGGGGACAAGCCGCCCCGCGACCCGGAGTACGAAGACGACGTTCAGAGCCGATACGCCGCGCTGCTGCGGCGGGAACTTCTCGGGTGGTAGGAGGGAGACCATGCACGAACTGATCGGAAAGAGCGTCGTCTTCTACGACCCCGACGGCGTCAGCCACCACGCCCTTGTCTACGAGGTCCATGGAGAGGGGCGCGAGCCGCTTGTGTCCCTGGTCTACGTGGACCGCAAGGTGGACGAGGGCAAGGGACTCGTGAGAGAGGCCACGTCGGTCCCTCCGACGGGCGAGACGTTCAGCTGGGAACGGAGGTAAGCCGTGCTCAACACCGTAGTCACCGTCGTGAACGAGATCATCCCCCGGGTGCTGTCTCTCCTGGTGGGCTTGTTCAGCGACGCCAGCGACGCCGACGGCGGCGTGCTGGCGGGCCTGGTGGGCGAGGGCCTGGCCCGGTGGATCCCGGACCGCTCGGAGGACGAGATCGGCCGCTTCCTGGTGGCCGTGGGCGACGCGCTGGTCCAGGCGAACCCGCCGGTACCCGACGACAGCGGGAGCGGCTGACGTGCCGCCCTCCCCGCCGGACCTGGGGCCGGACACCGGAGGCCGCGCCACCACGGAGGTTGAGCTGGTCAGTCCCGTGCCCGACGGCGGGACGACGAGCACGGGCGGGTCTACCTCCGGCGGGGGCTCCGACGACCACGCTGAGGACCAGAATATCCGGTCGCAGCAGGACGATCCCGACCCGCCGCCCGATTCGGCCTTCAACCCCGTCGTCCGGTCCGGGCGCTTCGTGCTGGAGAAGGCGCTGCCGGCCGACGGCGCGTGGTACCGGATCCGGAACTTCCAGGACGGTGAGGTCCTCCGGGGACCGACCTCCGACCGGCTCACCCAGCAGGATCTACTGCTGGCCGTGGACCAGTGGCGCATCCGGAACGAGCAACACGCGACGCAGGGGGACGACCCGGCGGACGTGCGGCGGCAGGCTGAGAGCGGCGAGAGGTCCGAGCCCGTGGACGGCGATCCGCAGGCACCGGGCGGTGAGGCCCACCCCACCCGGAACCCCGGAGCGGCCGCCGGCGCCACCGTGCAGGCCGCCAGTGCGGGCGGCGGCGCCGGGGACGCCCCCTTCACCCTGATCGTGCTGGTGGGCGGCGCGGTGCTACTGCTGACGTGGAGGATGACCGCAGAATGATCCTCACGATGGACGGCGAGACCGGAGGTGACGAGTTCCACGGCCCGACGCTGAAGACGAGCATCGAGGAGACCGCCGCGGCCCGGGACGCCACCCGCGTCGAGTCCGATCCGGAGTCGACCACCCGGCCACGCGCTACGGGCGAGCGTCAGACGGCCAGCAACCCCTGGGAGGAGGTCACCACCGTAACGACCGAGGAGGACCTTTCCCCCGGCCTCCCGAATGACGCTTTCGTGGACCCGGGCCAGGCCGACGTGAGCCTGCCCGGTGAGGGGGACGGCGGGCCGGGACCGAAGCTCGCCACCCTCTCGGCGTGGGCCGGCGTGGTGATCGCCGGGACCCTCGTCCTGGACATGGTAGGAGTGATCGACCTATGAGCAGCAGGTACGACACCGAGGAGATCGACCTGTCCACGGGCCGGACGGACCCGGCGGACTACTACGAGCTGAGGACCACCCGCCAGCGCCTCCTCTTCGCCCAGGTCCCCGCCGACTGTGAGCTGCACGACGGCGACCGCGAGGCCGACGGCGTGCCCCTGGAGCGTGGGGACACCGATTGCGCCCCGCAGGGGACGCCGGGCGCGCACACCTGGTACATCAGCAACCCGGCCGGCAGCGGTACCCTCGTCGTGGTCCTCACCGACGATCCGAGCCTCTGCCTGTCGGACGTGGGCGGTGCTGACACGCTCGGGGGCACGGATCGGCTCCAGGGCGACCTCGCTCCCGGCACCGAGCTCGGTGCCGCAGAGGAGAGGAGCGCGGAGGTGGGGGTGGCCGGCATTGAGTCAGTGACGGTCCGGGCGCTGCTGTCGGGCGTGATCGGCCACGACGAGAGATCGACCATCACGCGGGGCGTCAGCGCACTGCCCCGGGACGTGGCCGTGGACGAGGCCGGCGAGCGCGGGTTCGTGGTCTACGATGACGGCAGCGTCGAGGAGCTGGACCTCTCGGATCGAAGTTCGATCAGCTCCGAGGATACCCTGTCCCTGACCGACTGCGCGGACGCGGCTGCGGCGGCCTACGTGGCGGCGACCGACACGCTGCTGGTCGTGGGGGAGCACTCCGGCAACTCGACCGGCACCTTCTGGGCCGTGGACGCGACGACCCACGGTAACATGTCCGAAGCCACCGTGGACGACACAGGCGTGGGGCACCCCAATGGCGGCTTCGGCGCCGACACTGCCCAGGCCGCGCCCGTCACCGTGATCGACGGGGCGGTGATGACCGTGGAGAACGTGGCGGCCTGGCTGGTCGAGACGGACGGATCTCACTCCATTACCGTGGTCAGTACGAGGCTCACCGGGACGCAGAATGAGCCGAGCGGCTGCGCCGTGGACGACCAGAACGACGTCGCCTATATCGGGCTGGTGGGCGGCATCCGGTCCTACGACCTGTCCGGTGGCACTCTGGGGGGCGGGCAGGAAACGACCTTCGGGCAGTCGGACCGGGTGATGCACCTCATGGTCGACCCCGGGGACGACCGACTCCTGGCACAGATCGGGACCGGCGCCCGCATCCAGGACGAGCTGGCCCTCCTCCTCATGGACGTGTCCGACCGGGGGAATATCGAAGAGCTGGATACGCTGCACCTGGACGAAGGGAACCAGCTCAACACCCCGGCTCTGATTCCGTCGACCGACCTGTGGTACGTCCAGTCATGGCAGGCCGGGTTCTTCCACGGCTCCTACAGCGGCGGGAGTCTCTCGCAGGCGGCCAACATCGACGCTGACCTGGGGGACGGACAGGGCGGCGGCTCCGCGGCCGTGATCTACGAGGCCCAGGACGGGACCACCGTCGTGTTCGGAGTCTCCAACCAGGCCGACGCCATCGGTACCCTGGAACAGACCAGCGGGGACGCCAGCGTGCAGGTGCATCCGCTCCTGGCGGACGGGGCACGTGCCGCCACCGGAACGCCCTCCCCCCTGGACCTGCCGAGCGACCAGGAGGCAATGCAAACCGTTGACCTGTCGGGGGAGAGCCGCATCGAAGTGGCGGTGACAGGAGACAGCGGCGACGGCGGGACGCTCGACTTCGTGGACGTCGGCAAGACTCCGGCATAGGGGGGGGGAGACGGTGAGCTGCGGACGCTGCGGCGGTCAGGGCGGGCAGGACGGCGGCGGGGGTACCCGCCCGCCGACGGAAACGAGCCCCGGGAGCGACGGCATGGAGCGGCTCCAGCCCACTCGAGTGGTAGACTCGGGTGAGGTCGAGGACCCCGGTCCGACCCTCGACCCGCGGATGCTGATCTTCGTCGTGCTGGTGGCCTGGGCCGGCTGGTCTGAGCTCGCTGGCTAGTTTACATATTTTCCGCCGACGACGGCTTGACAGGCGGTACGGGTGGAGGTTACAACGGTCCTGAGCGGGACGGAGGTGGCCTTGTCTATTATATATTATACGCCGTCTCCGATGATCGGCTAACCACAAACCAGATAGCCGACTCACCCCGTTCTGAGTGTCTCACAGGAGACTCAATCGACGCGCAGGAGGGGGATTCCGATGGGGGACGGAGACATCACTTCGCTGACTCGCTTCCGCGAGCAGCAGGAGCCGGACGAGCTGGATCTGGACGAGCGTGTGGACCGCCTCGAAGACCTGGTCCGCGACCTACGCGATCGCCAGGTGACGGAGCTGGAGCGGGGCCTGGAGGGCATGGCCGACGAGCTCGAGGAGTTCCGGCGCCGCTTCGAGGAGACGGACGACCGATCCTGGAAGGCCTCCACCCGCTCCCTCACCGCCCACAACCGGGTCGACCGTCTCCTGGACCGAGTGAATCACATCATCTCCCGCCTGAACAACCGCCCCGAGCCTGGGGCGCAGTAGCCCGGGAGAGCGCATCCAGATACGGAGGGCACCAAGTGGAGGAGCGGACGACGGACCCGACCGCGCCCAGCGATCCCACCGCGGAGGAGCTGTGGGCGGCCGTTGAGCAGCTCCGTGAGAAGCTCGCACGGCAGTTCGCCCAGGGCACCCTCACCGACGGTGAGAAGCGTGAGGGTCTGCGGGTGCTGTACGAGGCCGGAAAACTGGCCGGACTGCTCGAGTCCATGACTCGCGCCCCGGAGGCAGACCATGCCGGATGAAGCGGAGCCGCCGGAGATCGTGGAGCACATCAACCGGGCCATCGGGATCGCGGAGGCAGTCCGCGACGAGGACTACGCCTCAGGGGGCGTCTACGAGGCCCTGGTGCTCTCCCGGATGCTGGCGAACGCCAGCCTCCAGATCGCCCGGGCGGTCGCACAGCTCGACCAGGACCAGTGCGATCTCTCCGACCTGCTGGACGGCCAGCGCATGGCGCTGCGGGAGGAGATCGAGGAACTGGAGCACCGGGTCGAGGAGCTGGAGGCGCTGCGGTCGCTGGAGTCGACGGTATGACCCCGGCCCACCACCCCACGGCGGCCGCGAATGAAGGACGCTGCGGCCGCCACCCCGACTGCCCGATCTGCGAGCGGCCGATCCTACCGGCCCATGAGACTCGGCAGGTCGAGGTCGAGACCGACGGCCGGGTCCGATACCGGAGCGCCCACCGAGCCTGCCGACGCTGAAAGGAGCGCAGACCATGAACGCACTCGCTAAGCTGTTGGAGCTGGTGGATTCGCGGGACCAAGCCCTCTCTGCGCCGGAAGCGCGTCGGCACGCCCAGCGCCTCCGGCAGCTGCGGGAGCGGCTCCCCGACGAAGCCTCCGACGCGGCCGCCCGCCAGTACGGAGAGTACGACCATATCACCGCCGAGCACGTGCCGGCCAGGGTCGGGCAGATGCTCGAAGAGGTCGCCGACGCCCTGGAGCTCCTGGCCGACTGCACCGAGCTGGCCGAGGCGCTGTCGGAGGTCGAGGCGTGACCCGGGTCCAGGTGATCGGCCTGACGCTGGCCGTCCTGGTCGCCGCCCTCATGGGGTGGCACTTCGGCGCCCTGCAAGGGGCGCTGGCCGTGGTGGCCGCGGCGGCCGCCGCGTGGCGGCTCGGCGCCCTACGACCCGGGGAGCCGGACGGACGCCTGGTGGTCCGCTTCGGCGACGAGACCGGCGTCGACGTCGACACCGCGACCCTCAAGGCGAAGGCGTGGAGGCGCGGCGGCCGGCTCAACCTCACCGGGTGGACGGACGACGGGGGCCAGCACCACAGCCTCCACGTGGAGGACGGCGACGGCCGGCCGCTCACGCTCTCCTTCGAGCTCCCCCGGGAGCTGCGGAAGGGGGCGGAAGCGTGACCGGGGCAATCGCTATATCCGGCATCTTCCTGGTCTGTGTGGGGACGGTGTTCGCCTGCATGGTCGCTTGGGAGGACCGGTTCCCCTTCGTCGGACTAATGCTGGTGGCCGCCGGGGCCGTCCTGCTCCTCAACTCCTGCTCCCCGCCCCGGGTGGTGAGCGAGGCCGAGAACCCCTGCCTCACTCACGCCCGCACGGTGCACCGGGGAGTCCCCTGCCCCGACACGCCGGCCGTCGTGCCGGACAGCTTCCGGGTCTACGTGGACTCGGCGAGCTACGACTTCCCCGTGACCCGCGTCCTCTACTGCGGACCGC
>CAZSKS010000063.1:0-14477 GCA_964607465.1 uncultured Gemmatimonadota bacterium | reverse complement strand
TGGAGTCCATCAAGGAGTTCCAGCTCATCACCAACGGCTACGACGTCGAGTACGGACGCTTCAGCGGCGGCGTCGTCAATGCGGTGACCAGGGGGGGGACCAACGAATTCAGCGGCAGCGCGCACTTCTTCTGGCGGGACGAGACGATGACGGCGAACAACTTCGACAACACCCCCGTCACCGACTTCCAGGCCTTCCAGTTCGGCGGCACGCTGTCGGGCCCGATCATCGAGGACCAGCTCCATTACTTCCTGTCGGGCGACTTCCAGCAGTGGGAGCAGCCCACCTTCGCCCTGGACCCCCAGCGGGCGAACATCCATCCCGACACGATCCAGCGGCTCCAGGACATCCTGGTGAACACCTACGGCTTCGAGCGCTCCTTCATCGACGACCAGTTCGGCGTCTTCACCGAGACCGAGGACCAGGCCAACCTGTTCGGCCGGCTGGACTGGACGGTGAGCCCGGACCACCGGCTGAGCGTCCGGGTCAACTACCAGGACTTCACCAACCAGAACGACCGGCTCTTCGGCAACGGCCGCGAGGCCCGGACGGCAGGATCCTCGTTCCTGGACGAGTCGCTCTCCGTGGTGGGCGAGTGGAACGCCATCTTCGGCCCGAACGTCTACAACACGCTGCGGGTCCAGTACTCCGACGAGGACCGGCCGCGACCCGGGAACAGCGACCTGCCTAACTTCGAGATCCAGACGACAGCCACGGACGGCGGGCCCGCCTCGATGTTCTTCGGGGGCGAGAACTTCGGGATCACCTTCTCCAACCGGCTGCAGGAGGAGAAGATCCAGGTCACCAACAACCTGACGGTCAGCGCCGGGGACCACACCTTCAAGATCGGCACGGACAACATCTTCACCAACATCGTCAACCGCTTCTGGCTCAACGGGAACGGACTGACGACCTTCTTCGACCTGGACCAGTTCGAGTCGCAGTCGTCGGGCTTCTATTTCCGCTTCCTGCCGTCCACCGAGGATCCCGAGCCGCCGGTGGCGGACTTCGGCGTCAACAACTACTCGGCTTACGTGCAGGACCAGTGGCAGGCCACCGATCGGCTCCTGCTGACGCTGGGCCTGCGGTACGACCGTACGTCGTATCCCGACGCCGGCGCCCCGCTCGAGAGCCAGACCTTCGCCGACGCCGTGGCCAGCTTCGGGCTGAGCGAGACCACCGTCCCCGAGGACCACGACAACTGGGGCCCGCGGGCGGCCTTCACCTACGACGTCACCGGGGACGAGACGTCCCTGCTCCGGGGCGGCTTCGGGATCTTCTACGGCCCCATGCCCGGCGTCACCCACGGCAACGTGCTACAGAGCACGCCGCAGCCCAACCGCTTCTTCGGCTGCGTGGCGCCGAGCTGGGAGGACTACCGGAACATGGACGGCCCGGGCAGCGTCCCCACCAGCGCCGACGGCTTCGCCGCTTTCTGCTTCGGCGACACGCCCGAGATGGCCGTGTGGGGCAACGACGTCCAGCAGGCCACCACCTACAAGGCCAACCTCGGCTTCGAGCAGCGTCTGACCCAGAACTGGAAGACCGGCTTCCAGGCGATCTTCTCGCGCACCACAAACCTGTTCGGGGCGGTCAACAACAACCTGGACACCAACCTCGGCGATGGGACGGGCTTCCGGCTGGCGAGCGGCCGGCCGGTCTTTGTCAACGAGTTCGACGAAGAGGGTGAACAGCTGTATACGCCGGACTCGGACGACATCGCAGCCGCCCGCAACAACACCGATCTCCGCACCCTCTACACCCAGGTCAGCAACGGCGACGCCCGCGCCGTGAACTTCAAGCTGGACCTCCAGGGCAACCCGACCGAGGAGCTCCGGGTGGCGGCCAACTACACGGTCAACTTCGCCCATGACAACAGCAGCACCGAGTGCTGCACGGCCAACGCCCTGCTGTTCGACACCCCGACCGCCGGCAACCCGAACGTCCTCGGCGATCCGGGGGACAGCGAGCTGGGGAGCTGGGGCCCGTCCAAGACGGAGCGGCGCCACGTGGTCGTCCTGAACGGCATCTGGGACCTGCCGGCCGGCTTCACGGTGAGCGCCATCTACCGGGGCCAGTCGGGCAACCCCTTCACGCCGAGCGTGAACGGGGACCTCAACTTCGACGGGGACGACGGCAACGACCGGCCCTTCCTGCCGAGCCCCGACAACCCGGCCGCCGGGGGCTACCAGTTCGCCTCGAACGCTGATCAGGTCAGGTACCGCCAGCTCCTGGCGGAGAACGAGTGCCTCCAGGAGGCCGTCGGGAGCATCATCTCCCGCAACACCTGCCGCAACCCCTGGTGGCACAGCGTGGACCTCAAGATGAAGAAGACGTTCGACGTGGCCGGCGGCCACGGCTTCGACGTCATCGTCGACCTGTTCAACGTGCTGGACGGGCTCGGGATGGACGCCGGGCAGTTCGTCTTCCTCGAGGACCAGATCTTCGAGGTCCAGGAGTACGACCCGAACACCGACCGGATCGTCGTCGAGACGGGCGGCTTCGGCCGCGAGATCCCCGTCGGCTTCACGCCCTTCCAGTTCCAGGCCCAGGTGGGCGTGCAGTACCACTTCTAGTCGCCGACCGGTCGAACGGCGCGTCGGGACCGGGGGTGACCGGTCGGGCGCAGGCCTGACGACAGGGTAGCGCCAGAGCACGAGGAGAGGCCCCGGGAGCCGCGAGGCTCGCCGGGGCCTTCGTGCGGGGGGAGGGGACGGAAAGCGGGGGCCGGGACGGGCGCCGGACGCCGCCGAGCTCGGTCCGGCGGGAGGCGCGAGCCGACGAGCTCGGCCCGGCGGGAGGCGCAGGGCGGCGGGCTGCTCGGCCCGCTGGGCTACCCGATGCCCCCGTCCCCGCCTCCTTCCGCTGCCTCGATCCACCGTGCGTACCGCTCCACACCTTCCTCGAGCGAGGTCCAGTCGGGGGCGGCGCCCGCGGCCTCCAGCTTCGCCGTGTCGGCCTCGGTGAAGTACTGGTACTGCCCCCGCACCTCGTCGGGCATGTCGAAGTACTCGGTCGCCACCTGCCGCCCCAGGGCCGTCCCGATGGCGTCCACCAGGTCGTTGAAGCTTCGCGCCCGGCCCGTGCCGACGTTGTAGAGTCCGGAGGGCCGCTCCTCCAGGGCGAACCCAAGGAGGACCTCCACCACGTCCCCCACCCAGACGAAATCCCGCTTCTGCTCGCCGTCCGCCACGTCGGCACGCTCGGAGCGGAAGAGCCGGACCCGGCCGGTCCGGCGGGCCTGCAGCAGCGCCTGGTAGACGTAGCTGGCCATCCGTCCTTTGTGCTCCTCGTGCGGCCCGTAGACGTTGAAGAACTTGAGGCCCGCCCATCGGGGGGGCGTCGGTCCGCCGTCGTCCACCACCCGCCGCAGCGCCCACAGGTCGAAGAGGTGCTTGGAGAGGCCGTACGGGTTCAGCGGCTCGAGCTCGGCCAGCTCCCCGGGGCCGTCCCGCCGGTCGGAGAAGCCCCGGGAGCCGTCCCCGTAGGTGGCGGCGCTGCTGGCCCACACGAAGGCGGCGCGGCGCTCGGCGCACGTCCGCCACAGGCGCCGGGAGTAGTCGGTGTTCACCCGGGTCAGGTAGTCGAAGTCCTCCTCGGTGGTGTCGGTGCAGGCCCCCAGGTGGATCACCGCTTCCAGCGGCGCGTCCGGCCGGGCGTCCAGCCAGTCCCACAGGTCGTCGCGGTGCACATAGCCGCGGATGTCCCGGCCGGCCAGGTGCCGCCACTTGCCGCTGTCGCCGACGTCGTCCACGACCAGGAGGTCGGCGCGCCCGCGCGCCTCCAGGGCCTCCACGACGTTCGTGCCGACGAAGCCGGCGCCTCCGGTCACGACGATCATCCCGTCTCCCCGTCCAGGTAGCCGCGGGCCAGGTCGACGTAGTCGCGGTTGCCCAGGTAGAGGGGCGTGCGCTGGTGCAGCTCCTCCGGCTCGATCTCCAGGATCGGCCGACGCCCGTCGGTGGCCGCGCCCCCCGCCTCCACCACCACCCGCGCCATCGGGGCCGCCTCGTACAGCAGCCTCAGCTTCCCCGAGGGGGAGCCGTCGCTGGCCGGGTACATGAAGAGGCCGCCGTAGAGCAGGGTCCGGTGCACGTCGGCCACCATGGAGCCCACGTAGCGCCCGGTGAAGCCGTCGTCCCCCCCGCCGTCGCCGTCCTTCAGCCGCTCCACCAGGGCCCGCTGTCCCTCGTCCCAGCCGGCCCGGTGCCCCTCGTTGACCGAGTAGATGCGTCGGCCCGGCTCCGGCATCCGGATGTCGGGGTGGGAGAGGACGAACTCGCCCAGCGAGGGGTCCAGCGTGAAGCCGTGGACGCCGTCACCGGTGGTGTAGACCAGCATCGTGGACGAGCCGTACAGGACGTAGCCCGCCGCCAGCTGCCGATGGCCGGCCTGGAGGCAGTCGGCCAGCCCCCCCGGCTCCGCGCCGTCGCCCGGATCGGAGACCCGCCGATGGATCGAGAAGATCGTGCCCACCGAGATGTTGGCGTCGATGTTCGTGCTCCCGTCCAGGGGGTCGAAGAGGAGGACGTACTCGCCCAGGGGAAACCGCTCGGGGATGGGGACCAGCCCCTCGGCCTCCTCCGAGCCCATGACGCACAGGTGGCCGCCGTGGTCCATGGCGGCCACCATCACCTCGTGGGCGTAGGCGTCCAGCTTCTTCACCCGCTCGTCGTGGACGTTGCGGTCCCCCGTCTCCCCCAGGATGTCGTCGGCCACCAGGCCGGCCCGGGTCACCGCCCGATGCACCAGCTTGGCCGCCAGCGTGAGGTCCTGCAGCAGGTCGGAGAAGCTTCCCGTCGCCCGCGGATGCTTCCGCTCCTGCTCGACGATGAAGCGGTTCAGCGTGACGACGGACCGGTCCAAGGACGCCTCCCTGTCGGGTGAAGGTGGGTTCGAGATCTCGCGCCGTCGGGCGGATCGGGCTCTGCCGGCGGCCGCGCTCCGGGCTCGCCGGCGCTGGCGGCGTCGGATCGACCGGGCGCCGCGGCTCCGGGCCCCGGCGTCCGTCCGTGCGCCGTCCGTCCGTGCGGCGTCCGCCAGCGCTCCTCGCCCCGGACCCGCCACCGGCCGTCGGCCCGCACCTCCAGGCACAGCGTTCCGGCCCGGTCGGTGCGCCAGACCCGCTCGATGTCCGCCTCCCGCAGGCGCTCCAGCGCCTCCGGGTGAGGATGACCGTATCGGTTTCCGGCTCCCGCCGACACCACCACGAGCCGGGGACGGACCGCCGCCAGCCAGGCCGTGCTCCCCGAGGTGCGGCTGCCGTGGTGGCCGGCCTTCATCACGATACCGCGCACGCTGTCGGCCGGCCACCGTGCCAGGATTCCGGCTTCCTCCGCCACCCCGGCGTCTCCGGTGTTCAGGTAGGCGAAGCCCGGGGCCAGCCGCACCCGCACGGCCACGCTGGCCTCGTTGGCGTCCTCCGGCTCCGCCTCCCAGCGGGGCCGGCCGTCCGCCCGGCCCGCCGGCGCCAGGACCAGGACCTCCACGCCGTCCACCCGGAGACGGTCCCCGGCCCGGGCCGGCAGCCAGTCGCCGGCCTCCTCCTCCACGGCGTCGAGCACGTCCGCGTAGGGCCGGCTGGGCAGCGGGTTCCCGGCGTCCAGGATGCGCTCCACCGGCAGGCCCTGCAGCAGGGAGGTCATCCCGCCGACGTGGTCCAGGTGGGGATGGGAGAGGACCAGCAGCTCCACCGATCGGGCCCCGCGGGCCCGGAGGAAGGGGACGACGACCTCCCGGCCGGCGTCCCGACCCCGGCCGCCGGGGCCCGCGTCCAGCACGATCCAGTGTCCCCCTCGGGTTCGGACGACCGCCGCGTCGCCCTGCCCCACGTCCAGCTGGCACAGCAGCGCGTGCCCGCCGCTCCCCATCGCCAGCAGGCTGGGCCCCGCCAGCCCCAGCGCCGCGCCGGCCCCCAGGGGCAGCGCCGCCCGCCGGAGGGCCGCCCCCGCCGCCACCCGCACGGCGGCGACGAGCACCAGGGCGGCGGCCGGCCAGAAGGCCGGCGAGGGCGCCACCACCGCCGCGTGCCCTCCCGGGACCCGGGCGAACAGGTCCACGGCCCGCAGAAGGAGCCGCAGGGCCCCTGCCGCCCCCTCCCCGGCCAGCGATCCCGCCAGGCCGGGCAGCGACAGGGCCCCGCCCAGGCCGGCCAAGGCCAGGCCCGTCAGCGGCACGCCCACGAAGTTGGAGGCCACGGCGACGGGGGCCGTGCGGCCGAAGTGGGCGGCCGCGGCCGGGGCCGTGAGGAGCACCGCCCCCGCGCCGGCCGCCACCGCCCGCACCATACGTCCGATCCGACGGCCCCGGAGCCGTCCCCGCCGCCGGGCGGCCTCCAGCCCCCGGCGGGCCAGCGCGTCGCCCAGCAGCAGGCCGCTGAAGCCGCCGAACGACAGCTGGAAGCCCGGCCCCAGGGGCGCCAGGGGGTCGGCCAGGACGCCGGCGGCCGCGGCCGCGCCCAGCAGCTCGGTCACCCGGACGGGGCTCCCCCGCACCCGGGCGGCACACCACCCGGCGAAGAGCAGGCCGGCCCGGAAGGCCGAGGCCGGCACCCCCAGCAGCAGCACGTAGCCCCCGATCAGGACCGCGGCGAGGGCGTGCCGGGGCCCGGCGGACGGGACGACCCGGGCCAGGATCCAGAGGAGCGCTCCGCCCAGCAGGCCCACGTGGAGCCCGGAGACCGCCAGGAGGTGGGCGAGCCCGGCGTCGGCGAACCGCCGGCTCACAACCGGATCCAGGCCCGAGCGGTCGGCCAGCGTGAGGGCCACCGCCACCGGCGCCACGTCGGGAGGCAGGCGGGCGGCCAGCCGTCCGGCGGCCGCCGAGCGCAGCGCCAGTCGCCACCCCGCCCCGCCGCCGGCCCGGGCCCCCGTGCGGGCCCCGGACGGTCGGTCCGGGTCGTCTCCGGCGCCGGCCGCGGCCCCCTCGGCCCCGGTCGCCGCCCGCACCTCCTCGCCCCGAAGGAACCCCCGCCGCTCCGGCGGCCTCGGGGGACCGCCCCGGCGCCAGGCCCACCACCGGCCGCGGACCTCCACCCGTGTCCCCGCGTCGAACTCGGCCGCCGGCGCCGGCACCCGCGCCGTGAGCCGGGGCACGACGCAGCTCCGGCCTTCGGCCCGGATCTCCACCTCGTGCAGCTCCAGCCGGCGGCGGCCCCGGCCCGGGCGGACCGCCCGTGCCGTCGATCCCGCGACGCCCGCCGTCGCCCCCAGCGACCGCCCGGCGACGCCCCGCGCCTCCACCGCCTGACCCGAGACCAGCCGGGCCGTGCACGCGGAGCCGGCCGAGCGGCCCGCCCGCAGCCCGGCCGAGGCGCCGGCCGCCAGGCAGACGGCCAGCAGCAGCGTCAGCGGAAGGCGAGCGGCCGCTGTCGAGGGCCCGGCGCCGGAAGACGCGCCGGCGTACGCGGCGGGTGCAGCGGAGGGAGCGGACGGACGGGTCGGGAGGCCACCGCGAAGGACCGCGGCCAGCAGGAGGGCGACGCCCGCCAGGGCCAGGGGGAGGGAGGCCGGCACGGAGGACCCGGCGGCGGCCAGGCCGGCCAGGTCGCCGGCCAGCACGGCGACACCGACCAGCAGTACCGGCCCCGGCCGGACCGCGGCCAGCCGGTCAGGGCCTCCCGGCCCGGCTCAGTCCTCCTCGCGCAGCTCCCGGTAGCGGCGCATCCGGCGCCGATTCCGAAGGTCGGCCCGGGCGCCGGCCAGGATGCAGATGGCCATGCCCACCACGACGGAGACGAAGACCAGGATCGGAACCGACACCCTCTCCAGGGTCATCAGCCCCAGGTCGATCCGGACCCGCTGCCCGCCGTTCAGCGCGGCGAAGGCCGTCGCCCCCGCCACCAGCACCACGAAGTTGGCCGCGCGGATCCAGCTCCCCTTCACGCCACCCGCTCCCCCCGGAAGGTGGCCCCGGTGGTCTCCTCCAGACGGACCTCCAGGTAGCGGCCGATCTCCTCCTCCCGGCCGGGGAAGGCCACCACCTTGTTCGACTCCGTCCGCCCCAGGACGTCACCGTCGCTCTTCGCCTCGTCCTCCACGAGGACCTCGCGGACCGCGCCCACCTCGGACTCGTTGATCTCCCGCTGGATCCCCCGGTGGAGCTCGATGATCTCCTCCAGCCGTCGCTGGGCCACCTCGTCCGCCACGAAGTCCTCCTCCGGGAAGCGGGTGGCGGGCGTCCCGTCGCGGGGGGAGAACCGGTAGAGGAAGGCGTCGTCGAAGCGGACCTCCCGCATGAGGTCCATGGTCGCCCGGAAGTCCTCCTCGCCCTCGCCGGGGAAGCCGACGATGACGTCGGTGCTCAGCGCGATGCCCGGGACCGACTCCCGCGTCATCCGGACCTTCTCCAGGAACTCCTCCGCCGTGTAGCGGCGCACCATACGCTTCAGGACGTGATCCGATCCGGACTGCACCGGCAGGTGAAGCTGGCGGCACACGGACGGCTCCGCGGCCATCACCTCCAGCAGCTCCGGGGTCACGTCGTTCGGGTGGGGCGAGGTGAAGCGCACGCGCCGGAGGCCGTCCACCCGCGCCACTGCCCGCAGCAGCCGCGCGAAGCCCCAGCCGTCCCGGCGATAGGAGTTCACGGTCTGACCCAGCAGGGTCACCTCCGTGTAGCCCCGCCGGACAGCCTCCCGGGCCTCGGAGAGGATCGCGTCCGGCTCCCGGTTCTTCTCCCCGCCCCGGACGTACGGGACGATGCAGAAGGTGCAGCGGTGGTCGCAGCCCCGCTGGACGGTGATCCACGCCGTGACGCCCTCCCCCCGGATCGCCTCGATGCCCTCGTAGTTCTCGGTGGCGTCCAGCTCGAGGAGCTCCTGCCCCCGGGGTCGATCCCCGAACCGGATCGCCTCGATGCGCCGGCCCAGCCCCCGGTAGGCGTCCGGACCCGCCACCAGGTCGACGCCGTCCAGCGCCACCAGCTCGTCCCCGATCCGCTGGGCCATGCACCCGGTCACGCCCAGGACCAGGTCGGACGCGTCCTCCCGGTACTTCTGGAGCTGGCCGATCCGGCCCCGCACCCGCCGCTCGGCGTGCTCGCGGACCGCGCACGTGTTGACCAGGATGACGTCGGCCCGCTCCGGCTCCCCGACCCGGAGGTAGCCGGCGTCGGACAGGACGCCCGCCATCAGCTCGGTGTCGTTGATGTTCATCTGGCAGCCGTAGGTCTCGATGTAGACCTTCCGGCTCACCGGCCGCACCGGGCTGCGGGCCGCGGCCCGCCCCCGACCCGTACGATCCCCCGTACGGCCGTTCCCGGACCGCCCGTCTCCCGGCGAGCCTCCGTCCACACGGCCGCCGGGACCCTCCGGGGCGCCGCCCGGATCGCCGTCCGGAGCTTCGTCGGGCCTGCGGAGCTGGACCAGATCCGTCATGTGCCTGGCTCGAACAGTGTCGTGAGGGGCGTCAACCGAGCGTCACGGCGCGGAGGGTCCGCGCCGGCACGTAAGATGGGGGGAGATCCGGGGCGATTCCAGCCCGGCGGCCCGCCCCGGCCCCGCGGGGCGCCGCGTGCGGCCGCCGACGGCTGCGCCGCCACCTTCTACGGCTGCGCCGCCGCCTACTGCTGTATCGATGCGCTGAAGGTGAAGCGGGTGAAGCTCTCCTCCATCCCCGTCGCAGGGAAGTCCCCCCGCGAGCCGATCTCGAGGCCGAAGTCCAGGGCCGCCCGTCCCCGGGCGAAGGTGGAGCCCACGCCCAGGGTGAGGGCCCTCTCCTCGGCCGGCTCGCTCCCCGGACGGACGAAGGGCAGCTCGGCGTACCGGCCCCCGGCCCGCAGGTCCAGGTCGAAGGAGCCGATCGCCCACCCCGAGAACTCGACGCCGCCCCCGCCCCAGAGGCTCTCGCGGGCCCGGCCCTCCCGCATGTCGGACGAGGTCACCGACCAGTCCTGCCAGCCGCCGCCCACCGACACGAGCCACTCGTCGGAGAGCCGCCCGCTGGCCCCCGCCGAGGCCGACGCGGGCATGGCGAAGGTCCGACGCCGCCCCACGCTGTCGGCCTCCGCCTCCAGGTCGCCCGTCCAGGTGTAGGCGCCGCTCACCCGCACCCGATCGCCGATCTCGAGCCCGGCGCCCGCCCGGAGGCGATGGGCCCCGTAGCTCCAGACCTGCTTCTGGTCGACCCGGTTGGGGGCCGCCACGGCGCTGTCCACCGAGATCTCGAACCGGCGGACCAGGGCCTGCCGGAGCTGCCCGGTAAGCCTCTGATAGGAGATTCCCAGGGAGAGCGGACCCACCTCACGGGCGAGGGACACGTCGATGGTGCTGACGCCCCCGTCGTTCTCCCGGCGCTCCTCGAAGGGAAAGCTCCCCGTGGAGATCCGGAGCGTGTCGGTGTCCCGGAAGCTCCAGTCCTGGTCCAGCTCGCTGGCGAACCCGAGGGAGGCGCGCCACCGGCCGAGGGGCACCACGGCCCGGATCACCGACAAGCGGCCCCGTCCCGAGGACTCCTCCGCCCCGGCTCCCCGGACCGTCACCCCCTCGGGTGCCGCTGAGATGCCCATGGAGGCGTCCGAGAATCCGACCAGGTCCGCCGGGTTCCGGACGCTGAAGGTCTCGCCCAGCAGCCCGACCCCCACCCCGCCCAGGGCGGCGGCCCGGGCGTCCACCGGCGGCGTCGGATAGCCCAGGCCCGCCGCCGTGAAGGGCGTCGACGGCGCCTCCCCGCCCTCCTGGCCCGCCGCGGCCGCCGGCAGGGTGAGGGACAGCAGGAGCGCCGCCGCCAGGGCCACGGCCGCTCGCGGGCCGCTCCGGTCGCGTCCGCTCACGGCTGGTCGAAGTCGGAGGGCGGCGTCACGACCAGCCGCAGGAAGGGCCGTCGGTCCGGCGCCGATTCCACCGAGCCGAACTCCCAGAAGTTCAGCGTCTGGCCGTCCGGCTGGAGCCGGAGGCCCAGGCGAAACACCCCGAAGGAGTCGGGTGCCGCTGCCCAGCGGCGCATGAGGCCCGTGAAGGCGATGCGGAAATCCCGGCCGGCGGCCAGCGAGTCCGGCGTGAGGACCGCGCTCGTCTGGGTGCCGAGCGACGGCCCGATGGGCGTCTTCACGCCCAGCTCGAAGGGATCGCTGATCAGCTCCACGGCGTCCGTGCTCACCTGCTGGTCCAGGGCGAACGGCGGGTCCGGCGCCGTCGCCGGCCGGAAGACCAGCTCCGCACGGTTGATGGTCGCGCCCAGCAGGCGGAGGCCGTTCACCGTGTCCGGGGGGACGAAGGTCATGTACGCCCGGTGGGCGGGCAGGCCGCCCAGCCGCAGCCCGTCGCCCACGGGGGGCTGGGGCGGATCGTGGATGAAGGTGCTCCGGTCGTTGCCCAGGACCGCCAGCACCGTCAGCTCCACCGTCGTATCACGGTCCACCGGGCGCGCTCGCAGGCGCAGGTCGGCCCGGTCGAACCGCAGCCTCGCCCCCGGCCCCTCCACCAGGAGGGCGGCACCGTTGTCGCCGTTCCCCTGCTGCCAGGACGAGAGGAGCGAGTCCGCCACCCCTTCCCCCTGGACGGGCACGACCAGGGTGTCGGCCAGGACGCTGTCCGGAACCCCCTCGAGGTCCAGGCTGCCCAGCTCCCGGCCCAGGTCTCCGCCGGGGGACGACCAGGCCTCCCCCTCGGCCGCCTGCTCCCACGTCACCTCGGTGGCCGTGAAGGGGCGTGCCAGGCCGAAGAGACGGAGCCGGACGCCCGGGTCGGGCACCCGGGAGCGGGCCGTGTCCAGGCTCAAGCGCAGCTCGGCGGAGACGAAGGAGTCGATGGCCACGTTCACGCTGTCGATCTCCACCGAGTCCGGCACCGTGCGGTACTTGAGGAGGCTGCGCGCACGGAGATCGGTGGTGCTGTCCTGCGGATCGGCGGCCAGGAGGAACCCCGCGTCCAGCGGGAGGGCGAACCCGGAGAAGGTCGTGTCCCTCCACTGGACCATCTCCCCGGCGGAGACCACGAGCTCCACCGTCTCCGCCCCCTCGTCGCCCTCGGGGCCCGGGCCCGTCAGGGCGTCCTCGGTGCAGGCGCCGGCGGCCAGGACCGCGGCCGGCACGAGGACGGCCAGGAGGCCCGCCTCGACTGTGCGGAGGCCCGACGCCGTCATCCGCTCCGCCCCGTCCTCTCCCCGTCCAGCCTCGCGTCCGCCGTCGGCTTCCCGTCCCGGCGCTCCCGATCCAGGCCGAAGCTGTCGGGCAGCAGCCCCTCGAGCCTCCAGCGCCGGACCTCGCCGTCCTGCCCCACGCTGACCACCGCCAGGTCCGTTCCGAACTCCGCCAGCGCCTGCCGGCAGCGGCCGCAGGGGGAGGCGGGGGAGGAACCGGCGACCGCCAGCGCGAGCCGTCGGAACGTGCGGGCGCCGTCCGTCACGGCCGCCCCCAGGGCGGCCTGCTCGGCACACATCCCCACCGGATATGAGGCGTTCTCCACGTTGCATCCGGCGTAGATACGTCCGTCGTCGGCCTCGAGGGCCGCCCCGACGAGAAAGTCGGAGTAGGGGGCGTAGGCCGCGTCCCGCGCCTGTCGTGCCCTGTCCACCAGCTCCTGCTCCTCCGCGTCAAGCGACATCTTCTCCTCGATCCGCGCTGTCGATCTCGTCCCGCCGAATCCGCGGCAGGCGCCGGCCGAGCCCGGTCAGGATCTCGTACGGGATCGTCCCGCACGTCTCGGCCACCTCGTCCAGCCCGATCTCCGCCTCGCCGTCCCGCCCGAGCAGGGTGGCCACCGTGCCGGCCCGGGCCTCCGGGACGTCGGTCACCTCCACGACGGTGACGTCCATGCACACCGCCCCGCGGATCGGCACCCGCCGGCCCGCCACCAGGGCGCTGCCCCGGTCGGACAGTTCCCGCCGCAGCCCGTCCCCGTACCCCACTCCCAGCGTGGCGAGCCGTGCCGGCGCCGACGTCCGGTGGAGCGCCCCGTAGCTGACGGTGTGGCCCTCCGGGACCTCGCGCACGTCCAGGATCCGGGCCCGCACCGACGCCACCGGCTCCCCGCCGCCTCCCCCGTACAGGTAGATGCCCGGACGGACCAGGTCCGCCGCGAGCTCCGGGTGCCGCAGCACCGCCGCGCTGTTGGAGAGGTGGACGAGGCCCGGGTCCACGCCGGCGGCCCTCATCTCCTTCACCGTCGCCCGCAGCTCCTCCGCCTGGGCCGTCGTGGCGGCCTCGTCCGTCTCGGCCGAGTGAAAATGCGTGAAGGTGCTCGCCAGCTCCAGCGGCCGGTCCTCCAGGGCCCGGGCCACCTCGGGAATCCAGCGCTCCCGCCGGCGGGCCACGAGGCCTGCACGGCCCATGCCGGTGTCCACCTCCAGATGAACCGGCAGGCGGCGGCCGCCCCCGGCGTCCCCGGCCGCCTCGCCGAACGCCCGGAGAGCGTCCAGGCTCGAGATCGCAGGCTCCGCGCCCAGGCGTACGATCGCCGAACCGTCCAGGGAAGCGCAGGGCGTGAATACGACGAGCCGCCCCTGCCAGCCCAGCCCCCGGAGCTCGGCGGCCTCGTCCGTGGTGGCCACGCCGAATCCCCACGGTCCGAGCGAGGAGAGCACCGCCGCGGCGGTTCCCACCCCCAGCCCGTAGCCGTCCGCCTTGAGCATCGGGACCAGCCCCGTCCCGGGACCGACTCGCTCCTCGAGGCGCCGGTAGTTGCGCCGCAGCGCCTCCGGGTCGACCTCGACCCAGGCACGCCGCGTCTCCCCTGTTGACCTCTCCCCTGTTGACGCCGTCATCGAGTCGCCTGTCTCCCCACAGCGTAAGGCGCCGAGAACCCGCCTCACAAGCGGACTCTCGAGCACTCTCCGTGATCGGGCCGAACCATAGGCGTCCGGCGTCGGCTACGATAGGTCGGGAGGGAGCGGAGGCACTCCGGGGAGCTTCGCAGCCCTCTCGAAATTCATTTCAAGAGGGCGCCCGGGGACGCCTCCGGCAATTGCCGGGAGGGTGGGGGCGGCCTACCATGTCCGGCCCATGGACCCCCACCGACCCGACGATCCCGAGACGAGCCGCGACTCCCCGACCGAACGGGATCCCGACGTCCCGGATCACGCCGCCCGGGCCCGGGTCGGGGACGAGCTGCTCGGCCGGGTCCTGGCCCTCGTGCGCCACCTCCGGACCCACTGCCCCTGGGACGCGCGACAGACCCCCCGCAGCCTCCGTCCCTACCTGCTGGAGGAGGCCCACGAGACCGCCGACGCCGTGCTGGCCGGGGACGACGACGAGCTGTCCGGCGAGCTGGGGGACCTGCTGCTGAACGTGGCCTTCCAGGTCGTACTGGCCGAGGAGCGGGGCGCCTTCGACGGCCCCGCGGTGGTCCGCCGGCTGGAGGCCAAGATGCGGGAGCGCCACCCGCACGTGTACGGCGACGCCGAGGAGGCGCCGGACTGGGAGCAGATGAAGGCCCGGGAGCGGGCGGAGGCGGACCGGGAGAGGGGCGCGGTGGACCGGGAGCGGACGGAGGCGGACCGGGAGAGGGGCGCCTCCGGCGAGGCGACCGACGACGGGGGGCC
>CAZSKS010000062.1:0-14479 GCA_964607465.1 uncultured Gemmatimonadota bacterium | reverse complement strand
GGCGACCTTCTGCATGGCAAGCAGACGCTCTGCCAGCTGAGCTACACCCGCGTGGGATCCGGCGCGAGGCGAAAAAAGGAGCCGCACCCCGCGGGCACGACTCCGGACGATCCGATTCTACGCCGGGCCCCGAACCCTGTCAACGGGCGACCGGCCCCGGCGCGACCGCCCTGCCCCCACGTGCATCAACGAGATACGCCCCGCCGCTCGGCGGGTTCCGGGTGCCATGCGTTCGCTCCCGCCTCCTCCGGCGAGCCGGAGACCGCGAGACCGCCGGGCCAGGCCCGCATGCCCGCCGTGCCGCCCCGGCGGTCGGCCCCCCTCGGGCGGCGCCGGCGGCCTGGACCCTCCGCCTCCGGCGACCCTACCTTGGCCCCGCCATGAGCCAGCCCCTCGACCGCCTCGTCGTCGTCCTCCACCGTCCCCGGGACCTCGTGAACATCGCCCTGGTCATCCGGGCGATGAAGAACATGGGGCTCTCCCGGCTCCGGGTGGTCGAGCCGGGCGAGTGGGACGCCTACCGGCTGGAGGGGGTGGCCCACGGGACCGGCGACGTGATCGAGGCCGCCGAGCACCACGACACCCTGGAGGACGCCGTCGCCGACGCGGTCCGGGTGGTGGGCACGACGGCCCGCCGCCGCGCCCATCCCCGCGACTGGAGCACCCCGGAGGAGGCCGCCCCTGAGCTGCTGGCCCGGTCCGGGGAGGGCGTGGTGGCGCTGGTCTTCGGCCCGGAGGACCGGGGGCTCACCAACGAGGAGCTGGACCTCTGCCACGAGCTCCTCTCCATCCCCTCCGACCCGGACCACCCGTCGCTGAACCTGGCCCACGCCGCGCTCCTCGTATTCTACGAGATGCGGCGGGCGGCGCGCCGGGAGGAGGAGCTGGCGTCGCGGGACCTCTCACCCAGCAAGGATCGGGAGGCGCCCTCCGCCACGGCCGAGGAGCTGGAGGAGTTCTTCGGGGTGTGGGAGGAGGCCATGGAGACGATGGGCTTCTTCCACGGCATCGATCCGGGCCCCAAGATGCGGAGCTTCCGGAGCCTCTTCCTGCGGGCCGACCTGGACCGGCGGGAGCTGGGTCTGCTGGAGGCCGCCGCCTGGGAGGTCATCCACTACGTGCGGCGGATGAAGGCCCGCTACGGCGTCGAGGAGGAGGCGGGCGACACGACCTGAGGCCGGCGACGGGACCTGAGGCCGGTCCGTCGCGGCGGGTCCAGCCCGGCCAGACGGCCGACGGCCCGGCCGCGGCGCCTAGAGCCGCGCCTTCAGCTTGTCCAGCATCTCCTGGTTCGACTCGCTCTGCTTCATGAGCGCCAGGACGTCGGTCATGGCCTGCACGGGAGAGGAGTCGCTCAGCTCCCGGCGCATGGCGCGGGCCAGCTTCAGGGCGTCCTCCGAGAGGAGGAGCTCCTCGCGCCGCGTGGAGCTGCCCTGGAGGTCGATGGCGGGGTAGATCCGGCGCTCGGCCAGGTCGCGGCTCAGCACCAGCTCGCTGTTGCCGGTCCCCTTGAACTCCTCGAAGATCACGTCGTCCATCCGGGAGCCGGTGTCCACCAGCGCCGTGCCGATGATCGTCAGGGAGCCGCCCCCCTCCTTCTCCGCGATGTTCCGGGCGCTGCCGAAGAAGCGCTTCGGCTTCTCGAGGGCCGCGGCGTCGAGGCCGCCGGACAGGGTCTTGCCCGTCCCGTCCTCCACGGTGTTGTAGGCCCGGGCGAGGCGGGTGATGGAGTCCAGCACCAGCACCACGTCCTCCCCCATCTCGACCCAGCGGCGCGCCCGCTCCAGGGTGATCTCGGCCACCGAGGTGTGGCGCTCGGCCGGGTAGTCGAAGCTCGAGGAGACCACCTCTCCGAAGCCGGTGTTCTCCATCTCCGTGACCTCCTCCGGCCGCTCGTCCACCAGCAGGATCAGCAGCCGGGTGTCCGGCGCGTTGGTCACGATCCCCTCGGCGATGGCCTGCAGCACCATGGTCTTGCCGGCCTTGGCCGGCGCCACGATGAGCATCCGCTGGCCCTTCCCCAGGGGACAGAAGAGGTCGATGATCCGGTTCGTGTAGTCGCGGCTCCCCTGCCGCTTCAGCCCGCACTCCAGCATGTACTGCTCGTCGGGGTGCTGGGCGCTGAGCCGGCTGAAGTCGGGTCGTCGGCCGACGTTCTCGGGAGGGACGCCGTTGACGGCCGTCAGCCTCCGGAGCGGCGGGCTCTTGCCCTTGGAGGGGGGGTTGCCGACCTCGCCGGCCAGCTCGTCGCCGGTCCGGAGGTCGAATTTCTGGATGACGTTCTGATGAACGTAGATGTCGTCGTCGCTGGGGAGGTAGCCGGCTTCGGGGCGGCGGAGGAATCCCGCGCCGCTCCCGAGAAGCTCGAGCACACCCAACGACGTGTCGGTCGCAACGTCAGACACGATGTTTTCCTGCTCCAGGTGAACGTGACGGACCCGCCCGGTGCGCGAAGCGGCGCCTTCGGGCGGACCCGGAGGTCATGGGCTGCTGACTGGCCGATTCAAGGGCTCCCGCCACACTTCCCCCACGCGCTCGGCCTGCTCGGCGGGAGGAGCGGAAGTGCCACTGGCAGGAGGGTGCCCACCTGCGGGAAGCCGCCCACGAGGCGGTCCGGGCTCGGGCTCGAGCCGGCGGGCATCGGGTCCAACTCCCAGCCACCCGAAAAGGTTCCGGGATGGGGGAATCGCCCGAGCCGTGTCCTAAAGGTGCAAGATCCGGGCGACGCGCGCCAGTCTCGTCCTGCGATCGCCCCGCCGCCCCCCGTCGGCGGGGACGGCGTCGGGCCGGAACTTGCACCGCCTCGGGACCCCCGATGGACGCCACGCCGCAGTCCGCCGACTCCCCCCTCGTCCCTGCCCGGCCGGCGGACGCATCCACCCCGGTGCGGGACATGCCCGCCGCGGTCCTCGCCGCCCTCGTCCTTCTCCTCGTGGGGCTCCCGGCGGGAGGGGCGGCGGGCCAGGAGGGGGCGGCCGCCATCGAGCGGCCGCCGCGCTGCCCACCCGATCTGGAGGTGCTCGTCGAGGAGGGGTTCGGCCGGGACCGGGGGCTGGCCCCGGGCGACACGGTCGGCCTCCGCTCCGAGCCGGACGGCCGGGGCTGTCCCGCCGCCGTCGCGGGGCTCTTCCGGCCGCCCCCCGACCCGGCCCGCCTGGAGGCCGACCGACCCCGGGTCCTCCTCCACCTGCCCCACCTGGCCCGGCTGGCCGGGCGCGAGGGCGAGGTGGACCGCTTCTCGGTACGCCTCCGCGACGGCGTGCCCCCCGGCCCGGCGGCGGAGGAGCTGGCCGGCCTGCTGCCGGGCGCCCGCGTGGTCCCCACACGGGAGGTGGCCGAGGAGAGCTCGACCCTCTTCCAGGTGGTGGAGCGCTTCCATCGGGCCATCGGCCTCATCACGCTCGTGGCGGGATCGGTGTTCCTCGCCTGCATCATGATCCTCAAGGTCCAGGAGCGCCGCACCGAGGTGGCGGCCCTCCGGCTCGTGGGGCTGTCGCGGCGCACGCTCCTCGGCTGGCTGGTCCTGGAGGCCGGCGGCGTGGCCGTGCTGGGCGGCCTGCTGGGGCTGGGCGTGGGTCGGGTCGCCTCCGAGGTCATCAACCGACACTACCGGGACGTCTACGACACCGCCCTCACCTTCTCGGTCGTCACGCCCGACACGGTGGCCGTCGTCCTGGCCCTGGCCGTCGTCCTGGGGCTCGCCGCCGGGCTGGCGGCCGCGCTGCACCTGCTGGCCCTGGATCCCCTCGCCGAGGCGGAGCGGTAGCCGTGCTGTGGCGCGTCTCTCGGCGGGAGCTGGCCCGGCACCCCCTCCGCACGGCGCTGGCCGCGGCCGGCGTGGCCGTGGCCACCGCCATGCTGGTGGACATGCTCATGCTGGGGGGAGGGATCCAACGCAGCTTCAACGAGCTCCTCGGCGCCCGGGGCTACGGGGTGCGGATCACGCCCGCCGGCACCCTCCCCTTCGACACCGACGCGACCCTTCCCGGGGCGGACAGCCTCCGAAGGCTGCTGGCCGCCGGGCCCGGGGTGGAGGGCGTCGCACCCGTCCTGGGGGCGAACCTCCTGGCGGAGGCGCGGGACGCGCCGAACGGCTCGGGCCCCGGGGCGGGTGCCGGGGGCGGCACGGACGCCCCCGGGAACCCTGCGGAGTCCGTCGCCGACCCCCTCCGCCTCTTCGTGCTGGGCGTGGACCCCGGCGAGCAGGGCGTCTACCGGCTGATGGAGGGCCGCGAACCGCGGTCCGACGGGGAGGCCGTGGTGGGGAGCGGGACGGCGTCGGCCGCCGGGATCGTCCGGGGCGACACGCTCCGCCTCGCGCCCGGGCGGTCGCTGGGCGGGGCCGGAGGGAGGAGCTTCGTCGTCGTCGGCACGGCCGAGTTCCTGTACGCCTCCCGGGAGGAGCGGCCCGTCGCCGTCCCCCTGGGGGCCCTCCAGCGGCTCACGGGCCGACGCGACCGCGTCTCCTTCTTCATGGTCCGCACGGCCCCGGGGACATCGGCCGACGCGAACGCGCGGGCCCTGGATCGCCGGCTCGTCGGGGCCCGGGCCCTCTCGGCCGGTCGGCTGGTGGAGCGAGCCCGACAGCGGCTCTCCTACTTCCGCCAGCTGGCGCTGATCCTGGGCTCGGTGAGCCTCGTCACGACCGGCCTCCTGGTGGGCACCATCATGGCCGTCTCGGTCTCGGAGCGGGTGGGGACGCTGGCTGCCCTGCGGGCCGTGGGCGTCTCCCGACGCCACATCCTGGCCGGCCTGGCGCTGGAGAGCCTGCTCCTGTGCTCGGTGGGCGGGCTGGCGGGGCTCGGCCTCGGCGTGCTCACGGCCGGCTGGCTGGAGGGCATCCTCTCGGACCTGCCCGGCCTGCCCCGGGCGGTCCGCTTCTTCGTCCTGACGCCGGGCGACCTGGCCCTGGGATGGGCCGCCGTGCTGGGCGTGGGGCTGGCGGCGGCGCTGGTCCCCGCCTGGCGGGCCGCCGGCCTGCCGGTGGCCGAGACCCTGCACCGGGAGGAGCCGTGAGGCGTTCCCCGGCGACCGACCGGCGCGAGCCCGGCGGCGACGGCGACCGCCCCGTCGTCGTCGCCCGGGACGTGCACCGCACCTACCGGATGAAGGGGGAGGACGTCCACGCCCTGCGCGGTCTCGAGCTGGAGGTGAAGGCGGGCGACTTCCTGGCCGTCACCGGCCCCAGCGGCTCGGGCAAATCCACGCTCCTGCACGTGCTGGGGGCCGTGGACATCCCCACCCGCGGCCAGGTCACGCTGGCCGGGACGGACCCGGCCGCCCTGTCCTCCGAGGCCCGGGCCCGGCTCCGCCTCCGGACCGTCGGGCTGGTCTTCCAGCGCTTCCACCTGCTGCCGATGCTCACGGCCCGGGAGAACGTGGAGCTCCCCATGGCGGAGGCCGGCGCCGGCCGGCGGGAGCGCCGAGGCCGGGCCGACGCGCTGCTGGCGCGGGTGGGCCTCTCCGACCGGGCCGGCCACCGGCCCGGGGAGCTGTCCGGCGGACAGCGCCAGCGGGTGGCCGTGGCCCGGGCCCTGGCCAACCGGCCGGCCCTGGTGCTGGCGGACGAGCCCACCGGCGAGCTGGACCGGGCCACGGGCCGGGGCCTCCTGGAGCTGTTCCGCGAGCTGGCCGACGACGGGACGGCCGTGGTCGTGGCCACCCACGACCTGGAGCTGGCCGGCGTCGCCTCCCGGCGCCTGGAGCTGGTGGACGGACGCTTCGAGCCGGAGGCCAGGCCGTGATCCGCCGCCTGGTCCTCCGCTCCCTGCGCCACCGTCCCGGCCGCAGCCTGCTCCTGCTGGCGGGCTACGCCCTGGGCGTCGGCGTCACCGTCGCCCTCCTCTCCATCGGGTCCGCCCTGGTGCAGGGCTCCCGGGACCGGACGCTGCTGGGCGGCGGCGACCTGACGGTGATCCCGGTCGGGCTCGACCTGGAGACCCTGCGGACCGGCGGCGCCAGCTCGCTCTACTTCTCCATCGACCAGGCGCCCTTCCTGTACCGCCAGGTCCTGGCCGGGCCCCGCTTCGGCGACCGGCTGGCCGCCGCGGCGCCGTGGATCGACGACGAGGTCCTCTACCTGGAGCTGCCGGACGGCGAGGAGGCGGCCCGCGCGGACAGCGAGGAGGCGGCCGGTCCGGACGCCCGCGACGACTCCGCCGTCCCCCGCCCCGGAGCCCGCCGCGGCGAGCGGGACGCCGACGACCCCGGCCGCGTTCGTCCCGTCTCGGCCGGCGGTCGCATCCCCGGCCTGTCGCGCCGCCTCGGCGCGCCGGCCGACGTGTCGGCGGGGGCCTGGCGGGACGTCCCGGCCGACCGCCGGTGGGCCCAACCCGACGATTCCAGCCTGTACGCGGAGATCGACGCCTTCCACCTGCCGCCGCCCGAGGCCGCCGGCGACACCTCCTGGGCCGAGTGGCACTACTTCAACGTCCTCCTCCCGGAGGGGGAGGGGTGGCTCTACCTGACCTACATGGTGGCGGGCGACGTGCCCGACGGCCGGTGGGGCGGCCGGCTGCTGGCCACGCTGGTGACCCGGGGGGACGGCGGCGAGGCGGCGCCAGGAGCGGGCGGAGCGGGCCGCGGCGGGGGCACCGCGGAGGCGCCCGGCGGGGCCGACCGCTACCGGACCCGACAGTTCCGACGGGACGTGCCCGCCGGGTCGGTCCGCTTCTCCCTCGCGCGGCCCGACCTCCGCATCGGCGGGTCCACGGTGAGCCTCGGCCCCGGGGGGCGCTACCGCCTCGAGGCGGAGATCCCGGCGGCGGACGACGGGCCGACCGGCGACGGAACGCCGGACGAGGAGCGCGACGCCGGCGACGGAAGCGCGGGCGGCCAGCGGAGCGACTCCGGTCCTCCGCTGCGCCTGGAGCTCGTCCTGGAGGGCGACCGCCGCAGCCACCTGCCGCCCCTGGACGTGGCCCCCGGCGACCTCGCCTCCGGCTACGTCGTGCCCATGCTGGACGCCCGGGCCGCCGGCCGCCTGTGCGTCGGAAGTTCGTGCCGGGAGCTCGAGGGCGCCCCGGCGTACCACGACCACAACTGGGGCCGCTGGAGCGGCGTCACCTGGGACTGGGGCCACGCCCGGGTCGGATCGGTACGCCTGCTGTACGGCGGCGTCCGGCGGGACGTCGGGGCGGAGCGACCGACCACGGGCCTCGGCCCGGGCTCGCCGTCGGCGGACGCCGATCCCGCGGCCGCCGGGCGCAGCTTCCTCTTCGTCACCGACAGCCTGGGCTTCGCCGGCCTCTTCCCCGCGGACCGGCTGGAGCACCGGTGGCGGGAGGCCACCGGGGCGCGGGCGGCCGCCGGACGGGAGCGGCGCGCCGGAGCCGGACCCCGCGCGCCGCGGCGACGGCCGGAGGGGCTCACGGTCGGGGCCGTACGGGGGCGGGACACGATCCGCCTCCGGGCGACCGTCGGGCACGCCCGGAGCACGCGCCGGGAGGGGGCGGACGCGGGGGGGGACCGACCGCTCCTCTTCTGGCAGATGCGGGGCGAGGTCCGTCTGACGGGACGGCTCCTGGGACGGACGCTGTCCGGGACGGGCGAGGGGTTCTTCGAGACGTGGGCCCCGGGGGTCACGGCGGACGCGGACGGCGCGGGCCGGGAGGAAGAGGGGGGCGGATAGCGCGACCCGGCCCGCGGCCGCCACCCCCGCGCGCCTTCCCCCGATCTCTCGCCGACCCGCGGTGTGCCCCCGGGTCCCGGTACACATCTTGAACGAGTGAGGGGTGGCCGGCCGCCGGTCCCCGGACGCCCTCCGAAGCTCGACGGGGCGTCCGACCCGGGACGGGTGCCGGCGCTGGCGACGACGGAAGCCGAAGCTCCGGCGCTCCCGGAGCGACCCCGGAACACCGAAAAGGATGGAGAACATGCATCGCAAGAACTTCTTCTCCGCGGCCGCGGCCCTGGTCCTCCCCCTCGCCATGCTGGCGTGCGGTGGCGGCGAGCAGGGCGGCGACGCGGCCGACGGACAGCAGCAGCAGGCGACGGCCCAGCAGGGCGGCGGCCAGCAGGGCGCCCTCACCGTGCCCGACTGGATGTCGGTGGACGAGGCCAACGAGTCGGTCACGCTGGAGATCGTCGCCGGGCAGGACAACTCGAACAACAACTGGAACTACAACGGCTACCACAGCGGCGACGGCACCATCGTGGTCCCGGAGGGCTGGAGCGTCACCATCGAGTTCTCGAACAACGACCAGGTGAACGCCCACAGCATCTCCATCGAGAGCCAGGTGGGCGACTACGGCCCGACCTTCGAGCAGGCCGATCCGGTCTTCGAGGGCGCGGTCACCACGAGCCCCACCCAGATGGCGGAGGCGACCCAGCCCGGCCAGTCCGAGACCATCAGCTTCACCGCTTCCACGGCCGGTGAGTACGCCATGGTCTGCCTGGTGCCGGCCCACGCGGCCCAGGGGATGTGGCTCCCCTTCAACGTCTCGGCCGACGGCGAGGTGGGCTTCCGCGCCCCCGCCTGAGGCGCGAGCCGGGGCCGGAGGGACGCACGACCCGACGACCCCGCACCACAGCAGGCGAAGAGCGAGGCCCGGGTCCCCGACGTGAGTCGGGACGGCCCGGGCCTTCGTGCGTGGCCCTGGGCTCCGCCCGTGACGGGGCTGCCTGCGATGCACGCCTAACAGGACCTCATGGAAGCTGCCCTCGAAAACCCGGTACTGACCATCGCCCTGGCGCTGGCCGCCGGGATGATCGCCCACGTGGCCGCCCGACACCTGCAGGTGCCGGGGATCGTCCTCCTCCTCCTCACGGGCGTCCTCCTGGGGCCCGAGGTGGCGGGGGTGGTCCGGCCGGAGACCATGGGCAGGTCGCTCCTCGACCTGGTGGGAATGGCGGTAGCGATAATCCTGTTCGAGGGGGGGCTAAACCTCAGCGTCCACCGCCTGCGGGGGGAGGCAGTGCCCCTCCGGCGGCTGATCACGGTGGGGGTCCTGATCACCGCCGCCGCGGCCTCCGGGACGGCGTATCTCATCATGGGGTGGCCCTGGGAGCTGGTCGTCCCGTTCGGAGCTCTCCTGGTCGTCACCGGCCCCACGGTCGTCCAGCCCGTGCTCCGACGGGTCCCGGTCCAGCGAAACCTCGCCACGATCCTGGAGGGAGAGGCTGTCTTCATCGACGCCATCGGGGCCATCCTGGCCGTGGTGGCCCTGGAGTTCGTGCTGGCCACGGGAGCGGTGGAGGCGGCCACCGATCTCCTGGCTTTACCCGCCCGGTTCGGCATCGGGGTGGGCCTGGGCGTCTCGGGAGGACTGGTGGTGGGCTTCCTCCTACGGACGGACGGACTCGTGCCCGAGGGCCTGGAAAACGTCCTGGCCCTGGCCTTCGTCCTCGCCTTTTTCGAGGTGAGCGAGGCCGTCATGGCCGAGACGGGGATCATGACCGCCGCCGTGGCGGGCCTCGTGGTGGGGAACATGGAGACAGGGGTCGCCCAGGAGCTGAAGGAATTCAAGGAGCAGCTCACCGTCCTGATGCTGGGGCTCATCTTCGTCCTCCTGGCCGCCACCGTGCGGCTGGAGGACGTGGTGGGGCTGGGGTGGCGGGGAGTCGCGACGGTGACCGTCATCATGTTCCTGATTCGCCCGCTGAGCGTCGCGATCAGCACGGTGGGCACCGATCTCGACATGCGGGAGCGGGCGTTCCTGGCCTGGCTCGCGCCCCGGGGCGTGGTGGCCGCTGCGGTGGCCGCGCTGTTCGCCCAGTCGCTCGGCGAGGTGGGGGTGCCCGGCGCCCCCGAGCTTCAGGCCCTGGTCTTCCTCGTCATCGCCGTCACGGTCGTGGTGCAGGGAGGGCTGGCGGGGGTGGTGGCCTCGGCGCTGGGGGTCCGCCGGCCGGAGAGCCAGGGCTATGCCGTCGTGGGCGCGAACCCCATAGGACGCGCCCTGGCCCACGCCCTGGAGCAGATGGGAACGGAGGTGGTGGTGATGGACACCAGCGAGTCGGAATGCACCCGCGCCCGCCGGGAGGGCCTGGAGGTGGTGGAGGGCAGCGCGACGGACGAGGAATGCCTGCTGAAGGCCGACCTCCCGGGACGTCGGGGCCTGGTGGCGGTGACTCCGAACCCCTCCGTGAACCTCCGCGTCGTGAAGCTGGCGAAGAGCCGGTTCGACCTGGAACAGGTGGCCGTCGGACTGAGCCGCCTCTACGGCGGGCTGGAGGAGGCGCAGGTACACGAGGCGGGCGCCGGATTGCTCTGCGGGGAGCCACTGGACATGGAATTCTGGAGCCACGAGTTCCGGGAGGGATCCGTGGACATCTCCCGCTGGCGGTTCCTCGGTGGCACGGGGCACGGGGCTCCGGGGCCCGGCGGAGAGGCGTGGAGGGACCGGGACGGCACGGAGTTGCTGCCCCTGGTGATGATCCGGGACGAGCAGGCCGCCCCGGTCACGGACCGCATAGAATTCCGGGCTGGGGACGAGGTGTATTTCGTGTGGCCGTACACGGGCGGGGGGCGAGCGGGCCGATGGCTCTCCGCCCATGGTTGGGAGCCCGTTTCGGAACTGTCCACCCGGGAGCTCGAACAGGCGTAGACGGCTCGCGGTACCATGGATCGCCCCTCCCGCTCCACCAGGACGACGCGCGTGCCCGCCCCGAAGTCCACGTCCCGCTGCCTCCGACCGCGAAGCTCCGCCGCCCCCCACGTCGAGCGCTGACGCCGGCGTGGTGCGTCAGCCGTGGAGCCTCCGTCGCACCTCCTCGATGCCCTCGGGGTCGCCCAGGAACGTCAGGTGGTCGTCCTCCTGGAGCTCGGTGTCCGGCCGGGGGATCATCGCCCGTCCGTCGCGCTCGATCAGCACCACCAGCGTGTCCTCGGGGAACTCCACCTCCGTCAGCCGGCGCCCCGCCAGCTCCGTCGTCGGGCCCCGGGACCGGATCTCGACGGAGACGAACCGATCCTCGTGGAGCATGGCCTCCTTCAGCTCCACCTCGCCCTCGGCCGCCAGCCATGTCTCGAGGAACCCCTCCTTGTCCAGGTGGCTGGCGATCTGGGCCAGGATGTGGAGGTGGATCCCGGTGGCCGACCGGGGGCTCACCAGGAAGAAGAACGCGTACAGGCGATTCGGCTCGTCGGGGTCGACGTCCCTCCACGGGGTCCGGTCCTCCAGCGCCTCGAAGTCCTCCGGCACCGGCACCCCCTCCTGCACCCGGATCATCACCATCATGGGCTCGGAGATGCCCTCGAGGCGCAGGTGGGGGAGCGCCGCCCGGTGGGAGACGGGCGTCACGCCCAGCCGGGACTCCTCCAGGAACCCCTGCAGCAGCTCCGAGGCCGAGAGCGGCGTGGTGTGCGCCAGGCGCTCGGCCGCCGCCCGGGCGACGTCCTCGAGGTCCGCGCTGCCTTCCACGTCCACCACCACCGCGCCGGCCACCGTCTGGGCGAAGGGGGCCCAGCCGCCCAGCGCCTTCTCCTTGAGGACCTGCCGAAGCTCCGGCTCCAGCCCCTCGTAGCGCCGGCGGCCCAACCGCTCGAAGACGTGATAGACCGCCCCCTTCCGTTCCACCCGCTCCCGTCCGTAGCCGAAGTACCAGGCCGTCGAGACCGCGATGACGCCGGCACAGAACAGGAGCGGAACGGCGCCCAGCTCCACGATGAGCCAGAACGGCACCAGGAACCCGACCAGCTGCATCCAGGGATACAGGGGCGAGCGGAAGCCGGGAACGTAGGACGGCAGCCGGCTCTCCCGCATCACGATGACGCACAGGTTGAGCATCGCGAAGATCAGGAGCTTGAACGCGCTGGCCAGCTTGGCGACCCCCTCCGCGTCGAAGGTCACGAGGATCGCCGCCATCGCCCCGGCGGTGATCACGATGCTGAAGAAGGGGGTGCCGAATCGTCCCAGGCTGGAGAGGAAGCCCGGCAGCAGCCCGTCCCTCGCCATCGCCAGCGGATATCGAGACGCCGACAGCAGGCCGGCGTTGGCCGTGGAGGCGAAGGCGGCGAAGGCGGCCACCACCACCAGCCACAGGCCCAGCTGGCCGGGCAGCCAGTCGAAGAAGGCCTCCGCCGCCGTGGCCACGGGCGTCAGGTCGGACCGCAGGGCCTCGGGATCCAGCAGGGCCACCATGATGCCGACGCCCACGACGTAGATGAGGGAGACGATCCCCAGGGAGAGGAGCATCCCCAGGGGGATGTTGCGGTCGGGGTCCCTCACCTCCTCGGCCACGCTGGCCACCTTGGTGAGGCCGGTGTAGGAGACGAAGACGAAGCCGACCGTGCCCACGAGCCCGTCGAACCCATAGGGGAAGAAGGGCGTGAACTGGCCCCGCCCGGCCCCTTCTGCCGGCCGGCCGGCGAACACCTCGACCAGGCCCTGGACCACGAAGAGCGCCAGCACCGCCAGCAGGGCCGTCACCAGCACGCGCTGGAGCCCCGACGTCTCCTTCGCGCCCACGATGTTGAGGAGCATGAACAGCCCGGTCAGGACGAGGGCCACCGGCGTGATGGCCACGTCCACGAACAGGGCCAGGTACGCGCTGAAGCCCAGGAGGGCGAAGGCGCTCTTGAAGACCAGCGAGCCCCAGGTGCCCAGCCCGCCGATCGTCCCCACCAGCGGTCCCAGGGCCCGGTCGAGGAAATAGTAGGCGCCCCCGGCCTTGGGCATGGCGGTACTCAACTCGGCCTTGCTCAGCAGCGCCGGGAGCACCAGCAGCCCGGCCAGGGCGTAGGCCAGGACCACGGCCGGGCCCGCCTTGGCCGCCGCCAGGCCCGGCAGGAGGAAGAAGCCGGAGCTGAGCATGGCGCCCGTGGCGATGGCGAAGACGTCGAAGAGGGTCAGCTCCTTGTCGAGCCGCTCGTCCGACTCGAGGGCGGGGTCGGCCATCCCCTAGGCCTCCCCGGGGGCCGAGAGCGGCCCGGGACCCGGGACGCCGGCCGCCTCCCCGTCGGCCGCCTCCTCGCGGTCCTGGCCCCCGACCTCCCCCGCCCGTTCCAGGGCCCACTGGAGGACGACGGGTCCGATCAGCTCGTGGACGGCCACCATGGCCACGAACAGGGTCTTCAGCTCCGCCCCCCAGGTCGGGAAGGAGCGCTCCAGGATGGTCACCATCCCCAGGGTGACGCCCGCCTGGGAGACGAAGCCGAGCCAGGCGTAGCGCCGCACGACGTCCGGCGCGCCTCCCACCCGGGCGCCGACCTCGGTGCCCAGGTAGATGCCGGCCGCCCGCACCGCGATGAGCAGGAGGGCCCAGTACCACAGCTCGGCCATGGCGTCCAGGTGGACGCCCGCCCCGGCCAGGCTGAAGAAGAGGGCGTAGATGGGGAGGGAGGCCGACTCCAGCGACTCCACGAACCGGTGGCCCGCCACCGGCAGGAGGTTCTCCAGGGTGAAGCCGGCCGACAGGGCCAGCAGCAGGACCTCCAGGTGGAGGGCCCCGGCCAGCTCCACCGCCAGCCAGGCCACGCCCAGGGTGAAGAGCACCATGTGCTCCTCCACCCATTTCAGGTAGGCCGCGATGCCGACCCCCAGGACCGCCCCCACCAGGAGGGAGCCGCCGATCTCCCAGGCCAGGGTCACGCCCAGGCCCGCCTGGCCGCCCTCGGCCACGGGCTCCAGCACCTGGTAGGCCACGGCCAGGGTCGCCGCGAAGGCGACGATGACCAGCACGTCCTTGATGACCGTCACGCCCATGACGGTGGTGGAGACCGGACCGCGGGAGCGGGTGTCGGTGATGACGGCGATGGCCACCGACGGGCTGTTGGCGATGGCCACCGAGCCGAAGACCAGCGCCACGGTCACGATGAAGGAGAGCTCGTGGCCGGCGGTGAAGGGGAGCCAGGCGGAGACGGCGAGCACCGTCCCCGTCACCAGCACGAAGACCCCCGTCATCTCGAGCAGGGTGATGGACGCCAGGTAGCGCCCCATGCCCTTCAGCCGGGACAGGCTCAGCTCGCCCCCCGCCGTGAAGGCGATGAGGGCGATGGCCAGGTCGTTCAGGAGGGTCATCGCTGACAGGTCGGCCTCGGTGAGGAGCCCCAGGGCCCCCGGGCCCACCAGCAGCCCGACCAGGATGTAGCCGGTGACCCGGGAGATGCCGGCGGCCTTGACGGCCTGCCCGCCGACGTAGGCGGTGAGCAGGAGGAAGCCCATGGCCATGGCGGTCCCCCCGAGCCCCATGGCGACGTCGCCGTAGGCCCGGGCCACCCACAGCAGCGCCAGGAGCGCCAGGACGGCGAACAGGCGCTTCAGGATCTGGGCTGCGCGCTCATCCACGGGCCCGGCTCCTCCTTCCGTCCCCGGATCCGTCCCCTCGACCCTCGGGACGCCTCACGCGCGGGGCTCCAGCACGCCCGTTCCGTCGATCCGGCTCTCCTTCAGCGCCAGGAGCGCCTCGTTCGCCTCCGCCAGGGGAAAGGTGGTGGTCTCCGGGCGGATGGGGATCTCCGCCGCCTCGCGCAGCAGCTCCCGGCCGTCCTCGCGGGTGTTCGCCTCCACGCTCCGGAGCTGCTTCTCGTGGAAGAGGCACG
>CAZSKS010000061.1:0-14707 GCA_964607465.1 uncultured Gemmatimonadota bacterium | reverse complement strand
CGTCCATGGCGTTGGGGACCGGGACCCCGTGCCAGTGGACGGTGGTGGGCTCGGGAAGGCGGTTGTCGACCGTGACCCGCAGCCGGTCGCCCTCGGTAACCCGGATCTCGGGCCCCGGATAGCGGCCCGTGTAGAGCCACGTGGTTCGCGCTCCGCCGGGACCGATGGACACCTCGCCGGGCTCGGCCACCAGCCGCAGCTCCCGGGCCGGTGGGCCGACGGCCTCGGCGCGACGCAGCGCCTCCCGGTAGCGGGCGTCGAAGTCGGCGGGCGCGCCCCCGCGACCGCCGGGGTCGCGGCCGGCATCGCCCCGTTCCCCGTCCTCCCCGCAGGCGGCGAGCAGGGGGCCGCCGGAGCCGGCCGCCAGGGTCGCCAGGCCGACGCGACGGACGAAGTCCCGGCGGGTCCAGCCTCCCCCTCCCGGCCGGTGCGGCTGGCGTCGGTCGGTCACGGCAGGACCTCCTCGAGGTCGGACCGGAGGCGGGCGACCGCATCCGGCTCGGTGGCGACGTAGGTGGCCCGTATCCGACCCTCAGGATCCACCAGCTCGAGCCGCGGCGAGTGGTTCACCTGGTAGTTGGTGACCGTGTCGGCCGCGGGCGGAGCCGGGGAGGCGGTCACCTTGAAGCCCTCCTCGAGCAGACGCCGGATCGCCTCCGGCGAGGAGCCGGTGAGGAACGCCCACTCCGACGGGGGCGAGCCGCCGAAGCGAGCGGCGTACTCGTGGAGCACGGGCACGGTGTCCCGGGCCGGATCCACGCTGATCGAGACCAGACGGACTTCCTCCCCGAGCAGCCCGTTCCTGGCCAGGCTGTCCCGGAGCTCCGCCATCCGGGCGGTGGTCGCCGGGCAGACGCCCGTGCAGCTGGTGAAGAAGAAGTGCGCCACCCATGCGGTGCCTTCGAGATCCGCGGTCCGGAGGGTGTCGCCGTTCTGGTCGACGAGAGCGAAGTCCGGCGCCTCCCACAGCGCCGGAAGCCGCTCCGCGTCGCCCAGCCCTCCGCAGGCCGATGCCAGCAGCGCGAGCGCGGCGACCGACAGCGGGACGAGGAGGGCCGGCAGCCACTTTGGCGATGTCTTCATGTCGTTCCCTTTCATCGTTTCGCTGCTCGTCACGCATCGAAGCCTTTCCGCCGGCGGATCGGCACGACCGGACGCAGCCGGGTCCACGACAGAAGCGTGGCGCCGATGAGTCGTCGTCGGGGGATGGAGCCGGCGTCCGCCGTCACCCCGGCCCGGGCCCGGGAGACCGGTCGGCACCGGGGCGCGGACTCAGCGGCGGGGAGGCGGCGTAGCGGGGCGGAGGGAGGAAGACGTCGCGTCGGGTCCGACCGGAAGGTGGATGCGGTCGATCGGTGCCCGGGGGAGGATGGGGAACACGGTGGCGGGGAAAGATGTCGCTGACACGCAGCCGCCCACCCCGAGGCAGGTCGTCAACGGCGTCGAGCAGGGGCCGGGCTCGCACGGGACGCGGTCGCCCTCCGGGCCGTGGGCCGAGGTCGCGGCGGGAGTCGTCGAGTCCGCGCCGCCCGCCGCGTGCATCGGGTCGGACACAGGCGTGGAAGGCGCCCCGGTCGACATCGTCGCATCCGACGGCAGCCCGGGGAGGGGCGCGGCGAACGGAACGAAAGTCAGCGCCACGGCTGCGGCGAGCGTGCGGCATCCGCGCGTACGGTGCATACGGCCAGTCTAGGAGGACGAGAGCCCGCGCGACAGGTGCGCGCTCGTGGACTCCCCCGGGGGTATCCGACAGATGTGATCGTGGCAGGAGCCGCCGGCCAGCCCGGCGGCCTCTCCCGAATCCTGCACGTGCTCGCACGGCCTGTGCGCGGTGCCAGCCCCGGATCCTCGCGCGTTGTCCGTCCCGGGATCCACGGCGGATTCACTCGGATGGAGGCGGCTCATCGAGAACCTGGTCCGGCTGGCTGCCGGCGTCGGCCTGATTCTGGCCAACGGCTTCTTCGTCACGACCGAGTTCGCCCTGACCCGGCTGCGCCAGTTCTCCCGCGAGGAGCTGGAGGGCTCGCCCCGCCTCCGGCGGGCCTGGGCGATGACCGAGCAGCTGGAGATCTACCTGACCGGCTGCCAGCTCGGCATCACCGCCAGCAGCATCCTCCTGGGGATCGTGGCCGAGCCCGCCGTTACGTCCCTGGTGGAGGGAGCCGTGGGCCTCGTCGATCTCTCTGCCGGGCCCCGGCACGCGATCTCCATCACCGTCGCTGTCGTGTTGATCAACCTGATCCACAAGATCTGGGGGGAGCAGGCCCCCACCTATCTCGGCGTGGAGCGTCCGCTGGAGGTGCTGGAGGCGCTCTCGCCGGCGCTCTGGTGGTGGACGCGGCTCATGAAGCCGGTGATCCTCCTGGGCGACGGCATCGCCAAGGCCACGCTGGGGCTGTTCGGCGTCGAGATCAGCCGCTCCTGGATCGAGTCCGAGGAGGACGAGGGACCGATCGCCAGCTTCCTGGAGCTGCGCCAGCGCCTGCAGGGGCTCCTGAGCCGGGGAGAGGCCCTCGACCGGGAGCGCCGGCGGGAGGTGCTCCGGGCGCTGGAGATCCAGGACATCCCGGTGCGGGACGTGATGGTGCCACGGGAAGAGGTGACGGCGCTCTCCACCCGCCGATCGCTGGAGGACAACCTCGAGACGATGGCCGATCTCCGCTACCTCCGGTTTCCGCTGGTCGGCGAGGGGCTGGACGACGTGCGCGGGACCGTCTACCTGACCTCCGTCTTCGCTGCCCTGGAGGAGCTCCGGGCCGGGTCGACGTCCCTGGAGGAGATCGCCGTCGACGCCGTGACCGTGGAAGCCGACCTGCCGGTGAGCGACGCCATCGACGGCTTCCAGGAGGCCCGCCAGGAGCTGGCGTTCGTGATGGACGGCGACCGGGTGGCCGGGATCCTCACCTCCACCGACGCGCTGGAGGCCATCGCCGGCGAGCTGCGGGATCCGTTCGATTGAACGCGTCCTCCCCCTCCTCCCGTCCGAGCCCGGCCGACGGGTCCGCCCTCCGGCGGGAGCTCGGCCTGGTCGGCGCCACGATGATGGGGCTGGGCTCCATCGTCGGCACCGGCATCTTCGTCAGCGTGGGCGTGGCCGCGGGCGCGGCCGGGCCGGCGGTGATCCTGGCCGTCGTCCTGGCGGCCGGCCTGGCCACCTGCAACGCCTTCAGCAGCGCCCAGCTCGCCGCCGTCCACCCGGTGAGCGGGGGCACCTACGAGTACGGCTACGAGTTCCTGCACCCGGCGGCGGGCTTCACGGCCGGGTGGATGTTCCTGTGCGCCAAGAGCGCCTCGGCGGCCACGGCGGCGCTGGGGTTCGCCGGCTACCTGCTGCACGCGCTCGGCCTCGAGGCGGGGAAGTGGCTGCCGGTCGTGGCGGTGGCGGGGGTGGTCGTGCTGACGGCCGTGGTGCTCACCGGCATGCGGCGCTCCAACGCGGCCAACGTCGCCATCGTCTCGGTGACGCTCCTGGCGCTGGCCGCCCTGGTGGTGGCCGGCGCCGTCCCGGCGGTGGAAGCCGGGGCCGACCATCTCCGCCCCTTCTTCGACGCGCCGGGCGACGGGACGTGGGAGGACGCCCGGGGGCTGCTGTACGCCACGGCGCTGATGTTCGTCGCCTACACGGGCTACGGCCGCGTGGCCACGCTGGCCGAGGAGGTGGAGGAGCCGGCCCGCACGATCCCGCGGGCGATCATCGCGACCCTGGCGGTCACCGCCCTGCTGTACGTGGCGGTGGCGACGGTTAGCGTGGGGACGGTGGGCGCGGAGGCCCTGGCGCTCGCCACCGAGGGGCGGGCGGCGCCGCTGGAGGCCGTGGCCCGGACGATCGGCACGCCCGGGCTGGGGACCCTGGTGGCCGCGGGGGCGGTGACGGCCATGCTGGGCGTGATGCTGAACCTGATCCTGGGGCTGTCGCGGGTGATGCTGGCCATGGGCCGGCGGGAGGACCTGCCGGCGATCACCGCGCGGCTCGACGCCGAGGGGACGACGCCCTGGGTGGCCGTCCTCATCGCCGGCGGCCTGATCGCGGGTCTGGCGGCCACCGGCGACGTGGAGACGACCTGGTCGTTCAGCGCCTTCACGGTGCTGGTCTACTACGCCCTGACGAACCTCGCCGCCCTGCGCCTCACCGGGGAGCAGCGGCTCTTCTCCCGCTTCTATCCCCGGGCGGGCCTCGGTGGGTGCCTCTTCCTCGCCTTCTGGGTCCGGCCCGCGGTGTGGCTCGCCGGGCTGGGGCTCATCGCCGTCGGCCTCGTCTGGCACGCGGCCCGGCGACGGGCGCGGAGCTGACGGGAGGGGCGGCCGTGCGCGCGCTGGTGGCGACCCGCGATCGGGTCTTCCGGCTCGACCCGGGGGAGGGGGCCCTCCGGCCGACGACGGACGGAGGCGCCCGCCCCACCTGCCTGGCGTCCGACCGGGAGGCCGGCCGGGCGTGGTGTGGGACGACCGGCGGGGTCCTCCGGAGCGACGACGGGGGGGAGTCGTGGCTCGAGGCGGGGCTGGAGGGGGAGGAGGTGACGGCCCTGGCGCCGGACCCGGCCGAGCCCGGCGCGGCGTGGGCGGGCACCGAGCCAAGCGCGATCTATCGGTCGGCCGACGGCGGACGCTCCTGGGAGCGGGCCGGGGGGCTCCTGGAGCTGCCCTCCTCCCCGGAGTGGTCCTTCCCGCCCCGGCCCGACACCCACCACGTGCGCTGGATCGCCTCCCACCCGCGGGAAGGCGGCCGGCTCTGGGTGGCCGTCGAGGCCGGGGCCCTGGTGACGACGCCCGACGGCGGCGCCAGCTGGCGGGATCGCGTGCCCGGGGGCCCCTACGACACCCACGAGATCGCGATCCATCCCGACCGGCCGGAGACGCTTCGCATCGCCGCGGGCGACGGCTACTACGAGAGCGACGACGGGGGCGATACCTGGCGCTCGCCGGAGGCGGGCCTGGACGTCGGCTACCTGCGGAGCGTGGCCGTCGACCCCGGCGATCCGGACGTGGTCGTCGTCTCGGCGGCCACCCGGGCGCACTCCGCCTACGCGGCCGGCCGCTCCGACGGCCGGCTCTACCGTCGTGCGGGCGAGTCGGCGTGGGAGCGGATCACCGAGGGGTGGCCCGCGGAGCCCGACACGATCGCCCCTCTCCTGGCCGCCGGCCGGGGGCCGGGCGAGCTGTGGGCCGCCGACGAGCGCGGCGTGCACCGGTCGGCCGACGGCGGACGCTCCTGGGAGCGGGTGGCGGCGTTCGGGTCCACCCCTGCCTGGCTCCGGGGGCTCGCGCTGGTGGAGGAGGAGTAGCCGGCCCCGGGAGGCGCCCCGTTCGATCCCTCCGGCGGCCCGTCAGGCGTCGGGGTCCAGCGTCTCGTTGAGCCACGCGGCGATCCGGTACCCGGCCAGGGCGGCCCGCTCGGCGGCCAGCTCGAAGGCGTGTCGGCGGTAGGCGTCCCCCGGGTCCTCGCCCCGCTCGAGCCCTTCCCGGTAGACCCGGGTGCGGGCGATGTCGGCGCTCTCCCGGGCCCAGGCCCAGGGGTCGGCGATGTCGATCCGGTCGGCCAGCTCCTCCCGGGGGTGCCGCTCCATGAGTCGCTCCGCCACCCGGTCGACCCGCTCCCGGAGGGTGTCGGTCGCCTCCCGCTCCGCCGGCAGGGCCCGGCCGAGGATTTCGTCCCAGAAGGCGTGGAGGTTCTCCTCCTGGTCCAGGAGGAAGTCGTTGCCGCCCCGGTCGCCCTCGGGCTCCCGCCCGGTGATCCGGCCGCTGGCGTGGAGGGGCTGGTGGACGTCGGCCGCCACGTGGAGGAGCCACGCCAGGTGCAGCCCCAGCCGCCGTTCGTCGTCCGCCCGCCATCCCAGCACGCAGCGGTAGTGCTCCAGCCGGTGGACCGCCTCGCCGAGGGGCGGACGGTCGACGAAGACGGCCTCCCCCTCCTCCTCCGTCCAGAAGAGGTTCACGTAGTGCCAGGGGCCACGGTCGTAGCGGTGGGCCGGGTGCTCCTCGTCCTTGATCCGATCGGGCCAGGTGGCGGCCCGCAGGAAGAGGAGGCGGGCGCGCGCCGCCTCCGGAAGCTTCCCGACCGGCGCCAGCTCCGCGATGCGGGTGTCCTCGGGCGCGGCCCGCAGCGCCTCGACGGCGGCCCGCCGCGCGGCCCCGGTCATGTGCTCCCAGGCGATGCGCGCGACGACCTGGTGGCCGAGCCGGTCCCAGCCCAGGGCGGGTCCTGGGAGGGCGAGGGGGGCGAGGAGGGCCAGGAGGAGGACGACGATCGGGCGGCGGGTCACGGGTCGCATGGGCAGGTGGGTCTCACGGGCAGGTGGGACGTCGAATCCGGGAAGCGCGACAGGATGCCACGGGGTGCAGTGTGGACGGGCGGGGTGACGGCCTGCAAGGGGAGGGCAGTGCCCGCCGGCCCGCGTTGACGTCCCGCTCGGCGCCGGCGTACCCTGCCCCGTTCCCGGGGCCGGCACGGGCGACCCCCGGCCCCCGAGCCCCTCTCCTGGCGCGGGAGTCCGAGATGCCACGCCGGCTGCTTTCTCCCCTCGTCGCCGTCCTCCTGGCGGCCGCCCTCTCCGCTTCGGGTCCGGGCGTCGGGCCGCCGGCGCTGGCGGCGCAGGAGGAACCGGGGGCGACATCGGTCGAGGCGGCGACGTCGGTCGCGCCGCCCGCGTCGGCCGCGGCCCCCGGCGTGGACGCCGCGCAGGAGATCCCCACGCCCGAGGGTTTCTTCGGCTTCCGCATGGGCGCCGAGGGCCGGCTGGCCGGCTGGGACGAGCTGGTGGCGTACTACCGCCTGCTGGACGAGGAGAGCCCCCGGATCCGGGTGGAGGAGATGGGCCCGTCGACCCTCGGGGCCCCGTTCCTCGTCGCCTTCGTCTCCTCGCCGGAGAACCTGGCGCGGCTGGACGAGCTGAAGCGTCTGAACGCGACGCTCACCGACCCGCGGGGCGCGAGCCAGGCGGAGATCGAGCGCGCGATCGAGGAGGGCCGCGCCGTCGTCGTCCAGACCTACGGCCTCCACTCCACCGAGGTCGCCGGGGCCCAGACCCCGGCCGAGCTCCTGTACGACATGGCGACGCGGGACGACGGGGAGATGACGCGGATCATGGAGGAGACGGTGGCCATCGTGGTCCCCTCCCTCAACCCCGACGGGACGGAGATGGTGGCCGACTGGGTCGACCGGACCCGCGGCACCGAGCACGAGGGCGCCAGCCTGCCCTGGCTCTACCACCACTACATCGGCCACGACAACAACCGGGACGCCTTCCAGCAGAACACGATCGAGTCCGTCTACGGGGGGGAGATCCTCTTCCGGGAGTGGGTCCCGCAGGCCTTCATCGACCACCACCAGATGGGCTCCTACGGCCCCCGGCTCTACCTGCCGCCCTACGCGGAGCCGATCCGGCCGGACGCCGATCCCCTGGTGTGGCGCGAGATGTCCTGGTGGGGCGGCCACATCGCCTACCGGGAGGAGGAGCAGGGGCGGAGCGGCGTCACCGGGGCGTCCATCTACTCCGGCTGGGGCCACTTCGGCTTCCACTGGATCACCCCCTTCCACAACGTCGCCGGGATGCTGACGGAATCGGCCAGCGCCCGCATGGCGTGGCCCCTGTACATCCACCCGGACCAGCTGGAGGGGCGGCCGGGGCGCGGCCTGCCGGAGTACGAGGAGCAGACCACCTTCCCGAACCCCTGGCCCGGGGGCTGGTGGACGATGCGGGACATCGTCGAGCAGCAGAAGATCGCCTCCGTCGCGGCCCTGGACGTGGCGGCGAAGAACCGGAGGACGGTGCTCCGGAACGCCTACCTGAAGGCGAAGCGGCAGACGGAGCGGGGGCGCCGGGCCGAGCCGGCGACGAAGGGGGCCGAGGGCCCGCTGGCCGCCTTCGTCCTCCCCGCCGAGCAGCACGATCCCCTCACCCGTGACAAGCTGATCGAGAAGCTGCTGCTCCAGGGGATCGAGGTGCGGCGGGCGGGGGAGGACTTCGTCCACGAGGGGCGGGTGTACGGGGCCGGCAGCCACGTGGTCACCCTGGCCCAGCCCAAGCGGGGCGTCATCCGCTGGCTGCTGGGCCGCACCTTCTATCCCGACAACGACTACACGCGCTACCGGGACGGCTCCCCCATCCCGCCCTACGACATGTCCACCGACAACATGGCCGAGTTCATGGGCGTGGAGGCCGTGCCGGTGGCGACTCACGTCGACGCCCCGCTCCGGGAGGTCGTGCCCGACTTCGAGGTGTCCGTGGAGGAGCGGATCCCCCGGGTGACGACCGGGCTGGAGAGGGAAGGACGGGTGGAGGCCGGGAGCGCCGGCTACGTGGTGGACGGCCGCCTGAACGACGCCTTCCGAGCGATGAACCGGCTGGCGGACGCGGGCGTCCCGATGCGGCGCGCGACCGGGACGGCCGGCGACGGCGCGGTCCGGCCGGGCGACTTCCTGGTGGGCCCCGACGCCCCGACGGCGGTCCTGCGCGCGGCGGCCCGGGCGACGGGCGTCGACTTCTCGCCCCTGGAGGCCGACGTGGCGGAGGCGAGCCGGCCGGTCTCCCGCGCCCGGATCGGCATGTACCGGCGCTACTACGGCGGGAACATGGACGAGGGGTGGACCCGGTGGCTGCTGGAGCGCTTCGGGTTCCCCTACGAGCGGCTGGAGGACGAGCGGATCCGGGCCGGCGGCCTGGCCGCGGACTTCGACGTGATCCTCCTGCCGGAGGACTCGCCGGAGATCATGAAGGGCCCGGAGGCCGGCGACGGGGAGATGTCGGCCGGCTACCGGCGCTACCTGGAGGGCTTCCCGCCGGAGTACCGCAGCGGGTTCGGCCGGGAGGGCGTGGAGGCCCTGGAGGCCTTCGTCGAGGCCGGCGGCACGCTGCTCACCTTCGCCGAGGCGGGCGAGCTGGCCATCGAGGCCTTCGACCTCCCGGTCCGGGACGTCGTCGGGGACCTGTCCTCCACCGAGTTCTGGTCGCCCGGCTCCACCCTCCGGGTCGACGTCGACACCCTCCATCCGCTGGGCTACGGGATGCCCGGCGAGGCCCTGGCCTTCTTCCTCCGGGGGAACCAGGCCTACGAGGTGGTTCCCCACCGCCACAACGAGGACGTCCACCGCGTCCTCACCTTCGTGGAGGCCGGCGAGGGGACCGACCGGACGAACATTCTCCGGAGCGGCTGGCTCATCGGCGAGGAGCGGATCTCGGAGAAGGCCGCCATGGTCTCGGTGGCTCACGGCGACGGCCGGGTCGTCCTGATCGGCTTCCGCCCCCAGCACCGGGCCCAGACCCACGGCACCTTCAAGCTCGTGTTCAACGTTCTCCTGAACGTGCCCGCGTCCTCGGTGCCGGGCCCCGCCGAGCGGGCGCGGTAGGTCCGCCGGCGGTGCGTCGGGCAGGCAGGGCGGTGGCCACGGACACGGGAATCGCACGGCGGTCGGAGGACGGGGCGTGGACATGGGGCTGAAGGAACGGGTCCGGTTCGACCGCCGCGAGCTGGCGGGATCGTTCGGCGACATCGGGACGGACTTCCCCCTGGTGGCGGGGATGATCCTGGCCGGCGGGCTGGACGCCGCCAGCGTGCTGGTCGTGTTCGGCGCCATGCAGGTCTTCTCGGGGCTCGTCTACGGGCTCCCGATGCCGGCCCAGCCGCTGAAGGCGGTGGCGGTGATCGTCATCGCGGGGCAGGTGAGCCCGGAGGTCCTGTACGGCGGCGGGCTCGCCATCGGCCTGGTGATGCTCCTCCTGGCCGTGAGCGGCCTGATCGACTGGCTCGACCGGGTCCTGCCGAAGGCGGTGATACGGGGGATCCAGTTCGGGCTCGGGCTGAAGCTGGCCCACCTGGCGCTGGGCGACTACGTGGCGTCGGGCGGGACCGTCGGCTACGTGCTGGCCGGCGCCGCCTTCCTCCTCGTCGTGCTCCTGTCGGGCAGCCGCCGCCTGCCGCCCGCCATCCCCGTGATCGTGCTGGGCGTGGCCTACGCCTTCGTGACCCAATCGTCGCTGTGGGACTTGGGCTCGGCTGTGGGGTTCGCCCTGCCCGAGGTCACCGTCCCGTCGGGCGGGGCGATCGTGGAGGGCTTCCTGGTGCTCGGCCTGGCCCAGATCCCCCTCTCCCTGGGCAACTCGATCTTCGCCACCCGCCAGCTGGTGACCGACCTCTTCCCGGACCGGGAGGAGAGCGCCCGGAAGATCGGCTTCACCTACTCGCTGATGAACCTGGTGAGCCCGTTCCTCTCCGGCATCCCTACGTGCCACGGGTCGGGGGGGCTGGCCGGCCACCACGCCTTCGGCGGCCGCACCGGGGGGTCGCCCGTGATCTACGGGGCGCTCTACCTGGGGCTGGGCCTCTTCCTGAGCCGGGGGTTCGACACCGCGGTCCACCTCTTCCCGCTGCCCGTCCTGGGTGTGATCCTCCTGTTCGAGGCCCTGGCCCTCATGCGGCTGGTCCGCGACCAGGTCGAGGACCGCTTCGCGCTCACCGTGACGCTGCTGGTCGGGCTGGCCGCCCTGGGGCTGCCCTACGGCTTCCTGGTCGGGCTGGTGGGGGGCACCCTGCTGTGGTACGCCCCCGGCTGGAGCGAGCGGCTCAGGTTGGACCGCTAGGAGGGCGGCAGCTGCTCCGTCAGCTCGTCCCCCGGGAAGCGCTTGGCGCCCTCTCCCTCCGTAAGGCGTGTCTCCGACGTCGCGGTCTCACGAGCCGGAGGAACCGGAGGTCAGGGTCGGCGTGAATCCGGCCGCCTCGATGGCGGCGGCGATCCGGTCGGTCGTCACCCGGTCGGGGTCGTACTCCACGGTGCAGCGGCCCTCCCGGGTGGCCTCGTCGTACTCCGCGTCGGCCGACGCTACGCCGTCCAGCTTCTTCACCGCCATCTCGGTGGCCAGGGCGCATCCGCCGCAGGTCATCCCCTCGACGTCGAAGGCCGCCGTGGCGAGGCGGGCCTGCGAGGTGTCGGCCCCTTGCGCCGGCTCGGCCCGGGCCGTCGGCGCCGCCTCCCGTCCGTCCGCCGCGGCGTCGTCGGCCCCGCGGGTCCCCCCGGAGCAGGCGGCCCCGGTCAGGGCGAGGGCGAGCCCGGCGGCCGCTGCCAGGAACGTCTTCGTCGTCGGTAGGGAAATCGTCGTCATGGGAGTCTTCGTCACGTCAGCCAGGTGGACCAGGCGGGAAAGGAGGCGAAGAGGAGCACCAGCCCGGCCGAGGCCCAGAGCATGGCCCGCTGGCGGGTCCGCTTCCGCCGGGCCTCCGCCTCGGTCTCGCACGCGCCTCCCTCCTCGCAGCTCAGGGGCGGCCGGACGTAGGCGCCATGGAAGCCGAGCCCCAGGAAGAGCACGGCGCCGCCCAGGAACCAGGGTCGGAGCGGCTCGAAGGTGCTCGCCAGCCCAGCTCCGACGCCGAGGGAGACATACAGGATGGGCCCGACGCAGCACAGCGCCGAGACGAAGGCCGAGCCGACGGCCCCGAGGTTCGTGAGCAGCGCCGTCCGTTCCACGATTCGACCTCCCGCCGGTTCAGGCGTGCCTGAGGAACTTGGCCAGTGCGCCGCGGAGGCTGTCCAGCGCCGCGGCGGCGTCGCCGTGCTCCACGCTGTCCCGGACGCAGGTCTCCATGTGGCTCTCCAGGAGCTGCCCGGCGGCGCTGTTCATCGCCTTCTTGGCGGCGGCCATCTGCACCAGGATGTCGTCACAGCTCTTCCGCTCGTCCAGCATCCGCTTGACGCCCTCCAGCTGGCCCTGGATGCGGCTCAGCCGGTCCTTGAGCCGCTTCTCGACCTCGGGCTCGAGGTAGACGTCGGTGGAGGCTTGAATCTCGGGCATGGCGTCCGTGGGTTCGCTGGGAGCGGGGAGATCGTCGACCGCGCCCCCATCGTAGTACCCCGGGGGGTATCGTGCAAGTACCCGAGGGGGTATCATGAATGGGAATCACCGGGCGACGCGAAGCAGGGGATCGGCCGCCTCCGGGCGTCGAGCAGCCTGCCGGAGATCCGGGATCCGTCCGTGCCGAGATTTCATGTCCGGGAGGGGAACATGAGGAGACTGCTGATCGCCGCGCTGGTCACCGTGGGTGCCTTGGCGCTGTGGCAGGACCCCGCCACCGCCCAGGTGAAGAAGGTGGAGATGAACATCGCCGGGTATCTGTGCGGGTTCTGAGTGTACAACATCAAGGCGGCCGTGAGCCGCCTCCCCGCCGGCCCGGAAACCGACCGGATGGACGTCACCGACATCGAGACCGGTCACTTCGTCTTCCCGCCGGTCCCGGGTGAGCCGATTCGCCACGACGAACTCTTCGAAGCTCTCGAAGGCGCCGGCTACGAGATGGCCGGGGCGTGGCTGACCGCCACCGGCAGGCTGGCGGCCGCCGGTCGGCTGGAAGTGCTGGAGAGCGGCCAGCCCCTGGTGCTGGCCGACGGGCCGGCCCCGCGGCGCCTTCGCGAGGCGACCGCGATGGGCGACACGGTGAGCGTCCACGGCGCCTGGACGCCCGGCGCGGAGGCCGACACCCTCGCGGTCCGTTGGTGGGCCAAGGGGACGGAGGTGCCCGAACGGGCGGGGGCGGCGGAGGCCTCCGCGCGGGAGGGCAAGCCGTGAGCCCGTGGGCTGCGCTTCTGCTGGCCCTGATGGCCGCCTCGGACACGGCCGACCTCCCGGTCCGGCCCGATACGACGGTGATGCCCCCGGACGCCGTTCGCGAGGCGGCCCTCGACTCGGGGCGGGTCCCGATCCTGCCCACCCCCGGTTACGTCCGAGCCGCTTCGGGGGTCGACGAGGCCGCGGCGGCCCCGACCGGGGCCTTCCGGCCGATCCGCACCAACACGCCCGGCACGGGCGTGTTCATCGGGAGCGGGCTGGTGGTCCGGGCCCTCCACGACCGGGAGTCCGTCGGAGACCGGGAGCTCTCCACCTGGAGGGCCGTGGCGGATTACCGCCACACCCCGGCCACCCACTGGGTGCTCGGCGTGCGGGCCCCCTGGGTCCTGGACCGCAGCCTCGAGGGGGCGGCCGCCGGGGCCGGGAGAATCTCCACCTCGGGCGCCGGGGACCTGTCGCTGTCCGTGAAGCACCGATTCTTCCGCGCCGTGGGCAGGTGGTCGGACCGGCACATGGCCGCCGAGGTCGAGGTCGAGCTGCCCACCGGGAGCGGGGTCCCCCGCGCGGCCGACGGCCTCCCGGTCGACCGCCGGCACCGCCTGGCGCCGGGCTCCGGGTCGGTGGACTTCGTCGCGGACCTGATCTACCAGGAGGGGCGCCGGCGCTTCGTGTACGGGGGCGACCTCTCCGTCCGCCTGAACACCGAAGGGGACGGCGGTTACCGCTTCGGCCACGAGGTGCGCCTGAACCTGGATCTCGAGTACATCCTCTTCCCCCGGGAGTACCGGCGGCCCGGCAACGAGGTGTTCGTCCTACTGGAGACCACGATCCGACGGAAGTGGGCGGACGAGGTCGACGGCCGCTCACTGGAGCGGACGGAGCGCACCGATCTGCTGCTGGCCCCGGCGGTCCAGCACATCATCTCCGATCAGCTCCTGGCCAGCCTCTCGGTCCAGCTCCCGGCGGTCTCCGACGCGCCGGCCGGCGGGCTGGAGAAGGATCTCGACGTCCTGGCCGAGCTCCGCTACGCGTTCTGACGCCCCATGATGGAGCTCCTGCGTCTGGCAGCCGGCGTCGCCGTCGACACCGTGGCTTACCTGCTGGCCTGGTGGGCCGTCCCCGTGTGGGCGCTGGCCGGGACGATCGTCCTGCAGCGTCTCGCCCGCGGGTGGCCCCTGGAGCGCTGGGCCCACTCGGAGGGGACCTCACGGCGGCTGGCCGGCGCCTTCCTGCTGGCCGTGGCCCGCCCCTTCGGACGGAGCGACCTGCGCCGCTACCTGCGGCTCCTGGAAGGCCGCCCCGGGTCCACGGCCGTCTACCTGGCGGCGGGCCACGGGCTCACCCTCTACTACCTGGCCCTGCTCGGGCCGCTGCTCGGGAAGGACGTCCTGCTCTCCCACATGGTGGGGATGCTCGCGTTCGCCGGGCTGGCGACGGCGCTCGCGGTGCTCTTCCGGGCCGGCGGCGCGCCCGCGTCCGAGGCGGGGACGGACCGGAAAGCCTCGGAGCCGGGTGAGGCGATCGGGCTCGAGTCCGGCGACGCCAGCGGCGCCGACGACATCCGATGGAAGTGGCGATCCCTCGCGGCCGGCGAGGGGGGCCGCTTCCTGGGGTGGTCCCTGTGGGGCCTGGCGGTAGGCGGCCTGGTGGGCGCGGCCGGCCTCGCCTCCCCCGGGCTGCATCTCGTCGACCTGCTGCCGGGGGAGGGTCTCGTCCGCCAGGTCGTCCACGGGGTCGCGGGCCTCCTGGCGGCCCCCGCCTCCCTCATGGGGCCGGTGGCCACGCTGTTCGCCGGCACGTTCCTCTGGAAGATCGGCCTGGCCCACGCCGGGCTCGTCGCGTTCTTCTGCGCCGCGACCCTGATACCCCAGCGCATCCGGCTGTACCGGGAGGTGTGGGGAGGAGGCCGGACGACGCGGTGGGTGCTGGCCCTGGCCGTCGCCGCCCTGGCCGCCGGGCTCGTCGTCGCTGTCCTCTTCGGCCTCACTGGCCTGGAGATCCGCTACAAGCTGGTGCCGGCGCAGCTGTGGTACCCGTAGGACACGGCGCTATCCGGAGCCGGACCCCTGACCCAGGCCTCTTGCCCGATCCTTCGCCGGTCGCCACCCTCGCCCTCATGCTCCAGCTTCACGCCGACCCCAATCGCCCGTGCTGAT
>CAZSKS010000060.1:12442-15201 GCA_964607465.1 uncultured Gemmatimonadota bacterium | reverse complement strand
CGTCGAAGGCCTCCTCGTTCTCGAAGGGGTAGTGCCACTGGGCGTAGGGCATCGAGCCCGAGTCGAACCAGGCGTCGGCCACCTGGGGGATCCGCCGCATGGTGCCGCCGCAGCCGTCTTCCGTACAGGACCAGGCGTGCTCGTCGATGTCGGGGCGGTGGGGGTCGAAGTCCTCGGGCAGGGGACCGGCCCGCTCGGCCAGCTCGTCGAAGGAGCCCAGCACCTCCCGGTGATCCTCGTCCTCGTCGCACTCCCAGACGGGCAGCGGCGTGCCCCAGTAGCGGTCCCGGGAGAGGGCCCAGTCCACGTTGTTCTCCAGCCACTCGCCCATCCGGCCCGTGCCGATCTCCGGCGGGTGCCAGTCCACGGACGCGTTGTTCTCCAGCAGCCGGTCCTTCACCGCCGTGGTCTCCACGTACCAGGAGTCCCGGGCCATGTACAGCAGCGCCGCGTCGCAGCGCCAGCAGTGGGGGTAGGTGTGGCGGTAGCCCTCGGACCGGTACAGGCGGCCGCCCGCCTCCAGGTGCTCCAGCAGGAGCCGCTCGGTGTCGGGGTCGTTCACCCGGCGGCCCGCCAGGTCGCCCGGCAGGCCCTCCAGGAAGCGGCCGTCGGGGCCGACGGTGTGCTGCATGGGGAGGTCCGCCTCCTGGCCCAGCCGGAAGTCGTCCTCCCCGTACATGACGGCGGTGTGGACGACGCCGGTGCCCTCGTCGACGGTGACGAAGTCCGCCGGCAGCACGGTCCAGGCCGTCTCGTGGCCCTCCGCCTCCACCGCCCCCGGGAAGGGCGGCCGGTAGCTCCGCCCCACCAGCTCGGAGCCGGGGAAGGCCGCCTCCACCTCCACCTCGTCCCGGAGCACCCCCTCCATCCGGTCCCGGGCCAGCACGAAGACGTCGCCCTCGGAGGCCGCCGAGCCCTCCCCCGGCCCCGTCACCCGGACCCGCACGTACTCCACCTCGGGATGGACGGCGAGCCCCACGTTGCCCGGCAGGGTCCAGGGGGTGGTCGTCCAGCTCAGGATCGCTGCGTCGTCGGGGTCGTCGTCCAGCGGGAAGGCCACGAAGACGGCCGTGTCGGTGACCTCCCGGTAGCCCTGGGCCACCTCGTGGCTGGAGAGGCCCGTCCCGCAGCGCGGGCAGTAGGGCAGCACCCGGTAGCCCTTGTAGAGCAGCCCCCGGCGGTCGATCTCGGCGATGGCCCACCACACCGACTCCACGTAGTCGGGGGTGAAGGTGACGTAGGCCCGCTCGTAGTCCAGCCAGTAGCCGATGCGCCGGGACAGCTTCTCCCACTCGTCCTTGTAGGTGAAGATGTTCTCCCGGCAGACCCGGTTGAACTCGGCGATGCCCAGCTCCTCGATCTCGGGCTTGCCGGAGATGCCCAGCTCCTTCTCCGCCTCGATCTCCACCGGCAGGCCGTGGGTGTCCCAGCCGGCGATGCGGGTGACGTGGTGGCCGGTCATGGTCCGGTAGCGGGCCACCAGGTCCTTCAGCGTGCGGGCGATGACGTGGTGCACGCCGGGCCGGCCGTTGGCGGTGGGCGGGCCCTCGTAGAAGACGAACTCCGGCTCGCCCTCCCGCTCCTCCAGGCTCCGCCGGAAGGTGTCCTCCTCCTGCCAGACGCGGAGGACGTCCTCCTCCAGGTCGGTGGCGCTGTCGGGCAGCTCGGGGAAGGTCATCGTCGGGTCGTCGTCACGTCGTCGTGGGGTCGTGGATCCGCGCCGGGGAGCCGGCCCGGCCTCGCGTCACGCCGGGCGTACCGGTCCGCCGGCGCGGGGGCCCTCCGGCCGCGTCACGCCGGGCGGGCCGCCGGCTCCAGCCGGGCCAGCACGCGGCGCACCAGGCGTGCCAGGCGGGGGGCGGCTTCCCGGGCGGCGGCCAGGATCTCCTCCACGTCCACCGGCTCCAGGGCGTCGGGCAGCGCCATGTCGGTGACCACGGAGAAGCCCAGCACCCTCATGCCGGCGTGGTTGGCCACGATCACCTCGGGGACGGTGGACATGCCCACCAGGTCGGCCCCGGCGGTGCGGAGCATCCGATACTCGGCGGCGGTCTCCAGGTTCGGCCCGGTCACCGCCGCGTAGACCCCCTCCCGCAGCGTCAGGCCCAGCTCCAGCGCCTCGGCCCGGGCCAGCCGGCGCAGCTCCTCGTCGTAGGCCTCCGACATGTCGGGGAAGCGGGGACCCTGCTCGTCCAGGTTCGGGCCCACCAGGGGGTTGTCCCCCATGAAGTTGATGTGGTCGGAGATCAGCACCGGGTCCCCCCGCTCCCACAGCGGATGCATGCAGCCGCAGGCGTTGGAGACCACGAGCACCTCCGCCCCCATCTCCCGCATCACCCGGACGGGAAAGGTCACCTCCCGCAGGGAATAGCCCTCGTAGCGGTGGAAGCGGCCGTCCATGGCCACCACGGGGCGGCCCTCGATCCGGCCGGCCACCAGGCGCCCGGCGTGGCCCTCGGCCGTGGAGACGGGAAAGCCCGGGACCTGCTCGTAGGCCACCTCCGAGGGCTCCCCGACGGCCTCGGTGAGCCCCCCGAGCCCCGTGCCCAGGACGAGCCCCACCTCCGGCGCCGCCCCGGTGCTCTCCCGGACCGCGTCCGCCGCCCGGCGGATGGCGTCGATCCCCCGGCTCACGCTTCCCCGGGCGTCTCGGACGCCTCGGCGGGCTCGATGTCGACCCGGCGCGGGCGGTCGTCCCCGTCGCCGCCCTCCGGCTCGCCGGCCCCTTCGCCGGCGGCTCCGGCCGCGTCCGGCGCGTC
>CAZSKS010000060.1:0-12342 GCA_964607465.1 uncultured Gemmatimonadota bacterium | reverse complement strand
CGCCCTCCGGCTCGCCGGCCCCTTCGCCGGCGGCTCCGGCCGCGTCCGGCGCGTCACCGGACCCCTCGGGCGCGGCGTCCCCGGTCGGCGGCCGGTCGCCGCCCCGCTCTTCCCCGTCCTCCGCCCCCGTGTCCTCGCCGAGGGCCGCGCGGCTCGCCTCCTGCAGCCGCTCCTCCTCCACCTCCAGCTCGTCCTGCAGGCGGCCCAGGGTGCCCCGCAGGGAATGGAGGAAGCGGTCCTTGCGGCGGCGCAGGTCCTCCAGCTCCCGCCGGGCCTCCTCGGCGCGGCGGCGGGCGTCCTGTACGATCTCCTCCGCCCGGCTCTTCGCCTCCTTCTTCTTCAGCTCCGCGTCCCGCTCGGCCTGCGAGCGGGCCTCCTCCCGCAGCTCCTGGGCGGCCATGAGCGCCTCGTTCAGCGCCCGCTCGCGCTCGCGGAAGTCCGTGAGCTGCTCCTCCATCGTGGCCACCTGCTCGGTCAGGCGACGGCGCTCGGTGACCAGCTCCTCCAGCCGGTCCGCCACCAGGTCCAGGAACGAGTCCACCTGGTCGGCGTCGTAGCCGCGCAGGGACCGGCGGAAATCGTCTTTCTTCTTTCGGACGTCCAGCGGTGACAGGTCGATCATGGCTGCAGCCTCTCTGCTGGGAGCCTCACCGGGAGAGCTCTCCGAACAGCGCGGTGCCGAGGCGCAGTCGGGTGCTCCCCTCCTCCACGGCGATCTCGTAGTCGTTGCTCATGCCCATGGAGAGGACCTCGGCCTCGAACCCCTTCACCTCCTGGCCGGCGGCCTTCCACGCCTGTCGGGTGCGCCGGAAGGTGGTCCGGAGCACCTCCTCGTCGTCGGTCAGGGGCGCCATGGTCATCATCCCCCGCACCCGGAGCCGGGGAAAGGAGCAGACGGTGCGGAGACGGTCCAGCAGCTCCGCGGATCGGGGGTCGGTGGCGTCGAAGCCGCCCTTGGCGTCCTCCCCGGAGCTGTTGACCTGGACCAGGCAGTCCAGGCCGTCGTCGCCCGCCTTCTCCAGCTCGCGGTTGAGCTTGCGGCCCAGTCGCAGGGAGTCCAGCGACTCGAGCTCGTCGAAGAGCTTGAGGGCGCGGCGGCCCTTGTTGCGCTGGAGGTGGCCGACCATGTGCCACCTGAGGCCCAGGTTCCCCACCTTGGAGAATTTCTCCTCGGCCTCTCCCACCCGGTTCTCGCCCACCATGCGGAAGCCGGCCCGGGCCACCACCCGCAGGACGTCGGGGCGATGTCCCTTGGTCACGGGGAGGATCTCGACGTCCGCGGGATCGCGGCCCGCCCGCTCCGCGGCGTCCGTGATCCGCGTCCGCACGTCGGACAGCGTGCTCTCGAGGTCCTCCTGGTCCACGGCCGGAAACGCCATCTCTCCTCTCACGCGCGCTCGACTCCCGGAAGGGGGGCCGTCGGCTCGCCGGCGGCCCCCATCCCGGGACGAATCCCATAACGAAGGGAGCCGTCCGCATCGCGGAACGGCTCCCGGTGCTCCGAATCGCGGGTCGGTGCCGTCGCCGACGGTCCCCCGTCGGCGGCCCGCCGGAACGCGCCGTCACCCGGACGGCGCCGGCGGACGACGTGGCCCGTCCCCTACTGCTGGACGTTGAAGGTGATGTTGCGCGACACCCAGACGCCGATGGGCTTGTCCCGGTTGATGGCGGGCTTGAACTCCATGTTGTTCGCCACCTTCACGGCCGCCTGGTCGAAGGCCTCGTAGCCGCTCGACTTCTGGAGCTGGATCTTCTCCACCTGGCCCTGGTCGTTGACGAAGAGCCACAGCGTCACCGTCCCGCCGATGCCCGCGTCCCGCAGCATGGGGGGGTAGTACCGCTTGAGGAGCCGCCGGATCTCATCGTCGTTCGTGGCCCGCGGATCCACGTCCCGCGGGATGAAGGACGGACGGTCCTTCACCGAGCCCGTCTTGGGGGGCGGCGGCAGCTTGTCCACCGGGTTGTCCTCGAAGGTGGTGGGCGCGATGGTCACGTCCTCGTCCACCTGGGCCTCGGCGACGGTGGGCGTGGCCGGCCGTGCGATCTGCTCCGGCGGCGGCGGGATCTCCACCTCCGGCGGGAGCTCGACGGCCTCCATCTCGTCCGCGCTGACCCCGATGTCCGACGCCTGCAGCTGCGGGAAGAACTGGAAGAAGGCGAAGTGCATCGCCACGGCGGCGACGATCCCGCCGTAGAACCAGTCCGTGTAGCTCCGCTTGAAGTCGTCGTTGGCGGTGTCGATGCTGCTCTCGTCGTACCGCGTCTCCTCGGCCATCGGCTACCTCCTGGGGCGCGTCACGCGCTGCTCGAGCCGGGTGGCGAAGGTCACCCGCACGGCGCCGGCCTGCTGCAGCTGCTTCGTGATCGTGTTGATCTGCTGGTAGGGGATGTCGTCGTCCGCCCGGACCGCCACCACCAGCTGCCGGTTCTCGGCGTAGATGGGCCGGACGACCTTGGCCACGTCCTGGTAGGCGATGTTCCGGTCGTTGATGTAGACCTCGCCCTGGGTGTCCACCCAGACGTGGAGGATGTTCTTGCGCTTCTCGTCGATCTTCTCCGTCGCCTCCGCCCGGACCCATTCGATCTCCCGCTTCTGCTCCTTCCGGAACACCGTGGTGACCATGAAGAAGATCAGCAGCAGGAAGGCGATGTCGGCCAGCGAGGACGTGGGGATCTGCGAGTCCGCGCCCGACTTCCTCTGGAATCCGCCGTTGTTCTTGGCCGCCATCGTATTACTCGATCATCTGGAGTGAGACCCGCTCGGCGTCGGCCAGCTTCACCTCGTCCAGCACGTCGATCATATGCCGATAGGGGGCGTTGGGGTCCGTCTTGATCGCGATGATGAGGTTTTCGTTCGCCTGCAGCTCCTGGCGGACGATGCCCTCCAGCTGCTTCTTCTGGTTCGCCGGGATGGTCTGCGTCTGCTCGCTCTCGCCCCGGCGGATCACGACCTCGCCGTTCTGCTGCACCAGCAGGAAGAGCAGGTTGTCCGACGCGACCTCCTGCTGCTGCTGCTCCTCGGGCAGCACGATCGGCAGGCCCCGCTCCTCGTTGAACACCGTCGTGGTGAGGAAGAAGATGAGAAGCAGGAAGGCGATGTCCGCCAGCGAGGCGGTGGGGATCTCGTCCGAGACCCGTTCCTTGCGCTCGAGAATCGGCATGGTGTCAGGCTCCTTCGCTCTGCTCGATATGCCAGATCAGGTCCAGGACGGCCTGCGCGCCCTCCTCCATCTCCGCCACCAGCGCGTCCACGCGGCTGATGAAGAAGTGGTGGGCCAGGTGCACGGGCACCGCGATGGCCAGCCCCGTGGCGGTGGTGATCAGGGCCACCTTGATGCCCCCGGCCACCAGGGCCGGCTCCACCTGTCCGGCCTGCTCGATGGAGCCGAACGCCAGGATCATCCCGATCACCGTACCCAGGAATCCCAGCATGGGTGCAACGTTGGCGATGGTGGCCAGCACCACGAGCCCCCGCTCCAGGAAGTCGAGCTCGATGTTGCCGGTCGTGTCGATGGCGGCGGAGATGTCGCCCTCGGTGTGGCGCTCCTCCACCCGCCGCAGCCCCGACAGGAGGATGGCCGCCACGGGCCCGCGCGTGTTGCGGGCGATCTCCTTGGCCTCCTGGAGCCGGCCCTCGCGACCCATCTCCTCGATGGTCTCCAGCAGCTCCTGGGATTCACTGTGGGCCACCCAGAGGGTCCAGCCCTTGGCGATGATGATGCCCAGGGCCACCAGCGAGCACAGGATCAGCGGATACATCATGAACCCGCCGTCCCGGATCAGGGTCATCAGCTGATAGGTGGCTTCTTGCTGCAAGGGTGGGTCCCTCCGGCCTGCGTCCCGTGTCCAGCGAGCTGTCCCCGGCTCCCGGCGCCCTCCCCCGCGGGAAGGCGGGAGCCCGCTCCGAAAGATGCCTTATTGTAGGCGGGCGCTTCGCCCTCGTCAACGCGGACGTGAGCCCCCCGCCGACGCGGACGGATGCAAGGATCACGCGGCCGTCCGCGCCCTCCTCGCCCTCAGCTCTCCCCCGCCGGCGCCGTGGAGCGCTCGGGCTCCTCCTCCCCCTCGCCCCGGAGCCGATCGAGCAGCTCCCCGGCGACGTCCTCCTCCTCTTCCTCCAGCTTCGCCGGGCTGGCCAGGCGCTCCAGCAGCTCCTCCGGCGTCAGGTCGCGCTCCAGGCGTCCCCGGTGGGCCAGCGAGATCTGGGAGGTCTCCTCCGAGATCACCACCACGTAGGCGTCCGTCTCCTCGGCCAGGCCCAGGGCCGCCCGGTGGCGGGTCCCCAGCGACTTGTCCTCCACCGGGTACTGGGTGAGCGGGAGGATGCACCCCGCCGCCACGATCTGGTCGCCGCGGATGATGACCGCGCCGTCGTGCAGGGGCGAGTAGGGGGTGAAGATCGTGGTCAGGAGCTCGGCCGAGACGTCCGCCTGGATGCGGGTGCCGTTGTTCTCGGCATACTCCCCGAGGCCGACCTCCTGCTCGATGGCCACGATCGCGCCGATCTTCGCCCGGGCCAGCCGATCGGCGGCCTGCGCGACCACCTCCGCGACCTCGCTCTCCCCCAGCTTCGGGAAGAAGCGCCACACCCGGCTCCGGCCCAGCTGGGCCAGGGCGTTCCGCAGCTCCGGCTGGAAGACCACGATGAGGGCGAAGGCGCCGTAGGTGAACGCCTGCGAGAGGATGTACTCGATGAGGCCCAGGTCCAGGAAGTTGGCCAGGCCGTAGACGCCCACCAGCAGCACCAGCCCCAGCAGGATCTGCAGCGCCCGGGTGCCGGTCCACAGCAGCAGGACCCGGTAGAAGAGGTAGGCGACGACCACGACCTCCACGAGGTCCTGCCACTCCACCTGGAGGAACGCCACGTAGTCCTGGAGCCCCTGCAGCATCCCCTCCCCCTAGCCCGCGTTGCCGGAACGGGCGGACAGCGCCCCGGCCGGGGCGCCCTCCCCGGCGGTGCCGGCCGACAGGATCTCCGACGCCATGTCCAGGGAGCGCCGGGCCTGGCGGACGTCGTGCACCCGGAAGACGCGGGCTCCCCGGACCAGCGCCACGACGCAGGCCGCCGCCGACGCCTCGGCCCGCTCCTCGACGGGCAGGTCCAGGGCCGCCCCGATGAAGGACTTCCGCGACGGCCCCATGAGCACGGGGCGTCCCTCGACGCCGAACGCCCCCGAGCGGGCGAGCAGGCGGAGGTTGTCCCGGGCCGACTTGCCGAAGCCGATGCCGGGATCCAGGACCACCTGGTCGGGGTCGCAGCCCCGCTCCACGGCCGTCGCCAGCGCCCCGGCCAGGAAGCCCCGGATCTCCCCGATCAGGTCCCCGTACTCCGTGTCGTCCTGCATCGTGCGGGGATCCCCGCGCATGTGCATGAGGACGAGGCCGGCGCCGGTGCCGGCGGCCAGGTCGGCCAGGCCGGGGTCGAAGCGGAGGCCCGACACGTCGTTGAGGATCGCGGCGCCCGCCTCCAGCGCCCGCGCGGCCACCTCGCTCTTGGTCGTGTCCACCGAGACCGGGACCGGCAGGGACTCCAGCCCCCGGAGCACGGGGGCCAGGCGCTCCCACTCCGCCGCGGCGTCCACCGGCTCGGCTCCCGGGCGGGTGGACTCGCCGCCCACGTCCACCAGGTCGGCGCCCTCCTCCACCATCCGCCGGGCCCGCTCCAGGGCGTCGCCCGGATCGAGGTGCCGTCCGCCGTCGGAGAAGGAATCCGGCGTGACGTTGAGGATCCCCATGACCAGGGGACGGTCCAGGGGAAGCGTCCCGCCCCGGATCCGCCAGACGGCGGCCGGTCCCTGCCCGTCCCCTCCGGCCGTGGCGACCGAGCCCGTCACGACGCGCCTCCCCTCCCGCTCAGGCCGGCACCGGCGACGGCTCGCCCCCGCCGGACCCCTCCGCCGGCCGGCGGCGGGACGACGCCTCGGCCCGATCGTCCGCTTCCTCCCCGGCCCCGGAGACGGCCTCCTCGCCTTCCTCCGACGTCTCCGACAGGGGGGGGAGCGGCCGCCCCTCGGCCAGCGCCCGGATCTCCTCGGCGTCCAGCGTCTCCCGCTCCAGCAGCGCCCGGGCGATCGTCTCCAGCAGCTCCCGGTTCTCCTCCAGCGTCTGCCGGGTGAAGCGGTAGGCCTCGTCCAGGATGCGCTTGACCTCCGAATCCACCAGCTGCGCCGTCTTCTCGCTGACCTCCCGGCGGTGGCCGAGGTCCCGGCCCAGGAAGACCTCCTGCTCCTGGTCGCCCACCGCCATGGGGCCAATGGCCTCGGACATCCCGAACTGGGTGACCATGCGCCGCGCGATGCTCGTCGCCCGCTCGATGTCGTTGCCGGCGCCGGTGGTGATCTTGTCCTCGCCGAACTCCATCTCCTCGGCCACCCGTCCCCCGAAGAGCATGCGGAGCTGGCCCACGAGCCAGCCGCGCGTGTAGTTGTGCCGGTCCTCCTCGGGCAGCGAGGCGGTGATCCCCAGCGCCCGTCCCCGGGGCACGATGCTCACCTTGTGGAGCGGATCCAGGCCCGGCACCCGCAGCGCCACCACGGCGTGGCCCGCCTCGTGGTAGGCCGTCACCCGCCGCTCCTCGTCGGAGATGACCATGCTCTTGCGCTCGGCGCCCAGCATGATCCTGTCCTTGGCCCGCTCGAGGTCGGCCATCGCCACCTCGTTCTTGTCCTCCCGGGCCGCCAGGAGGGCAGCCTCGTTCACCAGGTTCTCCAGCTCGGCCCCCGACAGCCCCGGCGTGCCCTTGGCCAGCACCGCCAGGTCCACGTCGTCGGCCAGGGGGATGTCGCGGGTGTGGACCCGCAGGATGCCCTCCCGGCCCTTCACGTCGGGGTTGCCCACCACGATCTGCCGGTCGAAGCGCCCCGGCCGGAGCAGCGCCGGGTCCAGCACGTCGGGGCGGTTGGTGGCGGCCAGCAGGATGACGCCGGTGTTGGCCTCGAAGCCGTCCATCTCCACCAGGAGCTGGTTCAGCGTCTGCTCCCGCTCGTCGTGGCCGCCGCCCAGGCCGGCCCCGCGGTGGCGTCCCACGGCGTCCAGCTCGTCGATGAAGATGATGCAGGGGGCATGGGCCTTCCCCTGCTCGAAGAGGTCCCGGACCCGGCTGGCCCCCACCCCGACGAACATCTCCACGAAGTCCGAGCCGGACATGGAGAAGAAGGGGCGGCCCGCCTCGCCGGCCACGGCCCGGGCCAGCAGCGTCTTGCCCGTCCCCGGCGGCCCCACCAGCAGCGCGCCCTTGGGCAGACGGCCGCCCAGCCGGCCGAACTTGTCCGGGTCCTTGAGGAACTCGATGATCTCCTCCAGCTCCTCCTTGGCCTCGTCGCAGCCGGCCACGTCGTCGAAGGTGACCTCCGGCGTGTCCCCGGAGAGCAGCTTCGCCTTCGACTTGCCGAACTGGAAGGCCCGGGAGGCCCCGCCCTGCGTCTGGCGCCACACGAAGTAGAAGATGCCGAAGATGAGCACCCAGGGCAGGATGCGGACGAGCCACATCATCCACTCGTTGCCGGCCGTCGCGCCCCGGATCTCCACGTCGGCCGCCTGCAGCTCGCTCACGAACTCCAGGCTGGCGTCGAAGGGGAGGCGGGTCACGAAGCGGCTCACCTGCCGGCCGTCCCGCGTCACCGGACTGGCCAGGGTGCCCTCCATCTCCCGCCCCTCCCGGATCGTGACCGTGGCCACGTTGCCGGACTGGAGCTGCTGCCGGAACTCGGAGTAGGTGAGGTCGCCCTGGGGGTCGGCGTTGCCCTGCATGAGGGAGTAGGCCACCAGGGGCAGCAGCAGGAGGAGGGCCCAGAAGGAGGCGCTGCGCCAGAACTCGCCGCCGCCGGCGCCGGCCCCGCCCTTCTCCTCGGGTCCCTTTCCGGGCCTCGTCACGGGGAGGCGCCCTCCTCGATGCTGGCGATGAAGGGGAGGTGGCGGAAGTCCTCGGCGTGGTCCAGGCCGTAGCCCACCAGGAACTCGCGGGGCGCGTCGAAGCCCACCCAGCGGGGCTCCAGCACCAGGTCGTCGGCCAGCCGCTTGTGGAGGAGCGCGCAGATCTCCAGCGACGCCACGCCGCGGTCCAGGAGGGCGGGGACCAGCTCGTTGAGGGTGGTGCCGCTGTCCACGATGTCCTCCACCAGCACCACGTTGCGCCCCTCCAGCGGGGTGCTGGGATCGTACAGGGTCTTCACCTCGCCGGTGGACGTCTTGCCCAGCCCGTAGCTGGAGACCACCAGGAAGTCGACGTGCAGGGGACGGGAGATGCGCCGCACGAGATCGGCCAGGAAGACGAAGGAGCCCTTCAGGAGCCCGAGGACCAGCAGCTCGGAGCCCGGGGGGTAGTGCTCCGAGATGGCCCGACCCATCTCGGACACGCGCTCCGAGATGTCGTCGGCCGTGTAGACGATGCGCTCCAGCTCCCGCCCGCCCGTGGCGGCCAGGGTCCTCTCGTCGGTGATCGATCCGGCGTCAGGCATCGAGGATCCTCATCAGGAACGGGGGCTCGCCCTCGTCGGGCGCCATCTCCGGGTCTCGTCCGATCTCCGCGGCCCACAGCACCTGCCCCTCGGCGTCGGCCACCATCGGCAGCCGACGGCGACGGGAGCGCGGAATCCGGTGATCGTTGAACAGGCGCTTGAGCTTCCGGCTTCCGGCGGGCGTCCGGAGGCGGTCGCCGTGGCGCCAACCCCGAACCCGGAGGGGAAACTGGAGGCGTGAGGGGGCGAGGACCACCTCCCGGGCCTCCGCCGAAGCCTCCCGGCCCTCTCCGCTGTCCCCGCGATGATCGTGGTCGCCGGCGGGCGCGTCCCCGCCGCCCGGGCCCGCCCCGGCCTCTCCGGTCCCGGGTCGTCCCCAGCTCACCCGCAGCCGCCGTCCGCCCACGTGCACGATGCCGCGGCCCGCCTCGGGCCCCTCCACCGTGAGCTCCGTGTCGGGGACGGGATCGTCCGAGCGGCCCAGCCAGATCCGGTCGAACTCCCGGGCCAGCTCCAGCCCGTCGCCCAGGTCCACCCGCCCGCCGCTGCGGCCTTCGCTGATAAACTCCACCGCCGCCCGGGTTCCCCCGCGCGTGAGCCGCACGTCCAGGCGTGAGGCCAGCATCCGGACACACCGGCCCCGGGTCTCCCGGTCCGCCGCGGCCAGCGGCTCGCGCCGCAGGCGAAACGCCTCCTCGCCCCAGGCCCCTCCCTCGCCCTCCAGGGCCTCGTCCAGCAGCCGCCGGGCTCGCGCCCGCAGCGCCCGGTCCGCCCGGCGCGCGGCCGCCGCCAGGTCCAGCAGCCGCTCCCGCACCGGCCCGTCCCACGCCTCCTCCAGGGCCGGCATGACGCGGGTCCGGATGCGGGCCCGCGCCCAGCGCGGATCCCGGTTGGAGGGATCGTCCAGCCACGGGATCCCCCGCTCCTCGAGCCAGGACCGCAGCTCCTCCCGTCGGAAGGGGAGCAGGGGCCGGACCACGTCCCCACGCCGCTCGGGGATGCCCCCCAGCCCCCGGACGCCGGTGCCCCGGAGGATCCGGAACAGCACGGTCTCGGCCTGGTCGTCCGCCTGGTGACCCGTGGCGATCCGGTCGGCGTCCACCTCCCGTGCCGCCTCCCGCAGGAAGCCGTAGCGGGCGCGCCGGAGGGCCTCCTGCTTTGCCGGCAGGGACCCGTCCGGCCGACCGACCCGGCACGGGACCCCCAGCTCCTCGGCCCGGTCGGCCACCCGGCGGGCCTCCCCGGCGCTCCCCTCCCGCAGGCCGTGGTCGTAATGGGCGGCCCGGAGATGCCAGCCGCGCTCCTCCCGGAGGCCGTGGAGCAGGTGGAGGAGGGCCGTCGAGTCGGGCCCGCCCGAGAAGGCGACCAGCACCCGGTCGCCCCGGGGCAGCAGGTCCGGGTCGCGGTCCAGGTGGTCGGCCAGGCGGGCGGAGAGATCGGAAGGAGGGGACACGTCGGGATCGTCGGAAGGGGCGGCCGTCAGGCCGGCGGGAGAGGCGGGGCTCAGGCCTGTCCTCCCCGGCCCGGCGCGGTGTCGAGCCTCCGGTCGGTGTGGCGCGGCAGACGTCGGGCGTCGGGCAGGCGGTCGCGCCACACGCTGGCGCTCCGGTGGAAGCGGAGGCGGTCCCGGTCGGGGACGGGGACGCCGAAGCGAGGGCCCTCGTCCGTCCGGGCGGCGGCCTCGTCGGCGGCTTCCCCCGCACGACCGGCGGCGGGCGCGCCGCCCTCGCGACCGGGCGCGCCGCCGGGCGTCGCGGTCCCGTCGGCGCCGGCCGGCGACGCTGCGCCCTCCGGCTGCGCCGCGGCCGTCGCCTCCGCGGCTTCCCGCTCCTTGCGCTCGGTCTCCCAGCCCCGGTCGTGCCCGTCCACGTAGGTCCGCAGCGCCCGGCGCCAGTCCATGGCGCCCGGGGCGGCGTAGCTCTGGGGGTAGTCCCGGTCCCCGAAGGTCTCGCCGCCGCCCCGGCCGTAGGTCTCCCGGTAGTCCCGGTGGCCCCTCTCCTCGTCGGCCATGCCGCTCTTGCGTGTCATCGGGCCCTAGACCTCCATGACCTCGTTCTCCTTCTTCTCCAGCAGCTCGTCGATCGTCCCGACGTGGCCGTCGGTCAGCTCCTGAAGCTCCTCGAGCCGCCGGTGGTACTCGTCCTCGCTGATCGTGCCGTCCCGCTCGAGCTCCTGCAGCTCGTTCTTGGCGTTCTGGCGGACCTGGCGCACCGAGATGCGCCCGTCCTCGGCCATCCTGTGGAGCCGGCGGGCCATCTCCTCCCGGCGCTCCTCGCTCAGCGGGGGCACGGGCACCCGGACCACGGCCCCGTCCACCGAGGGGTTGAACCCCAGGTCGGCCTTCTGGATGGACTGCGCGATGTCTTCGGCGATGTTCTGGTCGTAGGGCTGGATCAGGAGGAGGTTCGGCTCGGGCGCGCTGACGTTGGCCACCTGGTTCAGCGGCATGGCGGAGCCGTAGGCCTGCACCCGCACGGTGTCCAGGAGGGCCGGGGTGGCCTTGCCGGTGCGAACGGTTCCGAACTCCCGTCGCACCGACTCCACCGCCTTGTCCATCTGCTTCTTCGCTTCCTGGAGCAGCTCCCTGGACATCGTCGTCCTCCCTGGATGAGGTGGTGCCGCCGGCTCAGGCCACGAGGGTTCCGACCCGGTCGCCCTGGAGCGCCGACAGGATGGAGCCCGGCCGCCGGATGTTCAGCACCACCACCGGCAGGTCGTTCTCCTTGCAGAGCGAGATGGCCGCGGCGTCCATGACCTGCAGCTCACGGGTCATCACCTCGAGGTACGAGATCTCGGGGATGAACTGGGCCTCCGGGTCCGACTCCGGATCCGCCGTGTAGACGCCGTCCACCTTGGTGGCCTTGAGGATCACGTCGGCCTCCATCTCGATGGCCCGGAGGACGGCCGCCGTGTCGGTGGAAAAATAGGGGTTGCCGGTGCCGCCGGCGAAGATCACCACCCGTCCCTTCTCCAGGTGGCGCAGCGCCCGACGGCGGATGTAGGGCTCGGCCAGCTCCTCCATCCGGATGGCCGTCATGACGCGGGTCTCGATCTCGTACCGCTCCAGCATGTCCTGCAGGGCCAGGGCGTTGATGACCGTGGCCAGCATGCCCATGTAGTCGGCCGACACCCGGTCCATGCCCTGCTCGCTGGCCACCGTGCCCCGGACGATGTTCCCGCCGCCCACCACCAGGCCCAGCTTCACGCCCGACCGGTAGACGTCCCGGATCTCGCGCGTCAGCTCCTCGATCACGGGAGGCTCGATGCCGAAGCCCCGCTCCCCGGCGAGGGACTCGCCCGAGATCTTCACCAGCGCCCTCGGATACTTGAGGTCTGCCGCGTCGGTCATCTGCCCGATCCTCGCTGGCTCTCGGTGAGGGGGCGACGGCGACGAGCGGGCCGCGGCCGCCCGACGGCGACCCGCCCCCCCCGACTCCGGACGGCGGACCCGTGGGCCGCGCCGCGCGCCACCCGGCGGGTCAGTCGCCCACCTCGAACCGGACGAAGCGGCGGACCGTCACGTCCGGGCCCGCCTGCCGCAGGTGCTCGGCCACGGTGGTGTCGGGGTCCTTCACGAAGCCCTGCTCCAGGAGGGCGTTCTGCTCGTAGAACTTCCGCATCCGCCCCTCGACGATCTTCTCCACGATGTCCGCGGGCTTCCCCTCCTCCTCGGCCTGCTCCCTGAGGACCTTCGCCTCGCGCTCCCGCACCTCCTCGGGGATGTCGTCGGCGGAGACGCCCACGGGCGCCGCGGCCGCCACGTGCATCGCCACCTCACGCGCCAGATCGGTCGCCGAGGCGGGGTCCTCGGCACCGGTCAGCTCCACCAGGACGCCGATCTTGCTGCCGAAGTGAATGTAGCGGCCGACCACGGCGCCGTCATCCG
>CAZSKS010000059.1:0-15450 GCA_964607465.1 uncultured Gemmatimonadota bacterium | reverse complement strand
GGGGTCGCCCCGCCCGACGCCGGCGGGCGCGAGCCCCCCTGGCGGAACCCCGTCCCCGCCGGCCCGGGGCCCCGCGGCGAGCCCACCGGGGCGGACCGCGCCCCCCTCGGCGAGATGCGGCTGGGGGGCGACGGGGTCCTCGGGCTGGCGCCCCTGGGCGGCGGCCGCTGGAACGCGACGCTGGTGGTCCCCCGGGAGCGGGCGCGGGAGATCGCGGCCGACCGCCGCCGCTTCTTCCGGCAGAAGCTCGCGGCGTACGGAGTGGCGCACCGCTTCGCCGACGCCGAGCCCACCCGGGAGCTCGAGATCACCGGTCCCTTCCAGGTGACGCCCCGGCGGACGACCGCCCCGGGGGCGCTGCTGACGGGCGACGCCGCCGGCTACTTCGACCCGCTCACCGGACAGGGCATCCACCGGGCCCTGGCCACGGGGCGCTCGGCGGCGGCGGCGGTCCTGCGGATGCTGGGAGCCCCCTCCGCGGCGGCCCGGACCGCCGCGCGGGCCGCCTACGAGGCGGAGCTGGAGAGGATCCTGGCGCCGGGCCGGCGGGTGCAGCGCCTGGTGGACGAGGTGGTGGGCCGCCCCTGGCTGCTGGGTCCGGCCTCCCGGCTGCTGTGCCGGCGGCCCGGCCTCGCCTCGCTGCTGGTGGACGTGACCGGCGACCGGGTGCCGGCCTCGGCGCTGGCCGATCCCCGACGCGTCTGGCGGGCCCTCGCGACGGACGACCGTTAGCTTTCGCTTCCCGATCCCGGAGGGGAGGACGATCCTGGAGGGGAGGACGATGCAGAGAAGCTCGACGGAGAAGACGACGATGCACACGCACAACGAGACCCTGGTCCGCGCGCCGCTCGAGCCGTGCTTCCGGGCCGCCGCCGAGGTGGAGCGCTGGCCGGAGATCCTCCCCCACTACCGCGACGTCCACTTCACCCGTCGGGACGGGCCCGGACGGGGTCGGGTCTACATGTCCGCCTTCCGGCACTTCGGGCTGGTGCCCTGGCCCACCTGGTGGGAGTCGGAGATGGTGGCCGACGCCGACGCGGCGACGGTCCGCTACCGCCACGTGGCGGGCATCACCGAGGGGATGGACGTGCTGTGGAAGCTGGAGGAGGAGGGGGAGGAGGGCACGAGGATCGTGATCCTCCACGATTGGGACGGTCCCGGCTGGCCGCTGGTCGGCGGCTTCGCGGCGCGGCGGGTCATCGGGCCGCATTTCATCCGGGTGGTGGCCGACCGGACGCTGGAGGGCGTCCGCCGGGAGGCCGAGGCCCGCCATCGGGGGCGGGCGTGAGCGGCGGCGGACGGGGGCGGGCGGCGGGCCGGCCGGCCCGGACGCCGCACCACCCGGCGGGCCACCCGTGAGCGCCGACGTCGGGCGGCGCGTCGTCGTCACCGGCCTCGGCCCGGTGACGCCCGTGGGGGAGGGCGCCGAGGGCCTGTGGCGGGGGCTCCGGAGAGGGGAGTCCGGGGTGGGACCCGTCACCCGCTTCGACGCGGGCGACTTCCGGAGCCGCGTGGCCGCCGAGCTCCCCGACTTCGATCCCGAGGAGCGGCTGGGCCGGAAGCAGGCCCGACGGGTGGACCGGTTCGGCGCCCTCAGCCTGGAGGCCGCCCGCCTGGCCCTGGAGGACGGCGACCTCGAGCCCGGCGCGACGGAGGCGGACCGGACGGCCGTCCAGATGGGCTCGGCGCTGGGCGGCGTGGGCTACGCGGAGGAGCAGCACGCCGCCTACGTCGAGGAGGGGCTCCGGGGCGTGGATCCGCTCCTCGCCCTGGCCGTCTTCGGCGGCGCCTCCAGCTGCAACATCGCCATCCGTTTCGGTTTCACGGGCCCCAACTCCACCAACGCCATGAGCTGCGCCTCCGGCACCATCGGGGTCGGCCGGGCCTTCCGCCTGATCCGGGACGGGGAGGCCGACGTGGCGCTGGCCGGGGGCGCCGAGGCCCCCCTCTATCCCCTCACCTTCGGCTCCTTCGCCATGATCCGGGCCATGTCCACCCGGAACGACGAGCCGGCCCGGGCCAGCCGCCCCTTCGACCGGGCACGGGACGGCTTCGTGATGGGGGAGGGGGCCTGCGTGCTGCTGCTGGAGACCCTGGAGCACGCCCGGGCCCGGGACGCCCGGGTCTACGCCGAGGTGTGCGGGTTCGGCACCACCAACGACGCCCACCACATGACCGCGCCCCGCCCCGACGGGAGCCAGGCCTCCCGGGCCATGCGCCTGGCGCTGGAGGACGCCGGCGTGGGCCGCGGCTCGGTGGATCACGTCAACGCCCACGGCTCCTCCACCCCCCTGAACGACCCCACCGAGGCAGCCTCGATTCGATCGGTCCTGGGCGACCGGGGCACCGAGGTCCCCGTCTCCGGGACCAAGGGCTATTACGGCCACGCGCTCGGGGCCTCCGGGGCCATCGAGGCGGCCATCGTCTGCCTGGCGCTGAGCCGCGGATGGCTTCCGCCCACCGTGAACCTGGAGGAGCCCGATCCGGAGGTGGGCGACCTGTCGCTGGTCCGGGACGGCGGCCGGGAGGTGGAGGCGGAGCACGCCCTGAGCAACTCCTTCGGCTTCGGAGGCATCAACGCGAGCCTCCTCTTCCGCCGCTGGGAGGCGTGAGCCGGGGGACGGGGAAGGGGGGACGGGGGACGAAGCGGACAGCCGGCGGCGGGAGACGTCCCCGACCAACGGGCGGCGCGCACGGCAGGCTCCCCTGGCAGGGCGGCCGGCCCGCCACTCCCCCTGCCGTCGATAGTAAAGCGGATAGGTAAAGTGTTTATTTCACGGGCGTCCCAGCTCGTCCAGCGCCCAGCGGGCGTGCTCCCGGACCAGCCCCGACCCGTCCCGGGCGCAGCGCTCCAGCACGGGGGCCGCCGCCTCCGGGCGGCCGCTGTTGCCCAGCCCGACGCACAGGTTGCGGAGCATGGCGTCCCGGCCGGGCCGCTCCAGGGCCGTGTCGCCGTACCGCTCCCGGAACCCCGCTTCGTCCAGCTCCAGCAGCTCCTCGGCCCAGTCCACCATGGAGCCGAAGGCCACCGGCCGGCCCGGCTCCAGCTCCGGGTGGTCGTGGGCCGGCGCGTCCCGGTTCCAGGGACAGACCTCCTGGCAGATGTCGCAGCCGAACACCCGGTTGCCGATCTTCGGCCGCAGCTCCTCGGGGATGGCCCCCTCCAGCTCGATGGTCAGGTAGGAGATGCACCGGCGGGCGTCCAGCTGCCGCGGTCCGCGGATGGCGTCGGTGGGGCAGGCCTCGATGCAGCGGGTGCAGCTGCCGCACCGGTCGGCGGTGAAGGGGTCGTCCGGCGGCAGCTCCAGGGTGGTGAGCAGCTCGCCCAGCAGGAGCCACGAGCCCAGCTCCGGGTCGATGAGGCAGGTGTTCTTGCCGATCCATCCCAGGCCGGCCCGCTGGGCGTGCCCCCGCTCCAGCACCGGGCCGTAGTCCACGTAGGGCTTCACGTCGGCGTCCGGCTCCAGCTCCCGGACGGCCGCGGCCAGCGCCTCCAGCTTCTCCTCGAACACGCCGTGGTAGTCCCGGCCCCGGGCGTAGCGGGCCACCACGGGCGCGAGGGGGTCGCCCGGGGCCGTCGGCGCCTCCCCCGCGTAATTCATGCTCACCACCACCACGCTCCGGCAGCCCGGCAGGGCGTCCTCCAGGGAGAGGCGGCGGCGGACGGTGTCCTCGCGCGCCATCCATCCCATCTCCCCGTGCCAGCCCTCCTCCACCCACGTCCGGAACCAGTCGGCGTGATCGGGGGTCCGGGCCGGAGCGATCCCCACCTGGTCGAAGCCCAGCTCCCGGGCCCGGGCCTTCAGCCTCGCAGCGGCGTCGTGGCCGGCGGCGGACCCCGTCGGGTCGGCGGCGTCGCCGGCGCCCGCGGGCCGGGCGCCCGGTCCGTCCCCGGCGGCGTCGCCGGGGCCGTCCGCGCCTCCGCCCGGGCTCACCAGGTCCAGTCGGCGGGTCCCGTCCTCCGTCTCGTCGTCCATGGCGTCCGAAGATACCCCGGCGGGAGGATGGCGTTGGCTCGCCCGGTCGCGTCCCCGTTGGGGCGCGCCCCGACCGGGGCCGGGCGGCGGCCCCGCGGCGACCGCGCGCTCAGTCGCCGAAGTCGAAGGCGCTGGGGCAGAGGTCCGACAGGAAGCAGCGCTCGCACTCCGGGTCCTTCCGCCCGTGGCAGACCTGGCGGCCGTGCAGGATGAGCCGCCAGGCGAAGGGGCGCCACTGGTCCTCGGGCAGCACCTCCATCAGCTCCTTCTCGATGGCCGAGGCCGTCTTGGAGGTGGCCAGCCCCAGCCGCCGGCTCACCCGCTTCACGTGGGTGTCCACCACCACGCCGACGTGGGTGTCGAAGGCGTTGCTCAGGACCACGTTGGCCGTCTTCCGGGCCACGCCGGGCAGCTCCACCAGCTCCTCCATGCTCTCCGGCACTTCGCCGTGGTGCTCCTCCACGATCTTCTCGGCCATGCCCTGGATGTGCTTCGCCTTGTTCCGGTAGAAGCCGGTGGAGCGGATGATCTCCTCCAGCTCCTCCCGGTCGATGGCGGCGTAGTCCTCGGGCGTCCGGCAGCGCTCGAAGAGGTCGTCGGTGACCTGGTTCACCCGCTCGTCGGTGCACTGGGCCGACAGGATGGTGGCCACCAGCAGCTCCAGGGGCGTGGACCAATCCAGGGAGATCTCGAGGTCCGGGTAGGCCTCGGCCAGCCGTGGCGCCATGGCCTCGGCCCGCTCGCGCTTCTCCTCCAGCGTCTCCTCTCCCGGCTCGGTCACGAGAACTCCTCTCTCTCCTGCACGTCCTCCTCCACCCCCAGCTCCCGGGCGCGCTCCAGCCACCCGGCCATCTGCCGCATGGTGACGACCCCCACCAGCCGGTCGCCGTCCACCACCAGCGCGCGGTCGGTCTCGGCCGACCCGACCTCGGTGAGCACCCTGTCGAGGGGATCGTCGGGGGCCACGGTGGGGACGGCGTCCAGCGGCGCGGCCACCTCGGAGACGGGCGTGGCCGCGCGACGCCCCGGCGGGACCTTCGCGACGTCGTCCACCGACACCAGCCCCACCACCCGGCCGCTCCGCACCACGGGATAGGCGCCGTGCGGATGCCGAAGGAAATGGGTCCGGACGACCTCCGCCAGGCTCGTCTCCGCGTCCACGGCCACCGGGTCCGCCGTCATGATCCGGTCCACCCGCACCCCGGACAGCAGACGCCGCGCCTCGAACTGGTCCCAGCTGGTGCCGGCGGCGCTGGCCAGGAACCAGCCGATGAAGGCCGACCACAGGCCGTTCAGCGCCGGCTGCCCCATGAGGAAGGAGAGCGCCCCCACGCCCACCAGCAGCCACCCGAAGCCCTGGCCGATCCGGGTGGCCCAGCGCGTGGCCCGGCGGGCGTCGCCGGTGATCCACCAGACGGCCGAGCGGAAGATGCGGCCGCCGTCCAGCGGGAAGCCGGGGATCATGTTGAAGACGGCCAGCGCCACGTTCACCACGGCCAGCGTCCGGGTGACCACGATCGTCGCCTCGGGCGCCCCCACCGCGCCGGCCGCCCGGGCCAGCCCCCAGAAGATCCCCCCCAGCGCCACGCTGCACAGGGGCCCGGCGGCGGTGAGGAGGAACTCGTCGGCCGCCGTCCGCGCCTCCATGCGGGTCTGGGCGACGCCGCCGAAGATGAACAGCGTGATCCCCTCCACCTCCAGCCCCCGCGAGCGGGCGACCGCCGAGTGGGACAGCTCGTGCAGCAGCACCGAGAGGAAGAGGAGGAGGGCGGCGACGGTGCCCATCCCGTAGTAGAGGACCTCGGAGCCGCCCGGCATCTGCCGGGGGAACTCCCCGGCGGAGAAGGTCCACACCACCAGGAAGAAGATGAGGAACCAGGAGTAGTCGATCCGGATCTCGAACCCGAACCACCGGCCCAGGCTGAAGCCGCCGAAGAGCCTCACGCGGCACCGCCCCGGTCCCGACCGCTGGCTCCGACGCCGGCCTCCTCGCCCACATCGACCTCTTCCTCCTCGGGATCCAGGAGCACCGGCAGGGCGCGCCGCACCATGTGCCGGGTGTCGGTGGAGCTCGGCCCGCCGAGGAGACGGCTCCACCAGGGCCGGCGGCGCCGGACGACCACCCACAGGCGGCCCGCCGCCAGGTTCTGGGGGTTCACGAAGAGGACCTCGCTCGCGCCGGGCACCCGGACGGTCCACCGGCGGTCCCGCCAGCCGAACTCGGCGTCCCGGCGGCCCGGGGACACGACGCTCTCGACGAAGATCTCCGACTCGATGCGCACCGTCCCGTCGGCGTCGGCGGGGACCCACCGGTAGAAGTCCGGATCGAAGTCCCAGCCGGCATGCCGACGGAAGTTCTCCTCCACCGCGGCGTCGTACTCCTCCAGCCCGTATTCTGCAGCGGCGAACTCCCGGTGGTGCAGCAGCTCGTGGAGGAGCGTCTCCCAGATCTCCTCCCGCCAGCCGAAGGCCGGATCCACGCGGCTGAGCGCCAGGAACGACCCGTAGTAGAGGACCACCCGGGACCGGACGTCCCCCCCCTGCTCGGAGTAGGCCGACGGCCAGTGCTCCGACAGGCACTCGCCCAGCGTGTAGATGCCGCCGATCTCGGGATGGGGGACCGTCTCGTCGCGGACCTCCACGGCGTCGACGCCCTGCCGGAACACGGGCGGGATCTCCTCCCACATCCGTCCCGCCACGTCGCGGAATTCCTCCAGTCCCAGGGGGGGCTCGGCCTCCGGCCGCGCCGGCCTCATCCTCCGTCCCCCCGTCCGTCGTCCAGCGTGCCGTACCGTCCCAGGTGGTAGACCAGGGGCCGCTCGCCCCCCTCCCCCTGCATCCGGGCGTCCTCCACCCGTCCGATGAAGAGCGTGTGATCGCCGGCCGTGACCTCCTGCACCACGGTGCAGTCCAGCCAGCCGGGCACCTCCTCCAGCAGCGGGGCCCCGGTGGCCCCGGTCCGACAGGCCACTCCCCGGAACTTCTCCGGCTCCTCCCCGGAGAACCGGATCGCCAGGGCCTCCTGCTCGGCCGAGAGGAGGTTGACGGCGTAGACGCCGGACGCCCGGAGCCCCGCGTGGGTGCTCGCGGTCCGGTCGACGGAGACCAGCACCAGCGGAGGATCCAGGGAGACCGAACAGACGGCGGTGGCCGTGAGCCCGCAGGGCTCGCCGTCGGCATCGAGGGACGTCACCACCGAGACGCCGCTGGCCAGGTGGCCGAGGACGTGGCGGAACCGGGTCTGCGAAACCGCCATCACGGACCTCTCCGGGTCAGCTCACGACCCGTCGTCTCCGTCCCCGTCGGCTCCCTCCCCGTCGTCGGCGAAGTCCAGGACCCACAGCCCGGAGTGCATGTCCGAGACGTAGATGTGTCCGTCGTGGGGCTGGGGGCCCCAGGCCATGGTCGCGTGGGGGCGGAAGACCTCCTCCGGCGACACCTCCGGCGTGGCCAGGGGCTCGGTCATGAACCAGCCGATCTCCCGCCCCTGGCGGTAGAGGTCGCCGCGGAGCTCCCCGCTGACGTCCACCACCCGGACGCCGCCCTGGTAGTAGGCCACGTAGAGCCGGTCGTCCTCCACCCACAGGTTGTGGGTGCCGGCCTCCGGCACCCGGTACCAGGCGACCTCCTCCGGATCCCGCAGGTCGCTGACGTCGATCACGTGGACATAGCCCCGGGGGCCGTTGACGCACTCCTCGCATCCGAAGATCTCGTCGCCGACGAAGACGTAGTCGCCGTACGGGACGGCGTGGTGGGTGTTGCCGTAGGTCTCGGAGCCGAACCGGCCCCGGTAGCTGAACTGCGAGACCATCTCCGGCTCGGTGGGCGTCCCGCCCGCGACGCCGCGTCCCACGTCCAGGATGACCAGCCCGTCGTCCCAGTAGCTCAGGTAGGCCAGGCCGTCCTGGACGGTGACGTCGTGAAGATAGCGGTTCTCGCTCTCCAGCTGCCACCGCCCCACCTGCCGGGGCGACTCGGGATCGCTGATGTCGATGATGTGCAGCGCCCGCGTGCCGTTGTGGACCGCGTACACGTGGTGGCCCTCGATCCACACGTTGTGGACGCCGGAGGTGAGGTTCTCGGTGAAGCGGGAGAGCACCCGGGGGTGGGCCGGCACCCGGATGTCCAGGATGACGATGCCGTTCCTGCGGTCCGAGGCGCCCTCGCGGGTGATCACCGCCAGGTTGCGCGTCTCGTTGATCTTCACGTCGTTCACCACCCGTGCGTCCACCACCACCGAGTCCGTGATCACCGGGTCGGTGGGGTCGGACACGTCCCAGGCGTACATGACGTCGCCGCCCGCCCCCTCGGCGTGCGTGCCGGTGTAGGCGTAGTCCTCGCCGTCGACCCCCCGGAAGACCCACAGGTCGGACGTGGTCCGGTCGGGCACGCCCCCGTGGCCCACGGCCTCCATGGCCCGGCGGCGGAAGCCGGGCTCGGCCTCCAGCTCCACGGTGGCGGAGCGGGCGCCCACGGTGGCCGTCACGAAGAAGAGGCCCGGGTCCTCCGCCACGAACCGCCCCTCGTCGTCCAGGTAGGCCCCCTCGCTCATCCCTCCGTGGGGACCCTCCACCGTCCACTCCACGGGCGCGTCCTCCACGGCCGCCCCCGACCCGTCGCGGGCCACCGCCTCGAGACGGATCGGACGGCCCACCTCGACCGTCGTCTGCGGCGCCGTCAGCTCCACGTCCCGGACGGGATTCGGCTCCACCCGGACCTCGGCCGAGGCCTCGACGCCCTCCGAGGTCGCCGTCACCGTGGCCGTGCCCGGCTCTCCCGCCTGCAGGAGGCCGTGGGGGTTGACCCGGGCCACCGAGCCGTCGGAGCTGGCCCAGGCGATCTCCGCGTCCTCTCGCCGCCGCGCCTCCGAGTGGGCCTCCGCCTCCAGCCGCACCCGGGAGCCCGCGTAGACGGGCCCGTCGGGCGGCGAGACCTCCAGCCGGACCACCGGCAGCGGCTCCACGATCACCCGGGCGCGGGCGACGATTCGATCGGGCTCGCCCCCCGGCCGACGCGGCGGCCTCTGCACCATGGCGACGAAGGTGGCCTCGCCGGGCTCCACGCCCTCGATCTCACCGCTGGCGGCGTCGTAGCGGGCGGTCCGTCCCTGCAGGAAGCGCTGGACCTGGACCCCTTCCACGGCGTCGCCGGCCGAGTCCCGGGCCACCGTCTCCACCGTCCCCGTCGCGCCCACCTTCAGCCGGACGGTGTCCGGGCGCACGTCCAGCCCGGTGACCCGCATGGCGGCTTCCCGGGCCGGCGTCATGGGCCCGCGCTCGCCCCCCCGATCGGCCCGCTCGCCGTCGCCGGGCGGCGGCCCGTCCTCCCCCGGCGCCTGGGAGGGGGGCGCGCTGGCGCAGCCGAGGGCGAGGGCCGCCAGGGGGGCGACGAGGAGGGCGATGGACCGGCGAGCGGTGCGGTTCGTCATGGAGCGGTGTCTCCGTGCTCGGTCAGCTCGCCCGTTCCGGGGCCCCGCCGCGATCGGCCAGCCACCGGTTCAGGGAGAGGAAGACGGCCAGGGCCAGGCCCCACTGTACGAGGACCGTCCCGACGTTGAAAGACGAGAAGGGGGTCAGCGTCGCCCCGGGGTCCGAGAGGTCCACCGCCTGCCACAGCCACCAGCCGATCAGCACGACGGCCTCCAGGACCACCAGGCGGATGGCGGCGTTCCACCACCGGCCGACCGTGATGTCGGACCCCTCCGTGTTGATGAAGGTCCGCCGGAAGCGGTCCACCCCGTAGCGCAGCACGGCCAGCGCGAAGAAGAGGCCCGACACCAGCAGGCCGACGCCCCACACCCAGTCCTGGTTCCGGAAGAACTCCAGCGACAGGGCCGAGGGCAGGCCGAGGGCGAAGCCACAGCCCCCGATGGCCAGGATCGCCTTCTTCCGGCTCATCCCCGCGTCGATGAGCACCCGGGAGGCCAGCTCGATCATGGAGATCAGGCTGCTCCAGGCGGCGAACATGAGGGCCAGGAAGAAGACGACGAGGAGGATGCCGCCGAAGGGGATCTGGCCGAAGAGCTGCGGGATCCAGATGAAGGTGAGCCCCTCGTTGCCCGCCTCGGCCAGCCGGGCGGCGATCTCGCCGGCGGGCGCCGGCACGACGGCGAAGACGGTGCACAGCACCATGATGCCCGCCAGCAGGGAGACCGAGTTGTTCCCGAAGCCCAGCAGGAAGGAGTTGAGCGCCGTGTCCTCCCGCTTCCGCAGGTAGACCGCGTAGGCGACGATCAGCCCCCACCCGGCGCCCGTGTCCCAGGCGTTCTGGCTCAGCGCCCGCAGCCACAGCTCCGGGTTCGCCAGCTCGCTCCACTCCGGCGTGAACAGGAAGGCCAGCCCCCGGCCGGCGCCCGGCAGCGTCACGGCCCGCAGGGCCAGGACGATGACCAGCACGAAGAGGGTGGGCAGCAGCATCCGGGCGGCCTTCTCGATGCCCGAGACCCCCCGGGACACCACGGCCACGCCCAGGCCGATGGCCACGGCGTGGGTGGCCACGGCGGCGCCCGAGCCGACGTAGCCCTCCCAGAAGCCCTGGGCCGCCTCCCGCGAGGTCATGGGCACCCCGCCGCCCAGGGCGCCGGCCAGGGCGCCCAGCCCCACCAGGGCGTCCGCGCCGTTGACCAGCGAGCCCCACAGGTAGCGGACCGTCCAGCCCATGACCACCGAGTAGTAGAACATGATGGCCGTGGCCACGAAGGCGACCCACGCCCCCATCCAGGCCCGCTCGCCGCCGGCCACCTCGGCGATGGCCCCCACCGGCCCCTTCCGGGTGCCCTTGCCCAGGGAGAACTCCACCAGGATGAGGGGCACCGACCAGAGCAGGAGGAAGACGACCCAGGCCACCAGGAAGGAGCCGCCGCCGTTGGAGGCGGCCTCCCGGGGAAAGCGCCAGATGTTGCCCGTGCCCACGGCCATGCCCAGCATGGCCAGCATCGTCCCGTAGCGGGAGGTGAACCCCTTCGCGGCGCTCACGGCCGCCCCCTCACCGCTGCCCCCGGGCGGTGCTCACGTCCCCTCCCCGTCCCCGGCAGTCCCGTCCCGTTTCGGCCCGCCGGCAACCACCCCCCGCCCGGTCCGGCGGGCCACCCCGTCCAGCCAGTCGCCCACCACGCGGTTGAAGGCCCCCGGCAGGGACACGTGGGAGCAGTGGCCCGTGCCGGGCACCTCGACGTAGGCCGCCCCCTCGATGCCGGCGGCGATCTCCCGGGCCCACGCCGGCGGGCAGTAGGCGTCCCGGGGGCCCTTCACCACCAGCGTCGGCGCGCGGACGTCGCCCAGCTCGTCCCGCAGGTCCTCGTCCCGCAGCAGGTCCACCCGGCGGCTGGACACCCGGGGGGAGACGGCGCGCGGGCCCGTCCACAGGGCGTAGTCCACCACGTTCTCCGAGCCCGGGGAGTCGTCGTAGATCCACACGGCCGCCCGGCTCCATCCCCGGGCCGCCAGCCGGGCCAGCGGCGTCGGCAGGTAGCGGGTGGTGGCCATGGCCGCCGGGGCCAGCAGCGAGCGGTTCAGGCCCACGTGCTCGTAGGAGACGCGGGCCAGGGTGTTGCAGGCGACCAGGGACCGGACCCGATCGGGATGCCGGGCCGCGAACCGGAGGGCGATGGCGCCGCCCAGGCTCTGGCCCAGCAGCTCCACCGGACCGGTGTCCAGGGCCTCCATCACCTCCAGCAGGTCCCGGCGGAACAGGTCGAAGTCCGCGCCGTCCGGGATGCGCGATCGGAGGTCCACGGCGATCACCCGGCGGCTGCGGGCGAAGAAGGGCACCTGGTGCCGCCAGGTCTCCTTCACCCCGTCGGCCCCCGGCACCATGAGCAGGGGCGGCCCCTCCCCGACGTCCACGCAGGAGACCCGGGCGCCGTCGGAGAAGGCCAGGTGGCGCTCGTCCAGCAGCTCCCCGTCCAGATCGCGCAGGGGCGGGGGCTCAAGCGACTCGTTCCGCCGCACCATCGCCCAGGCGTAGGCGGCGCCGGCGGCCGCCCCCAGGCCCCAGCGGACGGCCCTCTTCACGGGGCCGCCCCCGCTGCGCGCGGCACGGCGCCCGACCCGCGCCGCTCCCGGGCCCCCGCCGGCCGGTGGGCCCTCACGACGCCTCGTACCCGGCCACGGCCTCCTCCAGGTGGGACGTCAGCTCCGGGATCGCCACCCGGACCTGCTCCAGCGTGTCCCGGTCCCGCACCGTGACCGTCTCGTCCTCCAGCGTCTGGCCGTCCACCGTGATGCAGAAGGGCGTCCCCGCCTCGTCCTGCCGGCGGTAGCGGCGGCCGATGGAGCCCGACTCGTCGTAGAAGGCGTTGAACCGGCCCCGGAGGTCGTCGGTGATGCCCCGGGCCACGTCGGGCATCCCCTCCTTCTTGACCAGCGGGAAGACCGCCACGGTCACCGGTGCCAGCCGGGGGTGGAGCTTCAGCACGGTGCGCGTGTCGCCCTCCACCTCCTCCTCCCGGTAGGCGTCGGCCAGCAGCACCAGCAGCGTCCGGTCGAGCCCGGCGGAGGTCTCGATCACGTAGGGGACGAAGCGCTCCTCCTGCGAGGGATCGATGTACTCCAGCTTCTTGCCGGAGTGCTCCTGGTGCCGGGTCAGGTCGAAGTCCGTCCGGTTGTGGATCCCCTCGAACTCCTGCCAGCCGAAGGGGAAGCGGTACTGGATGTCCCAGGCCTCCTTCGCGTAGTGGGCCAGTTCGTCGGGCCCGTGCTCGTGGAAGCGGAGGCGGTCGGAGCGGATCCCCAGGCCCAGGAGCCATTCCATCCGGCGCTCCTTCCAGGCCTGCATCCACTCGTCGTCCGTCCCCGGCTTCACGAAGTACTGCATCTCCATCTGCTCGAACTCCCGGGTCCGGAAGATGAAGTTGCCCGGGGTGATCTCGTTCCGGAACGCCTTGCCCACCTGGGCGATGCCGAAGGGCACCTTCTGGCGGGCGCTCTCCTGGACGTTGCGGAAGTTGACGTAGATGCCCTGCGCCGTCTCGGGTCGCAGGTAGGCCACCGACCCCTCGTCCCGTACGGGGCCCATGTGGGTCTCGAACATGAGGTTGAACTGCCGGGGCTCGGTCAGCTCGCCTGTGACGCCGCACACCGGGCAGCGGGTCTCGGCCAGCCGCTCGGCCACCTCGGGATCGGCGGCCAGCTCCTCGGCCGACGGGCCCTCGCCGGCGGCGCCCCCCTCCTCGCCCTCCAGCAGCTCGTCGGCCCGGAAGCGGCGGTGGCAGTTGCGGCATTCCACCAGTGGATCGGTGAAGCCCTCCACGTGACCGCTGGCCTCCCACACCTTCGGATGCATGAGGATGCCGGCGTCCTGGCCCACGACATCCTCCCGGGAGTGGACCATCTCCTCCCACCAGGCCTCCCGGAGGTTGTTCTTCAGCTCCACCCCCAGGGGGCCGTAGTCGTAGACCGAGCCGGTGCCCCCGTAGATCTCGGAGGACTGGAAGATGAAGCCCCGCTGCTTGGACAGCGAGGTGAGCTTGCCCATGAGGTCGTCGACGAAGTCCAGGTCGTCCGACATGCGTCCCTGCGTGGCGGGTTCGAGGTTGTCGGGAGAGAGGACGCCGCCCGGCGGCCGGCGGATCGTCCGTGCGGCACGCGAAGGTTACCCCGGGCCGAGGGCGGGGTGCAAGCGGGCCGGCGCATGCGCGGGGCGGGCGCCGGGGCCTTTGCGTCGGGAGCCGCCGGACGGCGAAGTTGTCCCCGCCATGAGCGAGCCGACGGGAGCCACGGAAGCCGGGGACTTCATCCGCGAGATCGTCGCCCGCGACGTCCGGAAGGGGCGGCACGACGGCCTCGTCCGCACCCGGTTCCCGCCCGAGCCCAACGGGTACCTCCACATCGGCCACGCCAAGGCCATCTGCCTCGACTTCGGGGTGGCCCGGGAGTTCGGGGGCACGTGCCACCTGCGGATGGACGACACGAACCCCCTGACCGAGGACCCCAGGTACGTGGAGGCCGCCGCCCGGGACGTCCGCTGGCTCGGGTTCGAGTGGGAGGGGGCGATCCGATACGCCTCCGACTACTTCCCCCGCTACTACGAGCTGGCCCTGCAGCTCGTCCGCGACGGGAAGGCCTACGTCGACAGCCTGTCGGAGGAGGAGATCCGCCGGTTCCGGGGCACGGTGACCGAGCCCGGACGGCCGAGCCCCCACCGCGACCGGGACGTGGAGGAGAGCCTGGATCTGTTCCGGCGCATGCGGGCCGGCGAGTTCCGGCCGGGCGAGCACGTGCTCCGGGCGCGCATCGACATGGCCGCCGACAACATGAAGATGCGCGACCCCCTCCTGTACCGGATCGTGGACGGCCATCACTACCGGACCGGCGACGAGTGGCCGATCTACCCCATGTACGACTGGGCCCACCCCCTGGGCGACGCCCTGGAGGGGATCACCCATTCCTTCTGTACCCTGGAGTTCGAGGAGAACCGGGAGCTGTACGACTGGGTGGTGGAGAACACCCGCCCCGAGGGGCCGGAGAGCGAGCCCGGCTCGTGGTCGCCCCGACCGCGACAGTACGAGTTCTCCCGGCTGAACCTGGACTACACGATCATGAGCAAGCGGAAGCTGGCGCGCCTGGTGGAGGCGGGCGACGTGGAGGGCTGGGACGACCCCCGGATGCCCACCCTGGCCGGGCTCCGTCGGCGCGGCGTGCCGCCGCGGGCCATCCGCCGGTTCTGCGACGAGGTGGGCCTCTCCCGGGCCGATCAGCGGGTCCAGGTCTCGAAGCTGGAGCACGTGGTGAGGGACGAGCTGAACCGCGCGGCGCCGCGGGTCATGTGCGTGCTGGAGCCCCTGAAGCTGGTGATCGAGAACTATCCGGAGAAAGAGACCGAGACGGTGGAGACACCGGCCTTCCCCCGGGACGTGGACCGGGAGGGGACCCGGGAGGTCCCCTTCGGACGGGAGCTGTACATCGAGCGGGACGACTTCCGGCTCGATCCCCCCGAGGGTTATTACCGGCTGTCCCCGGGGCGGGAGGTCCGGCTTAGGCACGCCTACTTCGTCACCTGCCGCGAGGTCGTCCGGGACGAGGAGAGCGGGGAGGTCGTCGAGCTCCGCTGCACCTACGACCCCGAGACCCGGGGCGGCGCCGCCCCCGACGGCCGCAGCCCGTCCGGGACCCTGCACTGGGTCCCCGCCGACGCGTCGCTGCCGGCCGTCGTGCGGCTCTACGACCGCCTCTTCCGGGTCCCCGACCCCGAGGCGGACGCCGAGGACTTCCGGGAGAACCTGAACCCGGCGTCGTTACGCGTGATGCATAACGCCCGAATCGAGCCCGGCGTGGCGGAGGATCCGGAGGACCTGCGCTACCAGTTCTACCGGCAGGGCTACTTCGTCCGGGACCCCGGCGGGGGAGGCCCCGCGGGCGGGGGCCCCGGAGCCGACGCCGACACCGCGACCGGCGCCACCCCGCCGGAGGACGCGCCCCTCGTCTTCAACCGGATCGTCCACCTGCGCGACCCCTGGGCCGAGCGCCGCGAGGCC
>CAZSKS010000058.1:0-15454 GCA_964607465.1 uncultured Gemmatimonadota bacterium | reverse complement strand
GCGGGCTGCGGTTCACCGACGCCCATCACGTGGTCCACTGGGCCGACGGCGGCGAGACCAGCCTCGAGAACACGCTGCTGCTGTGCCGACGCCATCACCGGCTCGTCCACGAGGAGGGGTGGACCGTGGAGTGGTGGGGGACGACGCGGGCGGTCTTCACCGACCCCCGGGGCCGCCACCACCTGGACGAGCGCCCGCCGGCGCCCGAGCTGCCCGACCGGCCGGCCGAGGCGCTGATGGCCGAGAACCGGCGCCGGGGCATCGACCCCGGACCGCGGGAGGCCGGCGCGCGGTGGAAGCGGGAGCGGGACATCCCCGACCCGGTCCTCTTCGCCGCCCTCGAGGCCAGCCTCGTCGCCACCGAGGAACGCGCGGGGGCGCCGCCGTAGGGGTCGCGGCGACGACGTAGGGATCGGTCGACTACTGGCTGACTCCGGGCTGCTCCTGCCTGGCGTCGGCACCACCGAGGCCCTGATCGTGCGGCCCCTTCCGGAGCCTTCCGGGACGGTCGCCCGGCAACGATGGAGGACGCACCTCGATGGGTCGGACGGAACGAGGGAGGTCGACCCCAACCTGTCGCGCGGGTGCAAGAGGACGCCGGCGGGAGAAACGGCCCGGCGACGGGATCGTGCGTAGGTGCTATTTACACGCTAGATTGGATTCGCCGGGACCGGCGACCTGATGGCTGATATCGACCCGCTTCAGGAGCTCGGCCGCGGCGGGATTCGCTGTTCTCTCGATCCGACACGCCTCGGCTCGGGAGAAGATGCTGACGACGGGACCGCTGAGGGACCTCAATACCGCAGGGGTTCACCATGATCCACAAGATGGTCCGCTACACCGTCAGGCCGGTCCAGATCGAGGCCGCGGAGCTGGCGATCCGGGAGTTCGTGCGAGCCGTGGCCGAGAACGAGCCGGAGACCGCCTACCGGGCCTATCGGAGGGGTGACTCCCGGGCGTTCGTCCATTTCATGGCATTCCCCGACTCGGAGGCGGAAGAGCGACATCGGGGCGCTCAGTACACGCGTAGCTTCGTCGGGGAGCTCTACCCTAGATGCGAGAAGGAGCCCGAGTTCGAGGAGCTGGTGCCAATTTCCTGAGGCCCCGATCTCCTGAGGCCACAGTGTCCAAGCCCCGTAACCCCTCCATGCCCCCGTCCCGAAGGACGGTATCCGCCGTCCTGGCCAGCCTCGCCGTCCTGGCCGTCGGCTGCGGCGGGGAGGGCCCCCAGGAGCCCCGCCCGGCGACGATCGAGTTGCCGCTGCGTACCTGGGTCCTGTCGTCGAACATCACCACCCTGGACGGCCGGGCCACCGACCAGGAGGTCCGGGACATCGCGGGAGAGAACAATCGGATCTGGGCCCAGGCCGGCATCCGGTGGGCCGTCGAACCCATCCGACGCGACTCGGTGACACGGGAGGGTGAGGAGCTCCTCCGCCGGGCGCGGCAGTCGGGTGACACGCTCCCCTCCGACTTCGTCGAGCGCCTCCTCCCCCTGGACGACCTCCACGCCGACGGCTGGAACGCGTACCTGGTCCACAACCTTACCTTCCTTGGCGCCCAGGGAGCGTACATCCCCTCGATTCCCGCCGTCCTGAGCTCCGAGGTCGCTCCCTTCACCCTCGCGCCGATCCAACCCGACGTCATCCTGGCCCACGAGCTCGGACACTCCCTGGGACTGGACCACGTGCCCTGCGGCGAGGAGGGCAACCTCATGGCGTTGCCGTTCTGCGACGTGGGCACGACCCGGCTGTCGGAGGACCAGATCCGGCGGGCCCGGCGTCAGGCGGAGCGGGGCGTCCCGGTCACCTCCCTGGATTCGATCGTCGCGATCCGGAACATCCTCAGGCGCCGCTGACCGGGACGGTCTCCGCCCGCTTGACAGTCCCCGACGGGCCGGGGAGGTTGGCCCCATGCGGCACGCGGCCAGCGGTCCGGTAGCAGGGAGCGCCGCCGCCCGGCTCCGGCGGGCCGCCTCCCTCCTGGCGCCGCTCGCCGTCCTCGCCGGCCCTATGCTTCTGGCAGGCTGCTCCGGGGACGACGCCGGCGCCTCCGGTGGCGATGCAACCACCTCCGGGGCGGTCGAGGTCGGATCCTTCCCCGACCGCCCGGAGATCCCGGCCCACCGGAGCGACCCGATCGCCGCCGAGCGCCTTGTCCGGGAGCTCGGATGCGGCGCCTGCCACCGGGACCTCCCCGCTCCCGACACCGCCCGGCGCCGGGCTCCCTCCCTCGGCTCCGACGGTCGGCCGCTGCCCCGCTCCTTCGTGTTCGAGTACCTGCGCTCGCCCCGTCCCCAGCGGCCGGACCTCGGCCGGACCCGCATGCCGGACTTCCACCTGTCGAAGGCGGAGGCGGCAGCTCTGACGCTGTATCTCGACACGACCCTGCCGCCGGTCACCGATGGAGGGGACGGGGAGGTGGTGACGGAGCTCCGGGAGGGGCATCCGGAGGCCGACGCGGGGACAGGCCGCCGGATCTTCAAAGCCCTCAACTGCGCGGGCTGTCACGACGGCACCGGCGTCCAGGCGTGGCCCGCCGGGCCCGACCTGTCGCGCGAGGGGGAGAGAGCCCGGCGGGCGTGGCTGGCCGCCTGGCTCGCCCGACCCTTCGCCCTCCGACCCTTCGGCTACCATCCCGGCACCGGCAGCCGGATGCCCGATTTTCGCCTCTCGGACACCGAGGCCGACACGCTGGCGGTCTACCTGTCGCGGTGGGGGACGTCCGGGGACGAGGTGGGCGCGGCCGACGGCGACCTCACGCCCTACGAGGCGGCCAAGGCCCGGCGGCTCCTCCGTCGGCGGCTGGCGTGCCTGGGGTGCCACCGCCTGGGAGAGGAGGGCGGACGGATGGCGCCGGACCTGTCCACGGCGTCGGACCGCCGGCCCGACGCCTATGTCCGGGCCATGGTCGAGAGGCCGGACGAGACGGTGCCGGGCACGGTGATGCCACCCACGCCTGTCGCCGCGGAAACGCGGGAGCTGATCGTCCGCTACCTGACGGCCGACCGGACCGACGGAGCGGAGCCGCCGGCCGACCCGCGGGCCGGCTACCTCTCGCTGGTGGACCACCCCCTCCGGTCCCCGGACCCGTGGATGCGGGAGGGGGAGGACGGCCCTCGCACCGCGACAGAGCTGTACCGGCACCGCTGCGCCGCCTGCCACGGTACGGACGGAGGCGGGGACGGCTACAACGCCCGCCATCTGCCCGCTCCTCCCACCGTCCACGCCGACGCCGACTACATGGGGAACCAGACCGATGCCCGGCTCTTCGACGGCATCCACGCCGGGGGCCGGGTCCTGGGGCGGAGCGCCCGCATGCCGGCCTTCGGACGGGACCTCACGCGGGACGAGATCTGGGGGCTGGTGGGCCGGCTGCGGGAGCTGTGCGACTGCCGAGGGCCCGCCTGGTACCGCGACAACGACGAGTCCGGTGCGCCGCAGCCGGGGGAGCGGAGGTGACCGGCTCGCGATCCGACGGGGGCACCCGGGGACGGCGCCTCGCCGGCCGCCTCCGCTTCGGGGGCGCCCTCCTCCCCGTGACCCTCGCCGCGACCCTGGCCGTCGCCCTGGCCGCCGTGGCCGCCGGGGGCTGGCTGGTCTCGGACGGCGGTCCGCCAGCGCTGGCGCCGACATCGGAAGCGCCCCCGGCACCCGGGACGCCAGCGCCGGCCCCGCGCGGTCAGGCCGCCGACACGTCGGAGGTCACCGCCGCCGACTTCGTGGGTGCCGAGGCGTGCGGCGAGTGCCACGAGCGTCAGTACGAGGCCTGGCGGGGCTCGACCCACGGGAGGGCCGGCGGGCCGGCGGACGACGCCACCGTGGTGGCGCCCTTCGACGGCGAGCCCATCCGCTTCGCCGACGCGGTCGTGGTGCCGACGGTGACCGACGACGGAGACCACGCCTTCGTCGTCCGCCGGGAGGACGGTTCGGAGGAGCGGGTCCGGGTGGACGCCGTCGTGGGGGGCGGGCACATGGTGGGCGGCGGCACCCAGGGCGCCCTCCAGCGCCGGCCCGACGGCACGTGGCGCCTCCTCCCCTTCGACTACAGCGTCTCCGCGGAGACGTGGTTCTGCAACACCGAGGGGCGGGCGGACCGGGGATGGGTGCCGATCACCCCCGAGCTGCGCCTGGCCGACTGCACCGACTGGCCTCCGACCCGGGTGCTGGGCCAAATCGACCGCTACTCCAACTGCCAGGAGTGCCACGGCAGCCAGATCCGTGTCGAGGTGCGCCGGGGCGAGCCCCACTTCGAGACCGAGTTCACCAGCCTCCGGATCAACTGCGAGTCGTGCCACGGACCGGCACGCCGGCACGTGGAGCTGGCCCGGGAGGGCGCCCTCCCGGGCCGGGAGGCCATCGGTCTCCGTCCCCTGACGGGCCTGTCGGAGGAGGCCTCCCTGGAGGTCTGCTTCCAGTGCCACGCCCTGAAGGACGCCCTGGAGCCCGGTCACCTCCCCGGGAAGCGGCTGACGTCTCACTACGCCCTCAAGTACCCGATGCTGGGCGAGCGGCCCTATCACCCCGACGGCCGGATCCGGACCTTCGCCTACCAGGCCACCCACCTCTCCAGCGACTGCTACCTGAGCGGCCGGCTCACCTGTACGGACTGCCACGCACCCCACGGACAGGGCTACCGGGACGTCCACGGGCGCCCGCTGGAGGATCGCTTCGCCGACGGACAGTGCCTGGGCTGCCACGCCAGCAAGGCCGGCGAGCCGGAGCGCCACACCCGTCACCCGCCCGACTCGCCGGGCAGCCGGTGCGTCGCCTGCCACATGCCCTACCTGCAGGAGGAGGGGATCGGACGGGAGATCCCGTACGCCCGCTCCGACCACACCATCCCCGTCCCCCGTCCCGTCGTCGACGAGCGCACGGGCGTCCGCACCGCCTGCCTGGGCTGCCACGAGGACCAGCCGGTGGAGAGACTCCAGGAGGACGTGCGGCGGTGGTGGGGCGAGACGAAGCCGCGGCGCCCGCTGGTCCGGGCGCTGGCCGTGCAGGACACGGCGGCCGACCTGACGGGAGCGGCCCGGCGGCTGCTCCGACCCGACCTTCACGACCCGATGGCCCAGTTCGCGGCGCTCTCCCGTCTCCTGGAGCGCCACCTCGAGGCCGGCGCGGGCCGGTCGGATCTCGGCGACCAGACCCGGCGCCGGCTGACGCGGCTGGCCCGGGCGTCCGACCTGGACGTCCGGAGCCTGGCGCTCGCGGCGCTGGACCACGTCGCGGCGTCCGGCTCCGAGGTCCGCGAGCTCCTGGAGGACGCCCGGTCCGCGGAGGGGCCTCGGGCCGAGGACACGCGGGCCCGCTGGGCGCTGGCCCTGGGGTGGCTCGCCGACCGGGCCCGGGACGCGGGCCGGACGGGGGCGGCGCTGAGAGCGTACGGAAAGGCCCTCCGTCTCCGGCCCGGGGACCCGGACCTGCTATTCGCCCGGGGGCTGGCCCGGGTCCGGTCCGGGGACGTGGAGGCGGGGATCGGGGACTACCGGCGAGGGCTGGAGGCGGACCCGGACGACGCGCTGATCCGGGTGAACCTCGGCATCGCGCTGGCGTCCGTCGGCCGCACCGACGAGGCCGTCGCCGCCTACCGGGAGGCCACGGAGGTGAACCCCCACGAGCCCCTGGCCCATTTCAACCTCGGCAACCTCCGGCTGCGCGGCGGCGAGCCCCGCCGGGCCGCCGAGCACTACCGGCGGACCCTGGAGATCGACCGGGGGCTGGCCCCCGCCCACTTCAACCTGGCCCGGGCGTACGTCGCCACCCGGCAGTACCGCCGGGCGCTGGAAGCGCTGGAGTCCGGGCTGGCCTTCGATCCCGAGGAGGAGGGGGCCCGGGAGCTGGCGCGGAAGCTCCGCTCGGCCCTGGAGGGGCGATAGCGTCGGATGCCGAACGGATCACCGGCCGCACGGGGATTCCGGCGGCGAACGATCCGCCGGCGTTCGTGGCGGGGGCCAGCGTTCGTCGCGGCGACGGCACGGGCTTATTTTTCACGCGTCATGCTCCCCGACCTTCAGAACCCGACCCGTGACGCGCCGACCCGTGTCGCCCCGACCAGGAGCCCGGCCCGGGAGGCGGGGGGCACCGCGTCGTCCGCGGCCCCGGCGGCGCTGGCGGTCCTCCTCCTGCTGGGGGCTCCCGGCGAGCCCGGGGACTCCGGCGCCCTCGCCGCCCAGGAGGCGCCCGACGACTCCACGGCCACCCTGGCGGGACGGGTCGTCTCGGCCATGACCGGAGGTCCCCTGGCCGACGCCCGGGTGCTGCTCACCGGCTCGGGGCGCGGCACCTTCACCGACAGCGCCGGCACCTTCCGGATCGCCGACGTGCCGGCGGGCCTGGACACGGTGAACGTCGAGCTCATCGGCTTCGCCGACCAGAGCACGCCGCTGCGGCTGAAGCCCGAAGCCACCACCCGGGTCACGTTCCTGCTGAGCGAGACCGTCCTGAAGGTGGAGGACCTCCGGGTGGAGGTGGCGGCCAACCCGCTCCGCGACCCGCTCAACGAGTTCCGGCGACGGAAGGCTCTGGGAAACGGCTACTTCATCACGCCGGAGGAGATCGAGAGGCAGGATCCGGAGAACCCCAGCGACCTGCTGCGCCGGGTCCCGGGGATCGACGTCGAGCCCTACCAGGCCGGCGGAAACACCGACATCCGGGTCGTGCGGGCCGCCCTCAACTGCCGACCCACCTTCTACCTGAACGGCGCCCTCTGGCCCCGCCACCACATCGACGAGCTGTCGCGGGAGCAGATCCTGGCGCTGGAGATCTACCGGGGCTCGGCCGAGACGCCCCCCCAGTTCATGCAGGGGCGGAGCCGGTGCGGCGCCATCGTGATCTGGACCCGGCAGGGGGGGCAGGAGGACCGCCGCCGCTGATCCGCCCGCCGATGAGGCTGGGGGCGCTGAAGCGGCGGCGTCGCCGGGGCCTCGGATCGCGGCGCGGAGGACTCAGGGCGGGGAGCCCTCAGGGGAGCGGCACCTGCAGGTTCAGTGTCCCGCCGCCGTTGCCGCCGCCCGTGTCACCGCTGCCTCCGGGGTCGGCGTTGGCCACCAGGGCCGCCATGCCGGCGATCACGCCGAGCCCCAGGAGCACGACCCCACCGGTCTTGACGGCGTCCATCTCGGAGCGCTCGATCCGCTCCACGTGGGCCGCGGCCACGGCCACCGTGTCGCGAATCACCTCGTCGACCCGGGTGCCGCTCCGCATCATCGGTCGCCTCCAGAAGGCCAGGGAGTCCGGTCCGCTGCGGACGATCACGCCCTGGAGGTGGGCGTCCTCCCCCTGATCCGGCGACCGGGAGCTGACCCCTTCCGGCGTCAGATGAATCCGGACCTCGTCGCCCCGGGCCGGAGAGGTGTCCTCCAGCGGAACGTAGGAGTAGCAGGCCGTCAGGGTGACGGCGAGCACCAGCGCGACGACTCTCCTGAAGGGCGAATGGCGTCTCATCTCGCGGATCCTTCTCCCGTTTACTCGTACCTGTCGGGCGGCCGCTACCGACCGACGATCAGGCCGGCGGCGACGACGACGACGGCTACCTCCGAACCCGGAGCCAGATTACCACGGCGCCGCACCCGGCGCGACCGGCATTGAACTGCGGCGGCACCCGTGAGGCCCCGAAATACGCCTCGATGGCCTCCACGTCCCCCGGCTGATAGGTGTCGATGCCGAGAGGCAGGTGCATCCGGCGCCCGTCGACGAAGAACTGGATGGGACACTCGGGGCCCGTGACCATCGTGGTCGGCCCGTGCCGCGGCCGTATCCTTCCGTCCTCGACCTTCACGCCGGCCTCGCCGCGGAAGAGATAGCTCAGGCGGGATGGGTTCTCCTCCACGATCTCGTCCCGGGTGAAGAAGATGCCGCCCCTCATGTCCCGCCGGCGGTAGAACCCCTGCCGCTCCAGCCAGCGGGGCCGGACCTCCTCCACCGTCACCGACAGCGAGTCCAGGGGCACCGGTGCGGGCGTGAGGACGACCTCGACCCGTACCGAGCGCCCGGACGGCACGGTCACGCAGTCCCGCTGCCGCGTGAAGGAGGGGTGCTCCACCTCCACCAGGTGGGAGCCCGGGGGAACGCGGAGGACCACGAACTCCCCGTCGTCGTCCGTGAGCGCCGCGTGATCCCGCCCCAGCAATCGGACGGTGGCGCCCTCGACCGACTCCCCGTCCTGTGCGTCCCTCACCAGCCCCCGGAGCCGGCCCGCCGAGTCCCCGACCACACCCGGCGCGCCCCCGGCCCCCTGCCGGGAGCACTCCCGGATCGCCCGCTCCGCCTCTTCCTGGGACCAGCCCGGCGTCGCGATGCCGACGAGACACACCGAAGCGGCCAGCCCCACGAGGGCCCCTGGCGTCGCCGGACCGCCGGGGCCGCCCGACGGCAGCATGGCGTCCTAGAACTCCACGGACGCGAAGACGTCCCGGAGCGGCTCGTCCTGCAGGTCGCCGGCCAGCTGGCCCAGGGACTCCCCGTCGATGAACACCTCGAGCGTGGCCTGCACGCTCACCGTGTCCGTCGGCTCCACCTGGATGAAGAAGCGCCGGGTCTCGCTGATGTCGAACGACCGGTCGAACCGCGGGACCGTGAGCACGGTGTCGGCCTCCTCCAGGCTCACCCCCGGCGTCTGCTGACCCGATCCCGGGTCGCCCTGACCTCCCCCTTCCAGGGTGAACCGGGTGGAGGTGATGATCCGGACCTCCGCCTCCTCCTCGGTGGTCACCACCGCCCGGGCCTCCTCGCGCTCCGGCGCGCTGAAGGCGCCGCATCCGGCGAGACCCGAGACGACGAGGATCAGCGCGAGGAGGAGCCCTGCTCGCGAGCCCGCGGGGTGACCGACCGACGGTGCGCCGTCGGCCGCCCCCGTCCCGCCGTCCGGACACCGGACCTGTGACCTTCGCCCTCCCATCGCGCTCCTCACGGCTGAATTCCCCTGCGCGGGACCCACCGTCGGGCCGCGCGGACGTTGCCGACCGTCACCAGAAAGAGGAGCCCGGGGACGCCGCCCCGGGCCCTCCAGAATGCACCTCCGGCCGCCCGTCCGGCGCGGGCGGCGGTCCGTCGCCTACCCGCTGATGTTCGGGTTGGAGCGGATCTCGGTGATCGTGATCGGCAGCATGGTCCCCGGGCTCTGGAAGGCGGGCGCCGTGGACTGCCACTGCGGGTCCTGGAGCCCGAACCGATACATGTCGTTCAGGCGCCGGAACATGAACATGAGGTTCACCCGCCGCTCGTGCACCAGGATGTCCTCGGCCGGGATCTGGCCCGTGTAGTCCGACAGGCCGTCCAGGCTCCGCACGGCGTTGATCCGGTCCTCGAACTCCTGCGTGGCTCCGTTCGTCGCCAGCTCGTGCTCGGCCAGGATGAGGTGCATCTCCCGGGCCGAGGTCACGGTCATCGGCGAGAATGAGTCGTTCTGGACGTAATCCTCCTCCGAGAAGCCCACGTACTCGTTGTCGTCGTGGAACTCGGCGATCTTCCAGGCGACCACCGGATCGATGACGTCGTCGATGGGATCCTGGATCGTGATGGCCGTGATGTCGGCCGCACTCTCGGAACTTACGTCCACGTACTCCGGGCCGACCTGCAGCTCCCCCCGCTCGTTCACCTGGTCGGCGAAGGAGAGGTCGGGGACCAGGATGGCCGCGATGCCGTCGAAGGTGAGCTGGTAGCGCCAGTCGGCGTCGGGCGCGGCGGCCAGGGCCGCCAGCGCGTCATCCCGCGCCTCGATGGACGCCACCAGCGGGTCGGCGGGCGTGGAGCCCGGCGGGTTCAGCTTCTCCCACACGGCCTTGGAGTGGTGGGCTCGCGCCCGCACGGCCAGGAGGCGGGCCGCCATCTCGCTGCCGCTCTCGACGAGATCCAGGCCCGACGTGGCATGGGCGATGGCCGTGTCGAAGAGCTGGCCCATGTTCTCCTCGCCCACGGGAGGCACGGCCACGTCCGGCTCCTCCGGGAGGACGAAGTCGTCGAACTGCTCCCCGATGGACGTATAGATGATGGCGCCGTACAGGTAGGCCCGCGCCAGCAGGCCCGTGCTGGTGAGGGTCCCCTCGCTCTGGAACAGCTCGCCCTGGCTGATGGCCCGGTCGGCCATGAAGCGGGCCTCGGCGACGAAGGGGAACGCGAAGTCGGTGAACTCGTTCACCGGATCGTCCACCCGGCCGAAGTCCAGCTGCTGCCAGGCGTCCCGCGATCCGATCCAGGTGATCTCGTCGGTGGCCGTGGAGTAGGGACCGCCGATGGACTGGAGCCCGCGGGTGACGGCGGATTGCGCGCCGTTCACCACCGAGGACATGGCGGCCGGGCTGTCGACGTCCTCCTCGGTCAGCTTGTTGGGGTTCTCCACGTCCAGCGGGTTGGTGCAGGCCGCCAGCGCGGCCACCAGCAGGAGGGCGGTGAGCGACGAGGCCCAACCGCCCCGCCCCCCGGCCCGCCTCCCGGCTTCGTCCCGCTCCTCGCTGTCCCGGTTCCTTCCGGCGTCGTTCCTCATGACCGTCTCTCCCCTCTCCTGCGTTGCGGTGCGTGCCATGGATCCGTCGGTGGTGTCGATCATGGCCGCCCCCCTCACAGGCCCAGGCGGACGGAGAGCGAGACCCGGCGCGGAATCGGCATCCGCCAGGCCTCGACGCCCGTCAGGAAGTTGCAGTCGAGATCGCCGCTGACGCACTGCCCGGTCTGGTTGAGCTCGGGGCTCATGCCCGTATAGGCGTCGTTCACCATGAGGGCCAGGTTCCGGGCCCGGGCGCTGACGGTGAGGCTCCGGGCACCGAAGATCCGGCTGGCGAAGTCCGGGGGCGCGTTCCAGGAGAGCGACAGCTCACGCCACCGCAGGTAGTCGGCGTCGTAGATCATGTTCATGCCGCTCATCGGCGCCAGGCCGCGGAAGTTCCGGGCCCACTCCAGCGCCGCGTCCAGCCGCTCCTCCGCGCTGCTGCTGGGATCCAGCATGGTGGCGGTCACGCGCGCCGCCCCGGGGGTGTTCCGGCCGATGAGCGAGTTCGACCGCCGGAACGCGCCGGACAGGTCCTGCCACTGGAAGTTCCCCGCCTTGTACTCGAACAGGCTCCGCATCTCGAGGTTGCCGAGGAACGTCATGTCGAAGCCGAAGGAGCCCTGCCAGTCGGGTGCCGGCTTGCCCAGGTGCTGCAGGGTCATGTCGGCCGTCCCGCACGCCACCGGCAGCACCTCGAAGTCGCTCGGATCGTGCGGATCCGAGAAGTAGGCCAGGGCCTCGGCCCGGGTGGGCGCCGTGCAGGTGCCCGTCAGGTCCAGCGGAATCTCCGCGCTCTCGTCGAGCCTGGCCCCGAAGAAGGCGCCCGGCGCCTGGTCCTCGATGATGAAGTTCCGGTACCTGGGGTAGCTGCCGCCCGTCTTGACCGGCGGGGCGCCGCCCAGGTCCGTCACCGTCTGGTTCAGGTAGGCGGCGTTCCCGTGGAGGTTGAGGGAGAAGTTCTCGCCCTCCACCGCCTGGAAGTTGAGCTGCAGGTCGACACCCTCGCCCTTCATCTCACCGATGTTGACGACCTGCCGGTTCACGAAGCCGCCCGACGTCGGGAACTGCTTCGACACGAGCAGGTCGTTCACCGTCCGGTGCCAGTAGGTGGCGTTCACGGCCAGGCGCTCGTTGAAGAGCCCGGCCTCGATGCCGCCCTCCAGCTCCGTGCTCTCCTCAGGCTTGAGCGTCTCGCTCCCCAGGTTGTCGGGCGCGATGCCGGGCCCGCTGGAGCTCGGCAGGGAGACGAAGGTCCGGAATCGATCGAAGTCCCCGGGCTGGAGGCCCGACTGGCCGTAGGCGCCGCGGAGACGAAGCGTCGACAGCGTCTCGCTGTCCCACTCCAGGGCGTCGCTGACCACCAGCGAGAAGCTCGCCTTCGGATAGTAGACGACCGAGAAGTCGTCGCCGAAGGTGCTGTTCACGTCGGCCCGGCCTCCCACGGTGGCGAACGCGAAGTCCTTGTAGCCCACCTGGTCCTGCATGAAGAAGCCGGCGTTCAGGTTCTGGCCGAACGTCTCCAGGGTGAACTGGGTGGTGCCGCCGGAGAGGGACTCGAGTCCCGGCCCCGGGAAGCCCAGGACGTCGCCGCCCCGGGTGTCGTCCTCCTCGAAGAACCCCTGGCCCCCGGCCGTGACGGTGTTCGTCCAGTCGTCACCGAACTCCGTGTCCCAGCTCCCGCGCAGCTCGGCCGTGATGGTGGTCACGGTCTGGGCGGCCGCGAACCGGGCGCCCTCGATGTCGGAGGTGGCGAAGTTGTCCACGTTCCAGCCGAAGGGGATCTGCGTGAAGCTCCGGTTGTTGAGGATGTCCGCCCCCACCGTGGCGTTCAGCGTCACCTGCTGGCCGGGACGGATGGTGAAGTTGCTGCTGCCGCCATAGTGGTCCACGGCCTGCCGCGTGACCGTCCGGGCCGCCTCGCGGGTCGTGGCGAAGACCGGCGAGCCGAAGTAGTTCCCCTCCTCGAGGGGATCGGTGGCCAGCGCCAGCTCCGGCTTCGAGAAGATGAGGGTGGACCAGGCGCCGAAGATGTTGTTCGACGTCTGGGGCGCTGCCTGCTCCGTGTTCGTGTAGTAGGTGTTGAGCTGTACGCGGAGCTTGTCGCTGGGGAAGATGCCGATGTTCGCGGTCCCGTTGACCTGCTCGTTGCGGTCGTCCGAGCGGGCGCCCTCGGGTCCGCGGAAATCGTCCGGCAGTCCGCCGAAGCCGTAGATGCCGTTGTGGAAGGCGTAGCGGCCGGACGCGAAGTAGTTGACGGTCTCCCCGCCCCCGCTCACCTGACCGGAGAACCGGGCCAGCCGGCCCGTCTCGTCGGCCTCCTCCAGGAGAGGCTCCGAGAAGACCTCGAACAGCCCGACGTCCTGGCCCCAGCGCTCCTGGATGCGGTCGATCTCCTCCTGGCTCTCGGCGAATCCCGCGTTGGGGATGATGCGGTTCGTGGGCATCGACTCCAGCCCGCCCTCGACCTGGAAGTTCCAGCGGGGCGCGGCGTCGCTGCCCGTCTTGGTGAAGATCTGGATGACGCCGTTGGACGCCTCCGTGCCGTACAGCGTGGCCGCGGCGGCGCCCTTCAGCACCTCGATCCGCTCGATGGTCGTCGGATCGATGGCGTTGAGCGGCGAGATGGCGCCGACCCCGGCCGAGGTGCCGGCGGCGGCGTTGCCGGCGAAGTTGCCGCCCTTGTTGGTCATCCGCACGCCGTTCAGGTAGATGAGCGGCTCGTTGGACTGCGTCACGCTGCTCGAGCCGCGCACCCGGATCTTCGAGCCCTCGCCGGCGAGACCCGAGGAGGGCGAGATCTCCACACCCGGCTCACGGGCCGCCAGCAGCTCGTCCACGTTCCCCGCCGGCGCATCCTCGAGGTCCGACGCGTTGATGGTGGCGATCGTGTTGCCGAGCCGCTTCTTCTGGATGCCCGCCGTGCCTGTGCCGGTCACGACGATCTCCTCCAGCTCGACGGCCCGTCGGGCCAGCTGGAAGGTGACGGAGGCCGTCTGTCCGGCCTGCACCGTGACCGTCTCGGTCTCGACGCCGTACCCGATCAGACGGGCCTCGATGTCCCGCTGGCCCGGCTGCAGGCCGGTGAGACGAATCCGTCCCTCCTCGTCCGTCAGGCCGCCCCGTTCGGTCCCGCGCACGCGGACCTGGGCGCCCTGCAGCGGCTCCATCGAGTTGGCCGCCTGTACGGTGACGCTAACAGCGCCCGTCTGCTGGGCGTCGGCGCCGACCGTGGTGGCCAGCATGAGGAAGGCGAACGCCGCGGATGCTGACAGAATGTCGCGCAGTCTCATGGCCTCTCTCCTGTGGCAAGTCCCGGGAACCGGGAAGAGGCGGAGGCACGGTGCCTCCGATGATCGCTCGGTGTATGGAAGCGATGAGATGAGACGTGGTGTCGCGGTCAGGTCGGTGGAGGTGGGAGAGCCCGGTCTGTCCCCGGCCACCCGGAGAGAACGTCGCGCGGAGTGCGCGACCCTCCGGTACCGGAAAGCGCCTTCGGTGATCGCTCGCTACTGGGATCTCTCCGTCCCACCCGGCGGAATCCCGTCCTGCGAACTGTCGAGACGTTAACTAAGGAGCGGTCCCCGACCCTGTCAAGAAACCCGATTAAACGAATCGATGGGGCAAGGTGTTTATTAATGGTCTAATAGATTACCGTAAGATACGGAACTCGTTGAACTGCAATACGTTACACCAGGTATCCGAAGGCGCCGTCCGGTTCTCTGCTGTCGGCTCGACCGGGCCGGTGCCGCCCCGACTGTCGGCCGGCGGCTCCTACCTGTCGCCACGTAGCACGGACGGGGCTTGCCGTGCTCGCCCCGCCCGGGACGGCCGGCCCGCCTGCCGACCTCCCTACCCTTCTTCCAGGAACTCCAGCAGCAGGCGGCTGACCTCCTCCGGGGCGTCGGCCTGCACCCAGTGGCTGGCCTCGGGCAGACGCTCGATCCGGAGGTCCTCCACCCGGTCGCCCAGTCCGTCCAGCAGACCGGCTCCCAGGTAGCGGTCCCGCTCCCCCCAGATCACCAGGGTCGGGACCTCGAGGCGCCGGGAGTCACCGGCAGCGCGCCCCGCAGCCGCATCGGCGACGCGGTCCTCGTGCCGATCGTCGGCGTCATCGTCACGCCGGGCGTCCGCCGTCCCGCCCTCCGCCCGGGCCCGGCCGAACAGGTTGGCCCGGTACCAGTCGATCGCCGCCTTCAGAGCCCCCGGGCGGTCCAGGGCCGCCTTGTAGGCGGCGATGTCGTCGTCGGAGAAGGCGCCGGGCCGGACGGGCTGGGCGCGGAGGATCGCCTCGACGACGGCGAAGTCGAAGGCACGGAGCGCGGCCTCCGGCAGACGGGGCAGCTGGAAGAAAAGGACGTACCAGGACCGCAGGAGCTGTCCCGGCGACCCGAGGGGCGACCGGAGGACGGCCCGGTAGGCGGAGGGGTGGGGGGCGTTGAGCACCGCCAGGCGCTCGAGCACCTCGGGGCGGCGGCTCGCCACCTGCCAGGCCACCGCGCCGCCCCAGTCGTGGCCCACGACCGCCGCGGCGCGGTCGACGCCGGCCCACCGGACGAGCCCGACCACGTCGTCCACGAGACGGTCCATCCGGTAGGCGGCCCGGTCGGCGGGCCTGTCCGACAGGTTGTAGCCCCGCTGGTCGGGGGCCAGGACGCGCCAGCCCGCCGCCGCCAGGTCGCGGATCTGGCGGCGCCAGGAATACCAGAACTCGGGAAAGCCGTGGAGCAGGACGACGAGGGGTCCGTCGCCCGCCTCGACGCAGTGCAGCCGGACGCCGTCGACGGCGACCGTGCGGTGATGGAGGCGCAGCGCGGAGCTCCCGGCCGGTCCCTTCGCCGCGCCCGGCCCGCCCGGTCCCCCCGTGCCGCCCGGACCCGCCGGCCCGCCAGGCCCGCTCGGCCCGTCGTCCGGCGACCGGCCGGAGGGGCTCACACCTCCGTCATGGCCTCCCGGACCTTCTCCAGCATCT
>CAZSKS010000057.1:14231-15861 GCA_964607465.1 uncultured Gemmatimonadota bacterium | reverse complement strand
GCCCGCGAAAGCCTCTACGTCCGCACCTTCGTCATGAGCCACAGCCCCGCCACCAGGAAGACCAGGTTGGGCAGCCAGGCGGCCACCGTGGGGTGGAGCACGCCGCCGGCGCCCATCGCCTGGGAGACGCGGATGAGCATGAGGAACACGATGGTCGTGGCCAGGGCGATGCCGATGGAGACGGGGGCGCCGCCCCGGCGGGTGGTGTGGGCCAGGGGCGCGCCGAACAGCACGATGATGATGCAGGTGAAGGGGAAGGCCACCTTCAGCGCCTGCTCGACCCGCAACTCGCGGGCGTCGCCGCCCGAGCGCTGGATGGCCTGGATGAACCGTCCCAGCTCGAAATATCCCATCTCGTCGGGGTCCTTGGGCTCGGCCAGCAGCTCCTCGGGGTCCTCGGTGAAGGGGCGCTGCCACAGCTCGCGGTAGCGGAAGGTATGGGTCACCGAGAGGTCGGGCAGGAAACGCATCCGGCCGGCCTCCAGCACCCAGCGCCGGTCGGGCGTCACCCAGCGGGCGTTGCCGGCCGTGACGGTGTAGGTGGGATACGGCCAGCCCGTGCCCTCCCGCTCGATCCGGACCCGGTCCATGGTTCCCCCGGGGGCGTCCAGCCGACCCACCCGGTAGACCCGACCGTCCTCTCCCCGGAAGACGAAGTTCCGGCGGATGGATTCGCTCCGTGAGCGCTCGGTCCCCAGCGCCTCGTCGGCCATCCGGTTGGTGGTGGGCACCACCTCGGTCAGCCCCAGCGATACGAGGCTGATGGCCACGCCCGCCAGCAGCATGGGGGCGATGAGGCGGTAGAAGCTGATGCCGCCGGCCTTGGCCGCCGTCGTCTCGAAGTGGCGGGTCATCCCCGACACGCTGAAGACCGAGGCCAGCAGCGCCGCGATGGGGAAGGCCAGCAGCGACTGATAGGGGAACTGGTAGACGTAGTGGAGGAGGATCTGGCCGCCCGACGCGCCCTGGGACAGGTAGCGGTCCACCTGGTCGGCCAGGTCGATGACGATGAAGATGAAGGGGACGCCGACGACGCAGATGCCGAAGATCCGGAAGAAGGCCTCCAGGACGTAGCGGTCCAGCAGCCGGATCCGCGCCCCGGCCCGCCGCCGGGCCCACCGACGGTCGTCGTCGCTCACCCGACCTTCACCGTCCGCCACAGGGTCGCCAGCCCGACGCCGCCGAACAGCACGTTGGGGGCCCACATGGCCCAGAACGGGCTGATGATCAGGTCCTCCGACAGCTCCTCGCCGCCCACCAGCGACACGTAGTAGGCGCAGAAGATGAGCAGGCTGGCTCCCACCACCATGGCGACCCCCGCCGTCCGGAAGCGGACGGCCAGCGGCGCTCCGATCAGGACGAACACGATGCAGGCGGCGGGAATCGAGTACTTCTTGTGGACCTCCACGGCGTAGCGGTTGGCCCGGCTGACGGACGAGTCCCAGTTGCGGGCCAGCGAGCGGAACTGGCTGGAGGGGCTGACGGCGGCGCTCAGCCGCTCGGCCGTGGACAGGGCCTGGCGGCGGGCGTCGGCCACGGTGGAGTCGCGCACGGCGGCGGAGGTGTCGACCGCGGCCACCACCGATTCCCGGGCCGCGTCGCCGGTGTCGGGGCCTGCGTCGAGCGTCCC
>CAZSKS010000057.1:4302-14131 GCA_964607465.1 uncultured Gemmatimonadota bacterium | reverse complement strand
CGCGGCCGCCACGCCGCCCGTGTCCGGCGGGACCTCCGCTCCCGGCTCCGCCACGGCCGTGTCGGCGGCGTCCGGCAGGTCCCGGCCCAGCATGCGCCGCGTCAGGTAGATCGCCAGCCAGCGGCTCTCCTCGGAGGCGGACAGCTGGCTCAGGCGCGAGCTCCGGACCTCGGCCTCGAGCTGGGGGATGGACATCTCCCTCTCGCCGCGGTAGCCGCCGAGGTCCTGGCGCTGCAGGCTGTTCGAGACGTCGGGCACCCGCATCACCATCTGGTGGAACCGGATGCGCTGGAAGGCCTCCGGCTCGTCGCGGCGCTCCTGCTGGCTGTGGCCCCGGTGGAGGGTGAGGAAGAGGTCGGTCCGGTCCTCGCTCAGGGCCATCCGGCCACTGTCCGCGTAGATGGTGCGCGACTGCTCGGGGCGGCGCTCGTCGTAGATGACCACGTCCCACAGGTCGTTGGTGGCGCGGTCCACCCGGGCCGCCTGGATGTACATCTCCCCCTCCAGCACCTCGTTGATCGTCCGCTCCTGCAGGACGAAGGTGGGCTTCTTCTGGCTGATGCTGGAGATGAGGACCTGCAGTCGGTGGTTGGACTCCGGCAGGACGGTGTTGTTGAACCACACCATGCCCAGCGCCAGCAGGGCGGCCACCACCGTCACCGGCGCCACGAGGCGGGGCAGGTGGATCCCATTGGCCTTCATGGCCGTGATCTCGTTGTCCCCGGCCATCCGGTTGAAGGCGTAGAGGACGGCCATCAGCACGGCCATCGGGAGGGTCAGCGCCAGGATGAAGGGGACGGAGAGGGCGAAGACCTCGACGATGACCGTCCACTCCAGCCCCTTGCCCACCAGCTTCCCGAACCGCTTGCCCAACTCGTTCAGCAGCATGAGCAGGGTGAGCGCCGCCACGGCGAAGGCGAAGGGCGCCAGCAGGGAGCGGAGGACGTAGCGGGTGAGGATGCGCACGGTCGTCAGGCGTCGTCCCGGTCCGTCGGCCGCTCGGAGGTGTCGCTCACGGTGTGTCCGCCGTGGAAGATGGAGTCCGCCGTGGGAGGAGGCCCCGCCGTCGGGGGTCGACCCGGGACGGCGGGTGAAGCGCCGGACGTTGCGCGTTACGTTGGCGGCGCCATGCGTGCTCCCCGTCCTTCCCGTCATCCGAATGTACCGGCCGCCGCCGGCAGAGTGCCACGCGTCGCCGCCCCCGCCCGCCCGTGACGGGGCCGCCCGTGCCGCGCGCGGTCGGCCTGGAGCGCCCTCCGGCGTCGGTGGCGGTGGTCCTGCTGAGCGCCATCGGCGACGTCGTCCACGGCATGCCCGTCGTCACCTCCCTCCGGGAGGCGTGGCCGGAGGCGCGGGTCGACTGGGTCGTCGAGAAGCGGATCCACCCGCTGGTCGCGCCCCACCCGGACGTCTCCGACTTCGTGCTCTTCGACCGGGGCGCCGGTCTGGCCGGCTTCCGGGACTTCCGGCGCCGGGTGCGCGGCCGTCCCTACGACCTGGTCGTGGACCTGCAGGTCTATCTGAAGGCCGGCCTGCTCACCTGGATGCTGGACGCCGACGTGAAGCTCGGCTTCGACCGGGCCCGGTCCGCCGACCTCAACTGGCTCTTCACCACCCACCGGATCCCGCCGGCCCCGGTCCAGCACGTCCAGGACCAGTACTTCGAGTTCCTCCGCCACCTGGGGGTGGATCCGGTGGTGGAGTGGCGGTTCGCCTTCAGCGAGGAGGAGCGCCGCGCCCGGCGGGACTTCTTCGGGCGTCTGGACCGGCCGGCCCTGGCGGTGGTACTCCGGACGACGCGGGAGGACAAGGACTGGCTGCCCGGGCGCTACGCACGGGTGCTGGAGGCGGCCGAGTCCGAGCTGGGGCTCCGGCCGGTGCTGGTGGGGAGCGACGCCCCGCCGGAGCGGGCCGTGGCCGACGAGGTTCTCCGCCTCACCGACGCCGAGCCGGTGGACGCCCTGGCGTCGGACCTCCGCCGGCTGGCCTGGCTCCTGGAGGGCGCCGCGCTCACCCTGAGCCCCGACACCGGGCCCCTCCACGTCTCCAACGCGGTGGGGACGCCGGTGGTGGGGCTGTACGGCGGCACCGACCCGAAGCGGACCGGGCCCTACCGCGAGGCGTATCGCGACCTGGTGGTGGACCGGTTCACCGACCCGGGGGAGACGGAGCCGGTGCTGGAGTACCGCGAGGGGCGGATGGAGCGGATCACCGTGGACGAGGTGGTGGCGAAGCTGGAGACGGCGGTGGAGCGCTTCGTGCGCTGAGCCCTCGGCGCGTCGAGCCCGGGGACGCGGAGCCGGAGATGCCGCGGTCGGCTCGCCGCAAGGCGACCGGGAGCGCGCGGCCGGGAGGCGGGTATATGTCAGGTCGAGACGGAGGAGAGTGAGCCGGCCGGCAGCCGGGGGAGGAAGGAGATGGAGTCGTCGCTCGACAGAACGGGCCTGCTCGACGTCGTGGGCGAGGCGGCGGCGGAGCACCCGGAGGTGGCCGCCGCCTATGTCTACGGCTCGATGGCGTCCGGACGGAGCACGCCGCTGAGCGACGTCGACGTGGCCCTTCTGTTCGCGGGCGAGCGGGTGGACGATCGCCGCCGGTCGGTGGTCGCCGCCGCCGTCGGCAGCGAGGTCGCCCGCCGCATGCGGGACGGGGGGAGCCCGGCGCGGGAGGTCGAGGTGCGGGATCTCGAGGCGCTGCCCCTGGCGGTGCGGGGAAGCGTCCTGACCGAAGGTCGGCTGGCCGGGAGCGCCGACGAAGTTCGGAGGGTCCGATTCGAAGAGCTGACCCGCCGGCGCTACTTCGACTTCCTGCCGGTCCTGCGCCGTGACGCGAGGGAGGGCCTCGAGGGGCTCCGGGAACGCTTCCTGGATGGTTGATCCCGACCGGCTGCGGTCGCTGCTGGGTCGGCTGGCCGAGCGCCGGGCGAATCTGGAGCGCTATGCGGGGACGGCTGCGAGCGCCTACCTCGAGGACGGGGAGACGGTGGCGGCCTCGAAGTATCGTCTCCTCACCGCCGTCGAGGACGCCCTGGCGATCGCCAACCACGTGATCGCCTCCGAGGGGTACCGGAGCCCGGCCGACAGTGCCGATGCCTTCGTCGTTCTCCAGGAGCGGGACGTGCTGGGCCGCGAGCTGGGGGAGCGCCTGCAGGCGATGGCCCGGTTCCGTAACCTCCTCGTTCACGTGTACGCGGACGTGGACGATCGACGCGTGCATCGGTTCCTGCAGGAGGACCTGGACGACTTCGACGAGTTCATCAGGGCCGTACTCAGGGCGTTTCCGGACGTGTCGCCCGAACGCTGACGAGGACGATGACCGACGACGGACACGACAACCGGATCCTGTGGATCGACGACGAGGTCGACCTCCTCCGCCCCCACGTCATGCTGCTGGAGGAGGAGGGTTACCGGGTCGAGGCCGTGATGAACGGCAACGACGGCCTGGAGATGCTCACCTCCGACAGCTACGACCTGGTGCTCCTGGACGAGCAGATGCCCGGCCTCCGGGGCATCGACGTGCTCAGCCGCCTCCGGGAGCGCGCCCCCCGCCTGCCCGTGGTCATGGTGACCAAGAGCGAGGAGGACTCCACCCTGCACGAGGCCATCGGCCGGCGGGCGGACGACTACATCGTCAAGCCCACCAGCCCGCGCCAGGTGCTCTCGGTGGTGACCCGCCTGCTGGAGGGGCCGGCGCTGCGCCACGAGCGGATCGCCCGCGACTTCACCTCGCGCTTCGGCGAGCTGCGGCAGGCGGTCGGCTCGGCGGCCACCTGGGACGAGTGGGCCCGGGTGTACGGCGAGATGGTGGACTGGGAGCTGAAGCTGGAGGAGTCGGAAGAGGAGGGGCTGCAGGAGACGCTGGCCACCCTGGTGACCGACCTCCGGCGCGGCTACTGCGACTTCGTCGAGGAGCGCTACGCCGAGTGGGTGCACGAGGACGGGGAGGAGGGTCCGCCCCTGTCGGTGGACGTGGTGCCCCAGTTCTTCCGGCCACTGCTGGAGGGGGAGGGGCCGGCCCTGCTGATCGTCGTCGACTGTCTCCGGCTGGATCAGTGGCGGGCCATCCTCCCCCGGGTCAGCGAGATGTTCGAGGTGGAGGAGGCGCTGTACTCGTCCATCCTCCCCACGGCCACCCCCTTCTCCCGCAACGCGATCTTCAGCGCCCTCTTCCCGGACGAGATCGCCGAGGTGCGCCCCGACTGGTGGGCGTCCGAGGAGGAGGGCTACAACGCCTACGAGGACGAGCTGTTCGCGGCCCTGGTGGGCGAGCTCACCGAGGGGGCGGCCGGGACGCACTACGAGAAGATCTTCAAGGCCGAGGAGGGGAAGCAGATGCTGGAGCGGCTGCCCGGCTACCTCTCGGAGTCGGCGGCCACCGCCCTGGTGTTCGGCTTCGTGGACCTGCTGACCCACGGACGGAGCGAGTCGTACCTGCTCCGGGAGATGGCCCGGGACGAGGCCGCCCTCCGGTCCCTCACGGTGAACTGGTTCGAGCGCTCGTCGGCGCTGAAGGCGCTGGAGATGGCCGCCCGCCGGGACGTGCCGGTGCTCTTCACCACCGACCACGGCTCCATCCACTGCCATCGCTCGGCGGTGGTCTACGCCAAGCGCGACGCGACCTCGAACCTGCGCTACAAGTTCGGCGAGGACCTGCGGGCCGAGAACCCGTCGGCCGTGATGGGGACCTCCAGCGCCGACAAGCTGCGGCTGCCCCCGGGCGGGATGCGGCAGAACTACCTGCTCTGCCGGGAGGACTTCTTCTTCGTCTATCCCACCAAGCTCCGGGAGTACCAGAACCGCTATCGGGACAGCTTCCTCCACGGCGGCGTCAGCCCGGAGGAGATGATCCTGCCCGTGGCCCTGCTCACGCCGCGGTGACGGCCGCGCCAAGCCAGGCGGCGTCCGCTGCCGACCGGACCGTGGCGACACGGGCCGCGGCCCGCCCGGCCGCCGGGCGTCGGACGGCGACGCCGGCCGCCGACGGGACGACGACGCCGGCGGCACGCGTCACGGCCCGCCCGCCCGATGAGCCCCGCCCGATGAGCCCCGCCCGATGAGCCCTGCCGGTCCCACGCCCGAGGCGTCCCTCCCCGATCCCCCGGGGGACGTGGCCGAGGTCCCCTCCCTCGATCCGGGCACGGCCCGGACCACGTTCCGCCGGCTGGCGAGCTACCTGGGGCCCTACCGGGGGATCTTCGTCCTGAGCCTGTTGTTCATGGTGGTCTCGGCGGCCTTCGACGCCTTCAGCCTGACCCTCCTCATCCCCTTCCTCCGCTCCCTCTTCCGGCAGGGGGAGGTCCTGCCCGACGGCGGACAGAACGCGGCCGAGCGGATCATCGACGCCACGGTGGGCGGGTGGATCGAGACCGGCACCGCCCTGGACACGCTCCGCAACATCTGCCTCGTGGTCCTGGCGGCCATCTTCCTCAAGAACCTCTTCCTGTACGCCGCCCGCTACCTGGGGGTGACCATCCAGGAGCGCATCGAGCGGGACATGCGGGACGAGGTGTACGCGTCCCTCCAGGACCTGCCCCTGGAGTTCTTCAACCGGACCAAGACCGGACAGCTCATCGCCCGGGTGCTGAACGACACCCGGCAGACGAAGCAGATCATCAGCTTCGCCCTGGCCGACGCGCTCCGTCACGCGGTGCGCGGGCTGGCCTACCTGGGCTACATGTTCGCCCTCTCCTGGCGGCTGACCCTGGTCACCATCGTGCTGGCCCCGATCCTGGCCGTCCTGCTGGGCCCCCTCATCCGCCGGCTCCGCCGGGGCTTCCGGGAGGTCTACGACCTGCAGGGTGACCTGGTGAACATCCTGCAGGAGACGGTGAACGGCATCCGGCTGGTGAAGGCCTACGGGGCGGAGGACTACGAGCGGGAGCGCTTCGAGGAGACGTCCGGCCGGTTCGCCGACGGCCTCGTCCGCACCGAGGCGCTGGCCCACCTGGCCGCCCCCCTCTCGGAGGTGGTGGCCGCCTTCGTCGCCATCGCGCTGCTCTGGTTCGGCGGCTCCCTGGTGCTGGGCTCGTCCGCCGTGCTGGCCCCGGAGAGCTTCGTGACCTTCATCGCCCTGGCCGTGGGCCTCATCTCCCCGGTCCGGTCGCTCTCCTCCTTCCCCGCCAAGGCCCAGTCGGCCCTGGCCGCGGCGGACCGCTTCTTCGAGGTGGTGGACGCCGAGCCCGAGCCCCTGGGGGAGGAGGGCGACCGGGAGCCCGGCCGCGACCTGGGAGAGGGGATCCGCCTGGAGGGCGTGTGGTTCGCCTACGAGGAGGACCAGCCCGTGCTGCGGGACGTGAGCCTGGAGGCCCGCAACGGGGAGGTCGTGGCGCTGGTGGGGCCCTCAGGGGCGGGGAAGAGCACGCTGGTGGACCTGCTCCCCCGCTTCATCGATCCCGATCGCGGTCGGATCACCCTGGACGGCGTGGACCTGCGGGACTACCGCCTGGACGCGCTGCGGAGCCGGATGGGGATCGTGAGCCAGGAGACGGTGATCTTCCACGACACCGTGCGGGCCAACATCGCCTACGGGAAGCCCGAGCGCTACGAGGAGGACCAGGTGTGGCGCGCCGCCGAGGCGGCCAACGCCGCGGAGTTCATCCGGGAGCTGCCCCGGGGGATGGACACGCCCCTGGGCGACCGGGGCGTGCGGCTGTCGGGGGGACAGCGGCAGCGCATCGGGATCGCCCGGGCGGTGCTCCGGGATCCCCCGCTCCTGATCCTGGACGAGGCCACCTCCAACCTGGACACCGAGTCGGAGCGGCTGATCCAGCGGGCCCTGGACCGGCTCCTGACGGGCCGCACCGTCTTCGTCATCGCCCATCGACTGTCCACCGTCCAGGGCGCGGATCGCATCGTGGTCCTGGAGGGGGGGCGCGTCGTGGAGACCGGTACCCACCGGGAGCTGTACGAGGCCGGGGGCCTGTACCGCCGGCTCTACGAGATGCAGTTCCGCCCGCAGGACGGGGCGCCGCGGGACGAGGGCGCGGGCGGCGAAGGCCCGGGTGGCGAAGGTCCGGGTGGCGAGGGTCCGGGCGGCGAGGATCCGGGCGGCGCGGGTCCGACGGAGGAGACGCCGGGGGCCGGGCGCTACTCCCCGTCTTCCCCGTCGACGACCTCGTCGTAGCCTTCCTCGAACGCGCCCCACGCCTCCAGCGCCGCCTCCAGCCCCAGCTTGTCCAGCGAGCGCCGGAGCCGGCGGAGGTTCATGCGGGCCAGCAGCCCGGGGACCTCGCCGCCCACCACGCGTGCCCGGTCGAAGTCCAGGATCACCGCGTCGCCGCCGCCCCGGGGGAGGAGGAAGTTGTGGGCGTTCAGGTCGGCGTGGACGCCGCCGGCCGCGTGGAGCGCGCCGGCGCTCCGTCCCATGCGGCGGAGGGCGTCGTGGAGCCGGTCGGCGTCTTCCGGCCGACTGGCGGCCCGGCGCCGGTCGGCTTCACGCTCCGCCCCGCCCCGGCCCGCGTCCCGGCGCCGGTCGGGGTCGCCCCCCGGCCCGGCCCGGCCCGCCAGGACGTCGGGTGCCGGGTCGACGCCGGTGACGCGCCGGGTGACCAGCGCCGCGCGGTAGCCGAGGCCGTGGTCCGACTGGACGGCGGCCAGCGGCTCGGGGACCGGGACGTCGGTGCGGCGCAGCCGCTCGGTGATCTCCGCCTCGTGGAAGGCCCGGTTCCCCAGCAGGTAGGTCCGCTCGACGAACCGGGCGGGGAGGCCGCCCCGGCGGTAGGGTCGGACCACCACCTCGCCCAGCGACGCCGTCGGCAGCACGGCCAGGTCGCCCCGCCCGCCGCCGGGACGGAACGACCGGGCGCCCGGCGCCAGCTCCTCCGGCGGCCGGTCGGCCGCCTCCATGAGCCCCAGGCGGTCGAGCTGGTCGGCGAAGTCGTCGCGCACCATGGCGGCCACGCCGTCGCCGCGGCGGACGGTCCAGGCGTCGGCCATCCAGTCGGGCAGCTCCACGTCCATGGCCGGAAAGATGCCGACCACCGGGCGTGCGGGCGAGCGGCCAGCGGCCTACGTTGGCGGCGACCCGTCGGGGCCGTCGGCCCGGCCGACGCCCGTGTCGCAGAGTCGCCCGGCGCCCGATCGTCTGGGGATCGGCCGTCCGGGACCCGGACGCGGTCCTCCCATCCCGATTGCGAGGCGATGTCCGCGAGCTTCGACGCTCCCCCGAAATGAGGGTCCTCCACGTCGACGACGGCCGGGGACGTGAGAGCGGTCCGGACCGGGTCCAGCGGCTGACGGCGCGCCTCGCGGAGCGCTACGGGGTCGAGCAGGCGGTGGCCGGGGTGGTCGGTCGGGACGGTGTCCGGCTTCGGGAGGTGGGCCGGTGGGACGTGGTCCACGTTCACACCTCCCGCGCCCTCCGGACCCTCGTCGTGGCGCTGGCCGCTTCCGGGGCCGCGACGTGCCTGGTGGCCACGCGCCGGGCGGAGGGGGCGCCGCGGTCGCCGGCCCTGTGGCGCCGCGCCGACCTGGTGCTGGCCGTCACCGGGACCGTCCGCGACGCCCTGGCGGCCGCCGGGATCGGGGCGGCTCGCGTCCGGGTGGTGGCGGGGGGGAGCGAGGCGGGCGGCGGCGTCGAGCGGGAGGCCGCGGCGACGATGGCCGCCTACCGCGAGGTCCTGCGGTCGTGGCGCCGGCGCCGGGAGCATGCCCGCTGGATGGAGCGGGCCGGCCGGATCGCTCGCGCGCTCCCGGCCGGGCCGTCCCCGTGAGACATCTCCTGGAGTACGCCGGCGCCCGCGTCCTCGAGACGGGCCTGTCGGCCCTCCCGAGGCGGGCCGCCGAGGCGGCGGGTGCGGGGCTGGGAACCGTTCTCCACCGGGTCGTGGGCCTGCGGCGGGACGTGGTGGAGCGCCAGCTGCGGGCCTCCTTCCCCTCCCGCCCGGAGACCTGGATCCAGTCGGTGGCGGCCGGCTGTTACGGCCATTTCGGCCGCGAGCTGGCGGCCCTGGCCCGCATGAGCCGGCTGCGTCCCGCGCGGCTGGTGGAGCGGACGGCGGACGCCCGGGAGGCCCGGGCGACGTGGGAGGAGGCCACCGGGGGCCGGTCCGGCGGGATCATGGTGGGCGGTCACCTGGGCAACTGGGAGCTGGCCGGGGCCGTCCTGGCGGCCCTCGGGATCCCGGTGGCCGCGGCGGTCCGCTCCCAGACGAACCGCAGGGTGGACCGGCGTCTCACCCGGCTCCGCCGAAGCCTCGGGATCGAGCCGGTTCCCCTGGCGCGGGCGGGCCGGCGACTCGGGGAGGTGCTGGAGGAGGGGCGGGCCGTGGCGCTGGTCGCGGACCAGGACGCCGGCAGCCACGGCGTCTTCGTCCCCTTCCTGGGCCGGCCCGCTTCCACCTTCCGGGGCCCGGCGCGCCTGGCGCTGCGGCACGACGTACCCCTCCTGTTCGGGGCCTACGTGCGGGAGGGGGAAGGTTACCGCCTGGTGCTGAAGCGGGTGCGGCTGCGCGGGACGTCCGCCCGCGAGCGGGAGCCGTCGGGAGCGGACCGGGAGGAGGACGCCGAGGTCCGGCTCACCCGGGCCTGGGTGGCGCGCCTCGAGGAAGGCGTGCGGCGGCGCCCGGAGCAGTACTTCTGGTTCCACCGGCGCTGGAAGACGGCTCCACCTGACGGCGGGCCGTCGAGGGAGGGTTGATGGCCCGGCGGGGCGCCCGCCTGTCGGGGCGTCGCCCCCCTTCTGCCATCGGACATTTCCACGAATCATTTCCACGGATGGAAAGAGGGTGGCAGGACGGCGGACCCACCCCACGACGACCCTCTTGAAGTTGAATTCAAGAGGGGGACGAGGGAGAGGGTGCGTCGGCCGGCCCAGCGCCACGTCGCCGACG
>CAZSKS010000057.1:2235-4202 GCA_964607465.1 uncultured Gemmatimonadota bacterium | reverse complement strand
TCGCCGACGACGGATCCGAAGTCCCCGCCTCGGGTAGACCGATCAGATGGAGGGGCCGCCCGACGGGGCGGCTCCGCTCGCATTCGGAACCCCCACCCCCCGAACCCCCGACGGCCTTGATCTACATCGGCCTCCCCGTGCACGACGAGCGACACACGGTCGGCGTCCTCATGTGGCGCATCCGCAAGGTCATGGTGGAGGAGGGAGTCGACTTCCGGATGGTGGTGGTGGACGACGCCTCCACCGACGGCACCCCGGAGATCCTGGAGCCGTACCGGCGCATCCTCCCGCTGACCGTCCTCACCCACGAGGAGCGCCGGGGCTACGCGGCGTCGCTGGAGCGGATCGTCCGCCACGTCCTGGAGGACTCGGACTACCACAAGCGGGACGCCCTGGTGACGATGCAGGCGGACTTCACCCACGATCCCGCGGCGATCTCGAAGATGCTCCCCCGGTTCCAGAGCGGAGCGGACCTGGTGCTGGGCACGCCGGCCCGCCGGACGAAGCCCGAGCCCCTCCGCGTTCGCCTGGGCCGGAAGGCCGCGTCGTCGCTGGCCCGGTCGCTGCCGCTGCCCGAGGGCGTGGACGATCCGCTGGGCGGCTACCGGCTGTACCGCCTCTTCCTCCTGTACCGGGCCGTGCAGAGCCTGCCCTCGCCGGACGCGCCGCTGCTGCGCTACGACGGCTGGGCGGCGAACGTGGAGCTGCTGACGGCGGTGGCGCCCCACGTGCGGCAGGGCGAGCAGGTGGAGTACGACCTGGACTACAGCCGGCGCTACCGGGAAAGCCGCTTCCGCCTCCTCTCCGAGCTGTGGAACCTGTTCCGGGCCGGCCGCGACGACCGTCTCCGCCGCCGCCCCGCGGAGCTGGGTGTGCAGGGAGGATCGGCGTGAGTCCGCGGACGGCGACGCCCCCGACGCTGAGGCTGAGGCCGCCTTCGCCGAAGGACGCCCCGAGGTCGACGGGCGCCCCGACGCTGCCGGGCGCCCAAACGCTGGCGGGCGCCCCGACGCTGGCGCGGCTCCTGGAGCTGACGGGCGTGGCCCCAGCGGCCCTGGCGATGACGGCCCTGGCGCTGACGCCCCTGGCGAGCCCGACTCCCGCCGCGGCCCAGTCCTCCGCCGACGACGCGGCCACCGAGCCCCCGGCTGCCCACACGGCGACCGCCGACGTCGCGGCCGTCCAGGACACGGCGGCGCGCGCCTCGCCGGGCGTTTCGGACTGGCGTTTCCCCGTCGGCGAGCGGGCCGTGTACGACGTCAGCGTGGCCCTCGGGTCGGTGCGGGCGCCGCGTCCGCTGGGGGAGGCCCGCCTGACGGTGGAAGCCCGGGACACGGTGGACGGCACGGCGGCCTACCGGACCTCCCTGGAGGTGGAGGGGGGTATCCCGCTGGTCTACCGCATGGACGACCGCCAGGTGAGCTGGATCGCTCCCGATCCGATCCGGTCGCTCCGCTACGAGGAGCGCCTGCGGGAAGGGAGCTACCGCCGGGACCGGATCTACCGGCTGGACCAGGAGCGGGGCACCTACACTCGCCGGGACCTGAAGGACGGGGAGTGGCGTCCGGTGGAGGAGGAGACGGACGTGCCCATGCCCCCGGAGGCGCTGGACGAGATCTCCTTCCTCTACCTGGTGCGGACGCTGTCCCTGGAGCCGGGCCGGAGCTACTCCTTCGAGCGGTACTTCGAGGAGGAGGGCAACCCGGTGGAGCTGGAGGTCCTGCGCCGCGAGCAGGTGCGGGTGCCGGCCGGCCGGTTCGAGACGGTGGTCGTGCGTCCCAGGATCCAGGCCGGCGGCCTCTTCGGCGAGGAGGGGCGGGCCGAGGTCTACCTCAGCGACGACGACCGGCGGATCATCGTGAAGATCGAGAGCCGAATGAAGGCCGGCCGGGCCGACTTCGTCCTCACCGACTACAGCCCCGGCGACGCGCCCGACGGGGACGCGTGACCGGGCCCGGTCGACGGCG
>CAZSKS010000057.1:0-2135 GCA_964607465.1 uncultured Gemmatimonadota bacterium | reverse complement strand
CGACGGGGACGCGTGAGTTTTGCAGGGTTGACGGGCCGGAAGTAGGTTTTCCAGGCGGCCTTCCCCGGCGGACGACGCCGGGTCGGAGGGCCGCGAGCACACCGGCCGGGGCGAGGAGCCCCGGCATCACGCACATCCACGGAGGACTGCTTGGGTAAAGGAAAGTACGAGCCGACGGACCTGGAGCGGGCGCGCGACGAGCTGTTCAGCCACATCCGGCGCTGCGGCGTCCTGCAGGCGACGGAGGACCAGCAGGAGGAGTGGCTGGACGACACGATCGACTACCTCTCCGAGCGCTATCCGGCGCTGGACCGCAAGGGGCTGGCCGAGCTGCGCAAGCTGGGCGATCGCTACTGCCGTCCTCCCATCCCCCACGGCGACGTCGACGCCACCGAGGCCTGGAGCGACGAGGTCGAGCTGGAGGAGGAGGCTCCGGCCGCGGAGGAAGGCGAGCCGGTCGAGCCCACGGCGGTGGACGCCGAGGCGGTCGAGGCGAGGCCCGCTCCCGAGGCGGAAGTCCCCTCCTCGTAGAGCCTCGCGCTCGAGGCCCGGCCCCGGCCACCGGGACGGGCCACCCCGCGGGTCCACCATACCTGAGCAAGAGGTCACGCTAAGCTGACCCAGATAGATCCTCCGCTGCTCCTGAAAGGCCTGGCCGCCCTCCTCTTCCTGGGGGCGAACGCGTTCTTCGTCGCCGCGGAGTTCGCCCTGGTCAAGGTCCGTCGCACCCGCATCCGTGAGATGGCCGCCACCGGCGACCGGTTCGCCCGGGCCGCGGACGTCTCCCTCTCCGACCTCGACCGGTCCATCTCCGGCTGTCAGCTGGGGATCACCATCGCCTCGCTGGGGCTGGGCTGGATCGGCGAGCCTGCCGTGGCCGAGCCCCTCTCCGCCGTCTTCGGGGGGCTGCCCGGCGCCTGGTCGACCTTCCTCACCCACGGCGTGGCCGTCGGCGTCGCCTTCGCCTTCATCACCTTCCTCCACATCGTGCTGGGTGAGCTGGCGCCCAAGACGCTGGCGCTGGTGCGCCCGGAGGCAGTGAGCCGCGTCATCGCCTACCCTCTGAACCTCTTCAACCGGATCACCGCCCCGGCCATCTGGTTCCTGAACGGGGCGGCCAACCTGGTGGTGCGGGCCATGGGGATGGACCGGGCCACCGAGATGATGGAGCGCGTGCACAGCCCCGAGGAGATCCAGATCCTGCTGGAGCAGAGCCTCCGCCAGGGGGTGGTGGAGCAGGACGAGGAGGCGATGATCCACGGGGTCTTCGAGCTGACCCACACGGTGGCCCGGGAGGTCATGACGCCCCGCACCGACATCGTGGCGGTGCCGTCCGACGCCACGGTGGACCAGGTGCTGGCCGCCGCCGCGGAGTCGGGCTATTCACGGTTCCCGGTGTACCGCGAGTCGGTGGACGACATCGTGGGCGTGCTGCTGGTGAAGGACCTGCTGCCCTGGCTGCGGCGCTCGGAGCCGGGGACGTTCGACGCCGCGGCCATGGCGCGGGAGGCGGTCTTCGTTCCGGACACCAAGCCGGTGGACGACCTGCTGGCCGAGCTGCGCCGCAAGAAGGTGCACCTGGCGGTGGTGGTGGACGAGTTCGGCGGCACCGACGGCATCGTGACCCTGGAGGACCTGGTCGAGGAGATCGTCGGCGACATCTACGACGAGCACGACGTGGCCAGGGCGGAGATCCGGATCGAGTCCGACGGCCGCATCCTGGTGGCCGGCAGCGCCTCCCTGTCGGACCTGGTGGAGGAGTTCGACCTGGAGGACGTGGAGGTGGCATACGACACCGTCGCCGGCTACGTCATGGGGGAGCTGGGCCGCATCCCCGAGGCGGGCGAGCGGGTGGCGCTGGACGGCGCCGAGCTCGAGGTGCTGGAGACCCATGAGCGGCGTGTGACCCGCCTCTGCCTGCTGCTGCCCGAGGAGAGCGAGGCCGGCCCCGGGGAGCCGACGGCCGGGGACGAGCCCTCGCAGGCCCTGAACCCGACATCGGAGGAGCGATGACCCGACGTCCGCCCCCCGCCCGATCCCGCCCGATCTCCCGGGCGACGCGCCCGACGGCCGAATGCCTCGCCCGCGCAGCCACCGGAGGCCCCACCCGCACAGCCACCGGAGGCCTCGCCCGC
>CAZSKS010000056.1:13799-16244 GCA_964607465.1 uncultured Gemmatimonadota bacterium | reverse complement strand
TGGCCCTGATCGCCGAGGACGGCGACGGGGAGCCCGTCGCCTTCTCCCTCTCCCTTCCCGACGTGAACCAGGCCCTGCGGCACGCCGACGGGCGGCTCTTCCCCTTCGGACTCCTGAAGATCCTGTGGCACCGGCGAAAGATCGACACCGTCCGGGTCATCACGCTCGGGGTCGTGGAGGCCTACCGGGGCAAGGGCATCGACGCCCTCCTCTACCTGGAGACCTTCCGCCGCGGCGCCGCCCGGGGCTACTACCAGGGCGAGTTCTCCTGGATCCTGGAGGACAACGAGGCCATGCGCCGCCCGCTGGAGAAGTTCGGCGCCCGCATCTACAAGCGTTACCGGCTGTACGATCGCCCGCTGTGAACGGCCGGGATCTCTGTGTCATCACCCCTTTACGTAAGCGCTTTACCCCACGGGGGCAGGTCGGGTGACCGGCGTCACCCTGGTCACCGGGGCCACTGGCTTCGTGGGCAGCCACGCGGCGGAGGCCCTGGCCGCGGCGGGGCACGAGCTGCGCTGCACGGTCCGCGCGTCCAGCGACCTCCGGTGGATCCGGGAGCTGGAGGTCGAGACGGCCCGGGCGGACCTCCGGGACGGAGCGGCCCTGGAGGGCGTTCTGGAGGGGGTGGACCGGGTGGTGCACCTGGCCGGTGTCACCCGCGCGTCTCGGCCCGGGCTGTTCCGGGAGGTGAACGTGGAGGGCACGGTCCGGCTGGCGGAGGCCGCCGCCCGCGCCGGCGTGCGGCGCTTCGTCTTCGTCAGCAGCCTGGCCGCCCGGGGGCCGGACGGGGCGGACGGTCCGGTGAGCGCCTACGGGGCGAGCAAGCGGGAGGCGGAGCGCAGGCTGGCGGAGAGGGAAGGGGAGATGGAGGTGGTGGTTCTGCGGCCCGGCGGGGTCTACGGACCGCGGGACGTGGACCTGCTCCCCCTCTTCCGCATGGCGAGCCGCGGGTGGCTGGTCGTGCCGGCCGGCGGCCACCGGCTGCAGCCGGTCTACGCCACCGACGTGGCCGCCGCGGTGCGGGCGGCCGCCGAGCGGGGCGGCTTCGGCCCCCACGCCCTGGCCGGCGAGGGCCTCCACGCCTGGGACGAGGTGACGGCGGCCCTGGAGGCCGCCGTGGGTCGGCGGGTGCGGGCCGTCCCGCTCCCCGGCGCGGTCATGGTGGCCGCGGGGGCGGCCGCCGAGGCGGTGGCGCGCCTCACCGGGAAGGCGCCCGAGCTGGACCGCCGCCGTGCCCGGGACCTGGCTCGCCATCGCTGGACGTGCGATCCGGGGCCGGCGCAGGAGGCGCTGGGCTGGCGGCCCGAGGTCGGGCTGTGGGACGGCGTGTCGCGCACGGCGACCTGGTACCGGCGGGCCGGGTGGATCTGACGGGCCGACCCTGGCCGGGGCGGCGGCGACCGTGAGCGGCGGTGCCGGGCGGATCCGGGCTCCCGGGCCGCCCTCACCGGACGGGGCGTCCCCCCTGACCCCGCCCCTGGCCTCGGATCAGCTGCTGGCGGCCTACCTGGCGGTGACCGGCGTCCTGGCGGCCGGTACCCTGACCACGACCGGGTGGGCCCTGACGGTGGTCCACGCCGCCGCCGTCGGCGCCGTGGCGTGGGTGGCCCGGCGTCCGCTGCCGGCCGCCGCCCTTCCGCGCTTCCTGCGGATCTTCCTGCCCGTGGTGGTGACGCCGGTCCTCTACACGGAGCTGGCGACGCTGAACCAGCTGGTGGCGCCGGGCTACCTGGACGGCACCGTCCAGGCCTGGGAGGCGGCCGTCTTCGGCCTCCAGCCCAGCATCGCCTGGGCCCGGGCGTGGCCGTGGCTTCCCGTGTCGGAGCTCCTCCACCTGGGCTACGTGTCCTACTACCTGGTGGTGCCCGCGGCCGCCGTGGCCGTCTTCCGCGCCGCCGGGGACCGGGGGCTGGAGCGGGCCGCGGTGACCGTGGGGCTGGCCTTCTTCGTCAGCTACCTGTGCTTCGCCGTCTTCCCGGTGGCGGGGCCCCGGTACGAGTTCGCGCGGATCGTGGGCCGCCCCGCCGAGGGGCCCGTCTTCGCCCTGGTCCACGGGATCCTGGAGGCCGGCTCGTCCCGGGGGACGGCCTTTCCCAGCTCCCACGTGGCCGCCGCCACCGCGGCCCTGCTGGCCTGCCGCCGTGACGCCCGTCGGGCGTTCCGATGGCTCCTGGTCCCTGTCGTGCTGCTCACGCTGGGCACCGTGTACGGTCGCTTCCACTACGCCGTCGACGCCCTGGCCGGCCTGGCCGTGGCCTGGGCCGCGTGGGCCGCGACGCCGTGGCTGATCGCGGCCCTGCGTTCGGGCGGCGGCGACCGGGAGGCGGCCGCGGCCCGCGGCTGAGGCGACGACAGGCGGGTTTGGGCACGCCCGCGCTCGGCGGCGGACGGGCTAGCGGTCTCGCCGGGGCGAAGCTGCGGCGAGACCGAGCCCCGCTCGCG
>CAZSKS010000056.1:4030-13699 GCA_964607465.1 uncultured Gemmatimonadota bacterium | reverse complement strand
ACGGGCTAGCGGTCTCGCCGGGGCGAAGCTGCGGCGAGACCGAGCCCCGCTCGCGATCGGTCCGGATCGCCAGCCCGGGGCACGCCCGAGTGAAGCGAGGGCGAGCCGGCGACACCCGGTGAATCCGTCAAACTCAGCGAGGCACTTCAGCTGGCGGGCATGCCGGAGCGAAGCGGAGGCAAGCCGGCGACACCCGGTGGGTCTGTCGAAGCCTTGGGCCAGGTCATCCCGAGCAGCGATCATCCCAAGGCACGCCGCGGCGAAGCTGCGGCGAGACCGAGCCCCGCTCGCGCTTCCGCGAGCGGACCTCGGGCAACCCTGGCCCCGGCCCGTGTATCCAACAGTGTGCCATCGAGGAAGGAGAGGGGTGGACGAACGCGAGCTGGTCGAGCGCGCGAAGGAGGGTGACCGCGCGGCCATGGAGCGTCTGTACGAGGCCCACGCCGGGCGGGTGTACAGCGTGGTCCGTCGTCTCGCGGGGGACGACGCCACGGCGGACGACCTCTCCCAGGAGGCATGGATCCGGGCGTTCGACAAGCTTCACCTCTTCCGCGGCGACTCCTCCTTCGGGACCTGGATCTACCGGCTGGCCACGAACACGGCGCTCAATCACCTCCGCAGCACCAGCCGGCACCGGGAGCTGGAGGAGGAGGCTCCCCGGGAGTCGCTGCACGGCTCCCGGGCCTCGGTGGACGAGGCCGTGATCAACCAGCGCGTGCTGCAGGAGGCGCTGGACCGGCTCCCGCCGGGGTATCGGCAGGTGCTGGTCCTCCACGACGTGGAGGGACTCACGCACGAGGAGATCGGAGAGGAGCTGGGCGTTGCGACGGGAACCTCGAAATCACAGCTGCACAAGGCGCGGGCTCGCATGAGGGAGCTGATCGCGCCGGGCGGCGAACGGAGCGAAGCAGGAACCGATGGTTGAACACATCTCCAACGAGCGACTGGCGGCCCTGCTGGACGACGGCGTCGAGGACGCCTCGGCCCGGGAGCACCTGGACGACTGCTCCGCCTGCCGACGGGAGATGGATCTCCTGCGGCGGATGCGGATGGCCCTCTCGGCCATGGACCCGCTGGAGCCCCCGGCCGACCAGTGGGAGCGCATCGAAGGGTCGTTGCCGACCTCCGGATCGGATGCGACCGCCGGGCCGGACGCGACGGCCCTCGACGGCGATACCGGCAGGGCGAGGGACGACACCCGTGGGCCCCGAGGAGCGACCCGGACCGGGGGCGACGCGCCAGGCCTCGGGGGCTGGGTGCGCGACATCGGCTGGCTCCGGGCGGCGGCCGGCATCGTCCTGTTCGCCGGCGGGCTGGGGCTCGGCAGCCTGCTGGGTCCCCTGCCCGGTTCCGGCGGCGTGAGCTCGTCGGGCGGCCAGACGGAGGCGGCGGCGGGCACGCCCGAGGGGGTGACCGCGGCGGCGACGGCCGGGACGACGGAATCGGCGGCCACGCCGGCGGCGTCCGGGACGGAACGGGCCTCCGACCGGGCCGGGGAGCCGGGGGACCCCGACGTGGACGAGATCCTGGCGGAGCTCGAGGTCCTCGCGAGCGGGGACTTCGAGCCCCGCCAGGCCTATCGGAACCCGACGGCCGCCGCCGAGCGGCTGGCCCGGCTGGACGCCCTGGTCCGGGCGGCCCGCGAGGCGCTGGAGGAGGAGCCGGCGGATCCGGCCATGAATCAGCTCCTCTTCCGGGTCGTGGAGGAGCGACAGCAGCTCAACCGGGCGCTGCATCAGGCGTCCATCGACTACCGATGAGGAGATCCCCGAGGAGATCCCTCCCGGCCCTGGCCCTCTCCCTCCTGCTGGCCTCGCCCGTCGGGCTGGCCGCCCAGGAAGGCGGGGACGAGGGGGAGCGCCCCGGCTGGATCGGCGTCGGCATCCAGGAGAGCCTCCACTGCGAAGCCCGGCAGGTCGGGGGCGAGACGGACGAGACGCCGGAGTCCGTGCCGCTGATCCGGGCCCGGGATTGCCGCGCGGTGCTGGTCACCGAGGCGGTGTTCGACGACGCGCCGGCGGCCCGGGCCGGCATGCAGCCGGGCGACACCCTCGTCGCCGTCAACGGCCGGCCGCTGTCGGAGCGGAGGGGGGCCGAGGAGCTCGGATCGCTACGCCCGGGACAGCCCGTGGAGGTGCTGGTCGGCCGCGAGGGAGGGAGGGTCTCCCTGAGGATCACGCCCGAGCCGCGGCCCCGGGAGAGGGGACCCGCGCCGGTGCTGACGCCCGGCTCCCCGTCGGTCTTCGTCGATCCCGACGACCTGACGGACCTGGAGCGTGCCGCCGCCGAGCTCGGTCGCGCCCCCCGGGTGAGGCTCCGCTTCGAGGGTGGCGAGATCTCCGGCGCCCTGAAGGTGGACGACCAGGGCCACGTGTACCTGGAGAAGGGGCCGCAGGAGCTGGTGCGGATCCGGGGGGCGGAGCTCCCACCGCCGAAGGTGCGGGCGCTGCGCGACTCCGCGCTGGCCGAGGCGCGGGAGCGGCTCGAGAAGGTCCGGGAGAAGATCCGGGCCCGCTCCCCCGGGGCGCCCCCGGTCTCCTGGCGGGAGGACTCGGAGCGGATCCGGATGCTCGGGGCGGAGTTCCTGACCCTGACGTCCGAGCTGGCCGGGAACCTCCAGGGCGTGGACGCCGGCCTCCTGGTGCTGCGGGTGGTGCCCGGGACGCCCGCCGCCCGGATGGGGCTGCGGCCCGGGGACGTGGTCGTCGAGGCCGGGGGCCAGGCCGTGGAGGGAGGCACCGACCTTCGGTCGCCCTTCACCGAAGTGGCGCGGGGCGACAGCGTGGTCGTCCGCTGGGTCCGGCGCGGCCAGGAGATGCGGGGCGCGCTGCAGCGCCCGTAGCGCCGGCGCCTACGTCTCCGGACCCGCGTCGGGCCCCTCCACCCCCTGCGGACGACCGCCCTCCAGCTCCCGTATGCCCTGTCGCACGGCGGAGGGGATGGGGGTCTTCGTCTCCTGGCGATAGTCGAACGAGACCACCGTCCCGGTGCCTTCGGCCGCCACGGCGTCCTGTTCCAGCGACACGGTCCGGTACCCCATGACGAACCGGTCCTCCGCCACGTCCTCGGCCCGGGCGCCCACCAGGACGGTGTCCGGGTAGCGCAGGGGACGACGGAAGCGGCAGGAGGTGGAGTGGAGGATGGCGCCGATTCGGTCCTCTTCGTAGCTGGCCACGAACCCGCAGGCGACCAGGTATCGGACGCGCGCCGACTCGAACTGCCGGAAGAAGACGACGTTGTTGACGTGGTCGTAGGCGTCCATCTCCCCCCACTGCACCGGGAGCCGGACCACCACCGGATAGCCCTCCAGCAGCTCGTGATCGTCGGACATCGGGCGTCCTCCTGCTCGTGTCTTCTCGTCTCGCTCCGGCCCGGGGCCTCCGGTCGGCCCGGCCGGCGGCGACCGAAGCACGGTCGTTCCCGCGGCCGGGCGGCTCGTCCCCCGGAGGACGGGCCGTGCAAGCTTCGGCCCGGCGGCGAGCCCGGCCGCCCTGTACGGGACCGGGGGGGCGTCCCACATTGCCTTCCGTGACCCCCGATCCGCTGTCCGACGGGGACCGACCGTCCCGCGTTCCCCGGGAGGTTCGGGACCTCGCCGCCGAGCTCGTGGACGCCTTCCGGGCGTGGGAAACCGATCCCGCACCCTGGCCGGAGGAGCGCTTCCGCGGGCTGGCCCTCCGCGCCTTCCGCCTCCAGGTCGAGCACGTCGCCCCGTACCGGCGCTACTGCCGCTCCCGGGGGATCACGGCGGACGGGGTCGAGGACTGGCGGCAGATCCCGCCGGTGCCCACGGCCGCCTTCCGGGAGGTCGACCTGGCGGCCGGCGACCCGTCGGCGGCTCCCCTGACGTTCCGGACCAGCGGCACGACGCGCGGTCGGGAGGAGCGGGGTCGGCACCCGGTCCTGCTGCCCGCCGTCTACCGCGCCTCGCTGGAGGCCGGCTTCCGGCGCTTCGTGCTGGGCGACGGGGGCTTCCCGTCCGGGGCGGGGCCGGCGCTCCCCACACCGGTGGAGGTGGCCGGGGAGCCCCGGATCCGCCTGCTGTCGCTGGTTCCCCCCTTCCGGGAGAGCGACGATTCCTCCCTGGCCTGGATGGTGGACGCGGTGCGGGCGCGGTTCGGCGCCGAAGGCTCGCTCCACGCGGCCGGCCGCGACGGGATCGCCTGGGACCGGGCGGCCGCGTGGGCCGACGAGGCGGAGGCCGCGGGGCGGCCGGTCTGCGTCCTGGCCACGACCCTGGCCCTGGACGACTGGACGCGGCGGCTGGAGGCGGCGGGCCGGCGGGTGGAGCTGCCCGAGGGCTCCCGGGTGATGGACACCGGCGGGGCCAAGGGACGGGAGGGGCTGCGTCGGGAGGAGGTCCTGGCGCGGACGGAGGCCACCCTCGGGGTTCCGCCCGGCGCGGTGGTGAACGAGCTCGGCATGACCGAGCTGCTTTCCCAGCGCTATGCCTCGCCGGGGGAGGGCCGGCACCACGGACCGCCGTGGCTGCGCACCCGGGCCCTGGATCCGGTCACCCTCGAGCCGCTGGACGACGCCGAGGAGGGCGTCCTGTGTCACCTGGACCTGGCCAACGTGGCCAGCGTCTGCGCGGTGCTCACCGAGGACCTGGGCAGCGTGAGGGACGATGCCCTGACCTGGCGGGGGCGCACGCCGGAGGCGGTGCCCCGCGGCTGCTCCCTGGCGACGGCCGAGCTGCTGGCGGCCCAGGGGACGGCCCGGTTGGATACGCATGATGCGTAACAGCGGGCCGGCGTGGCACCTTCCCGGCCTGGACCGGGAGATCGGGCGGGACGCCCACCGGGGCCGCACCCCCGGAGGCGCGGAGGTCCGAGCCCCGCGGCTGAGCCGGGAGGAGGCCGAACGGGTGGCCGGGACCGTTCGCTCCGCGGCCCTGGAGGCCCGGGAGGCGCGCTCCACCCGGGAGGCGGTGGCCGCCGCCTCCCGGGCCGCCCTGCGGCTGGCCGACCCGGCCGGGGAAGCGGGTCGACGGGCGGTGGAGCTCCTGCGGGAGGAGCTCGGGTGGACGGACGATCTGGCGCGGGAGACGCTGGCCGGGATGGCCGAAGGGTGGCGCGAGGAGGCGCTGACGGACCTCCTCGTCCGCGAGCTGGGCGGACCGGAGGTCGTGGACGGGTTCGTGGACGCGCCGGAGCCGTCCTCCCGCCGGACCGGATCCACCGGGTCCGACGACCGGGCCGGGTCGCCGCCCGGCGAGGCCGACCCCGCCGCCGGGCGGCGGCGTCGGGCGGTCGGCCCCCCGCTCCTCTTCGTCGTCCACGCCGGCAACGTGCCCGGCGTCTCCGTGACGGCCGCGCTGCGGGGCCTCCTCGTGCGCTCCGGCGTGCTCTGCAAGGCACCGGAGGTCGAGCCCGGTCTGCTGGCGCTCTTCGCCCGGGAGCTGGCCCGCGAGGATCCGCTCCTGGGCCGGAGCCTGGCCACCACGTGGTGGCCGGGCGGCGCCGAGGTCCCTGGCGAGGAGGCCTGGGCCCGCCGCGCCGGCACGGCCGTGGTCTACGGCGGCGGAGAGGCGGTCCGGACCGTCCGCCGCAAGCTGCCGCCCGGGACCGACCTGGTCGTCCATGGCCCGAAGCTGGGCGTCGGGGCCGTCCTGCCCGACGTCGCGGGGGGAGCCGCCGGGGCCCTACGCAAAGTCGCGGGCGGCCTGGCCCAGGACGTGTGCGCCTACGGGCAGGCCGGCTGCGTGTCGCCCCGGGTCGTCTACGTCGTGGGCCACGCCGCCGGTCCCTTCGCCGAGGCCCTGGGCGCCGCCCTGGGGGAGGAGACCGCGCGCCGACCGCCGCCGTCGCCCACCCACGAGGAGGCCGTGGCCCTGCGCTCCCTGCGGGCCCGGGCGGAATTCCGGGGCTACGAGGACGGCCCGGACGGCGGGGGCGCTTCGGACGCCGACGGCGCGGTGCGGCTCCTGGGGAGCCGGGAGGACCTGGCCTGGACCGTGCTGGTGGGCGGCGACCCGGCCCCGGTCAGCGAGGGGCTGCCCCGGGTCGTCCGCCTGCACGCGGTCCCGTCCGTCCGGGCCCTGGAGGAGGTCCTCGAGCCGGCGGTCGGCCGGCTCCAGACCCTGGGCTACGCCGGGCGCGAGGGCCGGGAGCGGCTGGCCGCGGCCGCCGTGCGGCTCGGCGTCTGCCGGCTGGCTCCCTTCGGGTCGGTGGCCTGGCCGCCGCCGGACTGGCGACACGACGGCCGGCACCAGCTCCTGCCCCTGGTCCGCTGGACGGAGCTCGAGGGCTGAGCCCCGGCGGGCAGGGCCGTCCCCCGCGTCACGCCGTCCCCCGGTTCACGCCCGCGCGCCGGGCGAGCCGACCACGTCCACCGCGTCGCCCGGGCCGCGACGGAGCCAGCGGGACAACAGGGGGTCGGCGGGGCGGGGGTGCTGCTCCCCGGGGGGCGACACGACCAGCCCGCGTGCCTCCAGCGCCTCCAGCGCCCGCTGGACGCTCGAGGGGGAGGCGAGTCCCTGGCCGGCGACGAACTCGCCCGAGTAGGGCGCCGCCGCGGGCTGGCGGGCCAGCCCCCGGAGGACCCGGCGCTGGTTGCCCGTGAGCCCGTCCAGGACCCGGCGGTACCCGGCCCCCTCCCGCGCCACGGCCGTGTTCAGCGCCCGCTCCACGGCCCCGTCCGCGACCCGCCCCCCCTTCTCCGTCGTGTCCCACAGGGCGTGGAAAACGGCCTGGGTGGGACGCGGCACGCCTCCGGTCACCTCGAGGACGCGGTGCACGTGCTCGTTCCCGATCCATCGGTCGGTCTCGAGGAAGCGCTCCAGGACGTAGGGGAGCCACCCGGCCGCCGGGGGCGGTGACAGCTCCACGGTCAGGGTCGACCGTTCCTCCGCCTCCGACGCACCCTCGGCGGCGACCCCGACCAGCTCCGGGAGGCGGGGGGAGGCACCGAGGAGCAGGGTGCCGACCCGCCGTCCGGCCGTCCGGCGGAGGAGGGGGAGGGCGGCCTCCGCCGCCGCCTCCCGGCGGAGGCCGTCCAGGAGAAGATGATGGTGCGCCACCTCGCCCTCCGCCGGCGACCCCAGCGCCCGTTCGAGGAGCCCCGCGGCCTCGTCGGCGTCCTCGGCCTCGGACATCTCGAGGCGCACAGCCGGCCGCCCGGTGCGACCCAGCCGCCCGGCCAGCGCCAGCGCCAGGGAGGTCAGGCCGGCGCCCGGAGCGCCGGAGACGGCAACGACGGCTCCGGAGGCGAGCGCGGGGACCATGCGGTCCAGCTCGACGTCCCGGCCGCACAGGTCCGCGCCCCGGACCGGCGGGCCCACGATGAAGGAATTGCTCACGGGATCTCCCGGTGGGTGAGAGGTGAAGGACGACGGGTGGTAGGCGACGGACGAGGGGCTCGGCTCGGACGGCGACGAAGATACGCACCGACGAAACCCCCTGCCGCGCCGCACCGTCCGTACGTACGCCCGAAAGATAACGCACTGTGCGTAATCGTCAACCCGCGGGCCCTCCCCGGTAAAGTCGGCGGGCCCCCGTCTGCCTCGCCCCGGCCCCCTGTCTCCTTCACCTCGAAGCCGCTAGTTTCGCCGCCCGGTCGTGGGGGAGCCCGCCCCGGCCGCGACCTCGATCCCGAGCGAAGACGCGCGAAGATTGAGAGGCCCGTGCAACGAGCGGTCACCACGAGGGACGCCGTCTGGCAGCGCTACGCGGCCTTCCTGGCCCGGCCGCCGGAGACCGTGCTGGAGTGGAACGATCCGGAATCGGAGGCCCGCGCGTGGCTGGTCTTCAACACCCTGCGCGGCGGCGCGGCGGGCGGCGGGACCCGGATGCGCCCGGGGCTCGACCGGGACGAGGTCACCTACCTGTCCAAGGTGATGGAGTTGAAGTTCGCCGTGTCCGGTCCCCCCATCGGCGGGGCGAAGGCGGGGATCGACTTCGATCCCTCGGATCCGCGGAAGGAGCAGGTGCTGCGCCGCTGGTTCCGGCACATCGAGCCCCTCCTCCGGACGCGCTATGGAACCGCCGGCGACCTGAACGTGGACGCCGCGCGGGAGGTGGGGCCGATCTGCCGGGAGCTGGGCCTGGGACATTCCCAGGAGGGGGTGGCCCGGGGACATCTCGGGCTGCGGGGACCCGCCCTCGAGCGTCGTCTCGAGACGATGACCGGAACCCTGAGCCGGACGGTGGAGGGGGATCCCGGGGTTCGGGGCTGCTCCCTCCAGGTGGCCGACCTCGTGACCGGCTACGGCGTGGCCACGGCGGCCCTCCGGCTCCTGGATCGCCAGGGCCGCGACCCGGAGGGGACGCGCGTGCTTGTGGAGGGGTTCGGCAGCGTCGGTGGCGCGGCCGCCCTCTACCTGGCCCGGGCCGGCGCACGTATCGTCGGGATCCTGGACGCCGAGCGCGGCCGGGTATCGTCGACGGGCTTCGGCGAGCCGGAGGTGGCGGACCTGCTGCGGCGCCGACGGGGCGGCCTCCTCCCCCGGGATCTGTCGGAGGACGAGATGAGGAGGCAGCGGCGCCGCTTCAGGGAGATCGAGGCCGACGTCTTCGTGAGCGCCGCGGCGTCGGGCACCGTGGACGAGGCGACCCTCGACGGCCTGGCCGAGCGGGGCGTCCACACCCTGGTATGCGGGGCCAACCGGCCGTTCGAGGCCGACTATCCCGGGGACACCCGGATCGAGCGGGCCGCCGACGCGCGCTTCGCCGTGCTGGCCGACGTGGTGACGAACTGCGGCGCGGCCTGTTCCTTCTCCTACCAGATGAGCCGAGAGGAGCCCTCCGACCCCCCGGCTATCTTCGCCGCGGTGAGGGAGACGATCCGGGGAGCCGTGGACGAGGTGGTGGAGCGTGCCGGCGACACGGGGCGGGGCCTGCTCGCGGCCGCCCTGCAGATGACCCTGGAGCGGGTGGAGAGATGAGCCACGCGGACGGGCCGGCCTACGCCCTGGCGTGGTCCGGCGGGAAGGACTCCTCCCTCGCCCTCCACCGCTCCCGCATCGAGGGGCGGAGAGTGAGCCACCTCCTCAGCATCTGCGACGGCCCGTCGGGACGCGTCCCCTACCACGGCGTGCGCGCCGAGCTGCTCCGAGCCCAGGCGGAGGCCCTGGACCTGGAGCTGATCCTCGGCGAGACGTCCGACGAGGCGGGCTTCGAGGAGGTCTTCCTGGACGCCCTCGGCGGACTGACCGACCGGGGGATCCGGGGCGTCGTATTCGGCAACATCCACCTCGACGACGTGCGGGCCTGGTACGAGGAGCGGGTCACGGGCGCCGGGCTCGAACACGTGGAGCCTCTGTGGGGCGGCGAGCCGTCCCGCCTCGTCCGGGAGTTCGTCGGACTGGGCTACCGGAGCCGGGTCGTCAGCGTGCAGCTCGAGTCGGCGGCCGACCCCGACTGGCTCGGTCGGGACCTGGACGCGGAACTGCTGGACCTCATCGACGCCCACCCGGAGGTGGATCCGTGCGGCGAGAAGGGGGAGTTCCACTCCTTCTGCTGGGACGGCCCCCTCTTCCGGAGCCCCGTGGAGACCGCCGAGGACGGTCGGCTGGAGGTCGAGGGTCACCGGATCCTGGACCTCCGTGCCGGGGGGAACGGATAGCCCTCGGTCCCCGGACGGAGAACCGACGAGCCCGAGCGCAGATACGACGCCCCGAGCGCTGAGCCGACGCCCCGAGCGCTGAGCCGACGCCCCCGAGCACAGATA
>CAZSKS010000056.1:0-3930 GCA_964607465.1 uncultured Gemmatimonadota bacterium | reverse complement strand
CCCGAGCGCTGAGCCGACGCCCCGAGCGCTGAGCCGACGCCCCCGAGCACAGATACGACGACGCCGAGCACGGAACCGACGACCCCAGCCGGAGGACCGCCGCCCCGTGGATGAGATCGCCCGTTACGTCCGGTCGCATCGGGAGGACTTCGAGGCCGAGCTCTTCGACTACCTCTCCATTCCCAGCGTCAGCACGGATCGCGAGCACCGCTCCGACGTGGCCCGGTGCGCCGCGTGGGTGGAGGGGCGTCTCCGCGAGGCCGGCGTCGAGCAGACGGACGTGGTGGCGACCGACGGACATCCCATCGTCGTGGGGCGCCACGACGGCGATCCCGGGGCTCCCACGCTCCTCCTGTACGGCCACTACGACGTCCAGCCCGTGGATCCGGTGGACGAGTGGGACAGCCCCCCCTTCGAGCCCACCGTGCGGGAGGGGCGGGTCTACGCCCGGGGCGCCACCGACAACAAGGGTCAGAACCACATGCACCTGAAGGCCCTCGCGGCCTGCCGGGAGGCGGCCGGCGGCATTCCGGTGAACCTCCGCGTGGTCCTGGAGGGCGAGGAGGAGGTGGGGAGCGAGCACCTGGAGGCCTTCCTGGCCGACCAGCGGGACCGCCTGGCCTGCGACGCCGTCCTCTTGAGTGACACCCAGATGGTGAACCGCGAGCTGCCGGCCATCATCGTCGGCCTGCGGGGCCTGGCGTACATGGAGGTCCGGGTCCGGGGACCCGCCAAGGACCTCCACTCCGGCGTGTACGGCGGGCCGGTGGACAATCCGGCCAACGCCCTGGCCACCATCCTGGCCGGGCTGCGGGACGGGAACGGCCGGGTGACGGTGCCCGGGTTCTACGACGAGGTCCGCTCGATGACCGACGTGGACCGGGAGCAGCTGGCGAGGATCCCCTTCGACGCCGAGGAGTTCCGCCGCGACACCGGCGTCCCCGCCCTGGGCGGCGAGGCGGGCTACGAGCCGCTGGAGCAGCTGGGCTACCGGCCCACCCTGGACGTGAACGGCCTGCTGTCGGGCTTCACGGGGGAGGGGGCCAAGACCGTCCTGCCGGCGAGGGCCATGGCGAAGGTGTCCATGCGGCTGGTGCCCGACCAGGATCCGGCAGCCGTCGTGGCGGCCTTCGAGGAACGGGTCCGGGAGCTGGCACCCGAGACCGTCGACGTCGAGGTGGAGGCCCTCCACGGCGGACGCCCGTGGGCGGCCCGGCCCGAGGGCCCCCTGGTCGACGCCGCGACGGAGGCGCTGGCCGAGGCCTTCGGCAACGCCCCGGTCTTCCTCCGGGAGGGCGGCTCGATTCCGATCATCCCCCTCTTCGCGGAGACGTTCGGCGTACAGATCCTCCCGATCGGCTTCGCCCTGCCCGGCTGCAACCTCCACGCTCCGAACGAGTGGCTGGACCTGGGGGTCTACCACGACGGCATCGAAGCCCTGGCCCGACTCTACCTCCGGGCGGGGGAGCTGGACCTCTAGCCGGAGGACAGCGGTCGCCCGGTGGGCCGCGGCCGCGATCCGACCTCTCCCGCGCCTGTCGCCCCATCCCGCCACTGTCGCCCTGTCCCGGCCCCCGGACCCCGGCTCCGAACCGTTCCGCCGGGTCCGGGCCGGGTCTCAACGTCTCTGAGGGTGGCCCCGCTATTCCGTTGATAGTATCGTGAGACAGCCACCTATCCTTGACGCCGCGAGGCCGAACGGACACCCCGTCGGCCGATTCCCCCCATCTGGCGAGGCAGCATGACGTACCGACTTCGCTCCTTCGGTCGCACCGAGATCCAGGACGGGGCCGGCGCCTCCGTCAACCTCCGGTCCCAGAAGCATCTCGCCCTCCTCCTCTACCTGGCCTCCCACCGGGAGCGTCGGCACTCCCGGGAGAGGCTCGCATCGCTCTTCTGGACGACGGAGTCCCGGCTGGCCCGACACTCGCTCAGCCAGGCACTCTACGACATCCAGAGCCAGCTCCCCCGGGTCGAGCTGGACCGCACCGTCAATCGCGTGGGCCTCGGCTCCAACGGTCTCGCCTTCGACGCCGAGGACTTCGAGCGCTCGGTCCGGGAGAACGACCTCCAGCGCGCCGTCGATCTGTACGACGGGGAGTTCGCTCCGGACCTGGAGCTGGCGGGGACCGACGACTTCGAGCGCTGGCTGGAGGGAGAGCGCCATCGGCTGCGACGCCTCGCCGAGATGGTGCTGCTGCGCCACGTGGGCGAGTGCGACGACCGGGCTCGCTGGGGCGAGATGTGCGTCGCGGCCGTTCATCTCCTGGACATGAACCCGCTGAACGAGCAGGCGCATCGTGCGCTCATGCGCGGCCTGTGGCTCCAGGGCGACCAGGGCTCGGCGGTTCGCCACTTCGACGAGGTGAAGGAGGATCTCCAGCGGGAGCTGCCGCAGGGCATCTCCGCGGAGACGCACGAGCTCGTCTCCCGCATCCGGAGTTCCCGTCCGGGAAGCACCGCCTCGGCGGTTCAGGAGGAGCTGCGTCCCGAGATGGTCGGGCGCGAAGCGGAGTTCGGCGTCCTCAAGCAGGCGCTGGCCGACACGCGAGACGGGCGGGGCCGGTTCGTGGTGGTGGAGGGAGAGGCGGGGATGGGCAAGACCCGTCTGCTCCAGGAATTCAGGGAGCTGGCCGCCCTGGAAGACGTACGGCTCCTGCAGAGTCGCTGCTATGCGGCCGAGTCCGAGGTCCCCTACGGGCCTGTCGTCGACGGGCTCGCGGAGTTCGTGGCCGAGCTGTCCAGGGACCTTCCGGAGGACCAGGTCTACCACCAGCTCGGTCACCTCTTTCCGGCCGAGTTCGGGAAGCCGGACTCCGGCGGGGAAGACTCGTCGTCCAGCCCCGATATCGGCCGCCGCCGATTGTACGAGGAGCTCACCGACGTCCTCCGGAAAGGGCTCGGGAGCCGGCCCATCGTCTGGATCGTCGAGGACGTCCACTGGGCGGACCGATCCTCGGTGTCGCTGATCAACTACATCCACCGCCGGCTGGCCGACCACCCGCTGCTGATCGTGGTGAGCCAGAGGACGCACGAGGAGACCAGCTATTCCGCCCAGGAGCTGGGTTCCGGGTCGAGGAACGACGCACGGAGGAGCGTCACCTTGGGCCGGCTGGAAGCGACGGCGGTCGCGGACCTGACCCGGGCGGTGGGGCTCGAGGAGTACGTCGACCGGGCCGACCGGATCGCCGAGCTTGCCGGGGGCAATCCCTTCTACGCGCTGGAGATCCTTCGCTCGCTGAAGAGCGTCGACGACCAGCTCCCGGGCGGCGAGCTCACCCGATCACATGGGAACCGCCGGTTGATGACCGAGGGCCTGCGAAAGCTTATCTCCCACCGACTCCAGGGTCTGGACCCCTCCGCGATCCACGTCCTCGGGGTGGTGGCCGTCGCCGGCCGCCATGCTCGTCCCCACGTCGTGGCCCGGACCGCGGGGCTGGAGCCGGGTGAGCTGGAGGAGGTGGCGTCGGTCCTCTATCGAAGGAGCCTGCTGGAGGACCACGAGGAGGTGATCGTCTTCTCCCACGACATCATCAGGAGCTACGCCTACGGCGAGATGGGGTCCCTGCAGCGGGCGGCGCTCCATCAGAGCGTGGGAGAAGTGCTCGCCGGGCGTTCCGAGGTCAGCCCCGCTACCCTGGCCTACCACTTCAAGGAGAGCGGCGACTACGAGCGGGCCAACGAGTACGCGATCACGGCGGCCGAGCGATCGGAGGCCTCCTACGGGCATCAGGAGGCGGTCCGCCTCGGACAGCTGGCCCTGTCCACGAGCCGACAGCCCGCGGCACGGGCCCGCGCTCTGAAGACGCTGGCCCGGGCGGAGATGGCAGCCGGGCTGCTGACGGCGGCCACCTCCCACCTGGAGGAGCTGGTAGCGACGGGCGAAGTGGACACCGAGGAGAGGATCGACCTCCGGCTTGCCCTGGTGGA
>CAZSKS010000055.1:0-16268 GCA_964607465.1 uncultured Gemmatimonadota bacterium | reverse complement strand
AGATGGAGGGGAAGACCTACGAGGAGATCTCGGAGATCACCGGCGTGACGCTGGGAACCGTCAAGTCGCGGCTGAACCGCGCGCGGAACAAGTTCGCCCAGATCATCGCGCCGATGCTCGAGTAGCCCCGTCGCATCCGGACGTCGGTCCGGGGCGGAGGAGAGAGGATGCACGAGGGCGGCCGATTCGGCCGCCCTTTTCTCTGGAACTCCCCACAGCCCCCCGAGTATGAATCGCCGGTCGAGCCAGGGAGGTTCTCCCGGCTCCCAGTGACTCTGAACGCGGGCCGGACCGGCGCCGGCGCCGGGATGTGATCGGGTGCCCGACGGACCGGGCCGCGGCCACGGACGAAGAGATTTCGTTCGCAGCGCGGCGAAAAAAGGTCGTCATGGAGTGCAAAGAATTCCTCGAAGGTTACTCCGCCTATCTCGACGGCGTCGTGAGCCGTGAGGAGAAGGAAGCCTTCCGAGAACACCTGGAACGGTGTGAGGCGTGTGCCCGGTACGACCGGGTGGTCCAGCGGGGCATCGAGATCTTCCGGAACCTTCCTCGCCCCGATCCGTCCCCCGACTTCTTCCCCCGCCTCCGACATCGCCTCTACCACATCGAGGACGGCATCCCCTTCGACTCGGCGCGTCACGGCGGGAGCGCGGCCCTCGTAGCGGTGGCGGCCGTGGGCCTGCTGGCCCTGGCCTGGCTGCCCTTCGCCACGCAGATGCCGGTCGAGGTGGAGCTGCCGGCGGTGGCCGTCGAGGCGCCGCCCCCCGACGCGGGGCGGGAGATGCCCTCCCTCCTGGATCCGGGTCCCTTCGTGGCGCCCCCGTCGGGCGGTGACGCCTCCTGGCTGGTGGCTTCCCCCGGCCGGGACGCGGGAGCGTCCCTGTTCGAGGGCGCGGGTCGCGGCGCGTCCCCGTACGGCGTCCTGCAGCGGGCCTACGACTCCCCGGCGCGAGGACGGACTTCGGGCGGGCGATCGCGCTGACGACGGGCGCGTGAAGCTCCCAGCCGACGCCGAGCTGGAGCGGCTCCTCGAGGAGGGTGAGCTCGAGGGGGCGTTTTTTTTGTTCGGGGACGCAGAGCGCCTGCGGGACCGGGCGGCCCGCCGTCTGATCGACGCCGCCGTCGATCCCGACACCCGGGAGTTCAACCTGGACAGCTACCGGGGCGGCGACGTCGAGCCCGAGGCGCTGGCGGCCGCCCTGTCGATGCCGCCGATGATGGCCGACCGCCGGGTCGTGGCCCTGTTCGACGCCCACGACCTGACCCCCACCGGGCGGAAGACCGTGACCTCGGCCCTCGAGTCGTTGCCCGGCGGGCTCACCTTCCTGGTCACGGCGACCATCCCCGACCGCTCCAGGGCGGCCTTCTGGAAGACCCTGAAGGAGAGGACCCGATCCCTGGAGTGGTCGGCCCCGGACGAGCAGGAGGTGCCGGGCTGGCTCATGGAGCGGGCCGAGAGCGACCACGGATTCCGCCTGGAGCCGCAGGCCGCCCAGGCCCTGGCCACGGCCGTCGGGGCGGACCTGAGCCTGCTGGACGCGGAGCTGGAGAAGCTGGCCTCGGCGGGCGGGGGCGAGACCGTGGGGGCCGAGGTCGTCCGATCGCTGGTGGCCCGTGTCCGGGCGGTGGATCGCTGGGACTGGCTCGACCGGGTGGCCTCGCGGGAGTACCACTCCCCCCTGGCGGACCTGGACCGGCTGCTGGCGGAGCCGTCGGAGTCGGCGGTGGGGCTTCTCATCGGCATGGTGGATCAGCACCTCTACCTGGGGCTGGCCCTGGAGGGAGGTCAGGGCCGGGTGGCCGACGCCCTGGCGTCGGCCGGCAAGCCCTATCTGAAGTGGAAGGCCCGGATCTACGCCCGGCAGGCCCGGGCCTGGAGCCGTCCCGAGCTGGAGCGGGCGCTGCGCCTCATGCGCCGGGCGGATCGGCAGGCGAAGTCCGGCCTCGGCGACCGGCGGGTGCTGGAGGAGCTGCTCCTCTCGCTGCGCCTGCTGCGCCAGGAGGCGGCGTGAGGGGGGTCGGGAGCGGGGTCCGGAAAGCACCGCGCGGGGCGCACCCGCGCGTCACGATGTCGCCGAGACACGCACCGGAGCGGGTGACGCGCGTGCGCAGCCCCGCTCGGAGCCTCCGGCCCCGCGCTCCCTCCTGGGCGGAGGTGACGCGGGTTCTCCTGGCATGTGCGGCATGCTTTGCCGCTCCGGCCCCGACGGCCGCGCAGGACTCCTCCTCCCCGTCGCTGGAGGTCGCCGAGGCGGCGGCCGACTCGGGCGACGTGGAGCGGGCCCGGGAGCTGCTGGACGCCTGGATCGCGACCCGGGAGGGGGACGCCCCCTCCGACCGGTGGGAGCGGGCCCGCTTCCTGGAGGCCCGGCTCGCCGAGGACCCGGACTCCGCCCGCCGGCTGTACGCCCGGCTCGCCGTGGAGTCCGGCTCGGAGATCGGCGCCCGGGCCCGGCTCCGGCTGGCCCAGCTCCGGCTGGCCCGGGGGGAGGCCGAGGCCGCCCTCGGCGACCTTGAGCTCGTGCGGGCCGACTTCCCCGGGAGCCCGGCGGCGGCGGAGTCCTGGCTCTGGACGGGTCGGGCCCGGCAGGCGGCCGGCGCTCCGGGGGCGGCGTGCCGGGCGTACGACCGGGCCGGGCGGGCGGCGGCCGGGGCGGAGCTCGCCGACCTCCGTCGGCGGGCGGAGGAGGCGCGGTCCGCCTGCCGCGAGCGCGGCGGGGAGCCGGCGAGCGCCGCCGGGGCGGCGGAGGGCGATTCGGCGCCGGAGGACGCGTCGGCCGCCGGGCGCTGGGTCGTCCAGCTGGGCGCCTTCCGCGATCCGTCGGCAGCCGAGGAGCTCCGGGAGCGGGCCGAGGAGGCCGGCTTCCGGGCCCGGGTCGTCACCACCGCCGACGACCGGCGCCTCCACCGCGTCCGCGTGGGACGATTCGGGGGGCGGACCGCGGCGGAGGCGGTGGCGCGGCGGCTGGAGGACCGGGGGTTTCGCGCGCTGATCGTGGAGAGCGCAGGGACCGAAGACGGATCATGACCACCGAGTACACGCCCCTCATCCAGCAGTACCTGGACATCAAGTCCCGGCATCCCGACTCCCTCCTCTTCTTCCGGGTCGGGGACTTCTACGAGATGTTCTTCGACGACGCCCGGGAGGGGAGCCGGCTGCTGGGCCTGACCCTCACGTCGCGCAACAACGGGAACGACGCCGAGGTCCCCCTGGCGGGGATCCCCGTCAAGGCCGTGGACGAGTACGTCCCGCGGCTGCTGGAGGACGGCCGTCGCGTGGCCATCTGCGAGCAGGTGGAGGACGCCTCGGAGGCCGACGGCCTGGTCCGGCGGGAGGTCGTGGAGGTCATCACGCCGGGGACGGTCCTGGAGGACTCCCTCCTGGAGTCGAAGCGCAACAACTTCGTGGCTGCCCTGGCCGGGGGGGACCCCGTGGGGGTGGCCTGCGCCGATCTCTCCACCGGGGAGTTCGAGCTGTGGGCCTGCGGGGCCGACCACCTGGCCGACGACCTGGCGCGGCTCGAGCCCTCCGAGGTGGTCGCGTCCGGGGACCGGGACGGCGTCCCGGGCGTGCCGGCCGGGCCCTGGGCCCGGACCTCCCGGGAGGGATGGCAGTTCGACCCGGACATCGCCCGGGAGACGCTGGAGCGCCACTACGACGTGGCCGGCCTGGGGGGCTTCGGCCTGGACCGGGAGGACGAGCCCCACCTGGTGAGCGCCGCCGGGGCCCTGGTCGCCTACCTGGAGGAGGTGCGGCCCTCGGGCGTCGACCATCTGCAGCCGCCGCGGGTCGAGCGGGCCGGCCGGTACATGCACCTGGACGACATGACCCGCCGGAACCTGGAGCTGGTCGCACCCCTCCGACCCGAGGGGGGCGGCACGCTGCTGGAGGTGATGGACCGGACGGAGACGGCCATGGGCGGCCGGCTCCTCAGGCGGAGGCTCCTCCGCCCTCTGGTGGAGGTCGAGGAGATCCGGGCGCGCCAGGCGGCGGTGGCCGAGCTGGTCGAGGACGAGGAGACGCGCCGCACCCTGCGCGATCGCCTCTCCCGGGTCCGGGACCTGGAGCGGCTGGGCGGGAAGATCTCCACGGCCCGGGTCCACCCCCGGGAGCTGCTGGCCCTGCGGAGCTCCCTGGAGGAGCTGCCGTCCGTCGTGGACGCCGTGGCGGGCGCCGGGGCCGAGCGCCTGTCGGCCCTGGCCGTGGACATGGACCTGCTGGAGGACGTCCGGGGGGAGATCGACGAGGCGGTGGACCCGGAGGCGCCGCAGGCCCTGAAGGAGGGCGGCGTCATCCGGGAGGGGCACTCCGAGGAGCTGGACGAGCTGCGCCGGACGCGGGAGGAGGCGGTGGAGCACATCGCCGCCCTCCAGGTCCGGGAGCGGGAGCGCACCGGCATCGACAGCCTGAAGGTCGGCCACAACAAGGTCTTCGGCTACTACATCGAGGTCACCAAGGCCAACCTGGACCGGGTCCCGGACGACTACCACCGCAAGCAGACCCTGACCAACGCCGAGCGCTACTTCACGCCGGAGCTGAAGGAGTGGGAGGAGAAGGTCGTCGCGGCCGAGGAGCGCATCGAGGAGCTGGAGCTGAAGCTGTTTCGACGGCTCCGGGACCGGCTGGCGGGGTCGGTCGACCGGCTGCAGGAGACGGCGGCCCGGGTGGCCGAGCTGGACGTCCACGCGGGGCTGGCCGAGGTGGCCGTGCGCGGGGGCTACAGCCGCCCGGAGGTCGACGGCGGCTACCGCCTGGAGATCCGGGGCGGGCGCCATCCGGTGGTGGAGCAGACCCTGGCCCGGGAGGACTTCATCCCCAACGACGTGGTGCTGGACCGGGACGGGTACGTCATGGTCCTCACCGGCCCGAACATGTCGGGGAAGTCGACCGTGCTCCGGCAGGTGGGCCTGATCGTCCTGCTGGCCCAGATGGGCTCCTTCGTCCCCGCCGACCGGGCGGAGATCGGGCTCTGCGACCGCATCTTCACCCGGGTGGGGGCCTCGGACAACCTGGTGCGGGGCCAGAGCACCTTCATGGTGGAGATGACCGAGACGGCGACGATCCTGAACGCCGCCACGGAGCGGAGCCTGGTGCTGCTGGACGAGATCGGGAGGGGGACCTCCACCTACGACGGGGTCTCCATCGCCTGGGCCGTCACCGAGCACGTCCACGACGCGCTGGAGGCCCGCACGATCTTCGCCACCCATTACCACGAGCTGGTGGAGCTGTCGGACCGCCTGGAGGGGGTGGTGGCCTTCAACGTGGCGGTCCGGGAGAGCGGCGACGACATCGTGTTCCTCCGCCGCCTGGAGCCCGGCGGCTGCGACCGTTCCTACGGCGTCCACGTGGCCCGCCTGGCGGGCGTACCGCGGGAGGTGATCGACCGGGCGCGGGTGGTCCTCCACGAGCTGGAGAGCGGGCCCACGGGAGCCGGCAGCCGCCTGTCCCGGCTGGTGCAGCAGGACGAGGACCAGCTGGGGCTGTTCGGGCCGGGAGGCGGCCGCCCCTCCTCCCCCGCCCTGGACCGCCTGCGGGAGCTGGACCCCGAGCGCATGACGCCCCTGGAGGCGCTGAACGCCCTGGCCGAGCTGCGGCGGCTGGACGAGGCGGAAGGGGAGTCGTGACCGGCCCGCCCGGGTCGGCCCGGCTGGTGGCCGTTCGCCGCCGGCCCGGCGGCGCCTCCCGTCCGCGGGGCGGGCCGTGAGCCCGGGACGGCGGGTCGGGCTGGCTCCCCTGGCGGCGCTCCTGGCCTCGGCTCCGCTGCTGGCGGGCTGCGCCGACACGATGACGCCGGTGGTGGGCGGGCTCCGGGTCGGCGTCTCGGGGGGGTCCTTCCACGTTCCCGTCCTCCGGAACGAGCGCCTGCCTTTCCGCTATCCCGCCGAGGCGTGGCGGGAGCGGGTGGGCGGCGAGACCCGGCTGCGCATCCACATCGACCGGGAGGGTCGGGTGGACTCGGCCTACGTCGTGAAGTCCAGCGGGCACCCGGCCCTCGACTCCGCCGCCCTGGCCGGGGCCCGCGACCTCCGGTACCGACCCGCCCGTCGGGGGGAGGATCCCGTGGCGGTGTGGGCGGTGTTGCCCGTACGCTATCCGATGCCCGAGAGGGTCGAACCGGACTCCGTGCCAGCCTCCGAGGAGCCATGACCGAACGCGAGGCGCCCCACCGTCGACCGTACGAGGACGTGCTGGCCACCACCGGCTGGACGCCCCTGATCCGCCTGCGGAGGGTCGTGGACGGCGCCCCGACCCCGGTCTACGGCAAGGCGGAGTTCTTCAACCCGGGCGGCTCGGTGAAGGACCGGATCGGCGTCGCCATCATCGAGCGGGCGGAAGAGGAGGGCCGGCTGCGGCCCGGCGGCCTGGTGGTGGAGGGAACGTCGGGGAACACCGGGGTGGGGCTGGCCATCGCGGCGGCCGTGAAGGGCTACCGGTGCATCTTCACCATCCCCGACAAGATGAGCGCCGAGAAGGTCCGCCTCCTCAAGGCCTTCGGCGCCGAGGTGATCGTCACCCCCGCGGCGGTGCCCCCGGACCATCCCGACTACTACGGCAACGTGGCCGAGCGCATCGCCCGCGAGCGGCCCAACGCGATCCTGGCCGACCAGTTCTACAACCCGGTGAACCCGGAGGCGCACTACCGGACCACCGGCCCCGAGATCTGGGAGCAGACCGAGGGGCGCGTCACCCACCTGGTGGCCTCGCCCGGCACCGGGGGCACGATCACGGGCGTCGCCCGCTACCTGAAGGAGCAGGACCCGGACGTCCGCGTCATCGCCGGCGACCCGGCCGGCTCCATCTACCACCACTACGACGAGACCGGGGAGAAGACCGAGGGCGTACCCTACAAGGTCGAGGGGATCGGAAACGACAAGATCCCGAGCACCCTGGACTTCGACCTCATCGACGAGTTCCGGACCGTGGGCGACCGCGAGGCCTTCCTCATGGCCCGGCGCGTGACCCGGGAGGAGGGGCTCCTGGTGGGGGGCTCCACGGGGCTGATCGTGCGGATCGCCGCCGACGTGGCCCGGGAGGTGGGCGACCCCGACGCCTGCGTGGTGTGCATCCTCTGCGACACCGGGGAGCGGTATCTCTCCAAGCTCTACAACGACGAGTGGATGCGGGAGAACCGCATGCTCCGGCCCGAGCGGCCCACCGCCGACTACCTGCTGGCCTCCAAGGGCGGCGAGCCGCCGAGGGCGCTGGTGGCGGTGGCGCCCGGCGAGCCGGTGCGCGAGGCCCTCCGGCTGATCGAGGCCCACAACATCTCGCAGCTCCCGGTGCTGGAGGACGGATGGCCCGTGGGCTCGGTGACCGAGGGGGAGCTCATGTCCCGGGTGATCCGGGAGCCGGACCTGCTGGACGAGCCGGTGCGCTCGGTGGCCGGGGACCCGTTCCCGGTGGTCGAGGCCGGGGCCGAGATGGAGGAGCTCAACCGTGTCCTGTCCCGGGAGGTGCCCGCCGTCCTGGTGGCAGAGGACGACTCGCTGGTGGGCATCCTCACCCGGTACGACCTCCTGCACCACCTGATGGGGGAGTGAGCGGGTGAGGGTCGCAGTCCTCATGGGTGGCCTGTCGGCCGAGCGGGAGGTCTCGCTGGCGTCGGGCGTGCAGGTGGCCCGGGCGCTCCGGGAGGCCGGCCACCGGGTGACCGCGGTGGACACGGCCCGGGGGGCCGTGGACCGGGAGGAGGAGCGGGCGATCCTGGAGCGGGGCGTCGGCGCCGCGCCCCCGGAGCCCGCCGAGCGGCGGCGGGGCGACGGCCGGGAGCTGCTGGAGGTCCCGTCCCTTCCCGCGGTGGCCGAGGCCGACGTGGCCTTTCCCGTCCTCCACGGCGGGGCGGGCGAGGACGGCACGCTGCAGGCGGTCCTCGAGCTGGCGGGCGTGCCGTACGCCGGTAGCCCGCCGCTGGGCTGCGGGCTCGCCATGGACAAGGACGTCTCGAAGCGGCTCTTCCGTCAGGCCGGCGTGCCCACCGCCGACTGGCGCATGGATCCGGCGTCGCCCGGGGAGGTGGCCGGCCTGGGCTATCCGATGATCGTCAAGCCGGCGGCCGGCGGCTCGACGCTCGGCCTCGCCGTGGTGCGGGAGGAGGGGGAGCTGGCGGACGCCGTGGAGCGGGCCCGCCGCTTCGACGACGAGGTGATGGCCGAGGCCTTCGTGCGGGGCCGGGAGATCACCGTGGGGGTGGTGGGGGACGAGCCGCTGCCCGTGGGGGAGATCATCCCGGAGCACGAGATCTTCGACTACGAGTGCAAGTACCAGCCGGAGCTGGCCCGGGAGGTCTTTCCGGCGGAACTGCCGGGGCCGCCGGCCGAGCGGGCCCGGGAGCTGGCGCTCCGGGTCCACCGGGTCCTCAAGCTCGGCGGGTTCAGCCGCGTGGACTTCATCCTGGACGGGGACGGCGAGCCGTGGTGCCTGGAGGCCAACGCCCTGCCGGGCATGACGTCCAACAGCCTGCTGCCGAAGGCGGCCGCCGCCGCCGGGATCGCGTTCCCGGAGCTGTGCGACCGCATCGTCCGCTCGGCCGCCGCGGCCGACGGGCCCGGGGAGCCGGGGGGCGGTCCGTGAGGTCCGGGAGGGGGAACAGAGCGCCCCCCTCAGGGTTAGGGAGGCTTCCCGGGAGCGAGCCCGTCGAGCGGGCGAAGCGGCCCGCCCCCCGCTCCCGATCCACCGGGTAGGGTCCATGGGATACGCGGAGCGCTCCTACAGCTACCGGTTCGGGGACCCCTCCGGCGGGGGCGGGGGAGGCCTGGGCCGGCTCTTCGGCTCGGTGACGCCCTGGGTCCGTCGGCTGCTGATCGCCAACGGCGCGATCTGGCTCCTGATGTGGGCGGGGCTGCTGCCCGGCGAATGGGCCATCCGCACGTTCGGCTCGTCCCCCGAGGGCTTCCTCACCCGCCCCTGGTCGCCGCTGACCTACATGTTCGTCCACGGCGGCTTCTGGCACGTCCTGGTGAACATGTTCGTCCTCTTCTTCTTCGGCCCGCCGCTGGAGCGGGCCTGGGGCGGCCGGGAGTTCCTGAAGTACTACCTGATCGCCGGCCTCGGCGGCGCCCTGGGCTCCCTCGCCTTCCTGCCCCTGCCCGAGGTGCAGGCCGACACGCTGGTCGTCGGCGCCTCCGGCGCCATCTTCGGGCTCATGCTCGCCTTCGCCCTCCTGTGGCCCGACGCGAAGATCTACATCTGGGGCATCCTCCCCATGCGGGCCAAGTGGTTCGTCGCCCTTCTGGCCGGGTTCACCCTGTACGCCAGCTTCACGGCCGGCGGCGGCAACGTGGCCCACTGGGCCCACCTGGGCGGGCTGGTCACCGGCTTCGGCTACCTGAAGTGGGGCCAGGGGATCTCCCGCGCCCTCGATCCGATCTTCGACCGGGTGGCCGCCCTGTGGCCGGGCGACGGGAGCGGCTCCGGCGCCGGCGGGCGGACCGCCGGAGGCGGCAGCGGGCGGAGGGCGACCGGCCGGCGCCGGCGCCGCACCGATGCCGGGACGGGCGACGGAGCGCGCGAATCGAAGGAGGGCTCCCCCCGCGGCCGCGTTCGCCGCTTCCGCTCGGAGGAGGAGGACGACGGCGAGCCCACCTCCGAGGAGATGCTGGACGAGGTGGACCGGATCCTGGACAAGATCCGGGAGGACGGGCTCGACTCGCTGAGCGAGGAGGAGCGCGAGTTCCTGGACGAGATGAGCCGCCGCTACCGGGGCTGACGCGCCGCTCCCGTCCCCTCGCCGGGCGTCCCGCCGCCCCGCGACGCCTCCCGTCCCCGCCCCCGCCGCGCCGGCCCCGGACGCCCTTTCCCCTCCCGCAGCGCCCGCCTAGAATGGGGAGCCCGCTTCACCCCTCAGAGTCCTGAAAGGAGGTGTCCATGGGGGCTGCGGCCGCGGAGGCTGCCTCCGCCCAGATCCGGAACGTCGCCCTGCTGGGTCACGGCGGGAGCGGCAAGACCACCCTCGTCGACGCCATCGGTTACATCGCCGGCACCACGTCCCGCAGGGGATCGGTCGAGGAGGGCAACGCCCTCACCGACTTCACCCCGGAGGAGGTGGAGCACGGGATGTCCATCAACCTCTCGGTCGCCCACGCCTCCTGGAAGGGCGCCAAGCTCAACCTGCTGGACACGCCCGGCTACCTGGATTTCTACGGCGACGTGGTGGCCGGCGTCCGGGCCGCCGACGCCGCGCTGATCACCGTGGACGCGGCCTCCGGGGTCGAGCCCGGGACCGAGCGGGTCTGGCGCTCCTGCGAGGAGCGGGGGATCCCGCGCATGCTCTTCGTCTCCCGCATGGACACGGAGAACGCCTCGTTCGACCGGGCGTTCCAGCAGATCCAGGAGGTCCTCTCCGACGGCGCGATCCCGGTGGAGGTCCCCGTGGGCGACGGATCGGACTTCCGGGGGATCGTGAACCTCTTTTCCGAGCGCGCCCACGTCTACCGGCCCGACGGCGACCGGGGCGAGTACGACGAGCAGGAGGTGCCCGAGGAGCTGGCCGGCCTGGAGGAGGAGTGGCACACCGAGCTGGTCGAGACGGTGGCCACCACCGACGACGTCCTCCTGGAGGCCTACCTCGAGGGGGAGGAGCTAGACCGCGAGCGGGTGCTGGAGGCCATGAAGGCGGCCATGCTCCGGGGAGAGATCTTCCCGGTCTTCTGCGGATCGGCCGAGAAGGCTTGGGGCGTCCGGGCCATCATGAACAAGATGGTCGAGCTCTTCCCGGCCCCCTCGGAGGTGGGTCCCGAGTTCGCCGGGACCCCGGGCGGCGACCGTGTCGAGTTGGAGCCCGACGACGGCGAGACGGTGTCGGCCCTGGTCTTCAAGACCACGTCGGAGCCCCACACCGGGGAGCTCAGCTACGTCCGTCTCTTCAGCGGATCGATCCGGGACGGCGACAGCCTCCGCAACCCGGCGCGCTCCGTCACCGAGCGGGTCTCCCACCTCAGCGTCCCGGCGGGTGAGGAGCGCCGGGAGGTGGGCGTGCTCCACGCCGGCGACATCGGCGTGCTGGCCAAGCTGAAGGACACCCACACCGGCGACACGCTGGCGTCCGGGAACCGTCCGGTCATCCTGGACGGGGTGGACTGGCCCGAGCCCGACGTGGCCGAGGCCGTGAGGGCGTCGTCACGGGGGGAGGAGGACAAGCTGGCCACCGGCCTGTCGAAGCTCCACGAGGAGGACCCGACCTTCGTGGCGGAGTACGACCCGGAGCTGGAGCAGACCATCGCCCGGGGGCTGGGCGAGCTGCACCTGACCGTGTCGCTGGAGAAGCTCGAGCGGAAGTACGGCGTCCAGGTCGAACGGGAGCCGCCGAAGATCCCCTATCGGGAGACCTTCACCCGCCGGGCGGAAGCTCGGGCCCGCCACAAGAAGCAGACGGGCGGGCGGGGCCAGTTCGGGGAGTGCTGGATCCGCGTCGAGCCCCTGCCGCGCGGGTCGGGCTACGAGTTCGTGGACTCCATCAAGGGGGGCGTGATCCCGTCGAAGTTCGTGCCGGCCGTGGACGAGGGGATCCGGGAGGCCGCCGGAAAGGGGATCGTGGCGGGCTATCCGGTGGTGGACTTCCGCGCCGAGGTGTACGACGGCTCACACCACTCGGTGGACAGCTCGGAGCAGGCCTTCAAGGTGGCGGGCTCCAAGGCCTTCAAGCAGGTGGCCCGGGAGGCGGGACCGGTCCTCCTGGAGCCGGTGCTGGAGGTGGAGGTGACCACCCCGGAGGAGTACATGGGCGACGTCATCGGCGACCTGAACGGCCGCCGTGGCCGCGTGCTTGGGGTGGAGCCCAGGGGGCACCTCCAGGTGGTGAAGGCCCACGTCCCCCAGGCGGAGATGTACCGCTACTCGGCCACGCTGCGGTCCATCACGCACGGGACGGGGGACCACACCCGGGGCCTCCACGGCTACGAGAAGGCCCCGGACGACGTGGCCGAGAGGGTCGCGGCCGAGGCGGAACGGGAGGGCTGACGGGCACAAGGCCGGGGCCGTCGGGTACGGTCTCGGTGCCGCGGCGGGGGCCACGGCCGGGGCGACGGTGGAGGCCACGGCGGGGCCGAGCGGGACAGGGGACGGCCGGCGGCCGAAGCGGGGCGAATCTCCCGCGATCGTCCCGTGGCTCGACGCGCCGGCGCATCGACTCATTCGGACGGGGGTGTTCGGTTGGCTGGACACAACAAGTGGTCGAAGATCAAGCGGCAGAAGAAGAAGAACGACCGGGAGAAGAGCCGCGTCTTCGCCAAGCTCAGCCGCGAGATCGCCGTCGCGGCGCGCGAGAAGGGGGGCGACCCCGAGTACAACCCCCGGCTTCGGACCGCCATCGAGAACGCCGAAGCCGAGAACATGCCCAAGGAGAACATCGAGCGCGCCATCAAGCGGGGGACCGGCGAGCTCGAGGGCGTCGACTACCACGAGTACACCCTGGAGGGCTACGGCCCGGGGGGCGCGGCCCTCTTCCTGGAGTGCCTCACCGACAACGAGAACCGGACGGTGCAGGAGGTCCGCCACCTGCTGGAGAGCCACGGGGGGAACCTGGGGCAGAGCGGCTCCGTGTCCTGGATGTTCAACCGGAAGGGCCAGATCCGGGTCGACGCGTCGCGCTACGCCGAGGACGCCGTCTTCGAGGCGGCGGTCATGGCCGGGGCGGAGGACGTGGCCCGGGAGGACGGCGAGTTCGTGATCGCCACGGCGCCCGACGATTTCCACGAGGTCCAGGCCGGGCTGAAGAAGCGCGGCGTCGAGTTCGAGGAGGCCGACCTGGCCATGGTCCCCGAGTCCACCATGGGGGTGAACGGCGACGCCGCCGGGCGCCTGATCGACCTGCTGGAGGAGCTCGAGGACCACGAGGACGTCCAGAACGTCTACTCCAACCTGGAGCTCGACGAGGCCACCGCCGCTGCCCTGGCAGGCGACTGAGCACCGCCCACGGCCCTTGGACGTGATCCGCCGCCGCCCTGGCAGGCGACTGATCCCGCGTCGACGGCCGTGAGGGTCCTGGGCGTGGACCCGGGAACGACCGCCACGGGCTACGGACTGGTGATCCGGGAGGCCGGCACCTACCGGCTGGAGGAGTGCGGCGTCATCCGCCCCGACGGCTCCGATCCGCTGGCCCGCAAGCTGGTGGACATCCACCAGGGGCTCCGGGAGGTGCTGGAGCGCCTGGAGCCGGAAGCAGTGGCCGTGGAGGGCGTGTTCTACGGGCAGAACGCCCGGACCGCCGCCGTCCTGGGCCACGCCCGCGGAGTGGCGATCATGACGGCGGCCCTCGGCGGCTGCCGGGTCGCCGAGTACTCCCCCTCCCGCATCAAGAAGGCCGTCGTGGGGTCGGGCAACGCCACCAAGGAGCAGGTGGGCTGGATGGTCAAGAAGCACCTGGGCCTGGCCGAGCCTCCGTCGCCGTCGGACGCGGCGGACGGGTGCGCCGCCGCCCTGTGCCACCACCTGGTGGGCACCGGACCGCTGGCGACGGGCGAATCGTGATCAGCCGGGTCCGCGGCACCCTCCTGGGCAAGGAGCTGGAGCGGGTGGAGGTGATGACCGCGGCCGGCGTGGGCTACGAGGTCAACGTGCCGGCGCGCCTCCACGACCGTCTGCCGACCCGGGGCGGGGAGGTGGATCTCCACACGACCCTGGTGGTCCGGGACGACGCCATGGAGCTCTTTGGCTTCGTGGAGGCGCGGGACCGGGAGCTCTTCCTCCGTCTTCAGGGCGTCAGCCGCGTCGGTCCGAGGGTGGCGCTGGCCCTGCTGGGCGAGCTCCCGGGCCGGCGGATCGTGCGCGCCATCCGGGCCAAAGACCATGACGTCCTCCGCACCGTCACCGGGGTGGGGAAGAAGACCGCCGAGCGGATCGCACTGGAGCTGGCCGACAAGCTGGACGACATGGTCACCGACGAGGAGGGGGCCGAGCCCACGACGGTGTCGACGGAGACCGTGCAGGCCCTCCGCTCCCTGGGCTACGGGGCGAAGGAGAGCGAGGAGGCGGTCCACGCCGTCCGGAAGGCGCTGGACGACGGCGGCGACGGGAAGGACGCGGAGGAGCTGGGGACGGAGGAGATGGTGAAGCGGGCGCTGCAGCACCTCTAGCGCCGAGCGGGCGGCCGAACCTCGGCGTCCAGGCGCGAGCTTCGCCCTGGGGGCCTCCGGTTGGCGGGCGGGCTCCCGAGACGCCACCTTTCCAGGGAGCCGCAGGACCGACCCGTAGGCCGCGAGAGGACATGTCCGAGAGGGCGGAGGTCACCACGCCGGAGGCGCTGGACGGGGACCGGGGCGTGGAGCGCTCGCTCCGGCCCGACCGCCTGTCGGAGTTCGTCGGACAGGAGAAGGTCAAGGAGAGCCTGCAGGTCTACGTGCAGGCGGCCCTCGGGCGGGGCGAGTCCCTGGACCACACCCTCTTCTACGGCCCGCCGGGGCTGGGCAAGACGACCCTGGCCCGCCTGCTGGCCGACGAGATGGACGTGGACATCAAGCTCACCTCGGGGCCGGTCCTCGAGAAGCCCGGCGACCTGGCCGGCCTCCTCACCAATCTCGAGACCCGCGATCTCCTCTTCATCGACGAGATCCACCGGCTCCGTCCGGTCATCGAGGAGTTCCTCTATCCGGCCATGGAGGATTACCGGATCGAGATCCGGCTGAGCGAGGGTCCGCGGGCCCAGACGGTCTCCATGAAGCTGGAGCGATTCACGCTGGTGGGGGCCACGACGCGGTTCGGGCTGCTCACCGCCCCCATGCGGGCCCGCTTCGGAATCGTCGAGCGGCTCGGCTTCTACCCGGAGGACGACCTGCAGGAGATCGTGGAGCGGTCGGCCGGGATCCTGGGGGTGCCCATCACCGACGAGGGGGCCGAGGAGGTGGCCCGCCGGTCCCGGGGCACGCCGCGGATCGCCAACCGGCTGCTCCGGCGGGTGCGGGACTTCGCCGAGGTGGAGGGCGACGGGACCATCGACGCCGAGGTCGCGCGGGGCGCCCTGGAGATGCTCAACGTCGACGAGTACGGGCTGGACGAGATGGACGCCCGGGTGCTGCGGGCCATCATCGAGGGCTTCGACGGCGGGCCCGTGGGGGTCGATTCGCTGGCGGTCTCGGTGGGCGAGGACGCGGGCACGCTCGAGGAGGTCTACGAGCCCTACCTCATCCAGAAGGGCTACCTGCAGCGGACGAGCCGCGGCCGGGTGGCGACCCGCAAGGCCTACCGCCGGTTCGGCTACGAGCTGCCGGCGGAGCGGCGGGAGGAGGGCGACCAGTCCAGACTCTTCGGGGAGGATGAGGGCTGACGCGGCCGAGGCCGCGGCGGGCAGCTCCAGCCTCCGCACCGCCGACTTCGACTACGAGCTGCCCGAGGGGAGGATCGCCCGCTTCCCCTCCGACCGGCGGGACGAGAGCCGCCTGCTGGTGGTCCGGCGCGACCGGGATCCCGACCCGGGCCCCGGCGGCCCCCTGGAGGACCGCCGCTTCCGGGAGCTGGCCGACCTGGTCCCCGCCGGCGACGCCCTGGTCCTCAACGACACCCGCGTCCTGCCGGCCCGGCTCCTGGGCCGCAAGCCCACCGGGGCGTCGGGCGAGGTGCTCCTCCTGCGCCCGGTGGACGGAGGGGAGGGCCGGCGCTGGGAGGCCCTGGTCCGGCCCGGCGGCAAGCTCAAGCCCGGCCGGACCCTCGTCGTCCACGACGAGCTCAGGGTGGAGATCGAGGAGGGCACCGCGTCGGGCGGACGCATCGTCCGGCTGGTGGGCGAGGGCGACCCCCGGGAGCTGGTGGAGCGACACGGCCGGATGCCCATCCCGCCCTACCTGGACCGGCCCTCGGTGCCCCTGGACCGGGAGCGCTACCAGACGGTCTACGCCGAGGAGGACGGCAGCGTGGCCGCCCCCACCGCGGGGCTCCACTTCACCCGTCCCCTCCTGGAACGGCTGGAGGCGAAAGGCGTCCGCCTGGTGCGGATCACCCTCCACGTGGGGGTGGGCACGTTCCGGCCGGTGGACGCCGAACGTCCGGAGGACCACGAGCTGCACGAGGAGACCTTCCGGGTCGGGGAGGACGCGGCCGCGACGCTGAACGAAGTGCGCGAGGCGGGCGGCTCCGTGTGGGCGGTGGGCACCACCGCCACCCGGACGCTGGAGACGGTGGTCGACGAGGCGGGCCGCTTCCGGGCCGACCGGGGGAGGACGGACCTCTTCATCCACCCGCCCTACCGCTTCCGGGGGGTCGACCGTCTCGTCACCAACTTCCACCTTCCCCGGTCCAGCCTCCTGATGCTCGTCTCGGCCTTCGCCGGCCACGAGCGGAC
>CAZSKS010000054.1:0-16303 GCA_964607465.1 uncultured Gemmatimonadota bacterium | reverse complement strand
CCCTGGACCTGGTCGTGACGCCGGGGCGGATCCTCCGCTGCGACGTTTCACACGATTCCCCGGGCAGCATACACTGGAGAGAGCTGACGGAGGAGAAGATCGAGGCGATCCCGCTGCTCCGACGCCTGCGGCGGGAGCGCGACGGCGACGACGCGGACTGAGCGGGGAGGACGTCGAGCATGGCAGGAGAGTCGGCCGACGCGGGAAGCTGCCCGAGCCGACCGTTCCCAGGGGCGGCGCCGGCCGGACCGCTGGCGGCGCTGGTCGCGGGCGCCCTGCTGGCGGCGCCCGCGGGAACGGGGCTGGAGGCCCAGGGCTTCAGCCTCAACGAGTACGGGACGTGCGCCATGGCCCGGGGCGGAGCCACCGTGGCGGACGGCTGCGGGGACGGGTCCTCGATCGCCTACAACCCCGCCGCCCTGGCCGGTGTCGAGGGACTCACCCTCTCGGCCGGCGGGCTCCTGGTGGCCACCAGCGGCTCCTTCACCGACGACTTTACCGGCAGCACGACCGACCTGGACACCGACCCCGTGCCCGCCCCGCACGCGTTCGCCGCCTACGGCCTGGACGAGCGCGTCACCGTCGGCCTCGGCCTGTACGTACCCTACGGCCTCGAGACCACCTGGCCCCTGGACTTCGAGGGTCGGTTCTCCGGCTACGACAACTCCCTGCAGTCGATCTACGTCCAGCCGACGGCGGCCGTGCGGGTGACCGACCGCCTCTCCCTGGGCGCCGGAGCGGCCCTGGTGGTGGGCTCGGTGGAGCTGAACCAGCGGCTCGACCTCTCGCGCCAGCCGGTCCCCGGGGGGAGCGTCCCGCCCGGCACGACCTTCGGCGAGATGGGCATTCCTCCCCGCACCGACTTCGCCGACGCCTCCCTGGAGGCCGGCGGGGCCACGGGCGTGGCGGCGAGCCTCGGGGCCACCTACCGGCTCCACGACCGCGTGCGGATCGGGGCCCGCTACCTGACCCGCGCCACGCTCGAGTACGAGGGGGACGCGGCCTTCGAGCAGGTGAGCACCGGGATCACGCTCCCGGAGGGGAACCCCTTCGGCGCGCCGGCCGGAACCCCGCTGGACGCCCTCCTGGAGGCCTCGGGCCTCTTCGACGCCGGGGGCGCCCTCTCCGACCAGGGCGTGGCCACCGAGATCACGATGCCCGACCAGCTGGTGGCCGGCGTCTCGGTCCGGGCGACGCCGCGCCTCGAGCTGCTGGCCGACTGGCAGTGGCAGAACTGGTCGGAGTTCGACCGGATCCCGCTGCGGTTCGAGATCGCCCCCGACGACATCCGCATCGAGGACTTCACCGACACCCACGGGGTGCGGCTGGGGGGCGAGTACCGGGCCGACGGCCGGCTCACCCTGCGGGCGGGCTACATCTACCACGGCGCCGCGGCCCCGGACGAGACGGTCACCCCCCTGCTCCCCGAAGCCCGGCGCCACGAGCTCACGGCGGGCGTCGGGTGGCGCGTGGCCCCCCGCGTCCGACTCGACGTGGCCTACCAGTTCGTGGGCCAGCGCGACCGGCGCGGCCGTGTGGACGTGCCGCCGGCGGGCCAGGAGCCGACCACCGACCTGAACAGCGGCGTCTACGGCTTCGAGGGACACCTCTTCGCTTCCACCTTCACGCTCCAGCTGCCATGACCACCACGAGCCACGAGCGACCCGATCGACGGAGCGCCCGTCCCGTCCGTCCGGACCGGGCCGCACCGCCGGACCGGGCCGCACCGCCCGTCCGCCGCGTGCCACCGGTCCGAGCCCTGGCGGCCCTCGCCCTGGTCGTCCCGCTGGTGCTCGGGGCGTGCGACGACGCGGCGCTGATGTCGCCCGATCCGGCGGCCGGAGACGTCTTCGCCCGCTACGCGGCGCTGGGGAACAGCATCACGGCGGGCTTCCAGTCCGACGGCATCAACGACAGCACCCAGGCGCGCTCCTACGCCGCCATCCTGGCCGAGGACATGGGCACCCGATTCGAGACCCCCGCCCTGCGGCGGCCCGGCTGTCCCCCTCCGCTCGTGAACGTCTTCAGCGGGGAGCGGGTGGGAGGAGGCGTCGTGGAGTGCGCCCTCCGCGAGACGCCGCCGCCCCCGATCCTGAACAACGTCGCCGTGCCGGGCGCCCAGGTGCTGGACGCCCTCACGAACCTCGGAGAGGGGACCAACGCCAACGCCCTCACCACCCTGCTGCTGGGCGGCCGGACCCAGCTGGAGGCGGCAGCCGACGTCGAGCCCACCTTCGCCAGCGTGTGGCTGGGGAACAACGACGTCCTCGCCGCCGGCCTGCGGGGCGATCCCTCCCTGATCACGCCCCTGGAGGACTTCGTCGGGCGGTACGGCGCCGTCCTGGACAGCCTGGAGGGCGTCGCCGGCAACCAGGGGCTGGAGGGCGTGCTGGTGGGCGTGGCCAACGTGGTCCTGACCCCCAACCTGTCGCCCGGCGCGGCCTACTTCGCCGCCGAGCAGCAGGGGGCTCTGCCGCCCGACTTCGACGTGGACGACAGCTGTGCCCCGGCCTCGGCCGGCGGGGTGGGAGAGTCCACCTTCGTTCCCTTCGCCTACGGGGTCGGGGTCATGCTGAGCCTGGCGGCCGAGGGGCAGTCGGTGACGCTGGACTGCACCGACGACCGGGACATCGAGGAGATCGTCGGTCCCGCCGCCGTCCCCGACGACGTGGAGGGGACGTCGCTCCTGGTGGCGGCCGAGGCCCAGCAGGTCGTCGCCACGGTGCAGGGCTACAACCAGGCGATCCAGGCCGAGGCCGACGACCGGGGATGGGCGTATTTCGACCCGAACCCCCTCCTCGAGGCCCGAGCCGTGGCCGGCGACATCCCCGCCTTCCCGAACCTGACCGGGCCGCAGGCCGTCGAGCAGCCCTTCGGGCCGATGTTCAGCAAGGACGGGGTGCATCCCAGCACCGAGGCCCACCGGATCGTGGCCGACTCGCTGGCCTCGGTCATCGACGCCCACTACGGGACGGACATCCCCCTCGAGTAGCCGGCGCCCGGCCGGCGGTCAGCCGCCGGCCTCGATCTCCTCCAGCAGGACCTCGACGGCGCGACGGAGCTGCTCCTCCTCCCGGTCGCCCCGGGCCTCCCCGGGTGTCCCGTCGGCGAGGTACCCGCGCTTCGGGCCGGGGCGAGACGTTACCGCCCCCCCATGGGCGCCCGTCGGCGACCGCCCCGACGGAGGTCGGCGGCCTCTCGGACGGATCTGGCGGCCGGCCCTTGACACCGCATTTTTTTGTGCTACGTTGGTTCTCCCGTCGAGGGAAGCTCGCTGCAGCGAGTCCTCGACAGGGAGAGGGTCGACGAGAGATCGTCGGCCCGATCGTCCACCGGGAGTTTGGCCTCGGTGGACCGGTTGCGAGGTTGCTGGCCGCAGCCGTCAGCCCCGGGAACGGGGGCGCCTGAGGACGGTGACACGACTTCGGTCGTGCCGCCGAGACCGAGGGAGAGAGCCGCGATCCGGTCGTCTCACGGGACGGCGCCAAACCAGCGGATCAACGCTCGCCGGCACAACGAAGTCCCCGATCGGAGCCGTGAGCCCGGTCGGGGATTTCGTACGTTCGGGGGGTACGTCAGCCCGCCACCCGCACTACCTCCCCACCCGTGATCCTCTCCAGCTCCGCCGGCGTCAGATCGAAGACCGCCCGAGGCGTTCCGGCGGCGGCCCAGATCTCGTCGTGATCCATCAGGTCCTCGTCCAGGTAGACCGATAGCCGCTCGCGGTGGCCGACGGGCGGCACCCCACCGATGGCGTAGCCGGTCACCGCACGCACCGTGTCGGGGTCGGCCAGCGACACCGGCTCCCCCACCCGGGCGGCGATCGTCGCCGGGTCGACCCGGTTGGCGCCGCCCGCGATCACCAGCACGGCACGCCCGCTGCTCTCGCCCCGGAAGACGAGGGACTTGGCGATCTGCCCCACACCGCACCCGACGGCCTCGGCAGCCTCGGACGCGCTCCGGGTGGAGCCGGAGAGCTCGACCACCCTTCCCTCCAGGCCATGCTCGTCCAGGGCCTCCTGGACCCGCGCGGCCGCTCGACTCAGGTCATCCGACATGCAGGCCTCCTCCCCAGTTCATCCCGCCGTCGTGAACGCGGGCTCATCCCACCGTCGTCAACGCCGCAAGGTGGACGCGCACGCCCGTCCCGCGCTATGTTCCATTTTGGAACAGGCCCCGAAACGACCCGGAGGGAGGCCCACATGGCACGGCAGCCCGACCGGCGCCGGACCCGTGCGGTGCGAAAGGCGATGGAGATGGTCCCGGTGAGCCGGCGGGAGCTGGCGCGCCGGACCGGGCTGTCCCACACGACCCTGAACCGCATCGCCAACGGCGAGCGGACGGCGAGCCCCGCCAACGAGCGAGCGGTCTTCAACGCCCTCCGGGACGTGCGGGAGAGCTGCAACCAGGCGATGGACCTCCTCCTCCGGGTGCCGTCTCCGACGACCCGGGGCGGAACGTCGACGACGGGCGGAACGCGTCGGGGATACGGCCACGGCCGAGGCTAGCGGAGCGGCGTCCGCTGACCCCTTGACGCCGACGACGGGTGCTCAGGCGCTGCCGCTCCACTCCGGCCTCAGCAGGCCGAAGCGGTACTCGTCCACATAGGTGCCGAACCCGTAGAACTGCTCCCGAAGAATTCCTTCCCGCTCGAACCCCAGCTTCTCCAGCACCTTCATCGAACCGTCGTTCCCCTCTGTCACGCGTGCCCAGACCTTGTGAAGGCCCAACCCGTCGAACGCATGCCCGAGGAGGATCTCGGACGCTTCGGTAGCGTAGCCGTTCCCCTCGTGCTCCGGGAACACCGTATAGCCCAACTCCCCGTTTCGGGCCTGGAGATCCAGTCTTCGAATGGAGACGTGCCCCACGGGCGTTCCGTCGTCGTATGGGACGAAGTGATGGATCGTCTCCTCCCCTTTCTCCAGGAAGGCGATCAGGGCCTCCCTGGTGAAAGGGACCCTCAGGTCCCCGAACTGACGTCGGACCGAGGGATCGTTGTACTGCCGCACCAGCAGGTCGTAGTCGTCCGACTCCGCCAGGCGAAGCGTCAACCGGTCGCCCTCGAGAAATACAGGTCCCGCCACGATGGCCTCCCCTTCCTCACATAGCTCTCCCGCGAGCACGCGGCAGAAGGTGCCCGGTCGGGAAGATGTCTGCCAGGCCGGGGACGCTCGAGGTAGGATCGCGGACGGGGGATCCGGGAACGGAGAGAGATGCCGGAGGTGGGATTCGAACCCACAAGGGGTCGCCCCCAACGGATTTTGAGTCCGTCGCGTCTGCCAGTTCCGCCACTCCGGCGCGGTGGTGGGGCAACCTACCCCCGATGCCTGGAACGGACCAGGCGACGACAGGACCGCACGGGACGCTCAGTGGATGATAACGTCCTCGGCGTCGGAGGGTCCCTTCCCCGCCGACCGCGCCACCCGGTAGACTCGGGCGTATTCCACGCCGAGCTCGTCCGTCCACACCCCGTAGGCCCGGTCATCCCGGACCCCGTGCAGGCGGAAGCCCTCCGGGGCCTCCACCCGTCCGACGAAACGCCCCGATGGCGCGAAGACGTCGTAGGCCCCGGCCTCCTCCACTTGACCCGTGCGCTCCGGGGTCGGGACCTCGACCCACAGCTCGCCGCCGGGCTCGGCCAGGTGGATCCCCTGCACCGGGGGCAGCGTAGGCGCCACCTCCAGGCGGTCCCGTAGCGAGGCGAGGGTGGCCTGCGGGACGTCGGTGTCGGCGAACCGCTCGAAGAACCGCTCGACGGCCCGATCGGTCATCGCCTCCGTCGTGGGGATGGCTTCCACCCGCCGGCGTACGAGCCGCCGCAGGCCGCCCTCCGGATCGTAACGCCGCAGCTCGTACCGGTCCCCGGGCGAGGCGACCAGCCCGCCGTCCTCCGCCAGGTCCCAGGACCACTCGGCCCCGAAGATGGTGGGCAGTCGGGCCGGCGTGGTGGCCGACGTCCAGGTCAGCAGCGTGTCCGCCACCGCCCCGTCGGAGCCGACCGTCCCCACCAGGACCGGGGTCCCCTCGGTGTGGGAGGGCGACATGTACGACAGGCGCACCCGGGCGAGCCCGGAGCGGGTCACCCGCCAGTCGCCCATCACGGCCAGGATCGGGGGCCCGCCCTTCCCCGGCCGCACCCGGACGCTCTCCCGCAGGCTCCCGTCGGCCGCGAACCGGTGGATCCGGGCGGGATAGGCCTCGCCCACGACCACGCGCCCGTCCTCCAGGGCGCGGACGAAGGTGGGCGTCCGGAACTCACCCGGCCCGTCCCCGAGCCCGCCCAGTGATCGCACCGGCCGACCGACGGCGTCCCACACGGTGACCTTTCCCGACTGGCGGTCGAGAACGTACAGCTCCCCTCCCCGGCCGAGATCCACCGAGGAGACGCGGCCGAAGGCGGCCTCGCCCTCCCGGGCGCCGACGATACGGACGGGCTCGAGCGACCAGGCCCTCCCTTCGGCCCGGCCTCCTCCCCGGTTCTCCACCACCGTGACGCCGGCGGAGTCCCGAACCGACACCTCACCGGACCCCGGGGCGTCGGACGACCCGGACGCCGGGCGGCCGTCGCCGGTGGCCGACGCGTCGCAGGCGGCCGCGAGCGCGACAATCAGACCGAGCAGCGCTCGACGCGCCGACACGACGCACCGGGCGGCTCCGCGGCGGGGTACCATGCCTCGACGGAGAGAAAGATGCACCGGGGCCTCCTGGCAGGGTGGGACGCGGCCCGCCGTCCCGTCGGACGGCGGAGGTTCACCCCACCATCGTCGGCGACCGGATCAAGCGGACCTCAACCCCGCGCCACGATCCACCGGTAGGCCACCGGGAGGGCCGTGAGCACGAAGAGGGTGCTCGAGAGCAGCCCGCCCACGGTGGCCAGCACCAGGGCGTTCCACACGTTCTCGTCCTGGCTTCCGGCGAAGAGGATCAGCGGCAGCAGGCCCAGCACGGTGGTGAGGGTGGTCATGAGGATCGGCCGCACCCGCTCCAGGGTGCCCCGGAGGATCGCCTCCCGTCGCGGCAGCCGCTCCCTCAGCTCGCCGACGTGGTAGACCACCAGGATGGCGTTGTTGACCACGATGCCCGCCATCATGATGGCCCCGATGTAGGCGGTGCGGGTGAAGGTGGCCCCGGTGTAGAAGAAGACCAGGAACACGCCGATCAGCGCCAGCGGCAGGGTCAGCAGCACCACGAAGGGGGCGGCCAGCGATTCGAAGATCGTGGCGGTCACGACGAACAGGAGCCCCACGGCGGCGGCCACCGCCCACCAGACCTGGCCACGCTCCTCCTCCGACCAGGTCCGCCGGTCCTCGAGCTCCACCCGGTAGCCGGGCGGAAGCTCCAGGGTCTCCAGCGTGGCGTCGCGCACCAGGTCGCCCAGCTTGCGGGGCCCCCGGAACTCCCACGCCACCGACCGCCGGTACTCCTGGTCCTCCCGCCGGATCTCGGACAGGACGTCGCGCTCCTCCACCGACGCCACGTCCCCCACCCGGGCCTCGCCGCCGCCCGGGGAGGGCACCCGCGCCTCCCGCAGGCCCCGGACGTCGAGGTCGCGCCATCCCCGCAGCTTCAGGGTGAGGGGCAGCTCCTCGCCGCCCACGTAGACGCGCCCCGCTCCCGTCGCCCCGACCACGGAGGCGGACACGTGGCTCAGCAGCCCCTCCACGGGGAGGCCGCGGGCGGCCAGGGCCGTCCGGTCGGGGCGGACCACGTACTCCACCGCCCGGTCGCTCCGGTACCAGCGGCCGGCGGCGTCGGGGTCCACGTCGCGGATTCGGGTCATCCCCTCCAGCTTCCGGGCCAGCGACTCGCCGATCTCCTGCAGCATCAGGTACTTGTACCCGAACAGCTCCAGCGAATAGTTGGGGGGCGAGGCCCCGCCGCCGTAGAAGCTGGGCCCGTAGCCGTAGACCCGGACCTCGGGCCCGGAGAAGCCGTGGCTGTAGGCCACCATCCGCTCCTTGATGGCCACCGGCACCGGCGTCGTCTCCAGCTCCGGCGGGAAGGTGACGCGGATGTGCGCGAAGCTCGGGTGCACCCGGCTCTCGTAGCGGGCCACCTCGGGCAGGGTCGACAGCTTCTCCTCGAAGGTGCGCACCAGGCGGTCGGTGCGCTCCAGGCCGGCGCCCCGGGGGTAGGTGATCCGGATGCTGATGTAGGTGTCCTGCCCCCAGAAGTCGGCCCAGCGCACGCCCCGGGTGACATGGCGGTCGAAGAGCCACCAGCTCCCGCCCAGGCTGGCCAGGCAGACGAGGAGCACGACGGCGGGGTGGTCCAGCGCCGCGCCGAGCAGCGCCCGGTAGGCCCGGACGTAGAGCGGCGGACGGCGGGCGTCGCCGGCCGGGCCCACCCCGCCGTCCCCCGCTTTACCGCCCTCATCGCTCCCGCCCCGACCGCCGCCGACACCGGCCATCGGGGGAGGACTCGGAGCCGCCCCGCCCTGCCCCGCCCCCCGCAACCGGGCCGCGGCGCTCGGCACCAGGGTGAAGGCCACCAGCAGGCTGGCCAGGATCGACAGCCCCACCGCCCAGCCGAGGGGCACGTACCAGGCCCGCAGCTCCCCCTGCAGGGTGAGGAAGGGCACGAGCACGGCGGCCGTCGTGCAGGTGGCGGCTACCACCGGCAGGGCCACCTGCCGGGCTCCCTCACGCGCGGCCACGGCCGGCGCCTCGCCCCCCTGCTGGCGGCGCCACACGTTCTCCAGCACCACGATGGAGTTGTCCACCACCAGCCCGAACCCCCACGCCAGCCCGGCCAGGGTCAGGGTGTTCAGCGTGAAGCCGCCGAGATACAGGAGGTTCACGGCCGCCAGGACGCTGAAGGCGATGCTCCCGAAGACGACGAGCACCGAGCCGGCCGAGCGCAGGAAGAGGGACAGCACCAGCAGGATGACGGCGGCCGAGGCCAGGGCCCGGAGCCGCAGGTCGCCGAGCTGGTGCCGGATCTCCTCGCTGCCGTCGTGGTCCAGCGCCACCCCGACGCCGGCGGGCAGGCGGCCCTCCAGCTCCCCCATCCGCGCCCGCAGCCGGTCGGCCAGCCGGACGCCGTTGGTGCCCGAGCGCCGGAAGGCGTGGACCGAGACCGCCGGCTGGCCGTCGATGCGGAAGTACGAGGTGGGCTCGGAGGTGACGGCCTCCACCCGGGCCACGTCGCCGAGGCGGACCCGTTCTCCGGCCCCCGTCGCCACCGTCAGCTCCCGCACCTGGGCCACGCTCTCCGCCCGGGTGCGGACGGCCAGCGCCGTGCGCCGCCCGTCCAGGAGCACGGCGCCCGGGGCCCGGAGCTCCGACAGGTCGTCCAGGCTCGCCCGCACGTCGGCCAGCGTCAGGCCGTGGACGGCCAGGGCGTGGGGGTCCACCACCACCGACACCTCCCGGCGCCGGCCGCCCACCACCCGCACCTCCGAGACGCCCTCCAGGGCCAGCAGCTCGGGGCGGAGCTCGCGGTCGGCGACCTCGCCCAGCCGGGCGAAGGTGTACGGCCCCCGCAGGCGCCAGCTCAGGAAGGGGCGGCTCTCCTCCTGGAGCTCGTCGGGCACGTAGGGCTCGACGTCGATGCGGCCCACGCCGGGCGGCAGCTCGTCCCGCAGCGCCGCGATCCGCTCCCGGAGCTCCAGGCGGGCGAACTCCATCCGCGTGTCGGGCGCGAAGCGGACGGTGATCTCGCTCCGGGCGCCGAGGCCGCGATCGTCGGCCCGGGAGACCGACGACACGCTCCGTACCCCGCCCACCCGCCGGGCGGCGCCCTCCAGGGGCGCGGTCACCAGCGCCTCCATGCGCTCCGGCGAGGCGCCGCGCCAGTCGGCGCGGACGGTGAGCCGGGGCGCCTCCACCTCGGGCAGCAGCTCCACCGGGATCAGCGCCAGGCTCCAGGCGCCGAGCGCCAGCAGGGCCACGTACAGGGCGGCCGTGGCCACCGGCCGGCGGACGGACAGGTCGATCACGGCTCGTCCACCGGCACCGAGGTATCCACCACCACCGAGTAGATCACCGGCACCACGATCAGCGTCAGGAAGGTGGCCGACAGGAGCCCGCCGATCACGGCCACCGCCAGCGGGGCCCGGAGGTCGGCACCGGCGCCCCACCCCAGGGCCAGCGGCGTGAGGCCCAGCACGGTGGTGACGGTGGTCATGACGATGGGCCGGAGCCTGAGCCGCCCGGCCTCCATCAGGGCCGCCCGCTTGCCCAGCCCCTGCCGCCGGCGCTGCTCGACGAAGTCGACCTTGATGATGGCGTCGTTCACGACGATGCCCACCAGGATCACCACGCCGATGCCGCTCATGACGTCGATCCCGGCGCCGGCGGCCCACAGCGCGAGCACCGCCCCGACGGCGGCCAGCGGGACGGCGGCCAGCACCACCGTCGGGCGGACCACCGACTCGAACTGGGCCGACAGGATCAGGTAGACCAGGAAGAGGGCGAGCCCGAAGGCGAAGAGCAGCGAGCGGAAGCTGTCGCGCATCTCCTGGTTCTCACCGCCCACCTCCAGGCGGACCAGCCCCGGCGTGGCGAGGCCCTCCAGCCGGTCCCGGACGGCCGCCACGGCGCGCCCCAGCCCTCTGCTCACGTCGGCCAGCACCTCCACGGTGCGGGTCTGCCCCTCGCGCCGGACCTCGACGGGCCCGAAGCCCCGGCTCACCCGCACCAGCCGCTCCACCGGCACGCCGCCCACCGTGGTCCGCAGCACGTCGGAGAGGTCGCGGCGGACGGTGTCGGGCAGGCTCACCCGGATGGCGATCCGGTCGTCGAACTCCGTGTAGGGCCGCTCGGCCTCCAGCCCCCGGAGGAACGCTTCCACGGCGTCGGCTACCTCCCGGACCGAGAGACCGTGGCGGGCCACCTCGTCCCGGAGCACCTCCACCTCCAGGCGCGGCTGGGCCCGCTCGAAGTCCACGCGCACGTCGGCCAGCCGCTCCAGCCCCGCCAGCCGCGCCCGGGCCGACTCGGCCACGGCCGCCAGCTCGTCCAGCTCCCCGCCCTTCACCTTCACGGCCAGGTCGGCGCCGCCCGGGTCCAGGGCGCGGCCCAGGGAGGTGGACCGCCCGGTGGCCACGGCGACGGCGCCGGGGTCGACGCCGGACTTGGCCACGGCCGCCCGGAAGCGCTCCACCGCCTCCCGCGTGGCCGGCCCGTCGTCGGCCAGGCGCACCTCCAGGGCGGCGGTGTGGAGGCCCGCCGCCTCGCCGGCGGCCCGCTCGGCGCCCCGGGCCCGGCCCACCCGGGCGTAGACCCCCTCCACGCCGTCGGCCTCCAGCAGCAGCCCCTCCAGCCGGCGGGTCAGCTCGTCGGTGGTCTCCAGGGGCGTGCCCACCGGCAGGCGGACGTCCACCCGGAAGCGGCCCTCGTCCACCTCCGGCATGAGTCCCCGGGGCAGCCCGGCCCCCACCAGCGCGGCCAAGGCCAGCGACCCCGCCGCCAGGGCGAGCACGGCGCCCCGGTGGGCCAACGACCAGGCGAGCGCCCGCTCGTAGCGGTCGGCGAAGGCCCGGAAGGCGCAGTCGAAGGTCTCGAGGAGGCGGCCGATCGCCCCGGGGCGGCGGCCGGGGTCGCCGGCGCGATTCGTCCCGGCGCCGGCGCCGGAATCGAGCCCGCCCGTCGCGGGCGCGTCTGTCCGCCGACCGTCCGCCCCGTCTCCCGGCGTCCGGGCCCCGGCCACCTCGCGGGCCCCGGTCCGGGCGGCCATCACCGGCAGCACGGTGAGCGCCACCACCAGCGACGCCAGCAGCGAGAACGCCACCGCCAGGCTCAGGTCGGCGAAGAGCGCCCCGGCCACCCCCTCCACGTAGAGCACGGGCCCGAACACGGCCACCGTGGTCAGCGTGGAGGCGGTGATAGCCCCGGCCACCTCGCGGGTGCCGACCGAGGCCGCCTCCCGCGGCCCCGCCCCCTCCTCGTCCCGGTGGCGGAAGATGTTCTCCAGCACCACGATGGAGTTGTCCACCAGCATCCCCACGCCCAGGGCGAGCCCGCCCAGGGACATGACGTTCAGGCTGACGCCGGCGACGTGGAAGAGGGCGAGGGCGGCCAGCACCGACAGCGGGATGGCCACGCCCACGGCCACGGGGTAGCGGGGCTCGCGCAGGAAGGCGAAGAGCACGACGAAGGCCAGCAGGCCGCCCAGCAGGAGGGCCTGCGCCACGTTGGAGATGGCGGCGCTCACGAAGTCCGCCTGGCTGGACGCCACCGTGAGGCCCACCCCGGGGTACTCCTCCCGGAGCCGGTCGACCGTCGCCTCCACCGCCTCGGCCACCCGCACGGTGTTGGCCCCGGCCTCCTTGTGGATCCGGAGGCCCACGGCCGGCTCCCCGCCCCACCGGGCCAGGGTCTCGGGCTCGGCCAGGGCGTCCCGCACCTCGGCGATCCGCCCCAGGAGCACCGCGTCGCTCGTCGCCCCGCCGCCGGCCCCGGCGGCCGACCCGCCCCCCGTTCCGGCCCGCGCCCCCTGCCCCGTCCCGCCCCGGGCCCGCGAGCCGGACGCCGTCACCGGCACCCGGCGCAGCTCCTCCACCGCCGTGAAGTGTCCCAGCGTCCGCAGGCTGTAGCGGTAGCGGCCCCTCCGCACGACGCCGCCCGGCGCCGTGTAGTTGGAGGCGTCGAGCGCCCGGGTGACGTCCTCCAGCCGCAGGCCCCGGGCCTCCAGCCGGTCCGGGTCCATCACCACCCGCACCTCCCGCCGCGGGCCGCCGGCCACCGACGCCAGGGCCACCCCGTCCAGCTGCTCCAGCCGCCGCTTGAAGACCGCCTCGGACAGGGAGCGGAGCTGCAGCAGGTCGCCGCCCGTCACCGCCAGGGTGAGGATCGGGTCGTCGGAGGGGTCGGTCTCCAGCAGCACGGGCCGCTCGCTCCCCCGGGGCAGCCGCCCGGCCAGCTCGTCCAGCCGCTCCCGGGCGTGGAGCGCGGCGAACTCCATGTCGGTGCCCCAGGCGAAGCGGAGGCGGACCAGCGACTCGCCCTCCCGGCTGCGGGAGGTGACGCGCCGGACGCCGGCCACCCGGCCCAGGCTCTCCTCGATGGGCGCGGTGACGAAGCGCTCGACCTCTTCGGGGCCGGCGCCCGGGTAGACGGTGCTCACCGCCAGGCTCGGGTAGGCGACGTCGGGCAGGAGGTCCACCGGGAGGCGGAGGAAGGAGACGACGCCCAGGACGGCCACCGCCGCGCAGGCCATGGCCGTGCCCACCGGTCGGCGGAGGGCGAGGTCGGTGGGGCTCACGTCACCGGACGTCCCCCGCCCACCGCTCCAGCCGGGCCCACGCCGCCAGGTAGTCGTAGCGCTCGGTCACCACGCCCCGCTCGGCGGCCGTCACCTCCTCCACCGCCGACTGGAGCTCCACGAAGGTGGCGCTGCCGGTGCGGAAGGCCTCCTCGGTGAGGGCGAGCCGCTCCCGCGCCAGCTCCCGGCGGGCCCGGAGCAGCTCCAGCCGCCGGGCCCGGCGCCGCACCTCGGCCACGGCGTCGCGCACGGCCTTCTCCACCTCCAGCCGCCGTCCGGCCCGCTGGGCCCGCGTCCTCCGCAGCTCGGCACCGGCCCGCGCCGTCCGCTCCCGGCGGCCGAAGCCGCCGAACAGCTCCCAGCTCGCCGACAGGGTGAGCCCGCGCGCGGTGTTCTGGGGGTCGAAGTTGAAGAAGGAGCCGTCCGGGCCGAGCTGCTCGGAGCGGCTCGTGGACCAGCTCAGGCTCACGTCGGGCAGGTAGCCCGCCCGCTCGCCCCACAGGCGGGCCGAGGCCGCGTCGGCCTCCGCCTCCAGGGCGGCCAGCTCCGGGTGGCCGGCCAGCGCCCGCTCGACCAGGCGGTCGGCGTCGAGCCCCTCCGGGTCGGGGGGCGGGGGCGGCTCGGCCAGGGGCGGACCCGTTGTCGGCTCCCGGTCCGTGTCCGCCCGCGGCGTGGCGTCCAGACCGTCCGCCCGGCAGGTGGCCACGGCCAGCTGGCGGCGGGCCTCCCGGGCCGCCTCCCGGGCGTCCAGCAGCGCGAGCTCGCCGGCCCGCACCTGCCCCTCGGCGCCCAGGAGGTCGCTCCGGTCCACGGCCGCCAGCCGGAAGCGCTCCCGGGCGCGCTCCAGCTCGCGCCGGCGGCTCTCGAGCTGCTCGACGGCGATGTCGGCCAGCCGGCGGCGCTTCACCGCCTCGAAGTAGGCCGCCTTCACCTCGGCCACCGCCGTCCGCTCGGCCGCGTCCAACCGGAGACCGGCCGCCGCCTCAGCCGCGCCGCCCGCCTTCAGCTCGGCGATCCGGCGGCCGCCCCGAAGCAGGTCCCACTGGAAGGTGAGGCCCTGGCTGACCGAGTGGATCTCGTCCTCCAGGGGGACTTCCAGCGTCCGGGCCGTCCCCTCCGGGTCCTGGAAGGTGACCGTGGTGAAGCGGGACCGGCCGAAGCGAGCATTGGCGCTGGCCCTGGGGAGGAACGCGCCCCAGTCGGCCCACCGGGCGGCTCCCTCGGCCGTGGCCGTGGCCCGGGCGGCGTCCACGTCGGGGCTCTCCGACAGCGCGGCACGAATGGCATCCTCGAGCGTCAGGGTGTCGGCCGCCTGCGCCGCAAGCGTCTCCGCGGAGACGCCGCCGGTCGGAAGGGCGAGGACGACGGACGGCGCGACGAGGGCCGCCAGCACGCACCGGACCGTCCGTACGACGGCAGCGGCCGCCCCACCCCTCACGGCCTCCACCCGACTCACCGCACCTCAAGGCTGTCGGCGTTGGCCAGCCGCACCCGGGCGTCGTGGGCCAGCGTCGTGTGGCCGTCCACCAGCACCACCCGGCCCGCCTCCGGCACTTCGTCGCCCTCCCGCTCGGGGAGGATCTCCACGTAGCGGTCGCTCTCCAGCCCCGTGCCCACGTAGCGCCACTGCGCCCGGCCGGTGGCCGACCCGGAATCCTCCGGCCCGAAGAGAAAGACCACCTGCCGGCGGTCCCGCTCCACCAGCGCGTCGCGCGGCACGAAGAGCCGATCGGGGTGCCGGCGGCCGGCGATCTCCACGGTGGCGTGCATTCCGGGCAGCACCCGGGCCTCGGGGTTGTCCAGCCGGACGGTGACCCGCACCCGACCGCTGGCGCGGTCCACCACCGGGTTCACACTCACCACCCGACCGGTGAAGCTCTCGCCGGGCAGCGCCGTGAAGCGCACCCGGGCCCGCCGGCCCGGCGCCAGGTGGGTGACCTGCTCCTGGAGCACCCGCACCTCCACCTCCAGCCGCGAGAGGTCCAGGATCGCCGCCACCGAGTCGCCCGGCGTCACCCGGTCCCCCGGGCTCACCGCCAGGTTGGCCACCCGGCCAGCGAAGGGTGCCCGGATGCGGGTCGCCTCCAGCTCGTAGCGGGCCTTCTCCAGCTCCACCTCCGCCTGGGCCAACCCGCTGCGGGCCCGGGCCTGCCGGCGGCGCTCCTCGCGCTCCTCCTCGGTGAGCCCCAGCTCCTCCTCGCCGATCAGCATGCTTCGGAACTCGGCCAGGGCGCGCTCGCGCTCCGCACGGCGGGCCCTGAGGTCCAGGGCGTGGGGCGCGGAGTCCAGGCGGGCCACGAGGCGGCCGGCCGCCACCCGCTGCCCTTCCCGCACCGGCACCGCCTCCACGTCGCCCTCCACCTGGGCGCGGAGCACCGTGCGGCGGAAGGCCTCGGCGCTCCCCTCCGCCTCGACCCACAGGAAGAAGGTGTCCCGCCGGATCCTGGCCCCCTCGACGGGTACCGCCACCCCGGTGGAGAAGGCCGTGGCGGCCGCCCGGGAGCGGACTTCCTCGCGCACGGAGTCAGCGGCGGTGGCCGGCGCGCCGTCCCCGTTCTCCCCGGCACCCTGCAGCCGCCACAGGGCCCCGCCCACCAGGCCGGCGGCCAGGATGATCAGGACCATGAGGAGGACACCACGTCGTGAGGTCACGAGCGAGGCCGAAAGTGGGAGGAGCTCATCGGTTCGCCGGGCACCGGGTTTGGTCTTCGATTCTCGGGTCGCGGCTCAAGGACTCCTCAACGTCCCGGGGCGCCCGCCCGAGGGAACGTCAGGAAGAGCCCATGGCGAGCGGCGGCAACGGGGGATCCGTCCCAGGCCTCTCGGCCAAGCACACACGTCAGATTGAGGAGGGAACGAAGGGGCTGTCAGCCTACTTCATCCGATCCCGCACACGGATGGCCTTTCCGCCGCCCGCCCTTCAGGCGTTGATCTCCCGCTCGTTGAAACCGCGTTGAGGGCCGATCCCCTGCCTGTTGCGACCCCGTTGAGGGCGGGTCGTAGACTACGGCAGCGGTATTCGGGGTTTATTCGGTCCGGGGGCCGACGTGTCGGCAGGGCGGGGACGCAGGGCCCCCGGGACGCGGGATCGAGACGG
>CAZSKS010000053.1:0-17042 GCA_964607465.1 uncultured Gemmatimonadota bacterium | reverse complement strand
AGTGGGCGGCGGAGCAGGGAGCGGTCTGCTTCAACCTGTACTTCCTGGTGGGCACCGGCCGGGGCGAGGGCATGGCCAGCGACGGACGGCTCACCGGGCTCTCTCCGGAGGAGAACGAGGAGGTCCTGGCCGAGCTGGCCGATCTGCAGCGGGAGTACCGGGGCCGGCTCATGGTCCGCTCCAAGTGCCAGCCGCAGCTCATGCGGCACGTGCACGAGCGGGACCCGGACTCCCCGCTCCTCAACTACCGGACGCGATGTCCATGCGGCGTCCACTACTGCCGCATCACCCCGGAGGGCAAGGTCACCCCCTGTCCCTACCTGCCCGAGGTGGCCGGTGACCTGGCTCAGGCCTCCTTCGGGGAGGTGTGGCGGGGCTCGCCCCTCTTCCGGCGGCTCCGGGACGGGGAGCTGGGCGGGAAGTGCGGCCGGTGTCGCTACCGGGAGGTGTGCGGCGGATGCCGGGCCCGGGCCTACGCCGACACCGGCGACGTCCTGGGTCCGGACCTCTCCTGTGCCTACGAGCCCGGCGGCGACGAGGAGGCGGTGGAGCCCCCCGGCGAGATCACCTACGGCGAGCCCGCCGAGCGGGAGCTGACCTGGACGCCCGAGGCCGAGGAGCGGCTCGAGCGGATCCCCTCGTTCGTCCGCGGGGTGGTGGCGAACCGCCTGGAGAGCTACGCCCGCCGCCACGGCCGGGACGAGGTCACCGCCGACCTGATGAAGGAAGTGCGGGAGAACCTCCCCATCGACTTCTCCGAGCGGCGCCCGTTCTTCCTCGGGGGGGACGAGTGACGGGCTCACGGCGCTCCCGGTGGCTCGCCGGCCTCCTGGCGGCCGTGGCCGGCGTCCTGGCCCTGGTCGATCCGGCGGCGGCCCAGGAGGCCTCGCAGCGCTACGGCGACTTCCCGATCGTCGGACCCCGCGGCGCCGTCTGGATCGCCGCCCAGGTCCACCTGATGTTCGCCGCCTTCGTCCTCGGCGTCCCGATGTTCGCCGTGGTGATGGAGGGGATCGGGATGGCGACGGGGGAGAAGCGCTACGACACCCTGTCCAAGGAGTTCACCCGCCTCCTGCTGGTGGCCTACAGCGCCACCGCGATCTGGGGTGCCGTCCTCGTCTTCTTCCTCTCGACCCTCTACCCGACGTTCTGGCAGCACCTGACGAGGATCTTCGCCCCGTCGATGTGGCTCTACGCGGCCCTCTTCTTCTTCGAGTCCTTCACCCTGTACCTGTACTACTACGGCTGGGACCGGATGAAGGAGGGGGCGAAGAAGAAGGTCCACCTGGGCCTGGGCGTCCTGCTGAACGTGTGGGGCACGCTGGTCCTGTTCATCGCCGACGCCTGGCTCAGCTACATGATGAGCCCGCCGGAGGGTGTCACCGCGCAGACCGCGCCCGAGAGCATCGCCCTGTGGGACGCGGTGATGAACTTCACCTGGATGCCCATCAACATCCACCGGCTCATCGCCAACGTGGTCTTCGGCGGGGCCATCGTCGGGGCCTACGCGGCCTACCGCTTCCTGGCGGCGCGCTCCGACGAGGAGCGGGCCCACTACGACTGGATGGGCTACGTCGGGAACTTCATCGCCATCGCCGCCCTCCTGGTCCTCCCCTTCGCCGGCTACTGGCTGGGGCGGGAGATCTACGCCTACGACCAGCAGATGGGCATCACGATGATGGGCGGCTTCATGAGCTGGCTGTGGATCGTCCAGGCCTTCCTCATCGGGGTGCTCTTCCTGGCCGGCAACTACTACCTGTGGATCGGCATGGGACGGATCCCGGGAGCGGAGCGCTTCCGTCCCTACGTGAAGTGGATGCTGCTGGTGCTCGTGCTGGGCTTCATGGTGTGGGCCACCCCGCACACCATGATCGCGGGACGGGACGAGCTGGCCGCCATGGGCGGGAGCCACCATCCGTTCCTGAACGTGCTGGGGGTGATGAGCGCCAAGAACACGGCGGTCAACCTCATGATCCTCACCACCTTCATCTCCTTCATGCTGTATCGCCGGGCCAACAAGGTGCCCACCGTGGACTGGGCCCGCGCCGGGACCATGGTGCAGGGGGGCATCGTGGCGGTGGCCGCCGTGGTGGTCGTCTTCTACGGGGTCTACGGCTACTTCGTCACGGCGGCCGTCCGGATCGGATTCAGCGTCTACCAGGTGCTGGCGGTGCTGGCGGCCATGGTCTTCGTGGTGGCCATCGACATCGCCGCCATGCGGGGCGCCGAGTCGCGGGGCGCCATCCGGTGGGGGAAGATGCCCGAGCGGTCGCAGTACGCGCTCTTCATCCTGGCCGTGACCTTCACCTGGCTCATGGGCCTGATGGGCTTCGCCCGCAGCGGCATCCGGCAGCACTGGCACGTCTTCGGGGTGATGCGGGACGAGAGCGCCCAGGCCGCCACGCCGGCCCTGGGCCACGCGGCCGTCATGATCAGCGTGTGCGTGCTCATCTTCCTGGGGCTGGTGGCCTTCATCTTCTGGCTGGGGGGGCTGGCGGAGACATCCGCTTTCGATGCCTCGACGGACGAGGGAGGCGGGGGCGCCGCCGGCGAGGGCGAGCTGCGGGCGGAGCCCGCGGGGGGGACGGCGTAGACCATGTGGCGCACGAACCTCCGCATCGTCCTGGTGGTCCTCGTCACCCTCGGGGTCTACACGGGCATCTCCAACATCATCCCCCAGGTGGAGTCCGAGGTCCCCGAGCGGGTGGAGATCGGGTCCGACGTCACCCCGCAGCAGCTGGTGAGCATGGGGGAGGAGCTCTTCGAGGGGGCCGGCGGCTGCGTGGCGTGTCACGGCCGCGGGACCCGGGCCCCCCAGCTCATGGGTGAGATCGGCACCCGGTGCGGGGACCGGGTCGAGGGGATGAGCTGCAAGGAGTACCTGCGCGAGTCGCTGCTGAGCCCGGGGGCCTACGTGGTGGACGGCTTCCAGCCCATCATGCCGCCGGCGGACGCCCAGCTCTCGGACGGGCAGGTGTGGGCCCTCGTCGCCTTCCTGCAGTCGCAGGGGGGCGAGGTGACGGTCACGCCGCAGGACCTGGAGGCGTCGGGATCCGACGACGCGGCGTCCGGGGCGCAGCCCGACGCCGGGGACGCCGGTGCGGAAGACGGCGGCGGCGACGACGGCGGGGGCGCCGTGGCGCTCCTGCGCCAGTACGGCTGCGTCACCTGCCACCAGGTGGAGGGAGAGGGCGGCGTCGTGGGCCCGCCGGTGGAGGAGATGCAGGCCATGGGTCTGTCGGAGGACTACGTCCGGCGTTCCATCCTCGATCCGGCGGCGGACACGGCGGCGGGCTACGAGCAGGACTACACCCCCTACGCGGGCACGATGCCGCCGACCTTCGGGGATCAGCTCTCCGACCGGGAGCTGGAGACGCTGGTGACGTACCTGTCGGGTGAGGGGGGCTCATGAGGGGGATCGTCGAGCGGCTGAGCCATCCGTTCTGGGGCAGCCTGGCCTTCCTCGTGGCCTCCTACCTGCTGATCGAGTACGGCATCCCGTACCTGCCGCCGCTGGTCGGGATCGAGAGCGCCCCGGTGCCCGACTCGGTGGTCTTCCAGTACTTCGTCAGCGTCCTGCTGGGCATCCTCCTCTACGTCAGCTCCGACGAGGAGCGGTGGCGGCAGTTCCGGGAGCCCCCCTACCGGCTCCTGGCGGATCCGGAGAAGGGCACGCTGCGCATCGTGACCCTGGTGGCGGCGATGGCGGTGGTGGGCTGGACCACCTATTCGACGGTCCGCCCGAGCTACGGAGCCCCGGCGTCCCTGCGGTCCGTCCATCCGGCGCCTCCCGATCAGATCCAGTTCCGGGGCGAGACGATGCGTCTCTCCGAGATGGAGAACCCCCTGAGGGACGAGGGCGAGCTGGAGGAGCACGTGCAGCGCGGGGCCCGCATCTACGTGGAGAATTGCGTGCCGTGCCACGGCGACCGCCTGGACGGCCAGGGGCACTTCGCCCCGGCCTTCAACCCGACGCCCATCGACCTGACCAGCGGCGGCAACCTGCCCCAGCTCAGCGAGAGCTTCGTCTTCTGGCGGATCGCCAAGGGCGGGCCAGGGCTGCCCTCGGAGGGCACGCCCTGGAACTCCGCCATGCCCGCCTGGGAGGACGTGCTCACCGAGCGGGAGATCTGGTCGGTCATCGTCTACCTGTACGACCGGACGGGCTTCACCCCCCGGGAGATGGAGGGCGGTCACGGCGAGGGCGGGGAGGAGGGCGGGGAGACGGCCCTGCGCCGGGCCGGCGACGCGGAGGCCGGGTCGCGCCCGACCGGCGGCGCGGAGCACGACGACGGCACGGCGGTGGCCCGAGCCGGAGGACAGCCGTGAGGCGGCCGCTCCGCTGTCGGTTCGGATCGCCGGCGACCCTGCTGGCCGCCGTGGCCCTGACGCTGCTCGGCGCGGCCGACCTCTCCGCCCAGGACGCCGAGCGGGGGCAGGAGATCTACGAGCGATGGTGCGTGGAGTGCCACGGGGCGGAGGGGCAGGGCGACGCTCCGGCGGCGGAACGTATGCTCCCCCGGCCGCGGGACTTCACCGGGGCCCGGTATCAGATCCGTACGACCCCCAGCGGCAACATCCCCACGGACGACGACCTGCACCGGGTGATCCGCGACGGCCTGCCCGGGACCACCATGCCCGGCTGGCCGAACCTGAGCCGCTCCCAGCGCGCGGACGTGATCGCCTACCTCAAGAGCCTGTCCCCCTTCTTCGAGGCGGGCGGCACCCCGGAGCCGATCGAGCTCACCGACGACCCCGGCGGGGGCGAGGAGGCCGTGGCGGCCGGCCGCGAGGTGTACCGGGAGCTGGAGTGCTTCCGGTGTCACGGGCAGGCGGGACGCGGGGACGGGGAGTCGGCCCCGACCCTGGAGGACTGGCAGGAGCTCCCGATCCGCACGGCCGACCTGACCGAGCCGTGGAACTTCAACGGCGGGACCTCGGTGGAGGCGATCCACACCCGGTTCCTCACCGGGCTGGACGGGACGCCGATGCCGACCCAGATGGACGCCGTCGAATCCGGTATCGTGACCCGCGAGGACCTGTGGCACCTGGCCCATTACGTCCGGAGCCTCGCTCCGGAGCGGGTGCCGCCCCGGGTCCGCGACGCCGTGCGGGTCCGACGCGTGGAGGGCGGGCTGCCGGAGGGACCGGACGCGGAGGCGTGGTCCGAGGTGCCCCGCTTCTACTTTCCCCTGGCGGGCCAGGTGATCGAGCAGCCACGCCAGTTCGAGCCGATGGTGGACGGCCTGTGGGTGCAGGGGGTGCACGACGGCGAGGAGATGGTCCTCCGGGTCAGCTGGAGCGACCCGTCACGGAGCCCCGATCCGGCCTGGGAGGAGTGGCGCCAGAAGGTGGCGGAGCACATGTTCGACGACGGCACGCCGATTCCCACCGATCCGCTTTCCGACCGGCTGGCCCTCCAGTTCCCGACGAGCGTGCCCGAGGGCCGGGAACGCCCATATTTTCTCATGGGCAGCTCGCGGAATCCGGTCTACCTGTGGCGATGGGACAGCCGGGACGGATTCCGTGAGGCCACGGCCACGGGCCTGGGCACCAGCTCCGCGCTGGCGGAGAGCCGGATCGAGGGATCGGCCGCCTGGGAGCGGGGGCAGTGGTCGGTGACGTTCCGCCGCCCGGTCGGCGGGGACGACGAGCAGAGGGTCTCCTTCCCGGAGGGCGTGCCGGTCCCGGTGGCGTTCTACGCCTGGGACGGCGACAACGGCGAGGACGAGACGCGGGGCGCCCTCAGCAGCTGGTACTTCCTGATCCTGGAGGAGCCGACCGGAGGCGACGTCTACGTGGCCCCGCTGGTCGCGGTGTTCCTGACCGGGGGGCTCGGGCTCTTCCTGAGCCGCCGCGCCCGGCGGCGCGAGGAGGAGCCGATCGGGGGCCCGGCGTCGGGCGGGGACGAGGGCGGCCCTCGTCCGCCGGACGATCCGGGCTTGCAAGCGACGTGACGAGCGCGACGACCGAGATCATCCACGATAACCACGAGAACGGAGGAGAATCATGACGATGACCGAACGATCCCGCTGGCACCCGATCGTGGCCGGCCTCGCCGTGGCGGCTCTCGCCGCCTGCGGTGGCGGTGACGGCACGGACGGGGACGGCGGCGAGGCGCCGGCCGAGGCGGCCGGACCCGCCGTGCCGCCCGACTCCCAGGCCACGGTGACCGGGATGGTGAGCTTCGAGGGGACCCCCCCCGAGGCCGAGCCGATCGACATGTCCGCCGAGGAGGCCTGCGCGTCGGGCTACGGCGAGGAGGGTCCGATGACCCAGCACGTCCTGGTGTCGGACGGCAGCCTGGCCAACGTCTTCGTCTACGTGAAGAGCGAGATGGACCGCAGCTTCCCGACCCCCTCGGAGCCGGTCGCGCTGGACCAGCAGGACTGCCGGTACAGCCCCCACGTGCTGGGCGTGCAGACCGGGCAGGACCTGCGGATCACCAACAGCGACTCGCTGCTCCACAACATCAACGCCCAGCCCAGCACGAACCGGGGCTTCAACATCAGCCAGCCCCAGGCGGGCATGGCCACCACCCGGACCTTCTCGCTCCAGGAGGTGATGATCCCGGTGAAGTGCGACGTCCACGGCTGGATGAACGCCTACATCGGCGTGCTGGAGCATCCCTACCACTCGGTGTCGGCCACCGACGGCAGCTTCTCCCTGGAAGGCCTGCCGCCGGGCGAACACGTCATCGAGGCCTGGCACGAGCGCTACGGCGTCCAGGAGGACACCGTCACCGTGGCGGCGGGTGAGTCCGCCTCGGTCTCCTTCACCTACAGCGAGCAGATGGCGGACGCCGACGTGCCGCTGGGCGAGCCGCTGATCGTGCACGCCGACGGGAGCACGTCCCGGGGACGCTAGGGGCGACGCCGCAGAGCGACGAACCGGGGGCGGGAGGGGCCCGCCCCCGGCACCCAACAGCAGGGGAGACTCCGCATGGACTGGACGCTTCCGCCGAACCTGGCCGCCCACGGAGGGCAGGTCGACGGGCTGTACTACCTGATCCTCGCCATCACGGGCCTGGCCTTCGTCCTGGTGGAGGTCGGCATCCTGTGGTTCATCTTCCGCTATCGGAGCCGGGAGGGCCACCGTGCGCTGTACCACCACGGGAGCAACAGGGTGGAGTTGCTCTGGACGGCGGTCCCGGCCATCGTGATGATCTTCCTGGGGGTGTACAGCGGGGACATCTGGGCCGACATCAAGGACCGGGGATCGGAACCGGAAGATGCCGTGCAGATTGGAGTGTCGGCACAGCAGTTCGAGTGGAACGTCACGTATCCGGGGCCCGACGGGGAGCTCGGCACCGGCGACGACTTCACGTCGCGCAACCAGCTGCACCTCCCGGCCGACCGGGACGTGGTGGTCCGGCTCAGCTCCGAGGACGTGATCCACTCCTTCTTCATCCACGTCCTTCGCATCAAGCAGGACGCGCTGCCGGGTCAGACCATCCCGGTCTGGTTCCAGGCCACCGAGCCGGGCGAGTACGAGCTGGGCTGCGCGGAGCTGTGCGGCCTGGGCCACTATCGGATGCGGGCGACCGTCACGGTCCACCCGCCGCAGGAGTTCGACGCGTGGCAGCAGGAGGAGAGCGCCGCGGCGCAGGGGTAGAGCCGGGGCGGCGCGCGAGCGGAGCCGAGAGGTCGTTCGCGCGCGCAGAATGTAAAGACGGGACGTAGAGACGAAGGCGACCCGGCGGGAAGCCGGCGGACGTCGCGAGTTGACAGTCCATAACCGCGAGGAAAGACGACGACATGGCGACGACGGTCGGAGCGGCGACGGGCACACCGGTCACCGAGGAGCATCACGAGCAGGGCTTCCTGCGCAAGTACATCTTCTCGACCGATCACAAGGTGATCGGGATCCAGTTCCTCCTGATGAGCCTGGTGTTCCTGCTCGTGGGCGGCCTTCTGGCCATGGTCATGCGGCACCAGCTGGCGTTCCCCGGCGAGGCGATCCCCGGGGCGGGCGTCATGGGCCAGGACATGGCGCCGGGCGGGATCCTCCTCCCCGAGGCCTACAACGCCCTGGTGACCATGCACGGCACCTTCATGGTCTTCTTCGCCATCATGCCCCTGCTGGTCGGGGTCTTCGCCAACTACCTCATCCCCCTCCAGATCGGGGCCAGGGACATGGCGTTCCCCCGGCTCAACATGGCTTCCTTCTGGCTGGCCGTGCCCGCGGGGCTGCTGATGATCGCGAGCTTCTTCGTCGAGGGCGGCGCCGCCGGCGCGGGCTGGACGGCGTACGCGCCCCTGAGCGCCATGCCCGAGGCCACGGGGGTCTCCGTGGGCCAGCAGCTGTGGTGCGTCAGCCTGGTGGTGCTGGGCTTCTCGTCCATCGCGGGGTCGGTCAACTACATCACCACCGTGATCAACATGCGGGCGCCGGGCATGAACTGGTTCCGGCTGCCCCTGTCGGTCTGGGCGCTGTTCATCACGGCCATCCTGGCCCTGCTGGCCATGCCGGTCCTGACGGGCGCCCTGATCATGCTGCTCTTCGACCAGACCCTGGGGACGCACTTCTTCCTGCCGGCGACCGGCGGCCAGCCCCTGCTGTGGCAGCACCTGTTCTGGTTCTTCGGCCACCCCGAGGTCTACATCCTCATCCTCCCGGCCATGGGCATCGTCTCGGAGGTGATCGCCAACGGATCCCGGAAGCCGATCTTCGGCTACAAGTCGATGGTCTACGCGATGATCGCCATCGCGTTCCTGGGCTTCATCGTATGGGGCCACCACATGTTCCAGAGCGGGATGAACCCGACCCTGGCCACCAGCTTCATGATCTCGACGCTGGTGATCGCCGTGCCCTCGGCCATCAAGACCTTCAACTGGATGGGGACGATGTGGCGGGGGAACATCCAGCTCCACACCCCGAACCTGTTCGCCATCGGGTTCGTCATGCTCTTCGCCATCGGGGGGCTGAGCGGGATCTTCATGGCCTCGACGCCCGTCGACATCTACATCCACGACACCTACTTCATCGTGGCCCACCTGCACTACGTGCTGTTCGGCGGGAGCCTGTTCGCCATCTTCGCGGGGATCTACTACTGGTACCCGAAGATGTTCGGGCGGATGATGAGCGAGACGTGGGGGAAGATCCACTTCGCCCTCACCTTCGTGGCCTACAACGTCACCTTCTTCCCGATGCACGAGCTGGGGCTGGGCGGGATGATGCGGCGCATCTACGATCCGACCGAGTATGAGTTCATCGCCCAGATGCAGGAGACGAACGTGCTGGTCACCTGGGGCGCGTTCGCGCTCTTCCTGACGGGGCTCATCTTCGCCGGCAACTTCATCGTGTCGCTCTTCGCGGGGGCGAAGGCGCCGGCCAACCCGTGGAACGCCACGACGCTGGAGTGGCAGACGCCCTCGCCGCCTCTGCACGGCAATTGGGAGGAGATCCCCGAGGTGTACCACGGTCCCTACGAGTACAGCCATCCCGACGTGAGCCGGGACTGGCTGTCGCAGAACGAGGGGGCGGACATCGTGTCCCCGGCCCCCTCCGGCGCTCCCGCCGGGGCGGGCGCGTGAGGCGCCGCGGCGTGGCACGGGCGGTCCCGACGGACGGAAGCGGACGGGGGAAGGGAGGAGCGGCATGACGACACACGCGGCGACGGCGGGGCGGCAATCCGAGCAGGGGATCGGCGTCCACGACGCCAAGGTGGGGATGTGGGTCTTCCTGGCCTCGGAGGTGATGTTCTTCACCGCCCTGATCGGCAGCTACATCATCCTCCGGTTCGGGGCGGCCGAGAGCTGGCCGGAGCCGGGCAGCGTCCTGGCCATCGACATCACGGCGCTGAACACGTTCATCCTCATCTGCAGCAGCGTGAGCATGGTGAAGGCGTTCGCGGCGGCCGAGGAGGACCACCTGCCGGGGGTCCGCCTGTGGCTGACGGTGACGCTGCTGCTGGGGATGGTGTTCCTGGGGATCCAGGTCTACGAGTACCGGGAGCTGATCGGACACGAATTCCTGCCCAGCTCGGGCCTCTTCGGGTCCACCTTCTACACGATGACCGGGTTCCACGGGATGCACGTCTTCCTCGGGGTCCTATGCCTGGCGTTCACCAGCGTGAAGTCGTACCTGGGGGAGTTCAATGTCCGGGGAGTGGAGACGCTTGGGCTGTACTGGCACTTCGTGGATCTGGTGTGGATCATCCTCTTCACCATAGTCTACCTGATCTAGGAGGTCGGATGGAGGCGAGCAGCGCAGGCGTCGAGGGGACCGTGGCGGCCGACCGTGACGCCGCGGGATCGGAGCCGGACGGGCACGATGACCACGGCGACCAGTCGAAGGTCTACCTTGCGGTGTGGGGCGGCCTGGCCGCGCTGACGGCCATCGAGGTGTGGGTGGCCGGCACCGGGCTGGCCCGGACCCTCATGATCTGGGTCCTGGTGGGGCTGGCCGTCTGGAAGGCCGCCCTCGTGGCTCTCTACTACATGCACCTCAAGTTCGAGCCGGGTCGGCTCTGGATCCTGGCCCTCGCCCCGTTGCCGCTGCCGTTCATCCTGGTGCTGGCCGTGATGCAGGAGTTTTGATGGCATCACCCCACGGAAGCGTTCTCACCCACGGCGACGGCCCGGCGGCCGCCGATCGGGCCCCCGGCTCGCCGGCGTCGGCACGGGACCGGCGCGGGGGCGTGGGATCCACGCTGGCCGATCTCGTCACCCTCACCAAGCCCCGCATCACGGGGCTGGTGCTGGCCACGGCCGCCGCGGGCTTCCTGGCCGCCGGCGGCACCGGGCTGCGCCTGCTCCACCTTCTGGCCGGGACGGCGCTGCTGGCCGGCGGCACCAACGCCCTCAACCAGCTGCTGGAGAGGGACGCCGACGCCCGCATGGACCGCACCCGCGGGCGACCGCTGCCGGACGGTCGGCTGGCTCCGGCCGTGGCGGCCGTCTTCGCGTCCCTGCTCGTGGCGGGCGGCGGCGCGTGGCTCCTGCTGGGGACCAACGCCCTGACGGCGGGGCTGGGGATCGCCTCCACGGTCCTGTACGCGGCCGCCTACACGCCCCTCAAGCGCCGGTCGCCCGTGTCGCTCGTGGTCGGCGCCGTCCCGGGCGCGCTCCCGGCCCTCGGGGGGTGGACGGCCGCCCGCGGGCGGGTGGACGCCGCCGGCCTGGCCCTGTTCGGGATCGTCTTCCTGTGGCAGCTGCCCCATTTCCTGGCCCTGGGCCATCGCCTGCGGGAGGAATACCGCCGGGCCGGGTTCTCGGTCCTGGCGGTGGAGGACCCGTCGGGGGCCCGTTCGGGCCGCGCCGCCGTCCTCTCGGCCCTGGCCCTGCTGCCGGTGTCGTTGCTTCCCGTATTCCTGGGGGTGGCGGGCTGGGGATACGGCGTCGCGGCGGCCGCCGCCGGCGGGGTGTACCTGGTGGCCTCCTCCCGCTTCGGGGTGGAGAAGCGAGACGAGGAGGCGCGCTCGCTCTTCCGGGTGTCGCTGGCCTATCTGCCGCTGCTGCTCCTGGCCCTCGTGGCAGACGTCGTGTGGCTGGAGCTGCCCGGGCCGTCCTCGGGGATGCTCCCCACCCTCAACGCGGCTCTCAACGCGACGGCCGCCGTGGCCCTCGTCGGCGGCTTCGCGATGGTGCGTCGCGGGCGGGTCCCGGCCCACCGGGGCTTCATGCTCACGGCGGCCGCCGCGTCGGCCGTCTTCCTGGCGTCGTACCTGGTCTATCACGCCCAGGTCGGCTCGGTCAGCTTCCAGGGGGAGGGCTGGATCCGCACGGCGTACCTCGCCGTGCTGGTCAGCCACGTGGTGCTGGCGGCCGCGGTGGTGCCGCTGGCGCTGGTCGCCCTCTCCAGGGCCCTCACGGAGAAGGTCGAGAAGCACCGAAGGATCGTCCGGTGGACGCTCCCGATCTGGCTCTACGTCTCGGTCACCGGGCTGGTGGTCTACGTTGCCGTCCACGTGGCATGACGACGTAGGGAGGGCTGCGACCGTCGTGCGCGCGGAGGCGGCGGCATCCGACGGTGGACCCCGGAAGGGACGCACCCGATCTGAAGGAGGACGATGATGGGACAGGGAACCACCGACCGGACGGACCCTGCGCTCACCGTATCGCACGGGGGGGTCGCCGGGCTCCTGGGGGGCACGGCCGTCGCCGTCTTCTTCTTCCTGGTGGATCTGGCCCAGGGCGACCCCTTCCGGACGCCGGCCTTCCTGGCCGAGATCGTCCTCGGCGGGACCGCGGTGCCGGGCGACGTCCTCATGATCGCCCTCTTCACCGTGCTCCACCTGCTCGTCTTCGCCGCGATCGGGGCCGGCGCGGTGCTGCTCTTCCGCTGGGCCGAGCTGCCCCAGAATCTCCTCCTGGGAGCCGTCTACGGGCTCTGCGTGTCGTCGCTCATCTTCTATGCCTCGCTCATCGTCACCGGCGCGGACGTGCTGCCGGCCCCGTGGTGGTCGGCCGTCCTGGTCGGGAACCTCCTGGCCGGCCTCGTGATGGGAGGCTACCTGCACTGGGTGGGACCGCGGCCGGGGGTGTCGGGGATCATGCACGAGCTCCGGGCCCATCCCACCCTGCGGGAGGGCCTGGTGGCCGGCCTCCTGGGCGCCGTGGCCGTGGCGGCGTGGTTCTTCGTCGTGGACGTCGTCGTGCGGGAGCCCTTCTTCACCCCCGCGGCCCTGGGGTCGGCCATCCTGGCCGGCGCGCGCGGGCCGGGACAGGTGGCCTTCGACGCGTCGACCGTCCTGGGCTACACGGTGCTCCACGTGGCGGCGTTCCTCCTCGTGGGCATCGTGGCCGCGGGGCTCGTCGCCCAGGTGGAGAAGTTCCCGCCCCTGATCTTCGGGCTGGTGATCCTCTTCGTCGTCTTCGAGGTGTTCTTCGTGGGGATGACGGCGATGCTGGGATCGTGGATCCTGGAGGAGCTGGCCTGGTGGTCGGTCCTGGTCGGCAACCTGCTGGCGGCCGCCTGTATGGGCACCTACCTGTGGCGGGCCCACCCGGTCCTGCAGCAGGAGCTCCGGGACGGGGCGATGTGGGCGGAGTCGTGACGGCGCGCCGCGGCCGAAGGCTCCTCCGGGTCGCCCCTCCGGCCGCCCCGGCCGCCGGGGCAGGGGCCCACAGGCGACCGGGAGCCTCGGCCCGTCGTGGCGCTCAGCCGGAGGTGAGCTCCTCCCGCCAGCCGGAGGGTGCCAGGCGCCGCCCCACGTAGAAGGCCCCGAACTCGGCGTAGAGGGCGCTGACCTCGTCGTAGCGCATCTCGGTCACCAGCGTCTTGAACTCCAGCGGGTCGCCGGCGAAGAGCGTCACGCCCCATTCCCAGTCGTCCAGTCCCACCGATCCCGAGATGACCTGGGAGATCCGGCCGGCGTAGCGCCGACCGATCTCCCCGTGCTCCACCATCATCTCGTTCCGCTCCTCCAGGGGAAGGTTGTACCAGTTGCAGTCGGGCTCGCGCCGCTTGTCCATCGGATAGAAGCAGACGTAGGGCATGTCCTCGGGTTGCCGGGGGTACAGCCGGCTCTGGACGTACGGTTGCTGCCGGTGCTCGTCCGCCGCCGCCCGCAGGCGTTGCCGGCCCTCCTCGGAGGTCGGGGCGATGCCGTCGGTCCGGAGCTCCTCCACCGTCTCCACGGTGAGCCGGTACAGCCCCAGCTCCACCACCGAGAGGAAATCCATCTCCAGGTAGGCGTGGTCGAAGAGTCCCGTCTCCCGCAGCCCCCTCTCGGCGTCCGCCAGCTGCTCCAGGTCGGACCGGAAGTGGACCAGCATCAGGTCCAGCCCTCCGCCGACCATCCGGTAGCTCCCCGACCAGCCCGCCTGGCCCAGGTCTTCCCAGTCGGCCAGCAACCCCGCGAACTCCTCGCCCACCCGTTCCCGGTCGGCCGCGTCCAGCTCGCGGAGGCGGGGCCAGGCGAGTCGGAAGCCCTGGTGGAGGACGTACCAGCCGTCCAGGGTGAGGGGGGGGAGACGGGAGTCGGGCATGGTCTCGGGTGTCGGGAGGTTCCGGGTTCGGGATCGGTGCGGGACGCCGGAGAAGGTGGGAAAGCGGCGGCCCGGGGGCAACGCGCGGGCTCGGGCGGGGAAGAGCGCGCGGACCCGGGCCGGGAAGGGCGGGCCGCCTCCGCGGCGTCAGAGCTCGGTGAACCGGTACACCACGACGCCCGTCTCCGGGTGGTTGTCCACGTCGACGTAGCCGGAGGCCACCATGTCGGTCAGGACCTCCTCGACCTCGGAGAACGAGAGGCCGGTGGCGGCCACGCCCTGGGTGACCGAGATGGCGCCCCCGTTGTCCTGGGCGGCCATCAGGAGCTTGCGCATGACGACGTCCCGGTCCCGCTCGGTGGGCTCGCGGTCGTCCCGGGGCGGTCGCGCCGCCTCGTCCGGCAGCATGTGGGCGTAACGGGGATGGGGCAGGTAGCCGTCCCGGACGTTCGAATCCCGGACCAGCGTGCCCATGCGGAAGAGGTCGACGAGCTGGCCGATTCCGAAGAGGCCGGCCGTCAGGAGCCAGAGGATGCCGGTGCCGTACTTGCCCAGATAGATGCGATGCACCCCGCCCAGACCCACGAAGAACAGGCACCAGAGGGCGTAGCCCACGCTCGTCCTGTACATGCCCCCTCCCGTCGTCCAGGAACCGGGCCCGGTGCCCGGCGAGCTCTCCTCGACCTCTCCCTTTCCCCTACGGTCGGGAGGCGGGGAGGGTTTCGGGTCCGTGTCGGGCTCGTCCCCCGGGCGACGCACGGGCCTAGGCACTGGAGCGGATCACGAGGATGTCGCCGTCCCGCACCTCGTAGTCCTTGCCCTCCGAGCGGACCATCCCCTGGTCGCGGGCCCGTTTCATGGAGCCGATGTCCAGGAACTCGTCCACGTGGATCGTCTCCGCCCGGATGAAGTGCTTCTCGAAGTCGGAGTGGATCCGGCCCGCCGCCTCCGGAGCGTGGGCGCCCCGTCGAACGGTCCAGGCGCGCAGCTCCTCGTCGTTCCAGGTGAAGAAGGTCTGGAGCCCCAGCAGTCGGAAGCCCGCCCGGACCAGACGGTCCAGCCCGCTCCGCTCCTGTCCGTGGGCCCGGAGGAACTCCAGTCGCTCCTCCCGGGGCAGCTCGGCCAGCTCCGCCTCCAGGCGGGCGGATATCGGCACGATCTCGGCCCCGTCGTCGTTGGCACCGACCCAGCGGCGGACCGCCTCCAGGTCCGGGTCGTCCCCGCCCTCCAGGGTCTCGACGTCCACGTTGGGGACGTACATGAGCGGCTTCGCCGTGAGGAGGTCGTAGCCCCGGAGGATGCGCTCGTCCTCCCCGTCCACCGGCTCACGTCGGGCCGGCTCGGCCTCGGCCAGCCGGTCCCGGATCCGACGGAGGAGCGCCCGCTCCCTCTCCGCCTTCTCCTCGTCCCCGAGCCGGGCTCTCTTCTCCACCTTCTCCAGCCGGCGCTCGACGGTCTCCAGGTCGGCCAGGGCCAGCTCCGCGCGGATGATCTCGAGGTCCTCCTCCGGGTCCTGTCCCCCGCCCGCCCGGGCCACGCTGTCGTCCTCGAAGCACCGGACGACGTGAGCCACCGCGTCCACCTCGCGGATGTTCTGGAGGAACTTGTTGCCGAGGCCCTCGCCCCGGGAGGCCCCGGAGACCAGCCCGGCGATGTCCACGAACTGTACGACCGCCGGCTTGACGACCTCCGGCTGCACCGTCTCGGCCAGCCGGTCCAGCCGGGGGTCGGGGACCTCCACGACCCCCACGTTGGGATCGATGGTGCAGAAGGGATAGTTCTCGGCCGGCACCGCGACCGCGGTGAGGGCGCGGAAGAGGGTGGACTTGCCGACGTTGGGCAGGCCCACGATTCCGATGGACAGCCTGGACGACATGTGCCTCCGGCTTCGGGGATGTCGGTCGCGTCTCGGCGGTCGGGTGGCGCGTGCGCCGTGTGCTTCACCCCGCGCCCGGCGTCGATGTTCCGTGGAGGGGCACCGCCGGCGGACGGGCGGGTACGTTTCGTGGCCGCGACGGGGACCGGTCGGGTTGCCCGGATCCCTCCTCCGTCTACATTGTCCCGCGCGTGGTGAGCGTAGCTCAGCCAGGTTAGAGCGCCAGGTTGTGGCCCTGGAGGCCGCCGGTTCGAATCCGGTCGCTCACCCTTGTCCTGTGCCGGCGTCGCGGGTGCGCCGCGGGGCGGCACGTCGATCCCGACCGGGGGCGATCGAATGGGCCGGAAGGCAGAGTCCGGAGATACCGTCAGGGTCCACTACACGGGCACCCTCGACGACGGGACGGTCTTCGACAGCTCGCGCGACGGCGATCCTCTCGAGTTCGTCCTGGGCGAGGGCCAGGTCATCGAGGGCTTCGAGGAAGCGCTCTTCGGCATGAGCGAGGGCGAGAGCCGCGAGGTCGAGCTGCCTCCCGACAAGGCCTACGGCGAGCGCAGCGACGAGCTGGTCATCAGCGTCGACCGGTCGGAGCTGCCCGAGGACCTCGACCCCGAGGTGGGGCAGACCCTGGCCGTGGACACCGGCGACGAGGAGGAGATGGCCGCCTGGGTGGCCGAGGTCGGCGAGGACGCCATCACCGTGGACCTCAACCATCCGCTGGCCGGACGCACGCTGAACTTCGAGGTGGAGCTGGTGGCCCTGCCCGAGCGGTGAGCTCGCCCCGTGTTCCCGCCCGAGGGGTGGAGCGGCGCCCCCCGCGGGGAACCTGGACGGGAGGGGTCGTGTAGGACATCAGCGCGACGGGGAGGAGACGTCCCGTCGGCGGTCGGCCGGACCGCGAGGAGTTGACATTCGCGGTTCGAGCGGATACGATTCTTATCCCTCGCGCGACGGGCCTCATGGCCGAATCGTCGCGCGAGCGCTGTTTGACAAGAAGGTGTGAGTGACGTGTGGGGCCCCGATTCGGGCCGCGGGTTTCACTTCCCGTGGTCCATGGGGAACCAAAGTGAATTTGATGTTCCGGACGCAATCCGAGCCTCACGGCTCGGACGCAAGCGTTCACCAGGCAACGGTGTCGAGGGCGGTTCGCCGCTCCTCGTCGCCGACAGACCTATCCAAATTGGAGGGTTTGATCCTGGCTCAGGACGAACGCTGGCGGCGTGCCTAACACA
>CAZSKS010000052.1:0-17120 GCA_964607465.1 uncultured Gemmatimonadota bacterium | reverse complement strand
ACGTACTTGGCGGTGAAGTAGTCGGTGGCCCCGTCGTAGTAGCCCGACTGCACCATCACGTGCAGGAAGGGGTTCTGGGCCATGGCCCGCCGCAGGCGCTCGCCGGCGTTGACGTCGTCGTCGCCGCCCGACCAGGGGTGGACGGGACCGAAGAGGTAGTACTGCAGGTCGGTCTCGAAGCCCAGCTCGTCGCGCAGGTAGTGGTTGATGGCCGGCGCGAAGGCGTGGTTCCAGGAGGTGAGCTCGGCCGGGTAGTCGTAGCGGTCGCCGGCGTCCGTCCGGTCCACGCCCAGGTAGCGGGAGTCCAGCCGGCCGATGGTGTGGCCCTCCTCCCGGAGCAGCTCCTTCCAGAAGTAGGAGGCCGGGACGGCCAGATTCTGGTCCAGCACCGCCCGCTCCGACAGCCCCGAGTAGCGGGCGACCTGCCGGGCGATCTCCCGCCGGCGCCCCTCCTCCAGGAAGCCGCCGCGGGAGAGGGCGGGCAGGTACTCGTCCAGGGTGAAGTCCTCCACCTCGGCCAGCAACGCCTCCAGCTCGCGCTCCTGCAGCTCCGCCGGGAGCTGGCCGTGGTAATGGGCGGCGGCCGTGTAGTAGGGCAGCTTCAGCACCGGCGAGCGGGGCGCCGGCCCCTCGGGCTCCAGGCCCAGGCCAGTGGGCGAGACCAGGATCACCCCGTTCAGGTACATCCAGTGGGCGTCCTGGAGCTGGCCCGCCAGCCCGGCCACCCGGGTCGTGCCGTAGCTCTCGCCGATCAGGTACTTGGGCGAGGTCCAGCGGCCCTGGCGCGAGACGAAGACGTCGATCCAGTCGGCCAGGTACGCGATGTCCGGCTCGACGCCGAAGAAGCTCTCCCGGTCCACGGAGTCGTCCAGGATGCGGGAGAAGCCCGTGTTCACGGGGTTCACGTACACGATGTCGGCCACGTCCAGGATGGAGTGGGGGTTGTCCTCCACCCCGTAGGGCTGGACCGGGTAGCCCTCGTCGTCGATCACCAGGTGCTTCGGGCTCGTGTAGCCCAGGTGCATCCACAGGGAGCCCGACCCGGGACCCCCGTTGAAGGAGATGAAGAGGGGTCGGCGGGTGCGGTCGTCGACGTCGGTGCGCTCGTAGTAGGTGAAGTGGAGCGCGGCGTCGGCCTTCCCGTCCTCGCCGTACACGGGCTGGGTGCCCGTGGTGACCCGGTAGGGGACGCGCTGGCCCTCGATGGTCACCTCGTCGGTGACCGTGAGGGCCGTGTCCGCCGGCAGGGCGCGCTCGGGCACCGGCACCTGTCGCGGCGACTCCGGCCGCTCCCCGGAGGGTTCCTGGGCCCGTGCGGGGCCGACGGCGACCAGGGCCGCCAGCAGGGCGAGCGTCAACGCCGTCGAGGTGCGGCGCACGTGGGCGACGGCGTCGGACGCCGGGATCCGGCGGGTGGCGGGCCAGAGCGGGGTGTAGCGGGCGGCGGACGAGGGCGAGGAGCGGCTCTGGGCCGCGAGCGGTCCTGTCATGGATCGGCCTCCCGTGGCACGGGGGGAACGCTGGGACGGTGGGCCAACGATATGGCGGCGCGGGCCGGCCGGCCAAGGGGGCGAAGCCGGCCGGCGAGACGGGTCCGACCCGCCCGGCGGTCCCGCTCCCCCGCTACGGGTCGAGCGGCCCCGTCACGATGCGCACGCCGACCCGCTCGGCGAGCGCCCGGAAGCGGGGATGGCCGTGCAGCAGCTTCAGGCCGGGATCGACGCCGATGTAGGGGACGTTCTGGTTCCTGCGCTCGACGCTCCCCTCCAGCCACTCGAGCGCCCGCTCGGATTCGCCGGCGCTGGCGTAGAGCTGCACGATGGCGGCCGACGGCCCCGTGCCTTCCCGGGCGCGAGCGGCCATCGTGTCGGCCGTCCGCCGCATGGCCTCCCGGTAGCCGCCCTCCCGGAACCCCCGGTCGAGGACAGTGACCAGATACGGTTGGTTGCGGTTGCGGGCCAGCTCCTTCTGCACCCGGAGGGCGTCGGCATGCCGTCCCGCCTCCTGGTAGGCCTGGAACAGGGGGAACTTGCCGAATCCGGCGCCCGGGTTCCTGACGAACATCTCCTCCAGGACTTCGATCGCTTCTTCGTACCGTCGCGTGAGGTTCAGCTGGGCCCCGTACAGACCCTGGAGGAAGGGATTCAGCGGGTCGAGCTGCACGGCCCTCTCCATCTGCTCGTCCGCCGCCTCCCAGCGCCCGAGGATGGTGAGGAGATGCCCGTAGAAGGCGCGGGCTTCGGCCAGCCCGGGATTGATCTCGACGGCGCGCCGGAAGGCGTCCGCTCCCTCCTCGAATCTCCAGTCGCTCCACGCCAGCGTGTTGCCGCGGAGCATCTGCGCCTCGGCCAGCGTGCTGTCCAGCCGGAGCGCGCGGTCCAGGGCCGGACCCCAGTGCCGTCGCGCCTCCCGGGCCGTGACCCCCGTGACGTTCGTGGCCTGGGCCCGGAAGTGCCACACGCGGGCGATGCCGAGGTAGGCCCGAGCGTACGTGGAGTCGACTTCCAGGGCCCTCTCGAAGTACTCGAGCGCCGTGCTCAGGTCCTCCGGGTTGAACTGGTGAGCATGGAACAGGCCCCGCAGGTAGGCGTCATAGGCCTCCGGATCCACCGGCGACGCGTCCGACAGGCGGGCTTCGGTCCGGGGATCCAGCGCCGTCTGGATCTCGTCGGCGATGGCGCGGGTCAGGTCGCGGTGGAGGCCCACGACGTCGCGGAGACTCCCGCCGAACGACCGGCGCCACAGGTACTCCTCCGAGGTCGGATCCACCAGGCGGGCTTCGATCTCCACGCTGTCGCCGGCCCGGTAGACGGTGCCCTCCACCAGGGCGTCCACGTCCAGCTCCCTGGCGATCTGACGCGCCGGGGTCTGCCCGTCGCCGAAGGGCATGACCGACGTGCGGGCGATGACCGACACCCCGGCCTCCTGGAGCTCGGCGATGAGCCGGTCGTGCATCCCCTGGACGAAATAGGCCTGGTCGGGGTCGTCCATCAGGTTCGCCAGGGGGAGGACGGCGAGGCGCTCGACGGCGGCCCCCGAGCGTCCCTCCGCCCCCTGCAGCCACCAGCCCGCGGCGCCCAGCAGCGCCACGCCGGCCGCGGCGGCGAAGATGACCTCCGTCCGGAGCGGGCGGGACGCGGTCTCCGACGACGTCTCGGTGCGCCGCACGCCGTCGGGCGTGACCTCGAAGGCCCACGCCAGCACCACGGCGATCGGAAATCCCACCAGCGCCAGCGCGACGACCAGCGTCACCGTCCACGGTGGGAGGGTCAGCCGCTCGAAGGTGAGGTCGGCCACCTGGACGACGACGAAGGCGGTGGTCGCGTAGACGACCGCGACGCGCCAGACCTTGCGGCGCTTCAGCTCCTCCCGGAGCTGGCGCCAGCGCGAAGGGGTCTTCATGGGCACCCGCCGGTCAGGGGATCGACCCTACTCGCCGTCCTCCCCGCCGGGGCCGCCGCCGCCCGCGCCCGGCCCCGACCCGGGCGTCGGGAACGGACCGCCGCCGGTGCCGCCCGGCGGACCACCGCCCTCACCCGCCCCGCCGTAGCCGCGGATGGCCTCCAGGAAGTCCATGGGCAGCGGGAAGAAGGCGTAGCTCACGTTCTCCTCGGCCACCTCGCTCATCGTCTGCAGGTAGCGGAGCTGGAGGGCGATGGGGGCCTGCTGCATCATCTCGGCGGCCTCCACCAGCCGGTTGGCGGCCTGGTACTCGCCCTGGGCGTTGATGACCTTCGCCCGACGGTCGCGCTCGGTCTCCGCCTGCCGGGCCATGGCGCGCTTCATGTTCTGGGGCAGCACCACGTCGCGCACCTCCACCGAGACCACCTTGATGCCCCACGGGTCGGTCTGCCGGTCGATGATGTCCTGGATCTTCTTGTTGATCTTCTCCCGCTCGGCCAGCAGCTCGTCCAGCTCCACCTGGCCCACGATGCTCCGCAGGGTGGTCTGCGCCAGCCAGGTGGTGGCCTCCAGGTAGCGCTCGACCTGGATGATGGCCTTCTCGGCGTCGACGACCCGGAAGAAGGTGATGGCGTCCACGTCGACGGTGACGTTGTCCTTCGTGATCACCTCCTGGCGCTCCACGTTGATCGTGAGCACCCGCATGTCCACCCGCTCGATCTTGTCGATGAACGGGAGCAGCAGGATCAGGCCGGGCCCCTTCACCTTCAGGAACTTCCCCAGCCGGAAGACCACCGCCCGCTCGTACTCCCGCAGGATCTTGATCATCTGCGGCAGCAGGATCACCCCGATGACCGCCAGGGTGAAGATCCAGACCAGGCTGTCCGGAAGCGTGTCTACGTTCTGCATGGCTGCTCCTCTCCGGTTCGGCTCTCCGACGACGGACGACCGGAGGGGGCGGAGGGCCCCGCCACCGATCGATCCTTCACGACGATGGGCGTCGCAACTCTCCCCCCGGGCCCGGCCCTCGTGATCACGACGGTGGTCCTCCCGACCCGCCCACGGTCCTCATCTTCATCGTACGGGCCTCACCTTCATCGTGAGGCCCTCGATCTCCTCGATCTCGCACGTCTCGCCCTCCGGGATCTCCTCCTCGCTGACGGCGTTCCAGTACTCGCCGTCCACGAACACCTTCCCGCCCCCCGGCCCCACCGGGTCCACCACCTCGGCCCGGCGGCCCACCATGGTCTCCAGGCCCGTGCGGGGGCCCGCGAACTGGACCTTGATGCCCGCGGTCACGATCCACGCGAAGAAGAGCGTGGTGAGCGCCGTGGCGGGGATCAGCCAGGCCCACGAGAGCCGCATCGCCTCGGGCAGGTCCTGGAAGAGCATCAGCGCCCCCAGGAAGAAGGCCACGGCCCCGCCGGTGAGCAGCAGGCCGAAGGTGGGGGTGACGGCCTCGGCCAGGAAGAGGGCGATGGCCACGGCGATGAGGGCGAAGCCGGCCACGTTGATGGGCATGGCCGCCGACGCGTACAGCAGCAGGATGAGGGCGATGACGCCGGCGATGCCCGGCACGATGGCCCCGGGGTTCGTCACCTCACCGACGATCCCGTAGATGGCGACCATGGTGAGGATCAGCATGATCTCCGGCCGCATGAGGAAGCGCAGGGACCGCTCGGCCAGGTTCTGCGGCACGGCGACCACCTCGGCGTCGGCCGTGCGCAGGGTGTCGCCGTCCACCACCCGGCCGTCGATCCGGCGCAGCAGCTCCTCCCGGTCGGCCGCCACCAGGTCGATCACCTCCAGCTCCAGCGCCTCGCTCTCGGTGGCCGCCTTCCCGTCCCGGACGGCCGAGACGGCCCACTCCGCGTTGCGGCCGCGCCGCTCGGCGATGCTCTCGATGAAGTTTTCCGAGAACTCGAAGATCTTCCGCTGCATCACCGTGTCCTGCTGGCCCCCACCCCCCGGCGACATGGTGACGGGCGAGGCCGCGCCGATGGTGGTGGAGGGGGCCATGGCGGCCACGTGGGCCGCCATGGTGATGAAGGTGCCCGCGCTGGCCGCCCGGGCCCCGTCGGGCGAGACGTAGACCACGATGGGCAGGTCCGAGCCGAGGAAGGCCTGCACGATCTCCCGGGTGGACTCCAGCAGTCCGCCGGGCGTGTCCATCTCCAGCAGCAGGGCCGACGATCCCTCCTCCCGAGCCGTGGCCAGCCCCCGGCGGATGTAGTTGGTGGTGGTCGGGCTGATGGCCTCCTCCACCCGGATCACGGTGACCCGAGGACGGTCGCCGGCCCGCCGCTCGGCCGTGTCCGACGACGCGGTGTCGACCGCCGTCCGGCCGGCCTCGTCGGCCGTCTCCCCGGCGCCCGCCCCGGCGTCGGCCGGCTCCTGGCCCGGCAGCGGGGCCAGGGCGAGGGCCACCAGGACGAGGGCCCCGATCGTGGAGCGGCCGGCGACTGCAGTTCGGGCCATAAGGAAGGCGCGGGGAAAGAGATGTCAGGGCCCTTCGGGCATGAAGTCTGGCCCCGGGGAAGCGGCTCGTGCAAGGGGGTACGCCCCGGCTGGCATCCGCCTTGCCCCTTGTACGACCACCTTCGGCGGGCGAAACTTCGTCCGTGAGGCTCCGGTCCGGCGGCCGGACGCCCCGTCCCTCGCGAACACGGGAGGCACAGATGCACCGTCCGCTCCGACGTGCCCTCAGGTGGCTGCTGGTCCTCGCCCTGGTCGCTCCCCTGGCCCCCTGCGCCGTGAACCCCGCCACCGGCGAGCGTCAGCTCATGCTGATCGGCGAGGGGCGGGAGATCGAGATGGGCCAGCAGGGCGCCGAGCAGGTGCGCTCCCAGATCGGCATCGTTCAGAACCAGGCACTCCAGGACTACGTGTCGGAGATCGGGCTCGACATGGCCCGTGACACCGAGCGTCCCGACCTGCCGTGGAGCTTTCAGGTGGCCGACGACCCGGTGATCAACGCCTTCGCGCTGCCGGGCGGGCCCGTGTTCGTCACCCGGGGCATCCTGGCCTACTTCAACTCCGAAGCGGAGCTGGCGACGGTGCTGGGCCACGAGGCGGGCCACATCACGGGCCGTCACTCCGCCGAGCAGATGAGCCGACAGCAGCTCTACGGCGGGCTGGCCGGGATCGGGGCGGCCGTGTTCGACGCCGGAGCCCTCACGCAGGCGCTCCTGGGGACGGGCCTCAACGTCCTCTTCCTCCAGTACGGCCGCGACGATGAGCGGCAGGCGGACCGCCTGGGAATCCGGTACATGACCTCCCACGGTTACGACCCGTCGGAGGCCATCGACGTCTTCGAGATGCTGGACCGCCAGAGCGAGGCGTCGGGCGGGAGCGGCCTGCCGAGCTGGCTCTCCACCCACCCGTCGCCCGAGGATCGGATCGACCGCATCCGCGCCATCCTCGACACCCTGCCGGCCGACCGGCGGGGCGGGACCGTGGGCCGGGACCGCTACCTGGCGGCCATCGACGGGATGGTCTTCGGACCGAACCCCCGGAACGGCTTCTTCCGGAACGGGACCTTCCTCCATCCGGACCTGGCCTTCCGGCTGGACTTCCCGGGCGACTGGCAGCGCCGCAACCTGGCCCAGGCCGTCGTGGCCCAGAGCCCCGGGGAGGACGCGATCCTCCAGCTCACGCTCTCGGAGGCCGACTCCCACGGGGCGGCGGCGCGCGAATTCTTCGGCCAGGAGGGCCTGCGGGCCACGGCCGACGTAGGGACGACCCGGATTCACGGGATTCCGGCCACCACCGGCGTGTTCGTGGCCGCCACCGAGCAGGGCGAGGTCCAGGGGCGGGCCACCTTCGTCGAGTACGAGGGTCGGGTCTTCCAGCTCCTCGGCTACACGCCGCGGACGCAGTATTCGACCTGGCAGGCCACCTTCCGCGACAGCCACGAGAGCTTCCAGCGGCTGGAGGACCCGGAGGCGCTCGGCGTCGAGCCCATGCGGCTCCGGATCATCACCACCGACCGCGCGGGCACCGTGGCCGAGCTCCTGGAGCGCCGCCCCGCCCCCGTGGACGCCTCGACCCTGGCGATCCTGAACGCCGTGCAGGAGGGGGAGCGGATCCCCGCCGACACGAGGCTGAAGTGGGTGGAGGGGGAGCGGCCGCCCGGGAGCTGACGGCGGGCCGGAAGTGCGCCGCGGGATGAGCCGCACGATCACCGCGGAGGGCGAATCGACGCGAGGGAGGCCGACCGTGGACGGTCCGAGCGTCCGCTGGATCGTCCTGGCGCTGGGCGCGGGGCTGCTCGGGGGATGCGGCCCCTCTTCGCCGCCGGTCGACACCCGTCCGGGCGCCGGCCCGGCCTGGCCCGCCTACGCCGACGTGCCCCACACGATCTGCATGAGCGAGAACAACACCCACCGGTGCGCCCGGCAGGTCGAGCGGCACCAGCTCCGTCACCGTCCGCCCCACCTGTCGCGCCGGGACTCCGTCTTCCGCATCGTACTGACGGGCGGGGACACGGCGCGGATCGTCGACGAGCGGGACCCCGGGCCCGGCGGCACGGACGACCGCCTCCACGCTTACCTGGGCTACCACGCCGGGGTCCGCCAGCACCTGATCGACGTCACGCTGTGGGAGAGCGGACATTTCCTGCTCGTCGACCCGCACGACGGCGAGCGCCACGTCGTGCATGCCCTCCCCGTCGTCTCGCCGGACTCGACCCGCTTCGCCGTTGCCTCCTCCAGCCTCGACTACGGGTCGACGGGCAGCCTCCAGGTCTGGCGCATCGACGAGGGCGGGATCGAGAGGACGTGGGCGGCGGAGCTGCCGGAGGCGGACTCGCCGACCCGCGGGGTCACCCGGCCCCCGCGCTGGTCCCCCGGCGACGCCTTCTGGCTGAACGACGAGAACCTGTGCGTCCGCATAGACGTCCCGCCGGGCGAGGCGGGCCATCCCGGCGACAGCGAGCCCGCCGGCTGGGTGGTCCTCCGGGAGGCGGACGATCGCTGGACCTTCAACCCCCACCCCCGGACGCTGGCCGGCAGTGACGGGGAGGAGACCGCGGCGGAGGTGGGATTCGCCTGCCGGGCACGGGAATGAAGCCCGGGGCGACAGCATGCCGGGGCCGGGGTCAGAATGCCGGGGGCGGGATTCGCGGAGCGAAGCGACCTCCGAGGACGCGACAGCGTCCGCAGGAGCACCCGCGAGGGGCTCTCGCCTCGGGGATCTTACGTCTCCGCATGCGGAGAAGCTGGAAAGGAGTTGGCATCCAGGGACGACCACCGACTCCGACTTCGCAGCGCCCGGCGCGAACGGCAGGGGTGCCAGTGGCCGCTCGTCCGACATGCCGACTGTCCGCTGGGCCGGGGCAACTTCACTCACGTCTCTTCCCCAGCCAGGGACGGACTCGGATCGATCGGGGTGAACCGCCGAACGAAGGCGGTCGTCGCCTCCCAGACCTGGTCAAAGTCCAGCTCCCTCGCTTCCGGGACGAGGGGGATCAGGTTGCGATGCCAGTCGTCCTCGAAGTCGTCCCGCCTCGAAAGCATCCTCTCGGCCGAGATGTCATCAGCGTCGATGTCGCGAGCGTCCACCTTCTCCGGCAGCGCCTCACTCACGGCCTCCAGGTCGACCGACTTCTCGCTCAAGGCATGAATGTCGTAGAGATCCCGGGCGATGGCGTATCGGCGCTGACCGAGCACCGCCCGTAGCTTCTCGGCGAGGACCTCCTCAAGGGCGTAGCAGCGCCAGTACCAGCCCTCCCTTCCCTCCCTGTCAGAATAGTCATGCTGAACTCTCCGTGTCTCCGGCTGGAAGACGACCGTCTCGTGCCGTGTGATGTCGAGCTGGATGGCGCGGGGGTTGGGACGCGGATGAGCCCCCTGGAAGTAGATCCGGAATCGGAGGCTCTCTCGCCCGTAGTTCTCCTCGATGACATCCATGGCCGGCTCTCGAGCCTCGAAGTCGATCCCGGTGACATCGCCGACGTCGCGGAACGCCTCCAGCACTGCATTCTCAAAGTCGTCCCACGAAAACCACTCGGTCGCCGTGAAGTCGAGGTCCTCGGAGAACCGGTATCCGGGAATCCAGCACTTCCGGAGACATGTGCCACCCTTGAAAAGGAGGCGATCCCGCAGGTAGGGGTGCCGCCACATCCCCCACAGCGCCCAACCGAGCGTGTAGTCCAGATCGACGATCCGGGGTTCCACGCCCAGCCCCCGCGCGATTCGGCGAATCTCCTGATCCGGGATCATCCCTCCTCCCCCAGGCCGCTCTCGTCGACGTTCACGCGGATCCCCCACCGGGTGACGATCCGGCCTTCGTCCCGTCGGCTTGAGGGATCGAGATCGCTGATGCCCGCACTGATCATGTCCCGCCAGCGGGAGAGACGGGTGGACCGGTCCGGGACCTCCAGCTCCATCGTCTCCACGAGATAGCCCAGGCGCTTGACGACCGCGCCCGATCCCAGCCGCGGCAAGAACTCGTCGACGAGCGTCCAGTCGAGCTCCTCCTCGGCATTTCTCAGCCCCTTCGCAACCTCGTGAATACCGCCGGTGAGGTCGGGGCGGTCGAGCCCGTCGAGGATTGTCTTTTCCGGGCGGGTCACGGCGAACCGCTGCTTGCCGATCCGTTCGTGCTTCAGGCCGAAGAACTTCTCTTCCTTGAGCTTCACCAGCCGGAACTGGATGCCGAGAACTTCCCTTCGGTGCTTCCAGACATCAGCCGTAGTCTGGACGTAGGCGAGCCGCGGCACCTGCTCGGTGAGGTTCCAGTAATGGAGAGCCGACCAGTAGGCTGTCGCCGACGGATCCACCAGGTAGGTGGCCAGCACATAGGCGTCCTCGGTCCATCGCCGGTCAGGGCCCGCCTCGAGCGGGACAATCATGTACTTCCCGCGCTCAAGCCGCTCGAGCCAGCCCTTGTCGGCGAGCCGCGCGAGCCGCTTGGCGGTTTGCGGATCCCCGCCCCACTGCTCCTTCGCCTCTTCCACGGTGAAGCCGTTGCGGCCTCTAGCAGCCATCCTGGAGAGGAATTCCGTCTCGGCCGAACTCAGGCTCACCACGTTTCTTGACATCGATTTCGCTCCCGTTTGTTACATCGAGTCCATGATGTTCGTCTATAGAGACGAATACCATGGAATGAATGTAACTCAAGCCCGCCTCACCTCAACCCATCGGGGTATTCTCACAATGGTCCTGGTCCCCGGAATGCGATTGCCGGCTAGGGCCAGCCGAGAGACGTTCGGAGTGCCGGGGGCGGGATTCGAACCCGCAAGGGGTCTCCCCCAGCCGATTTTAAGTCGGCCGCGTCTGCCAGTTCCGCCACCCCGGCCGGCCGCGGGTGCCGTCGATGTCGGGCCCCGCGGGCCCGTGAACATACCTCGGCCCCGCGCCCCCGCCCAGCGGCGGTCGAGAACGCGGGGCCGGGCCGGGCCGCGGGCGCCGGTCAGACGCCGGCGGGCTCGCGCTCCAGCAGCCGGGCCACGGCCTCGCCGACGCCCTCGGCCGAGGCGGGGTTCTGGCCCGTCACCAGGCGGCCGTCGGTGACCACCTTCTCCTGCCAGGGCTCGGCCTTCCGGATCGTCGCGCCCCGCTCGCGCAGGCGGGTCTCCAACAGGAAGGGCACGACCTCGTCCAGCTCCACGGCCCGCTCCTCCTCGTCGGTGAAGCAGGCGACCTCCCGGCCCTCGACCAGGTAGGTGCCGTCGGAGAGCTTGACGTTGACCAGGCTGGCCGGGCCGTGACAGACCGCCGCGACGACGCCGCCGTCCTCGTAGATCTTCCGGGTTGCCTCGATCAGCGGCCGGCAGTCGGGGAAGTCCCACATGGTGCCGTGGCCGCCGGCGAAGTAGATGGCGTCGTAGTCCGAGGGATCGACGGCGTCGGCGGCCAGGGTGTTCTCGAGGGCGTCCTCCTCGGCCTCGAGGAAGGCCGCGTTCGCCTCGTCCTCCAGGTCGTGGCTCTCCGGGTCCACCGGGACGGCCCCGCCCTCGGGGCTGGCGAGGTCGATCCGGTGCCCGGCCTCGCGCAGCACCCGCCAGGGATGGGCGGCCTCGGGCAGGTAGTAGCCCGTAGGCTGGCCGGTGTCGCCGAGCTCGTCGTGGCTGGTCAGGACGAACAGGATGCGCTTCGTGTCGGCCATGGTTCTCACGGGGTTCGGGGTTCCGGCTCGCCCGCTCCGTCCGGGGCCGCGGCCGATCTCGGAGCGCCCGCGGGATCCGGGGAGAGGGCGACCCTTCAGGCTTCGGGACGCGGTCTCCATGGGGTGCAGCGATCGTGCCGCCGGTCCTTCAGCCTCCGCCGTCCTCCTCCACCCGGAACAGGTCGGTCTGGGCGCCCGGCAGCCCCTCGGGCTCCGTGCGCTCGGGGATCGCGATGGCGTCGAGGTCCAGCTGCAGGAAGGCCTCGACCACCTGAGGGTCGAAATGGCGGCCGGCCTCCTCCCGCAGGTAGGCGAACACCTTCTCCTCGGGCCAGGCCTCCCGGTAGGGCCGATGCGACAGGAGGGCGTCCCACACGTCCACCACGGCGAAGATCCGCGCCGTGAGGGGGATCTCACGTCCCTGGAGCCCCCCGGGGTAGCCGCTGCCGTCCCACTTCTCGTGATGGTAGCGGGGGACGTCCAGGGCCGGCCGGAGGAACTCGATGGGGGAGAGGAGCCGGAAGGCGACCCGCGGATGCCGCTCCATCAGCTCCCACTCGTCGTCGTCCAGCGGGCCCGGCTTGCGGAGGACGGCGTCGGGGATCCCCATCTTGCCGATGTCGTGCAGGAGGGCGCCCCTGCGGAGGTGCTCCAGCCGGTCCTCCGGCACGCCCATCTGCCGGGCCAGCTCCACCGACACCTGGGCCACCCGCCGGGTGTGGCCGTGCGTCTCCCGGTCCCGGAGGTCCAGCGCCCGCGCCCATCCCTCGATCGTCTCGTCGTAGGCGTCGCGCAGCTCCTCGTTGGAGCGCTGCAGCTCCTGGTACAGCTCCGCGTTGTCGATGGCGATGGAGGCCTGCCCGGCCAGGGTGTCCAGGTAGTCGAACCAGTCCTGGGCGGGCTCCAGCGACTTCCGGTGGAAGATCTCCAGCACCCCGCTCACCTGGCCCTTGGCCACCAGCGGCGTGGCCACGTAGTCGACGAATTCCTCCTCCTCCACCAGGGAGGGCCGCGCCAATCCGTCAGGTTCCTCCCTCAGGTCGGGCACCCGGACAAGGGCCCTCTCGGCGGCGGCCCGGCCCGCGTGGCCCTCCCCCACGTCCAGGCGGGCACCCCGGAGCGTGCCGGTCCGGAACCCCCGGCCCGCCGCGAACTCCAGGGAGCGGGTCCCCTCGTTCATCAGCAGCACGGCCGCCGCGTCGACGCCCAGCTGGACGGTCACCTGATCCAGCACCACGTTGAGCGTCACCCGGACGTCCAGGCTGGACGTGATCGCCATGTCGATGTCCCGCAGGGCCTGGATCCGCCGCACCTGGCCCTCGAACCGGTCCCGGGCCTCCTCCAGCTCGGTCACGTCGTGGGCCACCGTGAAGACGTAATCGTCTTCGGCGTAGGCCTGCCGGCGGCTCGAGAGGAAAAGGGTCCGATCTCCGCCGTCCGGCAGCCGGGCGTGGAGCTGGAAGTTCGCCACCTCCCCGTCCTCCTCCAGGCGACGACGGTACGCATCCCACTCCTCAGGCTCGAACCGAAGGCCCAGCTCCTCGGGCGTCCTGCCGGTCACCTCTTCCGGCTCCCGGCCCAGCAGCCGCGCAAACGCCCGGTTGGCGTCCACGTAGGCCCGGTCCCCCGCGCGGGTCACGACGACGGGGTCGGGTACCAGGTCCAGCACCTCGGCGAACAGGCGCTCGCCGTGGCGCCTCAGCCGCTCCTCGCGCCGAACCAGCAGGTAGATGACGATGGCGCTGGCCAGCACGAAGGCCGTGCCCTTGTAGGTCTGCCACTGCTGATAGGCGGCCGACGATTCCGTCAGGGCGGCCAGGACGTGGTCGGAGAGCAGGATCCACAGCCCCCCGAACAGCAGGTAGAGGAGGGCGACCTTGATCGCCGAGGCCAGCTGTACGGGAAGCCGCATGGGTCCCCTTCCGTGAACTGTTCGGACCACCACTCCACGAGTACGACGAGCCGGGGAGCACAGACGACACAATCGGGCGCCCGGACGCGCCCGGCCGGAGCGCGCCGGGGACCCCAGGAGGCCCGCCGGCCGGACCCACCCGGACGACCGACACCATCGGGCCTTCGCGCGCTCAGTCCTCTGCCAGACCCTGCCGGAGCCGGTCCCAGTAGGTGGTGTCCATCCCCTCGCCCTCCAGCTCGGCGGCCCAGCGCTGGACCTCCCGGAGGTTCTCCCGGTAGTCGTCGCGCCAGTCGTCGGGCATGTTCTCCCGGAACCAGCCGCTGTCCATGACCTCCTCGCCCTCGCCCCGGACGATCCGCTGGATCTCCCCCATGAAGAAGGTGGAGGAGCCGGCGTCCATGGCGTTCACCACCTCGCACTCCATCCAGGCGTAGGAGCGGCGGAGGATGGGCAGGCCCGTCGCCTCGGACAGCCGGTGGGGCACCTGGTCCATCTTGTCCGCCTCCCGGCCGCTCCGGAAGCCCAGCGCCCGGATCTCCTCCCACTGCTTCCGGGACAGGATGTGCAGCGCGTAGCGGCCCGTGGCGGCGATCATGTCGTGGCTCAGGTGGCGCTTGAAGACGTAGTGGGCCACCCGCTGGCGGCCGGGCACCAGGGAAGCCCGGATCACGCTGTTGACGATGAGCCCGTTGAGCCGGTCGCCGCGCCGGCAGGTCACGGCCACGATGGGCGAGGTCAGGTTCCGGAGGATCCGGTAGGTCTCCCGCTCGTCCACCGTCACCGTCGTCTCCCTCCCCGGCATCGTGCTCGTCCCGTGACTCCCGGCCGTTCGCCGCCCCTGGCGATCGGCCCCAAACTGCCCGTCGGCGGGCTCGGCGGACAAGACGGAAGGGAAGAGCGACGCACTACATCCAGGCGCCCAGGATGCCGCCCATCAGGAGGAAGCCCAGCACGTGGTAGCCGGCGTCGATGAACCAGTGGAGGAAGGAGCGCCCCTCGAACAGGTAGATCACCCCGATGGCGGTGCCCACCCAGAAGAGGCCCACCGCGCCGCCGGCGGCGAGCCCCGTCGTCAGGGTCGCGTCGGGGCCCAGGAACGGGGCCAGGACCAGGGCCGCCAGGAGCTGGAGCACGAAGGCGGAGGCGAAGATCCGTGGCGTCTCACCCTTCCCGCGCTGCTCGGCGGTCACGCCGGTCAGCTCGCTCCAGCGCTCGCCGAACAGCGGCCCGTACCACAGCCCGCCGAGCACGAAGGTGGCGGCCGCCGCCACCAGGACGCCGGCCCAGGGGATGATGCCGATCACCGTCTCGAGGTCCATGGTTCGGCCTCCTGTGTCTGGATGGGAGTCCCCCGCAAGGTCGAACAGGGGGTGGAGGGGGACAAGGGCCGGGCGGTCGGCGGTCCGGAGGCGTGAGCGCTCCCGGTCGCCTTCACCCGGGCCGGCCGCCGCGCCGCCTCCCTTTTCCCGCGCCCGGCGTCGGTTCCCGTCGGAGCAGGAATACTTGCCAAACAGATGAAAACAAATAATAATTGCTTATAATAGACGACAACCCCCTGAACGGTCTCGCCACGGGCACCGGGACCGCTGCCAACGGCCGGAACGGCCACCGGGCGAGAAAAGGTCTGCCGGAAGAGAGGATGACGAACGTCCAACCCTCGAGGACCCGACGGGTGGAGCGAGCGGCCCGGCGGGCCATCGCCCGTGCCAAGCGCCGTTCGGCAGAGGACGTGACGCCCGACGACCTGCTGGTCGGGGCCCTGCTCGAGGCGAGCCGGTTCGGCATCGCCTGGATCGGGGAATGGGCCCTGGACGTCAGGGCGCTGGAGGACGGTGCGGGCGGTAGCGGGCGCGACGCCGCGGCCGGGGCGGACGCCGACGGCGGCGACCGGCCCCCGGCGGCCTCGGCCCCGGCCACGGCCTACTCCCCGGAGAGCGTCGAGCTGTTCGAGAGGGCCGCCGAGCTGGCCCGGCGGGAAGGTGCCACGAGCCTCGGGCTGCCCCACCTGCTGGCCGCCGCCGGCGAGCGGGAGGACGGGCTGATGGCGGAGCTTCGGCGACGATACGGATTCTCGAACGTGGAGTGGCGTGCCGCCCTCGCGCGGGGAGGGCTCGGCCCGACGCACCGGCTGACCGGCGGAAGCGTCGAGGGCGCGGTCGCCCCCAGGGACGGAGATGCCCCGGGGCGTCATGAGATCCTGAGCGTGGACGAGGCGGCCGAATGGCTGGGCGTCCACGCCCAGACGGTCCGCAACTACATCCGAAGTGGCAAGCTGCTGGCCTACCGACTGGCCGGCGAGCGATACATCAGGGTGCTGAGAAAGGACCTGCTGGCCCTCCTCGAGCAGGTCCCGACGCAGGACGCGTCGACGGACGAGGAGACGAACTGAACCAAGGGAGGCGCACGATGTCCCAACTGTTCCTCGTGGAGCGGGAGCTCCCCGGTATCACCCCCGAGAAGCTCCAGGCGGCCGGCCTGCGAGCCAAGACCTGCTGCCAGGAGATGACGGAGGAGGGCTCCGACGTCACCTGGGTCCGGAGCTTCTTCCTCCCGGACGTCGAGAAGACCTACTGCGTCTTCGAGGCTCCCGACCGGGACCGGGTGGCTGAGGCGAACCGCCGGGCCAACATCCCGTTCCTGAAGATCCACGATTCGGTGCAGATGACCCCGGACGCCCTCTGAGCCGCAACGGACCTCCGCCCGACGAGTCACCCGTCACCGCCCGGGAGGCACCCATGCGCACCGCGTACACCCTGCTCACCGCCATCCTTTGGTGGGGAGCCGTGTCGAGCGGTTCCCTCGTCGCCCAACCCACCCCGACAGGGGAAGAGCCCATGAAGATCCTGGTACACATCACCCACGGTCCGGAAGCGCCGACCCGCGCTGCGCTCGGCTTCCACGTGGCGAAGGCCGCCCTGGAGGAGGGACACGAGGTCACCGTGTTCCTGGCCGGCGACGCGGTCGTCCTGCTGCGGGAGGGAACGCTGGACCAGATGTCCGGCCTGGGGACCGGCAACCTCGGTGAGCTGTACGACGCCGTCGTCTCGGGAGGCGCGTCATTCTTCCTGTCAGGTGGATCCAGCCGGGCCCGCAGCCTCGCGGAGGACGACCTCCAGGGGCTCCCGGCGCGGTTCGCGTCCCCCACCGACCTGGTCCGACTGTCTGTCGACCACGACCGGATGTTCACGTACTGAGGAGCCGCCCGCGCGTCCTCCCGACCCGGCCGCCGGCCGCCCGCTGTCGCTCTGCCGCCGCCGGTCACGTCCGGCGTGCGGCTTGCGATGTCGGTGACACCGGCGCCGCCGGCCGGCGTCCCGCCGCGTCGCGGGACGCCGTCGGCCCAGGGCTTCACCGCACCGAGGGGAGATCCGATGGCCGAGGATCGCAGGAAGTTCGAGGACGCCCGGGGCGACGGCTGGGAGATCCACCCGCAGGCGGACTACAAGTGGTACTTCGTCCCGCTGGAAGGGAACGACGCCATCCGTAGGATCGCCACGCCACCCCCCGCCGTGGACGAACCCTTCGAGCTGGACGAGCGGGAGCTGCAGAAGCTGCTGGACAGCGGCATCCCCACCCGGGGCATCACCGAGCCCCGCTCCACGCCGAGCTAGCTCCGGCGCGGGGCCCGTCGGAGCCCGATCGCGGGGCCCCTCGGCGCCCGGTCGCCGGGCCCGTCGGCGCGCGCCGCGGGACC
>CAZSKS010000051.1:9607-17800 GCA_964607465.1 uncultured Gemmatimonadota bacterium | reverse complement strand
CGCCGGTTTTCAAGACCGGTGCAATAGCCGTTCTGCCACCCCTCCCCAGGATACGCGGCTTCGCCAGGACGTCGACCTCGGCGTCGCGGCTCGTCGCGCGATCCTCGACGTAGTCTTCACTACGCCTCCGGTCACGCTCCTCGCGCTCCTTGACCTCGACGCCCTGACTGTGCCGCTGCTTCCCGGGCTGCGCTGACCAAGGGGCCCACCGGCGTCGCGGCTCAGACGTCCTCCCCCGGCCGGGCGACGCGGACCTCGACGCCGCCCATGCAGGCCAGGCCGCGGATCCGGAGCACGGCGCCGGGCGCTACGCCGGGGTCGCCGTCCTGGTCCAGGCTGTCGAAGCCGCCCATCAGCGGGAGGCCGGAGCACTCGACCCGCAGGCCGGGGGGCACCACGATCTCCACCCCTCCCATGACCGCCAGGACGTTCACCGTGGTCTCGCCCTCGGGAAAGCGGGCCTCCCGCAGGTCCAGCTCGGCTCCGCCCATGACGGCGACGGCGTGCAGGTGGCGGGGCGGCGTCCAGCTTCCCGACCGCTTCACCCCGCTCCACACGGCCACCACCAGGCCGTGGCCGGCCCGGTCGACCTTGGCCGGCGGGCGGGCGGGCCCGGCGCTCGCGGCGCTCGTACCTTCCACGGGATCGATCTCGGGGACCTCGGGCAGGTCGGCGACCACGTCCCGCACCTCGGCCACGCTCGCCGCCCGGTAGCAGCGGTCCAGGCGGTCCTCGTACTCCTGCAGCGTCAGCTCGTCGCCGGCGAAGGCGGACGCCAGGGCGCCGGCCGCGGCGTCCCGGGCCCGGTCCAGGTTCCGCTGGAGCGGCTGTCGGCCCTCGCTCACATGTCCTCCGTGGCGGTGGAGACGTCCCGCGACGCCTCCGGATGTCCCGCCCTCCCCGGGCGACTGGCCCGGGACCACGGCCCGTCGACCGCGGTCAACCCCCCGGCGTGCTGAAGATGCGGTCCCAGCGCACCGCCGTCAGCAGCGGCAGGGGGCGCACCGAGTGGGGATCGAAGGAGTAGTAGATGAAGCTCACCCTCCCCTCGATCCGCCACGCCTCGAGGAAGCCCCAGAACCTGGAGTCCAGGCTGCGCTCCCGGTTGTCGCCCATGAAGAAGTAGCTGTCCTCCGGCACGACGACCGGACCCCAGTCGTCCCGGCTCGGGCTGTACTCCTCGGCCTCCACCGAGGGGAGCAGCGCCGAGTACTGCCACCGCATCCAGGGATGCGTCTCGTTGCGCTCGGGCGGGGCCTCGTGCTTCACGTAGGTCTCGTCACGGACCTCGCCGTTCAGGTAGAGGACCCGGTCCCGCATCTCCAGCGTGTCGCCCGGCACCCCGATCAGCCGCTTCACCACGTCGGTCTCCGGGTCGTGGCGCGGACGGAACACCACGATCTCGCCCCGCGACGGCTCGTCCCAGCCCGGCAGGCGGAGGGACGTCCCCGGGATCTTGGCGCCGTAGGCCGCCTTGTTCACCATCAGGACGTCGCCCACCAGCAGGGTCGGCTCCATGGACCCCGACGAGATATAGAAGCTCTGGAAGAGAAAGGTCCGGATGACGATGACGAGGATGACGGCCAGCCCGAGGGACTTGGCCCACTCCCACAGCCCCTCCCCGGTCGACGCCTTCTCCTCCCGCCCTGCCATCGCTCCCCGGTTCGACATCGAAGCCCGTCGTCGTCCTCTCTCGTCGTTCGCTCCATCCACGGCGGGCCGCTCTCCGCCCTGTGCTGAATCCGGCCCAAGCATACCCCGGAGCCGACGAACGGTCCAGCGGCCGCGGGCGTTTCCTCACCGGGCGGGACCCGCGGGCCAGGTGGAGGCGGCCGCCGGCCCCGTGGGGCCCTCCAGCCAGTGCTGCGCCGACGAGAGGTTGGGCACGCCCCACCCCCGACCGTCCCATCCCTCGAAGCCCTCCATCCGGAAGGCCCAGAAGCCGGTGGCCATGTCGCTGACGACGATGAGCCCGTCGTGGTTGCGGACGTCCACCCCGAACGCGCCGTGGCAGATGTCGTCGCCGCACATTCCCGCCTTGTGGGGACCCGGATAGGTGTCGTACCAGGCCACGGTGAACGGGTTGTCGGGGTCCATCATGTTGAAGACCTGCAGGCCGTCCTCGTAGGCGGAGACGAAGACGTAGGGCCAGCGCATCTCGTGGTTGTGGGCCAGGTTCCGCCAGTCGGGCGTCCAGGCGCTGTGCACCGTGCTGACGTTGCCCCGCCCCTCCTCCTCGGCCGTCCCGATGTCGAAGATCCGGAGCGGCGCGTACTGGTACTCCGTCTCGCCGACGAAGTAGTCGCCGTCGGGCGTCGGCGTGATGGTGTGGCCCCAGTTGACGCCCGCCACGCCGGTGACCGACACCACGAGCTCGGCGTCCGTCGGGTCGGTGACGTCCCACACGTAGTAGCCGCCGGCCCCGCCCCCGTAGAAGCGGTCCTGGCCGCTCTCCGGGTGGTAGCCCACGTAGAAGTCGTGATAGCCGTCGAAGCCGAGGGCCTCCCCGATGGGGTTGTCCGGCACGGGGATCTGGGCCACCAGGGTCGAGTCCTCCCCGTCCACCACCCGCTCCATGTCGTAGACGTTGGCCACGTCGCCGGTGGTGGTGGCGAAGAGCAGCGCCCGGCCGTCGGAGTGCCGGTACATGAAGATGTTGTGGAAGCCGCCCGTGGACTCCGGGTAGCGGATGCGGGCCACCTCCTCCGGGGGGTCGTCCGGGAGGTCGGTGACGTCGAAGACCACCGCGCCCAGGTCGGCGTCGGGCCCGCCCTGCTGGAACTGCGTCGACTGGACGATATAGACGTCGTCCTCCAGCCGGAAGTACTTGACGTCCATGGCGCCGGTCCCGCGGTGCAGCTCGACGTTGTCGATGCGCCAGCGGTGGAGGACCCGCGGGCGGTCCGGATCGGCCAGGTGGATCACGTCGAAGCCCGCCTGACCGAACATGCGCGAGACGTAGGCGAAGGGACGAGCGGGGTCCTGCTCCAGCTCCACGTCCGAGATCGTCAGCCCGGCGCCGAGGGGGACGTGCCCCATCACCTGGATGTCGGCGCTGCCCCTCGGCGTGGGCAGGGGATTCTGGGTCGGCGCGTCCCCGCCGCCGCGGGCGGGCGGCTCCTGCGCCGCCAGGGGAGCGGCCAGGACGACCGCGGCGGCCAGCAGGGCCGGAAGCAGAGTGCGCGGGGCAAGGCGGATCGGCATCATCTCGTCTCCCGTGTTCGGGTCCAGGGTTCAGGGTCGGGGATCGTCCGCCTCCCGGGGCGGAGCGTCCTCGTCCGGGGCGACGTGGAACACCGTCCTCATCCCCGACTCCAGGTGTTCGGAGATGTGACAGTGGAGCATCCAGTCGCCGGGGTTGGTGAACTCCACCAGCAGGTCCACGGTGGAGCCCACGGGCACGACGGCGGTGTCCTTCCACACCAGGTTCTCGTTGGGCACCCCGTCCCGGGCCAGCACCAGGACGCGCTGGCCGTGGAGGTGCATGGGGTGCTGCATCGGATGGATCGAGCTCTCCGGGTTGCGAAGGCGCAGCTTGATCCGCTGGCCGACCCGGAAGCGCCAGTCGATGTCCATGTTGGTGGCGCCGCTGGCGGGATCCTCCAGGGTCCAGGTCATCCGCCGGCCGGTGGAGACGTAGTTCATCATGGGCATGGCGTCGTTCCACTCCACCGGCGGGCTGTAGAGGGTGTCCAGCTCCATCATCCGCCGGATCACCAGCGGCAGGTCGCGGGCCTCGACGGTGAGGACGAGCTCCCGGTCCGGCGCCCGGTCCACCCACGACCGGTAGGGGGCGACCTCCTCCTGCACGTCCTCGTGCTCCCGGAGCGCGCGGAAGGCCTCGTCCAGCTCCTCCTCCACCGGCTCCTCGGCCACGTGCACCCGGCCCAGGGTGTCCACCCGGGGGTAGAACTCGCCCCGGTAGTGGTCGATGGCCTGGATCCGGTTGGTGAGCGCGACCGTGCCGGGCTCGTCGAAGCGTGCCTCCACCACGTAGCGCTGGGCCGGGGCGATGGCCACGTGCTCCACCCGCGTCTCCCGCTCGAAGCGGCCCAGGTCGGCCGCCACCAGCTTCAGGGGCACCTCCCCCAGCCGCAGGTTGAAGGTCCGGGTGTTGGAGACGTTGGTGAAGTAGAAGCGGACGACCTCGCCCCGCCGGACCTCGGTGGACCAGTCGTTGGAGCCGTCGACCAGGAAGACATTGCCGAACCGGCCCATCAGGGTCTGCACGCTGGCCTGCCGGCCCCAGGGGAACAGCCCCCGGTCGTCCACCAGGAGGTCGTCCAGGGTCAGCACCTCCTCGCGGTGGACGGGCCCGAAGGCGTCCTCCCGGGCGGGCCGGACCAGCAGGTTCCCGTACAGGCCGAGGTCCTGCGCCACGTCCTCCCGCACGTGGGGGTGGTACCAGTAGATCCCGGCGTCGGGGAAGCGGACGCGGTAGACGAAGCGCTCGCCCGGCTCCACCGGCTCCTGGGTGACGCCGGGGACGCCGTCGAACCGGTTGTCAAGCCGCAGGCCGTGCCAGTGGATCGTGCTGGGCAGCTCGATCTCGTTCCGGAAGGTCACCACGATCTCCGCCCCCTGGGGCACCTCCAGGAGCGGTCCGGGGATCTGACCGTTGTAGCCCCACATCTTGAAGGTGCGCCCGCGGATCTCCTTGCGGACCGGCGTCGCCCGCAGGGTGATGGAGTCGCCGTCGGCGAGGCGGTGGACCCGCCGGGGCCGGACGGGGGGCAGCGAGTCGGCCGGCACGCCCGCCAGCGGCAGGAAGGGGTCCACGTCCGGCCGGAGCCGCGCCAGGGAGGGCAGCATCGGCATGGCCGTCTCCATCGGCGGCATCCGCCAGGCGGCCTCGCCCTCCCCGCCGCGGCGCTCCCCGTGCGCCGGGGCGTCCCCCTGCGCCTGGTCGGCCCGGGCTCCCGTCGCCGCGACGAGGACCGCCAGGAGCGCCGGCGCGGCGGCCCGGACGAGGCGCCGGGGCCCCGCCCGTCTCATCCGGTCACGACCGCGGATCGAGGCAGGGTTCCCCGGAGAACGGGCCGTGGCCGGCCATCGTGTGCATGCGGCCGCTGGGCGAGAGGCCCGACAGGAGGATCTCCCCGCTCCAGCTCTCCGGCTCCGGGCTCGACTCGGCCGTCACGAAGACCAGGAACTTGTTCCAGGCCAGCTCCCCCGCGACCCGCCCCTCCGGGCCCAGCGTCCCCAGGCGGACGTGCCGGTCCAGCTCCGGCGTCGCGGCCCACACCACGTGGTGGACGCCGTCCCGGGACCGGAGCCCCTCGGCCGTGACCTCGACCCGGAGCCGGTAGCTGCCGTCCGGGTCCACCGCCACGCCGTAGGGCGAGGCGGCCATCCCCACCTCCATCACGCCCCGGGCGCCGGGCGCGCGGGCGGAGGGCGTCAGCTCGACCCGCTTCGGCTCCGGGAGGGAGGCGGCGGTTCCCGGCCCGACGACGCACGCGGCTCCCGGTGCCGCCGCCTCCGCCGGCGAGACCGTGGCCACGGCCGGGCCGGCCATCAGCAGGAGCGCCGGCACGAGCGCCACGGCCAGGGACGGGGCCAGCGGAACGGAACGCGCGGCCACCGGACCGGCCAGCGGGGACGCGCTCGCGGCCACCGGACGGCGGCGACGGGCGGGAAGCGAGGGAGGCTTGGCGTCCATGAGGGTCGTCGTGCGCTGGCGTCGAGGGGAGGGCCCGGGCCTTCACGGGCCGCGGCGAAGCTAGCCGGCCCGCGTCGCCCCGGTCAAGGTGCCGGCGCGGTCAGCCCAGGAAGAGCGCGCCGCCGCCCACCACCAGCACCACGATCCCCGCCGCGGTCTTCAGCGCCGCCGAGGCCGCCCGCCCGAGCACCGCGCCCCACCCGACCCGGGCGGCGTCCCGGGCCTGGCGGGTCCGCCACCACGAGACGGCCATGGCGCCGACGAAGGTGCCGGCGACGCCCGCCAGCAGGGACCCGACGACCGGGACCGGGGCGCCCACGACCACGCCGACGAGCCCGCCGGCCACCGCTCCCCAGAAGGCGGCCCCGCTCCCGCCGTAGCGGAGGCTGAGGGACCGGACGAGCAGGAACTCGGCCACCTCGGCCAGGGCCACGAGCCCCGCCAGGAGGCCGACGGTGGCCCATCCCACCTGGCCGGCCACGGCGCCCACGACCACGACGGCCAGCATGATCCATCCGCCGGGCAGCCCCAGCGGAATCAGCAGGAGGGCGCCGGCCATGACCAGCAGGCCGGCCACGCTCAGAATCGTCGCTCCCATGGCTCCCCTCGCCTCCCCTGACGCTGGCATTGCGGTCCGTCCCGCGGGCATGTTAGAATTTTGCCACCGGGCCGGGCCGGCGTCCAACCAGCATTGCGAACTCCGGTCCCGAAAGACAAATTGTACGCAGCGGGACACCCTCCTCCCGAGCAGGCGCAGGAGTGGTCGAGATGGGTCATCGCTCCAGGGCTCACGGTCCGGCCATGGCCGTCGCCCTCACCGCGGCGTTCCTCCTTCCTGCCCCGACGTCCGCCGCCGCGCAGAGCGGTGACGCGTCCATCGTCGGACAGATCACCAGCCAGCTGACCGACGAGCCGGTCTCCGGCGCCGCCGTCGTGCTGCGCGGGACCGAGCACGAGGCCGTCACGACCGGGGACGGCATCTTCGCCATGGAGGACCTCCCCGCCGGCGATCACGAGCTGGTCGTCCGCTACATGGACATGGAATCCCGGGTCTTCCCGGTCCGACTCGAGCGACGGCAGCCCCTGACGGTGGACTTCACCGTGAACATGCAGGTGATCCCGGTGGCGTCCCTGGAGGTGACGGTCGAGCAGTCGCCGCCCCGGGGGAAGCTCCACGACTTCTACCGGAGGGCCGCCAACGGACCGGGCTACTTCATCACGCGCGACGACATCGAGGACCGCCCCATCTCCCGGCCGACCGACATCCTCCGGCGGGTGCCGGGCCTGGACATCGGGGCCCGGAGGAGCGGGCGGACCCCCGTCACCATGGGCCGCCGCGACGGCTGCGTGCCCGACTTCTACCTGGACGGCGCCCGGGCGCCCTTCTTCGACATCGACAACCTCGAGCCCATGGACATCGCCGGCATCGAGATCTACCGTGGGAACTCCGAGGTCCCGATCCGGTTTAAGCACAGGGACAGGTGCGGCGTGATCGTCATCTGGACGCGGGATCCGTCCAACGTCCGCAGCTTCGACTGACGGTCAGCCGCGCCCCACCACATGCTCGCCCGGCCCCATCCGGGACCGAATCTCGCACGAATCCAGGTGTCTCTCATCGACCTCGACGCGTGATGGACCGAATGGCTGACCGATCCGCGCACCCCGCCCGAACGGCTCCGGCCGCCGGTCGACCGGCGGCGTGCTCCGGGGCGCTGGCGCTGGCGATCCTCCTGGTGGCGGGCCTCGCGGCCCCCGCCCACGGACAGGAGCCGGACTCCACCACGGCCACCCTCAGCGGCCAGGTCGTCTCGGCCATGACCGGCGGTCCCCTGTCCGACGCCCGCGTGCTCCTGAAGGGCAGCGGTCACGGCTCCTTCACCGACAGCACGGGCCACTTCACGATCCGCGACGCGCCGGCGGGCCGGGACACCCTGCAGGTGAGCCTGATCGGGTTCGCCGAGGAGCAGGTGACCCTGAACCTGAAGCCGGACCACACGACGAACGTCACGCTCATGCTGAGCGAGACGGTCCTCCGGGTGGAGGACATCACCGTGGAGGTCCGCAGCCCCCGGCGGGAGATCGGCAAGCTGTCCGGGTTCTGGGACCGGGAGCGGCAGGGCCTGGGCGAGTTCATCACGCCCGAGGAGGTCGAGGAAGCCAACCCTCAGCACGGGAGCGACCTGCTGCGGATGGTCTCCGGGGTGCGTGTCGGCGCCTACCGGTTCGGGCAGGCGCCGGTCAGCTTCAGCCGGGCCCGGCAGGGATGCCAGCCCACCTATTACCTGGACGGGATCCTCCGCCAGAACATGCACATCGACGACCTCAACCGCGACGACATCCTGGCCATCGAGGTCTATCGCGGCGCGTCGGAGACCCCGCCCCAGTTCAAGTTCGGGGGGCGAAGCTGCGGCACCATTGTCATCTGGACCCGCGAGGGGCGGGACCGCCGGACCCGGGCCAGCGGCAACTGAGCCGAGGTCAGCCCTCCAGCCGCACCTCCGTCTCCACCTCCAGGTCCTCGCGGAGGGTGT
>CAZSKS010000051.1:2312-9507 GCA_964607465.1 uncultured Gemmatimonadota bacterium | reverse complement strand
GGTCAGCCCTCCAGCCGCACCTCCGTCTCCACCTCCAGGTCCTCGCGGAGGGTGTGGAAGACGCTGCAGTACGTCTCCAGCGACAGGCGAACCGCCCGCTCGGCCGCCGATCGGGGCACGTCCCCTTCGATGCGGAAGAGGAACCGCAGGTCGGTGTAGGCGCGGGGCGCCTCGGAGCGCCGGGTCCCCTCGACCTCCACCTCCAGCCCCTCCACCGGGTGGCGCCCCTTCCGGAGGATCTCCACGACGTCGATCCCGCTGCATCCCCCCACCGACGCGAGCAGCAGCTCCATGGGCGAGGGGCTGAGCCCACCCTCGCCGTCGATGGAGGTGACCGCTCCGCCCCCGGTCCGGGCCTCGAAGCGCATGCCCTCGCTCCAGCTCAGGGCGACCCTGCGTACGTCCTCCGACATGCCGCCTTCCCCTCTGGCCTGAGCGGCCCGTGAGCTCGCGCCGGCCGGCGGGCGCACGGGCCGTTGCGCCCGCCGGAGCGGGCGGGAATGTTGGGCGGGGAGCTGGCACGGCGCCAGCCGGACCCGCGGTCGGGAGGCGGACGTGAGCTCGGACGTCCAGGACGGATCGGCGACGAGCTGGGGGCGGAAGCTCGACCGTGTCCGCTGGCTCGGGCCGGGCCTGGTGGCGGCGGCCACCGCCATCGGGGCCAGCCACCTGGTGCTGGCCCCGACGGCCGGCGCCCGCTTCGGATACGCCCTCCTCTGGGTCGTCCTCTTCAGCCACCTCTTCAAGTACCCGGCCTTCGAGTTCGGCCCCCGCTACGCCGTGGCGGCCGACGAGTCCCTCCTGGACGGCTACCTCCGCATCCCCGGGCCCCGGGGGTGGGCCCTGTGGGTCTTCCTGGTGGGCACGGTGATCCAGGGCGTGACCGTCCTGGCCGGGGTCCTCGGGGTCGCGGCCAGCGTGGCCGCGGCGGCCGTGCCCGGTCTCCTGCCCCTGCCCGCCTGGAGCCTGCTGCTGGGCGTCGGGGTGGCGCTGCTGCTGGCCACCGGGGGCTTCGACGGCCTGTCGGCGCTCACCAAGCTGATGCTGGCGGTGCTGGCGGCCATGACCGTCGTGGCCTTCCTCGCCACGCCGCCGCCGGCCTCCGCCTGGAGGGGACTGGTCGTTCCCGCCGTCCCCGTCGGCTCGGTGGTGCTCCTGGCCGCCCTGCTGGGCTGGCTGCCCACGGGGGTCGACGTGGCGGTGTGGCACTCCCTGTGGGCCCGGGAGCGGCGGGACGACTGGAGGGAGCGGGCACGCCTCCGGGACATGGGCCCCCTCGGCCCGCTCCGGGTGGCCCTGACCGACATGCGGATCGGCTACGGCCTCTCCCTGGTCCTCGGGCTCATGTTCCTGGCCCTCGGGGCCGAGGTGCTCCGGCCCACCGGCTCGGTGCCCCGGGGGGCCGAGGTGGCCGTCACCCTGGCCCGGCTCTACACCGACGTGCTGGGCGGCTGGGTCCTGCCCCTCTTCCTGGTGGCCGCGTTCTTCGGGATGTTCTCGACCACCTACGCGGTGCTGGACGGCTTCCCCCGGGCCTTCTCGGAGACCGCCGAGCGGCTGTGGCCCGGAGGCCGGTCGGAGGAGCGGCGGCGCGTCCTCTACTGGGGCTTCCTGATCGCTTCGCTGGCGCTGGCGCTGGCCGAGACGACGCTGCTGCCGGACCCGGTGGACCTCGTCACCGTGGCCGCCGTGGCCTCCTTCCTCCTCTCCCCCATGTCCTTCCTCTTCAACTACTACTGCGTGACCCGGCTGGTGGAGGACCCCGCCCACCGCCCCGGCCGCGGGCTGCGGCTCTGGGCCCTGGGCGGCATCGTCTGCGCCTTCGGCGCGGCGGGCCTGTTCCTCTGGGTCCAGTTCCTCCGCTGATCCGCCCGACCGCGAAACCGTGGCGCGACGCCCCCCGTACGGGAAAGCGGAGGTGATGAAGAGATGATCGAACTCATCGTGTTCGGACTGGCCGGGGCGGGCATCCTGGCCGGCTACGCGAAGACTCGCAGCTTCGTGCGGGAGCGGCTCCGCTTCGTCGACGCGGTCTACCGGCCCGTCGCCCCGTTCGTGGCGGGCGGAGCGGCCACGGTGGCGGCTGCGCCCCTGGCCTGGCTCATCCCCTTCGTCGGGGGCGGGGCCGCGCTCCTGTTCGGCGCGGCCGTCGGCTACGGTGTCGTGCGGGGCAGGAGGGACCTGCGGCAGCTGCCGCCCGGGTAGGCTTCGCCCGGCGGTCCGGCTCTCCGCCGCCCTGGCCCGCCGCCGGTCCTGCCCCGCCCACCTACCCCGCCGCCCAGGGGGGCACGGTCCCGAAGCCGACGCCGAACACCAGCGGCAGGAGCACCAGGGACGCCAGGCTGACCAGCACCAGGAAGAGGACGTTCAGCACCACGCCCGCCCGGGCCATGCGGGGCGCGGTGACCGCCTCGCTGCCGTAGACGATGGCGTTGGGCGGGGTGGCCACCGGCAGCATGAAGGCGCAGCTGGCCGCCAGGGCGGCGGGGATCACCAGGGTCCGCGGGTCCTCCCCCAGCCCGATGGCCACCGACGCCAGGACCGGCAGGAAGGCGGCGGTGGTCGCCGTGTTGCTGGTCAGCTCGGTGAGCACCAGGACCAGGGCCGCGCTGGTCCCGATCACCAGCAGCACCGGCCACCCGCCCAGCCCACCGGTGGCCCCGCCCACCCAGGCGGTGACCCCGGTGTCGTGGATGGCCGCCGCCAGGCTGAGCCCGCCCCCGAAGAGCACCAGCACGCCCCAGGGCAGCCGCTCCGCTTCCTCCCAGGCCAGCAGCGGCCGCCCTTCCCCGCCGCCGGCCGGCAGCAGGAAGAGGACCAGCCCGCCGGTGACGGCGATCCCGGCGTCCGACAGGCCGGGAATCCAGCCCGAGAGGAGCGGGCGGGTGATCCAGGCCAGGGCCACCGCGCCGAAGACGACCGCCACCCTCCGCTCCGGCGTCGTCGTCGGCCCCAGCCCGGCCCGCTTCTCCCGGAGGAACGCCCGGCCGCCGGGGATCTCGTCCATCCCGTGGGGAAAGACCACCCGGGTCAGCACCCACCAGGCCAGCGGCAGGCCGACCAGCACCAGCGGGAGGCCGAAGGCCATCCAGCGGACGAAGGTGACCTCCACGCCGTAGGTCTCCGACAGGAAGCCGGCCAGGAACGCGTTGGGCGGCGTGCCGATCAGGGTCCCCAGCCCGCCGATGCTGCAGGCGTAGGCGATCCCCAGCATGAGGGACGTCCCGAAGTGGCCCCGCGGATCCGCCTCCCCGCCCCGCTCGCGCACCAGCTCCAGCACCGAGAGGCCGATGGGCAGCATCATCACGGCCGTGGCGGTGTTGCTCACCCACATGCTGAGGAACGCCGCGCTGGCCATGAAGCCGGCCACCACGGCCCCGGGGCTCGGCCCCACCGCGCCCACCACGGTCAGCGCGATGCGCCGGGGCAGGCCCCACCGCTCCATGCCCGCGGCCAGCAGGAACCCGCCCAGGAAGAGGAAGATGAGGGGGTTGGCGTAGGGGGGCGCCGCCGACTCGAGCCCCGCGATGCCGAGGAGGGGAAAGAGCGCCAGCGGCAGGAGGGCCGTGGCGGGGATGGGGATGGCCTCGGTCACCCACCAGGTGGCCATCAGGAGGCCGCACCCCACGGTGCGCCAGCCCGCCGGGTCCAGGCCGGACGGGGTCGGGACGAGGAGCGTGGCCAGGAGGAGGAGCGGACCCAGGACCAGCCCGATCCGCCGCCGCAGGCCGTCTCCCCCGTCCTCGCGCCCTCTCATCCGGCCTCCCGCCGTCTCATCCGGCCTCCACCCGTCCCGTCCCCGGCTCCACCCGCCCCCTGCGGGCTCCCCCGCGACCGACGTGGCCTCGACCCCGATCGCCCCGTCTCCTTCCGGCGCCCATGGTATGCCGGTCCCCCGGCCGGCGGCCAGCGATGGCGCGCCGCGAGGGGCGATGCCTTACCTTGGGGCGCGAACGCGACCGACAGCGACCCGGGAGGCGTCGATGAAGCGAAGCACGGCGATGACTCTGGCCCTGGCGCTCGTGACGGCCGGCTGCGGCGGCGGGGAAGCCGACGCCGGCGACGACGGGTACGCGGACGAGATGGCCCGGGAGCACGCCGGCGACCGGCCCGTGGCCGCGGCGGCGGCCGACGGCTCGCCCGTGGACTCGGTGGTGACGACCGAGGTGACCTACGCCACGGTCGACGGACGCGACGTCACCGGCTTCCTGGCCGAGCCCGCGGGCGCCTCGGGTTCGATCCCCGGGGTCGTGGTGATCCACGAGTGGTGGGGGCTGAACGACAACATCCGGACGATGGCCCGGCGGCTGGCCGGACGGGGCTACGCCGCCCTGGCCGTGGACCTGTACGGCGGGGCCGTGGCCGCCACCCCCGACAGCGCCCGGACGCTGGTGGGCTCGGTGGACGAGGCCGCCGCCCGGGAGAACCTGCGGCAGGCCCACGGATGGCTGGCCGAGCGCGGCTCGCCCCGCGTGGCCAGCATCGGCTGGTGCTTCGGCGGCGGCTGGAGCCTGCGGACGGCGCTCCTGCTGCCCGACGAGCTGGACGCCGCGGTGATCTACTACGGCAGCCTGGTCACCGACCCGGACCGGCTCGCGGCCCTGGAGCTGCCCGTGCAGGGCCACTTCGGGTCGGAGGACGGCTCGATCCCCGTCGAGGAGGTCCGGGCCTTCGACCAGGCCCTCACCGACGCGGGGGTCACCCACGAGGTCTACGTCTACGAGGGCGCCGGCCACGCCTTCGCCAACCCCTCGGGGGAGCGCTACCGGGAAGAGGCGGCGCGACAGGCGTGGGCCCGCACCCTGGCCTTCCTGAAGAACCACCTGCAGCGGCCGCCGGGCGCCGACTGACCTCCGGGGGGCCGCCCCGGGACCTCCGGGGGCCGTCCCGGCCCCCGGGATCGACCTCCGGGTGGCGGAGCGCTCCCCTGCGGCCCGGCCGCTGAGGCCCGGCCGCCCTCCCCTACTCGGAGCGGTCCAGCCAGTCGTCCAGGTAGCTCACCGCCGCCTCCACCTCCTTCTCGGCCCACGCCAGGGAGGCCAGGCCCAGGCCGGAGCCCGCCGAGCTCTCGGCCTCGTCGTGCAGCTGCCGCAGGCGCTCCTGCTGCGCCACCAGGGCGTCGCGCACCTCGGTCACGTCGGCGCGGATCTCGTCGTCTTCCCGGGCCATCATTCCTCCTCGCTCTCGGGCGGCTCACCCGACGGGGTGAAGGCCACCACCTGGTCGCCGGTCCCGCCCCCGGCGAAGAAGTGTCCGCCGCAGGCCACGGCGACGTACGACCGGCCGGCGGCCCGGTAGGCGGCGGGCGCCGACGCGCACGGAAAGTCGGTCGGCCCGGACCACAGCCTCTCCCCGGTCCGGGCGTCCCAGGCCGACAGCTCCCCGGAGAGGAGCCCCGCGAACACCACGTCCCCGGCGGTCACCAGCGATCCGGCCACCATGGGCCGATCCGTCCGGGCGGACCACGCCACCTCGCCGGAGACCGGGTCCACCGCCGCCAGCACGCCCCAGCGCTCCCCGGCGGGCCCGAGGTCGAAGCCCACCGTGCCCTCCCGGGGTCCGTCGGTCCTCACGTAGTAGCGGCCCGGCGCGTGGAGGGCGGCCGTGTAGGCGAGCCCGGTCCGCGGCGAGTAGGCCGCCGGCGACCACTCCGTCCCCCCGTACAGCCCCGGCGCCATCCGCACCCCCTCCGGCGTGGGCCGGGCCAGGAAGTTCTCCCGCGGCACGTAGGCCTCGGAGACGGTCAGGAGGCGACCGTCCCGCCGGTCCCAGGCGTAGAGCGCTCCCAGCTTGGAGAAGTGGCCCACGGCGGGGATCGAGTCCCCGTAGGCGAACAGGAAGGGCGGGCTGGCGGCGTCGATCCCCCACACGTCGTGGGGCACGAGCTGCCGGCACCAGACGCCCGACCCGTCCTCCGCCCGGAGGGCGCACACCGAGCTGGTCCACCGGTTGTCGCCGGGCCGGAGGCGGCCGGTCAGCTCCGGCGCCGGGTTCCCCACGCCCACGAAGAGGAGTCCCCGCTCCGCGTCCAGCGTCGGCGTCATCCACACCGCCCCCCCGCCCCGGCGCCAGGCTTCGGCGTAGCGTGCCGAGTCCGCCCGCTCCCGGGCCAGGTCCCGCCCCAGCGGGACGTCGGTCCCCGGGAGCGTGTCCACCCAGTCGCCCCACCAGCCCCCCTCCCCGGGCGACGGGATGCTGTGCCAGGTCCAGAGCTCGCGTCCCGACTCGGCGTCGAACGCCTTCACGAAGCCCCGGATCCCCAGCGGGCCGCCCGAGACGCCCAGGTACACCCGTCCCCCGTGGACGAGGGGCGCCTGCTTGTGCTGGTAGCCCGCCGACGGGTCGGCGGTCCGTGTCTCCCACAGCCGGCCGCCGTCGGCGGTGTCCAGGGCCACCAGCCGGGCATCGAGGGTGGCCAGGTAGACCCGGCCGTCCCCCACGGCCACGCCCCGGCTGGCCCGGGTCGGCTCGGGACGGGCGCCCCCCACCGCGACGCGGGCCTCCCACACCGGATCGCCGGTGGCCCCGTCCAGCTTGAGCACGACCTGCTCCCCGTCCCGGGTGGGGGTGGAGAGGTAGAGCCGGCCGCCCACCGCCAGCGGCGTCGCCTCGAAGACCCCCGGGACGCCGGTCCGCGTCGACCACGCCCGCTCCATCCGGGCGGCGGCCCCGACGTCCAGGCCCGACAGGCGGGAGAACCGGCGCTGGCCGGGGTCGCCGCCGTAGGTGGGCCAGTCGTCGGCCGCCGCGTCGTCGTCCGCCCCTCGGGCCGCGGCGTCCCCGGGCCCGGCGTCGGCCCGCGCCGCCGTCTCCCCCGACCCGTCCGGCCGCCCGGCCCCGTCCCGCCCGGCGCCGTCCCCCGCGGCGTCGCAGCCGACCAGGGCCAGCGGGAACATCGCGACGCAGGCGGCGACGACCGTCCGGCGAAGGGCGTGGGCCAGGGTCCGGCTGAGCCGCTCATAGTCCATGGGCACCACGTCCGAATATATTGCCCGTGCCGGCGAGGCCGCAGCGACGAGGAGGCACATGGAGATCCGTCCGCTGGACAGCTGGGAGGAGTACCGGGCCTGCGAGCGCCTGCAGCGCGAGGTCTGGGGATCCGACTTTCGCGAGATCGCCCCCGCCAGCCTGCTGAAGGTCGCCCGGCGGTTGGGCGGCGTGGCCTCGGGCGCCTTCCCGGACGGCGACGGGACGG
>CAZSKS010000051.1:0-2212 GCA_964607465.1 uncultured Gemmatimonadota bacterium | reverse complement strand
CGGGCGACGGCTCGGGCGACGGGGGCCGTGGGCTGGCCGGCTTCGTCTTCGGCCTGACGGGCTTCGAGGACGGTCGGCGCGTCCACTGGTCCCACATGCTGGCGGTCCGGAAGGGGCGGCGGGGCGAGGGGATCGGTCGCCGGCTGAAGGAGCACCAGCGTCTCCAGCTCCTGGACCGGGACGTGTCCATCGTCTACTGGACGTTCGACCCCCTGGTCGCCGCCAACGCCCACTTCAACCTCAACCGCCTGGGCGTCCGGGTGGTGGACTACGTGCCCCAGATGTACGGGGAGACCGAGAGCGAGCTTCACAGGGGGATCGGCACCGACCGCTTCGTGGTGGCCTGGGACCTGGAGGCCTACGAGCCGACCGGGGCGCCGAGCGCGTCCTCCGCGGGGCACGACGCCGCCCGGGGGGACGGACAGCCGCCGCGGGATCCCGCTGACGCTCGGGCGCGTCCCGGGAGCGGTCGCGGGCCCGACGCGCCCGGGCCCGCGACGGCCGACCCCGGCCAGGGGCCGCGGCCCTCCCCGGTCGAGGAAGCTCCCCCGGTGGTCCGGATCGACGTCCCCGCCGACATCCTCGAGGTCCGGCGACGCGATCCCGGGGAGGCGGCCCGCTGGCGCGAGCGCACGCGAGGCGCCTTCGTCTCCCGCCTCGGGTCCGGGTACCGGGTGACCGGCTTCGTCCCCGGCCCCGAGCGCGGCCACTACCTGCTCACCCGGGCCGACGTGGGGGAGGAGGCCGACGCGGGCGGCTGAGCCTCGGTCCGGGACGTCGAGGGGCCATGGCATGAAGCTCGGGGTCAGTCCTCCTCGTGCAGCTTGGCCGCCGTCCTGGCCGACGTCACGATCCCCCGGATCAGGGCCGAGCTGAACCCCTCGTGCTCCATCTCGTTGAGGCCGGCGATGGTGCAGCCCCGCGGCGTGGTGACCCGGTCCACCTCGCTCTCGGGATGGCTGCCCTCCCGCTGGACCAGGCTCGCGGCCCCCCGGGCCGTCTGGGCGGCCAGGCGCAGGGCCTCCTCCGGGTGGAAGCCGATCTCGATCCCGCCCTGGGAGGCCGCCCGCACGGCGCGGAGGAAGAAGGCCACGCCGCAGGCCACCAGGGCCGTGGCGCTCACCATCAGCTCCTCCCGGATCACCAGGGTCTCGCCCACCGCGTCGAAGAGCCGCTCCGCCTCCTCCAGCGCCCGCTCCGAGTCCTCCGCCGCCGCCAGGCAGGTCATCGACTCCCCGATGGCCACGGCGGTGTTCGGCATCGCGCGCACCACCTGGACCGGGGCGTCGAGGCGGCGCCGGATGGCGTCCACGCTCACGTCGGAGACCACCGAGATCACCAGGTGCCGGTCCGGATCCAGGTCCGCATGGATCTCTTCCAGCAGCCCGCCGATCTGCTGGGGCTGGACCGCCAGCACGACGACCCGGGCCTCCCGGACCGCCGCCCGGTTGTCGTCGGTCACCCGGAAGCCCCGCTCGGCGAAGGGCTCCAGCCGGTCGACCATGCGCCGGGTGAGGGTCACCCGCTCCGGGGGGAGCAGGCCGGACCGGGCCCAGCCGTCGGCCAGGGCCTGTCCGATGTTCCCGGCGCCGAGGATGGCGACGCTCGGGGCGGACGGGGAGGTGGACGTGGACGCGTCGTCGGACGTCATGGCGTGCCTTCCGCTGGGGGGACGAGGTGGATCGCGTGATCGTCGGTGCGTGGCCGCGGGCCCGGAGCTCGCCGCGGGCCGCGACGCACCGGCAATCCTACCCCAGCGCCACGTCCAGGTACAGCATGACGACCACCCCGAGCATGATCCCCCACGTGGCGATGCGGGAGTGGCCCTTCCGGTGGGTCTCCGGGACGATCTCGTGGCCGATGACGTAGATCATCGCCCCGGCGGCGAACCCCATGGCATAGGGCAGCGCCGGCCGCGCCACCTGGACGCCCCAGGCGCCCAGCAGCGCCATGGGGATCTCCACCAGCCCCGCGCGCATGCCGACGACGCAGGCGTAGTAGGCCGCCCCCAGCCCCACGCTCATGGCGGAGACGGCCACGGCCAGCCCCTCCGGCAGGTTCTGGATCCCGATGGCCACCATCAGCTTCGTGGCGTTGTCCAGGTCCCCCGAGCCGAAGCCCACCCCCACGGCCAGCCCCTCCGGCGCGTTGTGGAGGGTGATGGCGAGGATGAACAGCCACACCGCCCGCAGGCGGTCGGTGTCCATCCCCT
>CAZSKS010000050.1:9660-18206 GCA_964607465.1 uncultured Gemmatimonadota bacterium | reverse complement strand
AGCCCATGGTCTTCGCCGGGCTCTATCCCACCGACTCCGACCAGTTCGAGGACCTGCGCGACGCCCTCGAGAAGCTGAAGCTGAACGACGCCAGCCTCCACTACGAGCCCGAGACGTCGGAGGCGCTGGGCTTCGGCTTCCGGTGCGGGTTCCTGGGATTGCTCCACATGGAGATCGTGCAGGAGCGGCTCGAGCGGGAGTTCGACCTGGACCTGATCACCACCATCCCCAACGTGGAGTACCGGGTCCACCTGGACGACGACGAGGTCCGGACGGTGGAGAACCCCGCGAAGATGCCGGATCCGGGACGGATCGAGGCGGTGGAGGAGCCGTTCGTCCGGGTCCGGATGCTCAGCCCGGACGACTACATCGGGGGCATCCAGAAGCTGTGCCACGGCCGGCGCGGCGAGTACGTCCGGATGGAGTACCTGGACTCCACCCGGGTGGAGATCACCTACGAGCTCCCGCTGGCGGAGATCGTCCTCGACTTCTACGACCAGCTCAAGTCGGCCTCCCGGGGCTACGCCACGCTGGACTACGAGATGTCGGGGTACCGGGCGTCGGACCTGGTGCGGCTGGACATCCTCGTGAACGAGGACCCGGTCGACGCCCTGAGCATGATCGTCCACCGGGACGAAGCCCACGACGTGGGTCGGAAGATCGCCCGCAAGCTCAAGGACCTGATCCCCCGTCAGCTCTTCGAGGTTCCCATCCAGGCGGCCATCGGGAACGAGGTGGTGGCGCGGGAGACGATCCGCGCCCTCCGGAAGAACGTCACCGCCAAGTGCTACGGGGGGGACATCACCCGGAAGAGGAAGCTGTGGGAGCGGCAGAAGGAGGGGAAGAAGCGGATGAAGAAGGTGGGCTCCGTGGACATCCCCCAGGAGGCGTTCATGGCCGTGCTGGAGGTGGGCGACTGAAGGTCCCGATCCTGGCGGGCCCGCTGCGGGGGACCCGGTGGCTGGCCGGGAGCCGGGGAAAGCTGCTTCGCGTCCTGACCGGGCGGTACGAGCCCCGGCAGACGCGCTGCATGCTGGAGCACCTCCGGCCCGGCGACACCGTGCTCGACGTCGGGGCGCACACCGGCTACTACACGCTGCTGGCGTCCGCCCTGGTGGGTGGGGACGGGCGGGTGTGGGCCTTCGAGCCGGAGCCCCGCAACGCCCGCTACCTCCGCGGCAACGTCGACGCCAACGGGCGAGCCAACGTGCGCGTGACCGAGGCGGCGGTGTCCGACGAGAGCGGGACGGCCCGCTTCGGCGCCGGGACCGGAACGGGGACGGGCCGGCTGACACGGGACGGCGACCTCGAGGTCCGGACGCTCACGCTGGACGGATTCTGCCGGCGGCACGAGCTCGTGCCGGCCGCCGTCAAGATCGACGTGGAGGGCGCGGAGCAGCGGGTGCTTCGCGGGGCCACCCACACGCTCCGAACGGCCCGCCCGGTGGTCTTCCTCTCCACCCATGGGCCGAAGGTCCGGAAGGCCTGCCTCGACCTCCTGGAGTCGGCGGGCTACCGGGTCGAGCCCATCGACGGCGAAGGGAAGGGGGACGCCGCCGAGCTCCTCTGCCTCCCGGGTGCGGGCTGAACGTTGAGCGTCTCCGTCGTTCTCTCGACCTATCGAAAGCCCCGCGCCCTGGAGCTGGTGCTCCGGGGCTATGCGGTACAGAGCGACGACGACTTCGAGCTGGTGGTGGCCGACGACGGCTCGGGCCCGGAGACGGCGGCGGTGGTCGAGCGGGCGGCCCGAGAGACGGGCCTGGACCTGGTCCACGTGAGGCAGGAGGACCGCGGCTTCCGGAAGTCGACGATCCTCAACCGGGCGATCCTGGAGGCGTCCGGCGACTACCTGGTGTTCAGCGACGGGGACTGCATCCCGCGCGCCGATCTCGTGTCGACGCACCGGTCGCTGGCCCGGCCCGGCCGCTACGTCGCCGGCGGCTACCTCAAGCTCCCCCGGGAGGTGAGCGAGGCCATCCGGGAGGAGGACGTCGTCGCGGGGCGCGCGACCGACCTCGGGTGGCTCCGCCGCCAGGGGTGGCGTCCGGGACGCCGGGCCCTGCGCCTCACCGGATCCCCGTTCTGGGGGAGGCTGTTCGACATGCTGACGCCGACGGCGGCGCACTTCCACGGCAACAACGCCTCGGTCTCCCGCGAGGCGCTGCGGGCCGTCAACGGCTTCGACGCGGAGATGGGATACGGTGGCCTCGACAAGGCGCTGGGCCTGCGGCTCGAGAACGCCGGCTGGCGAGGCCTGCAGGCGCGACACCGGGCCGTCACGGTCCACCTCCACCACGAGCGTCCGTACCGGGACGACGAGGTGCTGGAGCGGAACCGGCGGATCCTGCGGTCGATCCGTCGCGACGGCTGGCACCGGGCGCGGAGCGGGATCGACGAGCTCGAGCCCGATCCCGGCCTCCGGGTGGTGCGCCACGGGAGCCGGGTCCCCGAATGAGGCTCGCCGCCGGAACGCCTGGAACGCCCGGGTCGGTCGCCGTGATCCTCAGCACCTACCGGCAGCCCGCGTGGCTCCGGAAGAGCCTGTGGGGGTACGCGCTCCAGACCCACCGGGATTTCGAGCTGATCGTGGCGGACGACGGGTCGGGCCCCGAGACGGCCGACGTGGTGGCCGAGGCGCGCCGGGAGACGGACCTGGAGATCCGGCACCTGTGGCAGGAGGATCGCGGGTTCCGAAAGCCGCGCATCCTGAACGAGGCCATCCTGGCGGCCGACGCGGACTACCTGGTCTTCTCCGACGGCGACTGCGTCCCACGGGACGACTTCGTGGAGACCCACGTCCGGCTGGCGGAGCCCGGCCGCTTCCTGGGCGGGGGCGCGCTGCGCATGCCGCGGCGGGTGGCCGAGGGCATCACCCGGGACGATCTGGCCAGCGGTCGGGCCATGCGGCTGGGCTGGCTCGTTCGCCGGGGCTGGCGACCCGGCCATCGCGTCCTCCGGCTGACGCGGAAGCGCTGGCTGGCCGCCCTGCTGGATGTGGTGACGCCGACCAAGTCGGTGTTCAACGGGGGCAACGGGTCGGTGTGGCGGGAGGCGGCGGTGGCGGTCAACGGCTTCGAGGAGCAGATGGGCTACAAGGGACAGGACCGGGAGTTCGGGGACCGGCTGACCCATCTCGGGCTCCGGTGCCGGCAGGTGCGCCACCGGGCGGTGGTGCTCCACCTGGAGCACGACCGCCCCTACGCCACCGCCGAGGCCGTCGCCCGGAGCTACGACGTCCGGCGGCGCGTGTGGCGGGAGGGGACGGTGCGCGCCCGAGAGGGGCTGGACGAGCTGGAGACCGTCGGGACCGGGAGCCGGGCCCGGCTCCGATCGGACCGCGTCGAACGCGCCGGGAGAAAGGGAGCGGAGGGTGGCTGAGCCGACGGACGGCCGGGGAGGGCGGGGATCGGGCGACCTGCGGATCGGCAGGGTGCCCGTCCGCCGGGACGACGTCCTGGCGGTCCTCGGCGTGGGGCTCGTCCTGGCGGCGGTCGGGACCCTGTCACTCGTCGCCGCCGTCGCCCTGGCGGGGGCGTTCGCCGTCGCCGCGGTGCTGGGCGCCTATCGGAGCTTCCGGAAGCACGAGAAGGAGGACTATCGCCAGCTGGAAGCCCTGTTCTCCCTGTTCCAGATCCTCCCGGAGGGGGCGGCGCTCCCCCCGATGCGGGGATGGGCGGCGTCCCCGGACTTCGCGCTGCTGGTGGCGACGCGCCTGGCCGAGCACCGGCCGGAGCGCGTCCTCGAGTGCGGGTCCGGGGTGTCGACGATCGTCGCGGGCCTGACGCTCCGGCGGAACGGGCGCGGCACGATCGTGAGCCTGGAGCACGACGAGGCCTGGGCGGAGCGCACGCGGGCGCTGGTCCGGCGCCATGGCCTGGAGGACGTCGTGAGGGTCGTGCACGCTCCCCTGAGGTCGTGGTCCGTCGGCGAGGAGGAGGAGCGCTGGTACGGGACGGGATGGCTCTCTCCGGACGACCGCTTCGACGCGGTGATCGTCGACGGCCCGCCCGAGCCGCCGGCCGATCGACACCCGGTGCTTCCGGTCCTTCGCGACCGTCTGTCGCCCGGCGCGGTGGTGCTGGTCGACGACGCCGGGAGGGCCGCGGGCTCCCGGGATCTCCGCCGCTGGTCGGAAGCGATGCCGGGACTCGCGATCGAGCGCGTCGAGACCGAGGAGGGGGCCGCCGTCCTCCGGTGGCCGGAGCAGGTCCCGGGTGGCCGGGGCGGTCCCACCGGGGGGGACGCGGCTCCGGAGCCGGAGAATCGGCGGGGATAGGATCCGCGCGGGAGGCCGAGACATGACCGGAAGTCACATCGTCGGCGTGGACCTGGGAGGCACCTCCATCAACGTGGGGGTCGTCCCCTCGGAGGGGGGCACGGTGCTGGGCATGCGATCCCTGCCCACCGATCCCGAGCGGGGCGCCAAGGCCGTGGTGGACCGGATCAACGGCATGATCCGCGACGCCATGAAGGACGCACGGCGGGAGGCCTCCCTGCCCGAGGATGCCTTCCGCGGCATCGGGATCGGCTCGCCGGGCCCGCTGGACCGGTCCACCGGGACGATCCTCAACACGCCCAACCTGGGCTGGCGGAACTTCCCCCTCCGGGACCTGGTCTCCAACGAGATCGGGCTGGAGGCGGCGCTGGACAACGACGCCAACGCCGCGGCGCTGGGGGAGTACTGGCTGGGAGCGGGACGGGACGTGCGCCATCTCGTGGCCGTCACCCTGGGCACCGGAATCGGCGGCGGCATCGTCGTGGACGGCGAGGTCTACCACGGCGCCTCCGACGTGGCCGGCGAGATCGGCCACATGACCATCGACTCCACCGGCCGCCGCTGCAACTGCGGCAGCTACGGCTGCCTGGAGGCGTACGCGTCGGGGCCCGCCATCGCGGCGCGGGCCGTGGAGGGGCTGGAGTCGGACGCCGCCAGCGTCCTTCCGGAGATGGTCGACGACGACCTCTCCCGCATCACCGCCGAGACCGTCTACGAGGCCATCGTGGCCGGGGACCTGTACGCCGGGGAGGTCATGCGCGAGACGGCCAAGCTGCTCGGCAGCGGGATCGCCAACCTGATCAACGTCCTCAACCCCGAGCTCGTGGTCATCTCCGGGGGGGTGACCCGGGCGGGCGAGCACCTCTTCGAGCCGCTGCGGGCCGAGGTCCGCAAGCGGGCCTTCCGGGAGGCGGCCGACGCGTGCCGGATCGTCAGCAGCGAGCTCGGCGACATGGCCGGGGTCGTGGGCGCGGCGGCCACCTTCAAGATGGAGAAGGACGGGGCGTTGGAAGGGTGACCGGGGAGCCCCGCGGGGCGGGCGACGACCGCCCGGGTCGCACCCGACGCCTGGGGATCCTCGGCACGCTGGTCCTGGACACGATCCGGGACCCGGGCCGGGAGCGGCCGATCCGGGCGGTGGGGGGGCTGGCCTACGCCCTGTCGGCCTTCGAGCTGCGGAGGCCCGACGGCTGGAGCGCCCTGCCGATCCTCAAGGTGGGGCGGGGCGCCCGGCGCGAGGCCGAGGCGCTGCTCGACCGTCTCCGGTCGGTGGGCTCCCTGGACGGAGTCCGCTTCGTGCCGGAGCCCAACAACCGCGTGGAGCTCCTCTACCGCGAGGACGGCAGCCGGACGGAGCGCCTGGAGGGGGGCGTGCCCGGCTGGACCTGGGAGGAGCTGGCCCCTCTCGCGCGGTCCTGTGACGCCCTGTACGTTAACCTGATCGCGGGATGGGAGCTGGATCTGGCGGCGGCCCGGCGACTGCGGGAGGCCGTGGCCGGCCCCGTCTACGGCGATCTCCACTCCCTGCTGCTGGACCGCCCGGAGGACGGGATCCGCCGGCCCCGGGTGCCGGACCGCTGGCGGGCGTGGGCCGGCAGCTTCGACTACCTTCAGCTCAACGAGGACGAGCTCTCGATCCTGGCCGAGGACGGAGGGGAGGAGCCGTGGAGGCTGGCCGCGTCGATGGTGGGCGACGCGCCGCGGGTCCTGTTCGTGACGCTGGGCGCCGCGGGGGCCGCCTGGGTGACGGCCCGGGACGTGTCCCGGGCGGGAGCCCCCGGCGGGCCGGGGATCGACGCCCCCGACGCCACCGGCTGCGGCGACGTCTGGGGGATCACCTGCTTCGCGGCGATCCTGGGCGGGGCGGAGCCGGCGGAGGCGGTGGCCGCGGCGAACCGCCTGGCGGCCCGCAACGCCTCGCTGCGGGGCGGCACGGCGCTGCTGGACCCGGGGGGAGGCTGAGCCGGTGAGCCGCGTCGTCGAGGTGCCGTCCCAGCTGGACGAGCGGGGGTTCGAGGAGCTGGTGGCCTCCCTGAACGAGGCCGCGCCGCCCGACGGGGACGACGGTGCGGGGAGCGGGGGCCGGATCCTGCTGGACGCCCGGCGGGTGCGGTGGGTGTCGCCCTACGGCCTGGTGGGCCTGCTGGCCGTCGGCCAGGTGGCGCGGGATCGGACCGGGCTGGCCCCGGCCATCGAGCGGCCGGAGTCGCAGGACGTCCGCAGCTACTGGGAGCGCATGGAGTTCTGGAAGAGCGCCGCCGGCGTGTTCCAGATCCCGAGCCTCTCCACCCGCTCCCACCGCGACTCGGACGCCCTGCTGGAGATCACGCCCATCCGCTCCCACCATGACGTCCATCACGTGGTGGAGAGGGTGCGGGAGCGGGCCGCCGCCATCCTGGAGACCCGCCTGAGCTACCCGAAGCCCGCCGTGATCCAGTTCAGCGTGATCCTCTCCGAGGTCTGCCAGAACATCCTGGAGCACGCCGAGGCCGCCGGATGGGTGTGCGCCCAGGCGTACCACTGGAAGAAGCGGCTGGGCCGCGACGTGGTGGTCCTGGCCGTCATGGACGTGGGGGTCGGCTTCCAGGGATCGCTGGCCTCGGAGCACGCCCGGCGCTTCGGCGACCGGTGGTCCGCCTCGGCCGCGCTCGAGGCGGCCTTCCTCCAGGGGGAGTCCCGCTTCCGCGATCCCGGGCGGGGGCAGGGCCTGCAGGCCATCCGCCGGCAGGTGGAGCGCTGGGACGGCGAGATCCGCATCCGCAGCGGCGACGCCATGATCGCCCGGGTGCCCGACTGGGACGACGTCCCCGACCGGGCCGAGGGCCTGCCGCGCTTTCCCGGGGCGCAGATCTTCATCGTCATGCCGGCCCGCGTCCCGGAGGAGGTCCCGGCGTGACCCCGGGCGAGCCCGGCGCCGGCGGCCACGGCTCGGGGTCTTCGACGCCCGGGGTCTCCCGGCCGCCGCTGGTCGGCGTGCTGGTCACCCGCCAGACGGGGCGGGACGTCCGGGTCGGGATCGAGGAGCAGCTGGCGGGCCGCCGCGAGCCGGTCGTGACGATCCTGGACTTTCGGGGCGTCTCGATCATCGACTTCAGCTGCGCCGACGAGGTGGTGGCCAAGCTGGCCAGCTCGGCCCTGGCGCCGGGCAACGGCGTCGGCGAGCGGTTCTTCCTCTGCACGGGGCTGGCGGAGCACCATCTGGACCCGGTGGAGTCGGCCCTCCGCCGGCGGGACCTGGCCCTGGCCGCCGAGCGGACGGACGGCTCGCCGTGCGTCCTGGGACGGCTGGAGGAGGAGGCCCAGCGGGCGTGGCGACGGGTGTGCCGCCACGGGGGCAGCCGGCCGGAGGCCCTGGCACGGGAGCTGGGGGTCGCGACGACCGTCGCCCGGGACCTGCTGGAGCGGCTGCACCGCCGCCGGCTGCTGCTCAGGCGCGGCCGGGATTACCTCTCCCTCCGACGGGCCGTGGCCGAGGCCGTGCCGGAGGAGGGAACCGGGTGAACCGGACGTGGCGTCGCCGGGCGGCGTCGGCCGGCGTCCTCCTCCTCTTCCTCGGCGCTACGGCCGTCACCGCCGGATGGTTCTGGCTCCGGACGGCCCTGCCCCCCACGGACGGATCGGTGGAGGTGCCGGGCCTGGCGTCGCAGGTGACCGTCCGCAGCGACAGCTTCGCCGTCCCCCACCTGTCCGCCGCCACCGGGGAGGACCTCTACCGCGCGCAGGGCTGGATGCACGCCGCCCACCGCCTGTGGCAGATGGAGCTGTTGCGGCGCACGGCCCGCGGTCGGCTGTCCGAGGTGTTCGGCGAGGCCGCCCTGCCGTCGGACCGGCTCCTCCGGACGCTGGACCTCTGGGGGGCGGCCGGCCGGAGCGCCGACGCCATGTCGCCGCGGGCCCGGCGGGCGGCGGAGGCCTACGCGGAGGGGGTCAACGCCTGGATCCGACACCACCGGGGCGCCCCGCCCCCGGAGTTCGTCCTCCTGGGCATCGAGCCGGAGCCCTGGAGCCCCCGGGCCAGCGCCGCCGTGGGGAAGGTCATGGCCCTGGACCTCTCGGCCTGGCGGCGGGAGCTCTCCCGCTACCACGCCTACCGTACCCTGCCGCCCGGGAAGTACGACGTCGTCCGGCCCCGGTATCCGGCGTGGGGGCCCACGATCCTCCGGGGCTCGGAGTGGGGGGAGGGAGCGGACCAGGAGGGGGCGGCGGTGCTGGCGGACGGCGGGGGACGCCGGGAGGAGGGCGCCACGGCCGACGCCGCGGGGGACGCGGC
>CAZSKS010000050.1:0-9560 GCA_964607465.1 uncultured Gemmatimonadota bacterium | reverse complement strand
GGACGCGGCCCGCGACGCGAGGCCACCGGACGCGGCCCGGCAGGCGGTGACCTGGGACGACCTCCGGTGGCTGGAGGGGGTGGGCCTCCACGCCTCCAACAGCTGGGTCCTGGCCGGAGAGCGGACCCGCTCCGGCCATCCCCTGGTGGCCAACGACATGCACCTCGGGCTCCGCGCTCCGGCCATCTGGTACGTGATGGGCCTCCACGCCCGGGCGGGCGGCCACGCGACGGCGGGGCTCACCCTGCCCGGGGCGCCGGGCGTCATCGTGGGCTTCAACCGGGGGATCGCGTGGTCGTTCACCAATGGGATGGTGGACGACATGGACTTCGCGGTCGAGACGGTGAGCGAGGACGGCTCGGCCTACCGGACGCCCAGGGGGTGGCGGGACTTCACCGTCCGACGGGAGACGATCCGCGTCCGGGGTCGCGACGAGCCGGTGGTCCACCGGGTGCGCGAGACTGTACGCGGGCCGATCCTGACGGACGCCCTGCCCGACCCGGGAGTCACCCTGTCGGCCCTGTGGTTGGCGGCGGGCCCCACCACCGAGCTGGAGGGCCTGATGACCATGAACCGGGCCACGCGGCCCGGGGACTTCGGGCGGGCGGTGGCGTCCTTCGACTCCCCCCAGCAGAACGTCCTGTGGGCCGCGGCGGACGGCACCCTGGGCTACCGCCTCAGCGGCAGGGTGCCCCGCCGTCCGGCGTGGAGCGGGGAGCTGCCGGCCCCGGCCGGGGTGGTGGGCAGGGGCTGGCCCGGCACCTGGCCCCCCGACTCCATGCCGTCGCTCCGGCTCCCGCCCCCGGAGGCCGACGGACGCGGTGTCCTCGCCAGCGCCAACAACCTGCAGGCGCCAGGGCTGTTCGGGACGCTCGGCGTGGACTATCCGATCCCGTTCCGGGCCCGGAGGATCGAGGACGTGCTGGAGACGACCCGGGACGCCTCGCCGGAAGACATGGTGGAACTCCAGCGAGACGTGCGGAGCCTGCTGGCCGAGCGGCTGGTGGATCGCGCCGTGGCCGCCGCGCGCCGGACGGGCCGGGACTCGGCCGCCGCCCTGCTGGGGGGGTGGGACCGCCGCGTCTCCCGGGACGCCCGGGGCGCCGGCCTCTTCTACGCCTGGGCGTACCGGCTCCGGAGCCTGGTGGCGGCCGACGAGTACCGGTCGAGCCGGACGTGGAGCTACTTCCCCATGGCGGCGCTGCTCCGCGTCGTGGAGGGCGACGGGGACGGGGGATGGGTGGACGACGTCACCACCGACAGCGTCGAGACCCTGGAAGGGCTGGAGGAGCGTGCCCTCCGCGACGCCGTGGACGCCACCGGCCTGCGCCCCTGGGGGGAGCTCCACCGGGAGCGTCACACCCACCCGCTGGGCCGGAAGGCGTGGCTGGAGAGGGTCTTCGGCTTCCACGTCGGGCCGCACCCGTCGCCGGGCGCCCCCCGCACGGTGCGGCCGGACGACTACCGGCGGTGGCGCTCCCTGGACTCCGCGTCGTGGCGGCCGCCCTGGACGGGGGACTACGGGCCCTCGGAGCGGCTCGTGGTGTCGCTGGGGCCGGGGCCGCCGACCGCCGGCGTCCTGCTCCCCACGGGCCAGAGCGGCCTCCCGTTCTCGCCCCACTACCGCGACATGAGCCGGCGGTGGCGGGACGGGGGTGGGCTGGCACCGCTCCCCCTGGACTCGGCGGCCGTGGAGACGGTCACGGTGGACCGGCTGGAGCTGGTCCCCGCGCCCGGAGGCCGGGCGGAGGGGCGTGAAACACCCTCGCGTTGACGGGGTTTCACACGTCGGGTAGCTTCGAGGCGACGAGCGTCGGCGGCCGCTTCGGGCGGCCGGCAACGGGGACATCAGACACGGCTCCATGACCGAATCCGCCACCTCCTCCCGCGGCACGGAGCCCCGGGAGCAGATCGAGGACGTCCTGGCCACCATCCGTCCCGCCATCCGGGCGGACGGCGGCGACGTCGAGCTGGTGGGCTTCGACCGGGACGAGGGTCTCGTCCGGCTCCGCATGGTGGGCGCCTGTCACGCGTGTCCGATGTCCATGATGACGCTGAAGGCGGGCATCGAGCAGCGCCTGAGGATGCAGGTGCCGGAGGTCCGTTCCGTCGAGGCGATCTGAGACCACCCCCGCTCGCGCCCGGTGAGCGGACCGGGTCACCTCCCGAGGGGAGGACCCATCCCGCGGCGGCGCCCGAAGCCCGCGTCGCCGACCGAAGAGCGAAGGTTCCTCCGCCGCGGCCGTTCCGCCGGGCGCCGCGGCGCACCACCGCAAGGTACAGTATGACGTCGACGCCCCCGCTCGAGAGCCAGGTTCGCGACGTGCTCCGTAGCGTGGAGGGGCCGGACGGCCCCGTGGACCTGGTGGCGGAGGATCGGGTCCGTGACCTCGGGGTGGAGGAGAGCGGCGAGGTCCGGTTCGACCTCGTGCTGGCGCCGGAGGAGCCCGCCGAGCTGGTGGCGGCGGCCCGGGAGGCGGCGGCGTCGGTGGACGGTGTGACCGCCGTGCGGGTGGGGCTGCGGACGGGGTCGTCCGCCGCCGACGGTCGCGGCGACCCCGGGATGGGCGACGGGGCGGCGGCCTCGGAAGCGGCCGGCGGCAGGCCGGGAGCGGCCGCCGGGCCGGGGGGCTCGCCCTCCGGCGAAGGCGGGGAGCCCGGGTCCGACGCCGACTCGGACGCGCCCTCCCCCAGTGAGCGGGCCACCGGCCGGTCGTTGCCCATCATGGGGCAGGGAAGCGGCGGCGGAGGGGGCCAGGGCCACGACCACGGCGGCCCCGGAGCCCCCGGCGGCGGCCCGGGCGGCCCCCGCCCCCAGGCGGCCGACCGCGAGGCGGCGTCCCGGCACCCGAAGGAGGCGCCGGCCCTGCCCGGGGTGGAGCACGTGGTGGCGGTGAGCTCCGGCAAGGGGGGCGTGGGGAAGTCCACGGTGGCCACCAACCTGGCCGCCGCGTGGGCCGACGAGGGCCACCGGGTGGGGCTGCTGGACGCCGACGTCTACGGCCCCGACATCCCCACCATGTTCGGCGTCCACGAGCGGCCCCGGATGGAGGACGACGAGGTGGTGCCCCTGGAGGCGCACGGGGTCCAGCTCATGAGCCTCGGCTTCATCGTGGACGAGGACACCCCGTCCATCTGGCGGGGGCCCATCATCCAGGGCATCGTCCGCCAGTTCCTGCAGCAGGTGCGGTGGGGCGAGCTGGACTACCTGGTCGTGGACCTCCCCCCGGGGACGGGCGACGCCCAGCTCTCCCTGGCCCAGCTGGTCCGCCTGGACGGCGGCGTCTTCGTCACCACCCCGCAGGACGTGGCGGTGGGCGGCGTCCTGAAGGGCGTGCGCATGTTCGAGCGCCTGGAGATCCCGGTGAGCGGGATCGTGGAGAACATGCGCGGCTTCGTCTGTCCCGACTGCGGCAGCCAGCACGAGATCTTCGGCTCCGGGGGCGGCGAGAAGCTGGCGGCCAGCCAGGGCATCCCCTTCCTCGGGGCCGTCCCCCTGGGCATCGCCGTCCGCGAGGAGGGCGACCGGGGGCTGCCGACCGTGCTGGGCCGGCCGGACTCGCCCGAGGCGAAGGCCCTCCGGGAGGTGGCCGCGACGGCCCGTGAGCGGATCGTCGAGATGGCGGCCGAGCGGGAGGCCGACGAGGCCGCCGACGCGGCCGGCGCGGCCTCGGCGGGCCCGTCGGGCGGGACCACGGGCTCCGACCCGCGCTGAGGGGACCCGGCCCGGCCGTCGACCCGACCACCGGGTCGGTCCGGTCCGCCGTCCTCCGCCTGGCCGGGCCCGCCGTGGCCCAGGCCCTCCTGCAGGCGCTCTTCAACGTCACCGACACCTTCTGGGTCGGCCGAGGCCTGGGAGCCGACGCCCTGGCCGGGGTCTCCACGGGCGGCTTCGCCGTGTGGATGGTGCTCGCCCTGGCCAGCCTGGCCTCCACGGGGCTCACGGCCGTGGCCAGCCGCCGGCACGGCGAGGGCGCCGGAGGGCGGGCGGCCCGGGCGGCCTACCAGGCCACGGCGCTGGCCCTGCTCCTGTCGGTCGCCGTGGGTGCGGCGGGGCTGTGGGGGCTCGACCTCCTCTTCGACGTCATGGCCACGCCCCCGGCCGTCACGGTGGAGGGCGCCGGCTACCTGGCAGTCTACCTGTCCGGCGTGCCGGTGGTGTTCCTCTACTTCGTCATGGACGCCGCCTTCCGGGCCGCCGGGGACACCCGGACGCCCTTCCGGCTCCTGGCGCTGGCGGTGGTCCTGAACCTGGCCCTGGACCCGCTCCTGATCCTGGGGTGGGGACCCGTGCCGTCGCTGGGCATCCGGGGCGCCGCCGCGGCGACCCTCCTGACCCGGGGCGTCGGCTGCGCCCTGGGGTTCGTGCTGCTGGCCCGGCGGGGGCTGATCGCGCGGGACCGGCCACGGCGCCGGGTCCTCGGCCGGCTGGCGTCCGTCGGGCTGCCCGTGGCGGCCAGCGGCTTTGTCTTCTCGCTGGTCTACGTCGTCCTCACCCGATTCACGAGCCAGTTCGGCACCTCGGCCCTGGCGGCCCTGGGGGTGGGCCACAAGCTGGAGTCGCTGAGCTACATGGTGTGTCTGGGCTTCGGCGTGGCGGCGGCCACCTCGGTGGGGCAGAACCTGGGCGCCGGCTCCCCCGACCGGGCCGGCCGGTCGGGGGAGACGGCCACCGCCTACGCCACGGCGGCCGGGGCGCTGGTGGCGGTCGTCTTCCTCGTGTGGCCGGAGGCGGTGATGGCCGTCTTCACCGACGACCCGGGAGTCGTGCGGGACGGGAGCGCCTACCTCCGCATCGTGGCCGTCGCCCAGCTCTTCATGGGCCTGGACCTGGTGCTGGAGAGCGCCATGAGCGGTGCCGGCTACACGCTGCTGCCCATGGCGGCGTCGGTGCTTCTCACGGTGGCCCGGCTGCCGCTGGCCGTCGGCCTATCGGCGGTGATGGGGCTGGCGGGCATCTGGTGGACCATCAGCGGGACGGCGGTGGCGCGGGGCGCCGCCATGGCGTGGATCTGGCGCCGCGGGCGATGGCGGCAGCGGACGCTATGAGCCCTCCGCGGTCTCGCCGCGGAAGGACGGTCGCGACCGCGGGAAGCGCGGCGGCGTCGGCGGGCCGCCGGACGTCGGACGAGGAGGCGAGATGAGGCGCGCGATCACCCTGGTCACCGACTTCGGGACCCGGGACGGCTACGTCGGGGAGATGAAGGGCGTCCTGCTGGAGGGGGCCCCGGACGCCCGGCTGGTCGACGTGACCCACGACGTCCCGCCGGGCGACGTGCGGGCGGGAGCCTGGGTGCTGGGCCGGATCTGGCCCCGCTTCCCGCCGGGCACGGTACACCTGGCGGTGGTGGACCCCGGCGTGGGGGGTGAGCGGGAGGCGGTGGCGGCCCGGATCGACGACCGGTGGCTCGTGGCCCCGGACAACGGGCTTCTGACCCTGGCGGAGCGGGGCGGCGCGGGGGCGGTGGCCGGGACCGTGGAAGACGCCAGCCCGGACACGGGGGCCGGCCGGGCGACGCGGGAGACGTCGACCCGGAGCCGCGTCGAGGCCGCCCGGGAGCTCGATCCGGACCGGGTGGGCCTGGAGCCCCTCTCCGACACCTTCCACGGGCGCGATCTCTTCGCTCCCGCCGCGGCGCGGCTGGCGGCCGGCGGGGACCCGGCGGAGCTGGGCCCCGTCCTGGACCCCGAGGAGCTGGCGCGGCTGGAGCTGGAGGCGCCCCGGCGGGAGGGCGACGCGGTCCGTGGCTCCGTGGTGCACGTGGACCGGTTCGGCAACCTGGTGACGAACGTGCCCACCGGCTGGCTGCCGGCATCGCCGGTTGTCGAGGTCGGCGACCACCGGATCGTCACGCTCGGCGACAGCTTCGCCTCCGTGGCGCCGGGCGAGGCCGTCCTCATCCGCGGCTCCGTGGGGACGCTGGAGGTATGCGTCCGGGACGGCAGCGCGGCGGAGCGGCTGGGCGTGGGGCGGGGGGCGGAGGTGGTGGTGCGTCCCGGCCGGAGCTGATCGCGAGCCGGCCGCTCGGCCTCAGTCCAACCGCACCACGTCGATCGAGCCGAAGGCGGCGTCCACCGACAGCTCCAGCCGGTGCTCGGCCTCCGACCAGTTCTCGCTCCGGTAACTCCCGTCGTGGGCCTCCCGGAGCCCGAAGCCGCTGAAGGAGCTGAGCAGGCTCTTCCTCTGCAGCCGCACCCCCACGTCCGACGGGATGCGGAGCGTGAGGGAGCCGAGGCCGACCTTCACCGTGACGTCCATGTCACGGCGCCAGTCGCCGGTGAAGTCGAGGGTGACGTCGCCCACCGCGCCCTCCACCCGGAGACGCCGGGGGGCCGCGTTGGCCAGCTCGAGGAGCTCCATCTCCGCCGCGCCCGCCTTGATCTCCATCCGCTCCATCGCGGAGGGGTTCGGCGCGTCGAACCGGACGGTGGTCTCGCTGGCGCCGGTGGTGACCAGCAGCTCGGTCAGGGGGAGCCCCCCCAGCTCCATCTCGGCCTCCGCCGCGCCGACGGTCACCTCCAGGGCCGTGGGCACCTCCCGGGCGATTCCCACTTCCAGCCGCCCCTCGCCGGAGGCGTCGTCCAGATCGCCGAGGTTCAGGTCGCGCAGGCTGCCCCAGTCCAGGTCGAGGTCCGAGCGCCCGTCCCGGCTCTGCAGGCCGAGACGTACCCGGGCCGTGCCGTCCGACAGCTGATAGTCGCGGAGGGGACGGAACGCGTCGCCCCGGTAGCGGAGCCGGGCCTCGTACAGGAGGCCCTCCTCGGCGGGCCCGACACGGAGCTGGCCCGCGGCGTACTCCACCTGGAGGTCCATCCGGGACGCCCCGTCCGCCTGCCGGGCGGTGGTCATGTCCAGCCAGCCCTGGGCGCGGGCGGGTCCGGCGGCCAGCGTCACGGCCAGCAGCCCGCCGGCGATCCCCAGGATCAGGGCGCGCCCCGGTCGCGGCCGTCCCCGGGTGGCCGGCGTCCCCCCCGGCATCCCCCCGGCGGGCGCGTTTCGCTGCCCGGCGCTCACGGCGCCTCCGTCCGGCCGCCGCCGGCCGTGGTCCCGCTCCCCGCGCCGCCGGCCGTCCTGCGCCCGCCCGCGCCGCCGGCCGTCGGGCCGCCGGGTCGGGCGAATTCGGTGCGCTGCCCGCCCCGCGAGAGCAGCACGGCGCCGAAGCCGGCCGTGATGGCCGCCCAGGTGATGACGGACGCCACGAAGCCCAGGGTGGCCCGGAGGAAGCCCAGCCAGCCGCCGAACAGATGCAGCGCCTCCGCCAGGGCGAAGGGCAGCAGCAGGGCCGCCAGGCCGCTGAGCACGTAATAGTAGGAGTTGGACCGGCGGAGCCGCTCCATCCACTCGTACCGGTAGCGCTGCCGGGCCAGCACCTCGCCCGTGGAGTGGGCCACCGCCAGGTAGCCCGCGATGAGCGCGGCGGCCACGGCCGCCAGGTAGAAGGGAATGACCAGCCAGGTGATGACGGCCACCACCAGGACCAGCAGGACCGGGAAGAAGAGGATCTGTCCGGCCAGCCCCACGCCGAAGGACCGTCCCAGGCTGTGGCGGGTCGTGTCGGCCACGACCTCCAGCTGGGGGCGGAGGAAGTAGACCAGGCCCGCCCCGATGAGGCCGAGGACGATCAGCGCCCCCGCGATGCCCACCACGCCGCCGAAGGCCCGGCCGACGTTGCGGCCCACGCTCCCGAAGAAGCCGGGCTCGTGTCGCCGCATGGCGTCCCGGACCCGGTCCCGGACCTCCCGCTCGATGCGGTCCGCCCGCTCCCGGGCCTCGTCGGCCCGGTCCCGGGCGTCGGCGGCGGGGGCCGGGGAGGCCGGCTCGACGGAGAGGAACTCGCCCGCGACCCGTCCGCCGGCCCGCTCCACCTCGCCGCCCACCCGGAAGACGTCACCGTCCACGCGACCGGTGGGCTCCAGCACCAGCTGCCCGTCCAGCACGAGGGCGTCGCCCCGGACCTCGCCCCCCAGGCTCAAGCGGCCGCTCAGGAGGGCGAGGTTTCCGTCGACGACCTGTCCCTCGGGGATGGCGTGGTCGTCGTGGACGACCAGGGCCAGGTCCTCGGCGGCGCCGCGGGCGTCCGATCCCAGCAGCTCGAGGGAGCTCCGCAGGCGGGACAGCTCGTCCACCAGCCGCTCCACCGACAGCCGGCCCGGCGCGATGGTCAGCCGGTCGCCCGCCGGGGAGGTGACGGAGACGGCCTCGCCGGTGTCGGTCGCCGGGGTGGGCTCCGCCTCCGCGCCCAGGATCCGGTCCAGGGCCGACGTCAGCCCCTCCACGGTGGCGTCGGGAGCCCCGCCGGAAGGCGGGCTCCAGTCACGCAGGCGGGCGGCGTCCAGACGGAAGCCGGCGTCCTCGTCCATGGCGCCGGCCAGGAGCTGGCGCCAGGCGCGGGCCAGGGCCCCGTCCGGCTCGTAGCTCCCCACCGTCTCTCCGTCCACCGTCACGGTCCCGTCCTCGAAGGCGACGGTGTGGGTCGCCCCGTCGGCGAGCTCCATCTCCAGGGCCGCCCGCGTGGGGGAGACCGTCATGGAGGAGCCGACGATCTCGGACTCCTGGGCGGCGAGGGGCGAAGCAGCCGCCCCCACCGACAGGGTCGCGACCGAGAGGAGGGCCAGCAGGCCCAGGGCGGCGGCGGTCCGCCGCAGGAGGCCCGTCGAGGGGCGGGTCGTCGAGATCGACATGATCATTCGTCCTTCGGTCATCGTGAGCTCCCCGCGGCGCGCATGCGCGGCGGCATCTTCTCGTCGAGCAGGCGGGCCATCACGGTCCCGGCCGTCAGGCTGCACACCGCCAGGACCGCCATCCCCAGCAGCGCCTGCACCGGGTCCACCGTGCGGCCCAGCTCGGCCAGCGCGTCCGGCAGGCCGGTCCGCCAGGCCAGCCGCCCGCCGGCCACCACGAGGCTCCAGAAGAGGGCGACGACCCGCTCCAGGGTGAAGTCGGCCAGACCGCCGAGGGTGAGCTCCGGACGGGTGCTCACCCACCAGGCCACCAGGCCGCCCGAGGCCAGGCCGCTCAGGCCCAGCGAGACGGCGAGCCAGTGCCGGGCGATCCACGCCCACAGCCGGCGATACCAGGGCACCGGGAGCCGCACGCGGGCCATCACCGCGTCGGTGAAGCCGGACGACGGCTCCAGCGGCGGGAGGCCGGCCAGCGCCTCGTCCAGCGAGCGGAGGGCCCGGAGCTCGCGGCGGCAGCGGCCGCAATCCTCCAGGTGCTCCTCCTGCTCGGGCCGGGGGCCGGACGGTCCCTCCTCCCGCAGGCGCGGGACGAAGAGCTCCAGCTCTTCCTGGCTCAGGTGGCTTCCGGTCACGTTTCTCTCACTCATGGGTGTCCTCGCTGCTTCCGTGGCTCCCTACGGGTCCCTCCGGGGACAGGTTTCACGCTCCCGCCCCCCCGAGCTCGTCCCTCAGATGCGACAGCCGGTCCTGCAGCTCCTTCCGGGCCCGGTGGATGTAGGTCTTCACCGTGCCCAGCGGCACGTCCATGATCTCCGCGATCTCGTCGTAGGCCCGTCCCTCCACGTGCCGGAGGACGATGGCGGTCCGGTAGTCCGGCC
>CAZSKS010000049.1:0-18601 GCA_964607465.1 uncultured Gemmatimonadota bacterium | reverse complement strand
GCCGACACCCGCATTTTCAGTGCGGTGCTCTACCAGCCTGAGCTACCCAGCCACCCCCCGCGCCGTCCTGACGGGTCCCTTCCGCACCTGTCACCTTTCGGCATCCGCCCCTTACCGGGGACGGGTCGTCAGCTCCGGGGGCGGGATTCGAACCCGCGACCTAGTGGTTAACAGCCACCCGCTCTGCCGCTGAGCTACCCCGGATCGTCAGGTCGCCGTGCCGCTCGGCCGGGCGCCCCGGTCCGGGACCGCCCGTCCTGTCCTGACCCGACCGTGTTGTCAAAAAGCTCGTACCGTCCGGGCCGGGAACCTCTTCACCGATCCCCGACCCAAAGCAAAGCCCCGCCTGGCGTCGGCCGCGAGGCGGGGCGCGAGGCTCGGAAGCGTGACGTCCGCTCTATCCGGTGCGCTCGCGACCTCTCGCCGCCCGCCGGGTCCAGAACCGGGCGCGGCGCCTGGCATTGTGAAACTCTCTGGCGAGCGCGAAGCGGATCATCGTGGCCTGTTCGGGTGGCGGAAGGGTCACGCTGGAAAGTAGCGGGGGCGGGATTCGAACCCGCGACCTTCGGGTTATGAGCCCGACGAGCTACCAGACTGCTCCACCCCGCAACGGACCGTACAGCATACCCGGGCTGACCGGATCTGTCAACCCGATGGGACACCCGGAACGTGGCCACGGCCGGGGCCTTCCGGGCATGACATGGATACACGCCAGCGGCGGAGTGTTCCGCCCGGCCGTCACCGCCGGACCGGGGGCGCCGGGGCCGGGTGCGGGCCCGCCGCACCACGGGGGACGCCGGTGCCCCGCGGACGGTTGCCCCGCGGCCGCCCCGGGCCCTAGCCTGCCCCCGATGGAGAGCCCCGACGTCGCCCCCGAGCCCGCCTCCCTGGACCCCGGCCTCGCCGACCGCCTGCGGGAGCGGCTGGGGGAGGAGGCCGTCCTCACCGATCCCGACCGGCTCGTCCCCTACCGGACGGACGAGTTTCCCATGGACCCGGGCACCCCCCTGGCGGCCCTGCGTCCCGACGACCGCGACGGCCTCGTCGAGGCCGTGCGGATGCTGGCCGAGGCCGGCGTGCCCTTCGTGCCCCGGGGCGCGGGCTCGGGGCTGGCCGGGGCGGCCGTACCGCGCGAGTCGGTGGTGGTGAGCACCGAGCGGATGGACCGGATCCTGGAGATCGATCCGGACGAGCGGCGGGCGTCCGTGGAGCCCGGCGTCATCACCGCAGACATCAGCGAGGCGGCCGAGCGCCACGGCCTCCGGTACCTGCCCGACCCCTCGAGCCACGAGTTCAGCTCCATCGGCGGCAACGTGGCCACCGGCGCAGGCGGCCCCCACTGCCTGCGCCACGGCGTCACCACCGATCACCTGCTGGGGCTGGAGGTCGTCCTGTCGAACGGGGAGCCGGTGGAGCTGGTCCGGGGCGAGGACGGTGGCCTGGACCTGGGCGGCCTGTTCGTGGGCTCGGAGGGCACGATGGGGGTGGTGGCGCGCGTGGACGTGCGGCTGGTGCCCCGGCCGCCGGCCGTCCGCACGGCCCTGGCCCTGTTCGACGACCTGGAGGCGGCCGGGAGGGCGGTGAGCGAGATCCTCTCCCGGGTGGTGCCGGTGGCCATGGAGCTGATGGACGGCGAGGCCCTGGAGGCGGTGGAGGCCTCCCCCCACGCGGCCGGGCTGCCCACCGACGTGGCGGCGGCCCTCATCGTGGAGACGGAGGGCTTCGAGGAGGAGGCCGAGGCCGACCTTCTGGCCGCCGGCGAGGCGCTGCAGGCGGCGGGCGCGCGGGAGATCCTGGCGGCGGCCGACCCCGGCCAGCGGGACCGGCTCTGGAAGGCGCGCCGGGAGGCCTACCACGCCCTGGAGCCCCTGGCGCCCCACCTGCTGGTGCAGGACATGACGGTGCCCCGCACCGCGCTGCCCGAACTGCTGCCGAAGGTGCGGGAGGTGGCCGGCGACCTGGACCTCCGGGTGGTGAACTTCTTCCACGCCGGCGACGGCAACCTCCACCCGAACTTCCTGTTCGACGGCTCGAATCCGGAGGAGCTGGAGCGGGTCCACCGGGCCACCGCCCGCATCGCCCGGCTGTGCGTGGACGCCGGCGGGACGATCACCGGCGAGCACGGCGTGGGGGTGGACAAGCAGGACCTGCTGCCGCTTATCTTCTCCTCCGCCGAGCTGGAGCGACAACGCTCCCTGCGGCGGGCCTTCGACCCCCGGGGGCTCTCGAACCCCGGCAAGGTGCTCCCCACGGGCTGACCCATGGCGCGATACCGACGAGGCGACCAGCAGGAGCTCCGGGTGGCCGACGACCTCCGGGCGCGGGGCACCTCCTGGACGGTGGACCTCATCGCCAAGAAGGCCACCGGCGTGGAGGGCTACCGTCTCACCCTCTCCTTCATCGAGGTCGACGGCACGAGCGCCGAGTTCGTCGGCCTGGACCCCGTCGACACCCGGCCGGAGGTGGAGGATCTGGCCGGGGAGCTCGCCGACGACCCGGACCGCGTCCGCGAGATCCTGGCCTCGGCGGACGGGTGAGGGCGCCGGGGACGGCCGCCCGATCGTCGGATCGCGCCCGCCCACCCCCCGGTCGCGCGCCCGCCGCATGGACCGGCTGACGCCCGCCGACCCGGACGAGCTGGCCGACCTGCTGGCCCGCCGCCCGGCGGAGGGGCGGTCCCTCCTGCCCACCGGGGCCGGGGGGACGCCGCCGGCCGTCCGGCGCGCCGCGGACGAAGCTGCAGCCGGCGAGGCGGCGGACGTCCTCTCCACCGCCTCCCTGGCCGGGCTCCGCGAGCTCCGCCCCCGGGACCTGACGGTGGCCGCCGGCGGCGGCACCCGGGTGCCCGACCTCCTCGCCGCCCTGGCCGGGGAGGGCGTGTGGGTGCCCCTGGGCGGGCCGGCCCTCGGGATGTCGGCCGGCGGGCTGGCGGCGACCGCCCCGGCCGGCCCCTTCGACCAGAGCTACGGCGACCTCAAGCGTCAGCTCCTGGCCTGCGGCCTGGCCGGATGGGACGGCCAGCTGCTTCGCTGGGGGCGGGCGGTCATGAAGGACGTGGCCGGCTACTCCATGGTCCGGTCGGTGGCCGGCGCCTTCGGCCGCACAGGCGTCCTCCACCGGGTCACCTTCCGGCTGTGGCCGGCGCCCGAGGCCATGGCCCGCCCCGTCGTGGCGCCCGAGAACGGGGACGGCGCGCCCGACCCCCTGGCGGTCGCCGGCGCCCTGGCCACGTCCGACGCCGACGCCTCGGTGCGGCCCGACGCCGCCGTGTGGAGCTGGTCCCCGGCCGGCCCCGACGGCGGCCGGCTCGAGGTGCGGCTGGTGGGTACCGAGGCCTCGGTGTCCCTCCGGCTGGAGAAGCTGCGGGAGTGGGCGGCCGGGCGCGGGGCCGGTCTGGAGGGCGGGGAGCCCGAGGCCTTCGATCCCCTGGCGGCGGGCGGGGCAACCGGCCGAGGGGACGACGCTGCGGACGACCGAACGGACGGCGGGAGGGCCGACGCCCCGGACGGCGCGACGCTGGACGGCGCGACGCTGGACGGCGAGGGCCAGCCCCCGGGCCTCCCCGCCGCCGGCGCCGCGCGGGATCCCCGGGTGAGCCTGGTGGCCGTCCGCACCGGGCGGAGCGGCTTCGACGACGCCGCCCGGCGGGCCCGCCGGGCGCTGGGCGAGCGGTCCGTCGGCCTCGAGGCCTACCCGATGGCGGGGCACCTGCGGTGCGCCTACCGACGCGAGGACCCCGAGCCCGACGACGCGGCGTCGGGATCCGCCGGTCCCTCCGCCATCCCGTCCGCCGACCCGTCCGCCGGCCCGGATCCCTCCGGGCCCTTCGCCCGCCTGCTGGAGGCCGTCGGCGACGCCCGCGTCCGGGTCGAGCGGGGGTCGGCGGCGGAGCTGGCGGCGGCCGACGCCCGCCGGAGCGAGGAGGCGCGGCGGCTGGAGGGCCGGGTCCTGGACGAGCTGGAGGGTCGGCCCCGCCACTGGCTCTCCGCCTACCTCTGAGCTCGCCGGAGCGCGCCGACCCGGACCCCGCCGGGGCCCGGGGGCGCGGCCGGGGCGGGGCGGCCCCGAACCGTCGCCGGACCGGCTGTCCGGTCCCCGCCGATCCGCTATATTCAGCGGCCCCGACGACCCCTGCGCCCGTCCGATTCCCGGAGAGGAGCCCGATGAAGATCTACACACGCCGAGGCGACGACGGCGAGACCGGGCTGTTCGGCGGGGCGCGGGTCCGGAAATCCGACGACCGGGTGGAGGCCTACGGCACGGTGGACGAGCTGAACGCCGCCGTGGGCCTGGCCCTGGCCGTGGACGAGGGCGCCGACCACATGGGCGGCCACCTGGACGCCGACCGGCTGAAGCGGGTGCAGGACGACCTCTTCGCGGTGGGCGCCCGCCTGGCCGCCGCCGATCCCGAAGCGGCGCTGGAGAAGGGCCATATCCCCGAGTTCCCGGCGTCCCGCATCGAGGACCTGGAGCGCTGGATCGACCGGCTGGACGAGGAGCTGTCCGCCCTCGACGCCTTCCTGCTGCCCGGGGGGAGCCCCACCGCCGCGCAGCTCCACGTGGCCCGCACCGTCTGCCGGCGGGCCGAGCGTCGGATCGTGCGGCTGGCCGCCGAGCGCCCCGGCGTCCGGGACGTGATCCTGCCCTACGTGAACCGGCTCTCCGACCTCCTCTTCACCCTGGCCCGCGCCGTCAACCACCGCGCCGGAGTGGCCGAGACGGAATGGGAGCCGGTGCGGCGCTCGGGGCGGACGCCCGGAGACCGGGACGGGGCGACGGAGGACGGGACGGCCGGTAATCCGGACGGCGGGTCGGCCGGCTCGGCCGGCGACTCCTCGTGAACTCCCGCGGCCCCTCGTGATCCGGGGAACGGTCCCCGCCCCCGCCGTCCTGGCGCTGGCCCTGGCGGCCGCCGCCTGCTGGATCGAGCCGGCGGAGCGGGCCGAGCAGGAGCGGAGCCAGGTGGGCCCGGGGCTGGACGCGCGGGTGCGGGCCATGCTGGACTCCTCGGCCGCCGGCTGGAACGGGGGCGACCTGGAAGCCTTCATGTCGGTCTACCTGCCCACCGCCCGCACCACCTACGTCGGGGGCACGGGCGTGCGCGTGGGCTACGAGTCCATCCGGCAGCGCTACGCCCCGCTGTTCGCCGAGGGGGCCGATCGGGACAGCCTCCGCTTCGAGGACCTCAGGGTGCGGTCCATCACCGACGACGTGTCGGTGGGCGTGGCCACCTGGGTCCTCCACGACACGACGGGGGTCACCGGCTCCGGGCCCTTCACCCTGGTCCTCGAGCGGATCGACGACGGCTGGCGGATCGTCCACGACCACAGCTCCTCCTGGCCGCAGGAGGAGTAGCCGTGACCCCCGACGCCGGCGGCGAGGACCGGACGCTCACGGTCCGGGAGCCCGACACCGGCCGGGAGATCGGCCGGGTGCCCGTGCGCGGGCCGGAGGAGGTGCGGGAGATGGTCGACCGGGCCCGGGCGGCCGGGCGGATCTGGGCCGACCGGTCGCTGGAGGAGCGGACGGACCACCTGCGCCGGATCGAGTCGCGGCTGGTGGACCGGATGGACGAGGTGGCCGGGACGGTGGCCCGGGAGACGGGCAAGACGCTGGTGGACGTGTACATGGCCGAGATCCACCCGGCCTGCGACAGCCTGGCCTACGCCGCCCGCCACGCCGGCCGCGTGCTGGGCGAGCGACGCCACCGCTTCCTGGGGCCCGGCACCCATCGGGGGCGGGTGCGCTGGGAGCCCCACGGGGTGGCCGGCGTCATCACGCCCTGGAACTTCCCCCTGGCCATCACCGCCGGGGCCGTCGCCTCGGCCCTGGCCGCGGGCAACGCGGTGGTCCTCAAGCCCTCGGAGCTCACGCCCTACACCTCCCTCGCCTTCGGGGAGCTGGCCACGGAGGTGCTCCCGGAGCCCGACCTGGTGCAGGTCGCCACGGGCGACGGCTCCACGGGGCGGGCCCTGGTGGACGCCCCCGTGGACGTCGTCGCCTTCACCGGCAGCGTCGACACGGGGAGGAAGGTGATGGAGCGGGCCGCCCGCCACCTGACGCCGGTGGTGCTGGAGCTGGGCGGCAAGGACGCCATGATCGTGCTGGAGGACGCCGACCTGGAGCGGGCCGCCCGGGGCGCCGTGTGGGGCGCCTTCTTCCACGCGGGCCAGATCTGCCAGTCGGTGGAGCGGGTGCTCGTCCACCGGGACGTCCACGACCGCTTCCTCCGGATGGTGGAGGAGGAGACCCGGCGGCTCCACACCGGCCCGCGCTCGGAGGACCCCGACGTGGGGGCGCTGACGCGGCCGGAGCAGATCGACGTGGTGGAGGACCACGTGGAGGACGCCCGCAGCAAGGGGGCCGAGGTCCTCACCGGCGGCCGGCGGCGCGAGGGCCCGGGCACCTTCTACGAGCCCACGGTGCTGGCCGGGGTGACCCCGGAGATGCGCGTCTTCCGGGAGGAGACCTTCGGGCCCGTCCTCCCGGTGATCGCTGTCGACGACGAGGAGGAGGCCGTCCGCCTGGCCAACGACTCCCGCTACGGGCTGGACGCGTACGTGTGGACCGCCGACCGCGAGAGGGGCTGGCGGCTGGCCCGCCAGCTCGAGGCGGGGTCGGTGATGCTGAACGACTGCCTCACCAACTACGGCCTCCCCGACCTCCCCTTCGGAGGGGTGAAGGAGAGCGGCTTCGGCCGCACGCACGGCGAGGAAGGGCTGCGGGCCTTCGCGCGGCCCCGGAGCGAGGCCGAGCCCAACGTCACGATGAAGCGGGAGGCCCACTGGTTCCCCGGGGCCGACCGGGCCGACTGGGCCCGGGCCCTGGTGAGGCTGCTCCACGGCGAGGGCGTGGCCGGGCGGCTCGGCGGGCTGGCCCGGGTGCTCCGGCCGGGCCGCCAGGAGGGCCCGCCGGAGGCGGCGGACCGGGCCGTCGAGGCGCGGCGTGGCGTGGGGCAGGCCACCGCCTACGGCGGCGACCCGGCGGAGGCGGAGGCCGGCCCCGAGGAGCGCGGAGAGGGAGCGGACGACGGACCGGAACGGGACGACGCGGAGGAGGGAGGCCGCGGATGGAGCTGACCGGGCGGGTGGCGGTCGTGACCGGCGGGACGACGGGCATCGGGCGGGCCGTGGCCGAGGCCCTCGGGCGGGCCGGCTGCCGCGTGGCCATCTGCGCCCGCACGGAGGAGGACCTGGAGGAGGCCGCCACCTCGATGGCCCGGAGCGGCTTCGAGGTGATGGGCGTCCCGACCGACGTCTCCCGGGAGGAGGACGTGCGGCGCCTCGCCGGCCGCGTCCGGGACGAGCTCGGTCCGCCGGACGTCCTGGTCAACAACGCCGGCATCGCCCGCTTCGGGGAGCTGGACGAGCTCACGCCGGCGGACTTCGACGCCGTCTTCGGCGTCAATGTGCGGGGCCTCTTCCTCTGCTCCCGCGCCTTCGCTCCCGGCATGGTGGAGCGGGGGGACGGAGTGATCGTCAACGTCGCCTCGCTGGCCGGCAAGAACGCTTTCCCCGGCGGCACGGTCTACGCCGCCTCGAAGCACGCCGTCATGGGGATGTCGAAGTCCATGATGCTGGAGCTGCGGGAGCACGGGGTCCGGGTGCTCACGATCTGCCCGGGCTCGGTGGACACCCCCTTCTTCGACAAGCAGGACCGCTTCGATCCCGACCGGGAGAAGATCGTCCAGCCCGGCGACGTGGCCGAGCTGGTGGTCTCGGCGGTCCGGCTCTCCGACCGGGGCACGGTGAGCGAGGCCGAGATCCGGCCCGTGAACCCGTGAGGGGCCTCGCCGCCGTCGTCCTCCTGTCCCTCGCCCTCCCGGCGGCAGGGTGCGGCGGGATAGAGGAGGGTCCCGTCGGCGACGACGCGCCGCCGGAGATGGAGGTCCTCTTCCGGGTCGACTCCCTGGCGGGCCCCGAGAGCGTGGCCTGGGACGAGGCCCGCGAGCGCTGGCTCGTCACCAACGTGGCCGACGGCGAGGAGGGCTCCGGCGCCGGCTTCGTCACCGCCGTCTCGGCCCGGGGCGACGAGGTCGTCCGGCGGGCGTACGACGCCTCGACCGCGGGCCTCCGGCTGGACGCCCCGAAGGGCATCGCCGTCCATGGGGACCGGGCCTACGTGGCCGACCTCCGCCGGGTGGTGGCCCTGGACCTGGCCGGCGACTCGGCCCTCTGGTTCCGGGCCCTGGCCGGCAGCGAGTTCCTCAACGACGTGGCGGCGGCCCCCGGCGGCGGCCTCTATGTCTCCGACACCCGGGGCGACGCCGTGTGGTGGATCTCGGCCGACGGCTCCGACGCCGCGCGCCTCGGGGCCGCCGGGTCCCTGCGGAGCCCCAACGGTCTCCTGGCCGAGGGCCCCGGGGGCGACGGCGGGAGCGGTCGCGGTCGGGTGCTGGTGGCCGGCTGGGAGGGGGCGGTGCTGGCCCTGGCCGCCGACAGCTCGGTGACCCTGCTGGCCGCCTCCCCCGACTTCGGCCGCCTGGACGGCCTCCAGCGCGCTCCGGACGGCGGGCTGCTGGTCTCCGACTTCAGCGCCGGCCGCGTGCATCACCTCCGCCGCGAGGAGGAGGACGTCTGGCGGAGGGGGGTCTCCTGGCTCACCGGCCTCGACCAGCCCGCCGACTTCCTGGTCCGGGACTCCGTCCTGGCCGTCCCGGAGCTCGGCGCCGGGCGCGTGACCTTCTACCGGATCGGGGGAAGCTGACGGCGCACCGGGGAAAGCTGACGGGCCCTGCGGCACGGCTCCTGCGCCTTCGAGGGTGCGTGGAGAGCCGAGCCCAGGACGTTGCAGGAGAGGGCCCGGCCGCCCCGGGCGCGAGGCGTCCCGGGGGGTGACGGGTACCCCGGAGGTCGATTCCCAGACATGCGCGAATATGATTACGTGATCGTGGGCGGCGGGCTCACCGCCGCCCACGCGGTGGAGGGCATCCGGCAGGTCGACGAGGACGGCTCCATCGTCGTCCTGGGAGACGAGGAGGAGCCGCCCTACCACCGTCCCCCCCTGTCCAAGGAGTTCCTGCAGGCGCCGGGCGCGGGCCGGGACCTCCTCCACGTCAAGCCGGACGGCTGGTTCGAGGAGAAGGCCGGCGCGGAGCTGGAGCTCGGCCACCGGGTGACGAGCCTCGAGCCCGCCGACCTGACCGTCGAGACCGAGGACGGCGAGAGCTTCCGGGGCGACCGCATCCTGCTCGCCACCGGCGGGCGGCCGCGCCGGCTCGACCTGGACGGGGCGGAGCTCGACGGCGTCCACGTCCTCCGGACCGTGGAGGATTCGGAGGCCCTGCGGGAGGAGGCCGAGGAGGCCGAGAACGCCCTGCTCATCGGTGCCGGCTTCATCGGGATGGAGCTGGCCGCCTCCTTCCGGGAGCTGGACGTCCAGCCCACCGTCGTGGAGCTGGCCGGCCGCGTATGGTCGCGGCTGCTGCCCGGCGACCTCTCCTCCTTCTTGCAGGAGTACTTCGAGGAGCGGGGCGTGGAGTTCCGCCTGCGATCGTCGGTCCAGGAGCTGCGCGGCGACGGGCGGGTCGAGTCGGCCGTGCTCCACGACGGGACCGAGCTGCCCTGCGAGCTGGTCGTGGTGGGCGTGGGGATCGAGCCGAACCAGGAGCTCGCGGCCGACGCCGGCCTCGGCGTGCAGGACGGGATCGTCGTCGACCGGTTCGGCGAGACGAGCCACGGCTACGTCTACGCCGCCGGCGACGTGGCGCGCTTCCCGGACCCCGTCTTCGGCGACCTGGCCCGGGTGGAGCACTGGGACCACGCCAAGGCGCACGGTCGCCGGGTGGGCCGCAACATGGCGGGCGAGCGCGAGCCCTACGACCACCTCTCCTATTTCTTCTCCGACGTCTTCGACCTGAGCCTGAACGCCTTCGGGCGACCGGCCGAGACGGAGCGCACGGTCCGCCGCGGCGATCCCGGCTCGGAGGAGGGCAGCGTGATCTTCTGCGGCGACGACCAGGACCGCATCTGCGCGGCCATCCTCGTCAACGACAACGACTCCCTGGAGGACTGTCGCGAGCTGGTGCGCCGTCGGCCGGAGCTGGAGGAGCTCGAGGAGCGCCTCTCCGATCCCGGGGTGAAGCTGGCCGAGGTCGGCTGAGGGGAGCCTCGCCCCGGGGGTCCCCCGCCTCTTCTGGTTGTACGTACATATTGTACGTACGTACGACCAGAGTGTCGGCTGGCGGAGCCCCGCCGTCGGCCCACAACACGGCCCGCCCTCGGGGGTATGCACCGGGGCGAAGGAACCGCGCGGAAACCAGGACCACGAGCCCAACCGAGGAGCCATGAGTCAGGAAACCGAGCGCGACGAGGTCGGCCTGCCCGACGAGCCCAGGTCCGAGATCCACGGGAAGGTCCGCGAGGCGCTGCGGGCCGTCTCCGATCCGGAGCTGGGGGTCAACATCGTGGATCTCGGCCTGATCTACGACGTCGAGATCGAGGACGGACAGGCCCGGGTGACCATGACCCTCACCAGCCCCGGCTGCCCGGCCGGCGAGCAGATCCTGGCCGGCACGAAGGAGCAGGCGGAGTCGGTGGAGGGCGTCGACGAGGCGGAGGTCAACCTCGTCTGGAAGCCGTTCTGGACGCCGGATCGCATCGATCCCAAGATCCGGGCGGCCATGGGCTACTGACCGACGCCCCCTCTCCCGGGACCCCCCGGGACCGGCACCTGCTGGTCTACGACGGCGACTGCGGCTTCTGCCGGGCGTCGGTGGAGTGGGCGCTGGAGCGGGATCGGCGGGACCAGATCCGGGCCCGACCCTTCCAGGAGCCGGGCGTGCTGGAGCAGGCCGGGGTGACCCGCGAACAGGCCCGACGCGCCGCCTGGCTGGTGGCCCCCGACGGCCGACGCTGGCGCGGGGCCCGGGCCGCCGGTCGGGTGCTCATGCTGCTCCCCGGCTGGAAGCCGGTGGGCTGGCTGCTGCTGCTGCCCGGCGTCCGCTGGCTGGCCTCGATCGCCTACCGCTGGATCGCGGACCATCGCGCCCTGACCTCGCGCCTGACCGGCATCGGCCGGTCGGACGACCTGCCGGGCACACGGGGCTGACCGGTGCTCGGACGGCTCTTCCTCCTCTTCACCCTCGTCCCCCTGGCGGAGCTGGCGCTCCTCATCGAGGTGGGCGAGTGGATCGGCGCCGGGCCCACGGTGGCCCTGGTCCTCGTCACCGGGATCGTGGGCGCCTGGCTGGCGCGGCGGGAGGGGACGCGCAGCTGGCGGACCGTCCGCCGGGAGCTGGCCGCCGGGACGCTGCCCGCCGAGGAGATGCTCGGCACGGCCCTGGTCGTCCTGTCGGGCGCCTTCCTCGTGACGCCCGGCATCCTGACCGACGCCGTGGGCCTGCTGCTGCTGGCGCGGCCCGTGCGCGGTCGGATCGCCGGGCGGATCCGTCGGAGCCTGCAGGCCCGCCTGGAGGAGGGCGCCGTTCACGTCTTCGCCTCGGGCGGCCCCTTCGGCGGGGGGGGCGGCGGAGGGCCGGATCCGGAAGAGGAGCCCGAGGGCTGGCACCGGCGGACGTCGCCCGGCCCGGAGACCCGCGGCCCGGAGGAGCCCGGAGAGGAAGACGGGGACCGACCGGGACGGCGGATCATCGACGTGTGAGAGCGTGGACGCGTGAGAGCGCGCGGAAGTGGGTGTGAGAGCGAGGTAGCAAGACCGAGAGCCTGAGCAAGGGAGGAGAGCCATGAGGAGCGAAGGAGCGAACCCCCCCGTGGGTCTCGCGATCCTCCGGGTCGTGATCGGCGTCGTCTTCGTAGCCCACGGCGCGCCGAAGCTCTTCGGCGGCGGCGTGGAGGGTCTGGCCGAGATGCTGGGCGGCCTGGGCGTGCCCCTGGCCGGCGTGTCCGCCTGGATCGTCACGCTGCTGGAATTCTTCGGGGGCCTGGCCCTCGTCGTCGGCTTCCTGGTCGTGCCCGTGGCCCTGCTGCTGAGCTTCCACATGCTCATGGGCATCGTCCTCGTCCACGCCCCCAACGGCTTCTACGTCATCGGTCCGGGGCAGGGCGGGGTCGAGTTCAACCTGCTCCTCATCGCGGGCCTCCTGACCCTGATGCTGGCGGGTCCCGGGTTCGGGGCTCTCGACGCCCGGCGGCGCGGCGCCGAGCCGGTGACCGCGGGCAGCGGGCCGGCCGGCACGCCCGGAGGCGGCCCCTCCGATGGTTCGGTCCGGGGTGGGCCCGCCGGCGGGGTCGGGGAGCCCGCGGACGCCGGGGACGAGTCCGGCGGCTGACGCGGCGGCGGACGACCCGGCGGCGGACGCGGCCGGCGTGAAGGTCCACGACATCACCGCCCCGCTGGGGCCGGAGACCCGGCCCTGGCCGGGCGACACCGCCTGCCGGCTCGACTTCACCGCCCGGATCGCGGACGGCGACGCCTGCAACGTCTCGGCCCTCACCACCAGCCCCCACACCGGCACGCACGTCGACGCGCCCCTCCACGTGACGGACGACGGCGCTTCCGTGGACCGGCTGCCCCTGGCGTCGTTCCTCGGGCCGGCCGTCGTGCTGGACCGGGACGAGGCGCTGGAGCTGGACGCGGACGGGTTGGCCGGGGCCGTTCCCCGGGGCTGCCGGGTCCTGCTCCGCTCGGGTCGGACGGACCACCGGGACTTCCCCGAGCGGTTCCCGGGGGTGCCGCCGGCCTGGATCGACGCGCTGGCCGGGCGGGGCGCCCCGCTGCTCGGCGTCGATCTCCCCTCGCTGGACCCGGTGGACAGCCGCGAGCTGGCGGCCCACCACGCCTGCCTCCGCCACGACATCCAGATCCTCGAGAACCTGGCGCTGGCGGACGTCGCCCCCGGCCGCTATCGGCTGGCGGCCCTGCCGCTGCGGCTGGAGGGGGCCGACGCGTCACCGGTACGGGCCGTGCTGATCGAGGAGGAGGGCGAGGGGTAGGGCCCCGGGCCCGGCGGCGACGGGACGTGGCCGGCTCCACGCGCGTCCTGCCGCTGGGCGCGGCCCGGAGGGACGCCGAATTCGGAGAGGAGGAACGAGCATGCTGGACAGCGAAAAAGTGGTCGAGACGCTCGAGTCCGAGCGACGCCAGGGGGCGTCGGACGACGAGCTGCTGCGGACGGCCGTCCGCGAGATCGAGGCCTCGACGGGGGACTACGACTGGGTGGGGATCTACCTGCTGGAGGAGGACGAGGACCACCTGGTCCTGCACAACTACGTGGGCGAGCCCACCGAGCACGACCGGATCGAGGTGGGCGTGGGGGTGTGCGGAACCGCCGTGGCCCGGGGGGAGGACATCAACGTGCCGGACGTGGACGAGGTGGAGAACTACCTCGCCTGCAGCCCCCACACCCGGTCCGAGATCGTGGTGCTCATCCGCGACCCGGACGGCGGACGGATCTTCGGCCAGCTGGACCTGGACAGCGACCGGCGGGACGCCTTCGGCGAGCGGGACCGCCTCGAGCTGCGAAAGGTGGCCGACTGGCTGGCGAGGCTGTTCGGGTAGGCCCACGGGCGCGCCTGACCCTCAGGGGCGCCAGACGCGGGCGTCGGGGCCGCCCCGTCACGGACGCCAGACGACCCCGGTCCCGAAGATCAGGTCCGGGGACGGACCCGACAGCCCGGTGCCGACGCGGACGTCCAGCTGCAGGTCGGGTCCCGCCAGCCAGGTGAGGCCGCCGTTGACCACGGACGACGCGTCCGGTCCCTCCCCCGTGGGCACGAAGCCGTAGCCCTCCAGGTAGGCTCCCACCGCGCCGGAGGCCGCCACCCCCAGCGCGAGGCTGCCCGACAGCTCGGCGTGCCGCTCACCGGCGGCCTCCGCCGAGGCCACACCTCCGTTGGCCCCCAGCGACAGCCGCTCCGATAGATCCAGCGCGGCCGCCAGCCGGCCGCCGGGATGGAAACCGTCCGATCCGAGGTCGCCTCCCGTGGGCACCGTCGTGCCCGCCAGCAGCGCCACGGCCGGACCGCCGCCGTCCGGGCCCGGCTCCCGGAGGCCGAGCTTCAGGCCCAGCGAGGCATCGGTGATCCCGCGCGGGCCCTCGCCCGGCAGCTCGGCTCCGGGTCCGAGGTCCGGTGGGTCCCCGGCGTCGGTCCACGACCAGGAGGGAACCCCGATCCGCAGCTCCAGGCGCCGGCCGGCCGGTACCCGGACCAGCAGCTCGCCGACGGTGTGGACGTCCGACGGGCCGGCGTCCTCGTAGGTGTAGCCCGTCTCCAGCTGGAGGCGCCCGACGGCCGTGGCGCTCTCGGTGAAGTCCGGCCGGTCCCCCACCAGCGGCGCCCCCTCCTCCGCCTCCGGCGAGGTGGAGGCGTCCGTGCCGGGCGGCCCAGCCTGCGCCGAGAGCGCCCCCGGGAGCGAGGCGACGACCGCGAGGGCCGACAGCAGACAGGCCGCGAGGGGTCCCGAGGATGACCGCCGGACGCCATCGCCCGGCGCGGCGGAGTCGACCTCCCTGAGCCCCTCTCGAAATGGATTTTCAGAGGGCGGCCGAGACCCGTCCGCCGCCCCGGACCCGATCCTCGCCTCCGCCGCCCCGGACCCGACCCTGCCGTCCGCCGTCCGGGACCCGATCCTCCCCCGGGACACGATCCGCGGCGCCGACATCCGACGTCCCGGGCGCCTCACGCCACCACGAAGAGCGCGGTGGCGTACATGATCACGAGCCCCGCCCCGGCCCCCGCGGCGTTCAGCGGCGTCAGCAGGCCGCCCTCCTGCCGCCGGGCCACGAGCGAGCCGATCTCGACCGCCACCTCGAAGATGGCCCCCACGCCCAGGGCCAGGAAGAGGGTGGTCGTCACGGGGCTGTAGGAGAACCCCCCGATCCATGTCCCGAGCACGGTGGGGAGCCCGGCCAGGGCACCCATGGCCGCCAGGTGCCACAGGGAGGGACGGTCGGCCGCCACCGGGGCCACGATCCCCAGCCCCTCGGTCGTGTTGTGGAGGGCGAAGCCGATCACCAGGAAGGAGCCCAGCGCCAGCTCGCCGGCGGCGTAGGCCGAGCCGATGGCCAGCCCCTCGCCCAGGTTGTGCAGCCCGATGCCCAGGGCGATGAGGTAGGCCAGACGGAGGCGGCCGGCGGCGTCCTCCCCGAGGCTCCCCGACCCGGACGGCCGCATCCCGGCCACGGCGCGCAGCGCCAGCACGGCGCCCAGCACCCCCAGGACGATGAGGCCCACGCCCTGATAGGCCTCGGACACCCCGGCGGCGGCCTCGAAGGCCTCCTCCAGCCCGTCCACCCCCAGGAAGACCAGGAGCCCCACGGTGAAGCTCAGGAAGAAGTGGAGCCACCTCTTACGCAGATCGCGTAAGAAAGGGAACCACAGGAGCCCGATGAGGACGGGGACCAGGCCGGCGTAGATGCCCAGCAGGGCGAAAGTCCCCACGAACCGCAGGTTCGTGCGGGGCGTCAGGGTGGCCACCTCCACCTCGTGGGTGAAGGTCAGCCCGGTCGAGGTGAGCAGCATGATCTCGTGGGGCTCGCCCTCCACCCAGGGGTAGGGCACCCGGATCGTCCGCCGGTCCAGGCGGTCCATCCGCCGGTCCCCGTCCATCGAGTGCTCCCAGTAGGCCTCGTCCACCAGCACCTGGGCGACGGTGACCGGCTCCGGCCCGCCGTTCACCACGTGGACGTTCATGACCCCGCGCTCCGGGAAGCTGACCCGCTCGACGGTCAGCTCCTCGACGGGCGGGAAGCGGCCCTCGAGGAACCCCATGGGGTCGCTCCAGGTGAAGAAGGCCACGAGGCCTGCCAGGAGCGCCACCGGCAGGAGCCCGAAGAACCACTGCCGCGCGCGGCCGTCCGCCGACCCGTCGTTCGTCGCCTCGATCCCGGCGGCGTCCGAGCGGCCGCTGCCGCCGCCGTCCGACGTCCGACCGGCCGGGGCGTCGGCGCCGCCGTCCCGCGGCCGCTCAGCCATGGCGGTACACCGGCACGCCCTCGTCCGCCGCCAGGCCGTCGACGGCGTCGAAGAAGCCCATCCAGCCCAGCTCCGCGAACTCACTCTGGTGCGCGTGGAACATGTGCAGCCCCGGGTTCTCCAGCTCGAACTCCAGCACGTGCCGCTCGCCCTGGCACATCATCACGGTGTCGGTCAGCTCGTGGTTCTCCGGCCGGGTCCCGGTCCGGTAGAGCCGGTACATCCCGGCGTGGAGGTGAAAGGAGTTGACGGGATCGAACTCGGTGATGTTGACCAGGTAGATCCTGACCGGGTCTCCCACTCCCACCCGGATCGGGTTCTCCTGGTAGTAGAAGGCCGCGGTGTTCACGGCGTAGACCTCGTTGTCGCCGTCGAAGTTCGTGTCGAAGCCGTTCATCACCATCACCATCTCCCGGGCCGGTGATCGGCCGCCGGGGGGATCCACGATGAACGCGCCGTACAGCCCCTTGTGGATGTGCCGCTTCAGGGGGATGGCGTGACAGTGATAGAGGTGGAGCCCGGCGGGCTTCGCCTCGAACTCGTAGGTGAACTTCTCCCCCGGGTGGACCAGGGGGAAGACGCCGTCCATCTCCGGCGGGTGGGTCCCGTGGAAGTGGATCGTGTGAGGGTGGGACCCGGCGTTGCTGAAGTGGATCCGCAGCAGGTCGCCCTCCTCGGCCCGGAAGGTGGGGCCCGGCACCCGCCCGTTGTACGTCCAGGCCGGGAACCACACGCCGGGGGCCACCTCGATCTCCCGGTCCAGGGCGACGACCTCGTACTCCCGGACGGTCCGGCCCTCGGCGGTCCGGCTCACCTCGCCGAAGTCGAAGTCCGTGAGGAAGGCGTCGGGGTCGAGCCCGTCGGCGGGCTTGCCCCCGTCGTAGACGCCCATCCGGAGCTGGCCCGTCTCGGTGGGATCGTGCAGCGCCTCCTGCCCGATGCCGGCCTCCTGCATGGCCTCCGCGGCGTCGCTCCGGCTGGCCAGGCGCAGGACGGCCGTCCCCGAGAGGCCCGCCACGCCGGCCGCCCCGAGCTTGAGCCAGTCCCTCCGCGTCAGCTTCGTCGGTTCCATGGCCTCCAACTTTTTAGTCTATTCTAAAAATCCGTCCCTATGGTAGCCGTGGACCCGGACCCCGTCAAGCCGGTGGCGCGGCCGACAGTCGAGCGACCGGCCGGCAGTGGCTCACTTTCCGACCCCGGAGACGGCGGCTAGCTTGGACCGCGCCCCGCTGTCCGTCGAGCGTCCCCGGGGACGCTCGGCGGGCGAGGGCGTCCCGTCGGCCCGACCGGCAGGATCGGCTCCGTCGCGTCCCGGCCCGTTCTCCTCCCGGAGACGAGGAAGGAGAGAGCCCCGTTGCTCGAGCAGATCCTCCCGCCGCTGGACCGCACCCCGCCGTCCCGGGCCCCGGAGCTCATGGACCGGCCGGACTGCGACCCCGACGATCTCCGGCAGGCGCTGGACGGGCTGGCCCGGGTCCACCGGGCGTTCGGCGGACATCGCATGGTCGCCGGCCCCCTGCTCCGGCGGCTGGCGGGCCGACGGCCGGGCTCCGTGCGGCTGCTCGACGTCGGCACCGGCGGGGGCGACCTGGCGGCGGGCCTGTCCCGCCGGCTGCGGGACCGCGGCTGGTCGCCCCGGCTCACCCTGGCCGACCTGCATCCCCGGACGATCCGGATCGCGCGACGGCGCTGGCCCTCGGACGGATCGCCGGCCGCCGACTTCGTGCGGCTGGACGCCCGCCGCCTCCCCTTCCGGGACGGGGCCTTCGACCTGGCCGTCTCCTCCACCATGCTCCACCACCTGGCGCGGGACGACGCGCTGGCCTTCCTGCGGGAGATGGACCGGGTGGCCGACGGGCGCTGGCTGGTGGCCGACCTGAGGCGCTCCCGCCTGGCCCTGGCCGCCGTCCGGCTCCTGGCGGCCACCGTGTGGCGCCGCAACCCGCTGCCCCGCCGGGACGGGCCCGTCTCCGTTCACCGGGCCTTCACCCCCGACGAGCTGCGGTCGATGCTGACGCGGGCCGATCTGACGGGCGCCCGGGTCGACGGCCGCTGGCCCGTGCGGCTCCGGATCCGTGGCCGGGGGCTGACCGGGGAAGCGCCGTGAGACGCGACGTCGACGTCCTGGTGGTCGGGGCCGGCCCCGCCGGGGCGGCCACCGCCCTCCGCCTGGCTCGGCGCGGGGTCCGGGTCCGCCTCCTGGACGCCGCCGGCTTCCCCCGCTCCAAGCCCTGCGGCGACTGCCTCAGCCCCGGGGCGACGCCGCTGCTCCGGGAGCTGGGCGTGGCCTCCCGGCTGCAGGCGGACGGCGCGGGACAGCTGGCGGGCTGGGCCACCCGGACCCCCGACGGCCGGTGGTTCGCCGGCCGCTTCGGTGCCGGCGAGGCCGACGGCGGCGCGATCCCGAACGGCGGCCCCCGCCGGCCCCCCGTCCGGGGACTTGCCCTCCCCCGGGCGGAGCTCGACGCCCTGCTGGTCGACGCCGCCGTCGCGGCCGGGGCGGAGCTGCGGGAGGGCGTCCGGGCCTTCGGCCTGCTCCGGGAGGACGGGCGGGTCCGCGGGGTGCGGGTCCGGGACGCCGCCGGACGCGAGCGGGAGCTGCGGGCCCGCGTGCTGGTGGGCGCCGACGGGCTCCGTTCGACGGTGGCCCGCCGGCTGGCGGGCGTCCGGCGGGGGCCCCGGCGCCGGCTGGCCCTGGTGGGCCGCTTCGCCGGGGTCGCCCCGCC
>CAZSKS010000048.1:14498-19244 GCA_964607465.1 uncultured Gemmatimonadota bacterium | reverse complement strand
CCTCGCCGCGCTCCACCCTGTGGAGGACCCGGGCCGAGGCGTCCGCCCAGGGCCGACGGTCGGTCAGGACGTCGAGGACGACGTCGACGTCCAGCAGCCACCTCACCCGCCGTGCTTCTCCTCGAGGTGGCGGCGATAGGCGTCCCGCCCCGCGTCCTCGGGGAGGACGCCCCGCAGCCGGGCGACGAGCGATCCCCCGGTGCCACGCTCCTCCCCCGAGCTCCTCTCGGCCAGACCGCGGAGCCCCTGCTCCACGACGGCCGAGACGCTCGTGTCCCACCGGCGGGCCAGCGCCTTGGCACGGCGAATCACGTCCTCGTCGATGCTCAGGGTGAGCTTCCGCTTCTCGGCCATGGGCAGTCTCCGCGACAGGTGGAGGTCGTCATACGTATAGTTTCCTGTACTATTACGTACCACCATCGGTCGGGCCTCCGATTCCCGGCCATCCGATGGGCTGCAGCATCTCCCGTCGCGTCAACAGGGCATCAGCCCGCGGTCGCTCGCCCCCCCGGGTCCCTCGGTCCCTCGGCCCCTGGTTCGCTCGGCCCTCGGTCCCCCGGCCCTCTTGCCGTTCCTCATGTCCATGGATCATGTCCATGGATGGCAAGAGGGCCTCCCGCAGCACGCCTCCCCGCCTTATTGGACGACCTGTCGCCCGTCCCGCCTGCACCCTATGCTTGAGCCGGTGCGTCGAGGCGCGATCCTCCGTTCGTCCGGGCGAGGAGCCGACATCCCCCAGCCAGCCGACCCGTCCGCCGATCCCCTGGACGACGTCCTCCACCTCGTGCCCGACCCGGCGCTGCTGCGCCGCCGCGAGAACGGGGTGATCCTGGCCTGCAACGGGGCCTTCGCCGACCTGTTGGGCGAGGAGCGCGAGGCCCTGGTGGGTCGCTCCCTGGACGACCTGGCCCTCGGCTTCCGGGAGGAGGAGCGGAGCGACTACCTCCGGGCGCTGGAGGAAGAGGGCGAGGTCCGGGACGTCCCGCTGCGCGTGCGGGCCGACGGGACCCGCCGCCTCCACCTGGTCTCCAGCCGCCGGCTCGAGCACCGGGGCGAGCCCTGCGTGCTCAGCGTGGGCAAGGACGTCACCGACGGGGCGTCCACCCGCCGCCGCCTCGAGGCCACCGAGCGCCGCTACCGCCAGCTCTTCGAACGCAACGTGGCGGGCACCTTCCGGACGGCCATGGACGGGACGATCCTGGAGTGCAACCGGGCCTTCGCCGAGATGCTGGGCTTCGAGTCCCCGGCCGAGGCGGAGGGCTGGTCCGCCCGCGACCTGTACGCCGCCCCGGGCCAGCGGGAGGAGCGCATGGAGCGGCTCCGGGAGGAGCGGACGCTGGCCGGCGCCGAGCTGGAGCTGAAGCGCACGGACGGGACGCGCGTCTGGGTGCTCGAGAACTCCTTCCTGGTGGAGGACGGCGACGGCCGGAAGGTGAACATGGGCACCCTGGTCGACATCACCGACCGCAAGCGGCTGGAGGAGCGCCTGGAGCGGCTGGCCCACCGGGACGTCCTCACCGGCCTCCCCAACCGGCGGCTGCTGCGGGCCCGGGCGGAGGACCTGATGTCGGCGGCCGACCGGGAGGGCGGTCGGGTGGGGCTGGTCTTCCTGGACCTGGCCCGCTTCAAGCGGGTCAACGACACGCTGGGCCACGCCGCCGGCGACGACGTGCTGGTGATGGCGGCCCGCCGGATGGAGAGCTGCGTCCGGGGCGCCGACCTGGTGGCCCGGGTGGGCGGGGACGAGTTCGCGGCGCTGCTCCCCTCGGTGGCCTCGGAGGCGGGGCTCCGGCGGGTGGCCGAGCGCTTCGAGGACCGCTTCCGGGACCCCTTCCGGATCGACGGCTCCACGATCCACCTGGACCTGCGCCTGGGGCTCGCCCTCTACCCCGACCACGCCTCCAACTTCAGCGAGCTGTTGACTTGCGCCGACCACGCCCTCCACGAGGCCGACCTGGCCGGCGGGGCGGCCGTGCGGCTGTACGAGCCGGTGATGGGGCCGGGGCCCGAGGGGGCGCTGGCCCGGGAGGAGGCGCTGCGCCGGGCGCTGGAGGAGGACGAGCTGGTCCTCCACTACCAGCCGATCTACTGCGCCCGCTCGGACGCGCTGCGGGGCGCCGAGGCCCTGGTGCGGTGGAACCACCCCGAGGCGGGGCTGCTGCGGGCCGCCGAGTTCGTCCCGCTGGCCGAGCGCTCGGGCCTGGCCGGGCGCCTGGACGCCTGGGTGCTGCGGGCGGCGATCCGCCAGCTGGCGGCCTGGGAGGAGGGGGGCGAGGGGCCCGAGTGGGTGTCGGTGAACCTGTCGGCGGCCTCGCTGGCCAGCCCCGACCTCACCGGCTACGTGGTGGAGCTGCTGGAGGAGGCCGGGGTGCCCGGCCGGCGGCTCGCGGTGGAGATCACCGAGCGGGTGGCGCTCCGGGATCCGGGCGAGGTGTCGGCCACGCTGGACCGCCTGCGGGAGCACGGGGTCCGGGTGGCGGTGGACGACTTCGGCACGGGCCACGCCGTGCTGGCCTACCTGAAGCAGTTCGTGGCCGACGTGCTGAAGCTGGACATGGTCTTCGTCCAGGGGATGGACCGGGTGGCCCGGGACGAGGAGCTGGTGGCGGGCATCGCCGCCCTGGGCCGGCAGCTGGACATGGAGGTGCTGGCCGAGGGCGTGGAGCGCCCCGCCCAGCTGGAGCGACTGAAGGCGATGGACGTGGACATGGTCCAGGGCTACTACCTGGGCCGCCCGGCCCCGGCCGAGGCGATCGGGACGGAGGACTGAGCGACCGGACACCGGCGGACGCCATGAACCGCGAGACCGTGCGGGACCGCATCGACCGACGCGTCCCCGGGGCCGTGCTCGGCCGCGACGCCGAGCTGGAGAGCCTGCTGGCGTGCCTGGAGCCGGAGGGCCCGGTGGTCACCTTCGTCCACGGCATCCCGGGCATCGGCAAGTCCGCGCTCCTCGAGGCCTTCGCGGTCCGCGCCCGGGAGGCGGGCGCCCGGGTGGTGGCGGTGGACGGCCGCTCGGTCGAGCCCAGCGAGCGGGGCCTGCTCGCCCACCTGGCCGGGCGGCTCGACGCCGGCGACGCCTCGCTCGAGGTCCTCTCCCGCCACCTGGGCGAGCTGGACGGGACCGTCGTGCTGGTCGTGGACACCTACGAGCGGCTCCGGCTGCTGGACACCTGGCTCCGCCGGAGCTTCGTGCCCGCCCTGCCCGCCAGCGCCCGCCTGGTCGTGGCGGGCCGGTATCCGCCCGCCAACCGTTGGCTCACCCGGCCCGGGTGGGAGGACCTGGTCGCCACCCTCCGCCTCGGGCCGCTCTCCGACGACGCGGCCCGCCGCCTGCTGGAGGCGATGGGGGTGGAGGAGGACCGGTCCCGGCGGATCCGGGACTTCGCGGCCGGCCATCCGCTGGCGCTGAAGCTGGCGGCCGCCACCGCGCCCGGGGAGGGGGAGCCCTCCTTCGGCGAGACGGGGATCTCCCGGGTGGTGGCCGAGCTCAGCCGCTACGTCCTGGAGGGGGTGGAGGACGCGGCCATCCGGGAGGCCCTGGTGGCGGCCTCGGTGGTGCGCCGGACCACCGTCTCGCTGCTGGCGGCCCTCTTCCCGGAGCGGGAGGCCGGCTCGCTGCACGAGGGCCTGGCGGCGCTTCCCTTCGTCTACCGGGGCCCGGACGGGCTGGTGGTCCACGACGCCGTGCGGGAAGCCATCGCGGAGGCCACCCGGGCCCGGGACCCGAGCCGGCACCGGCGCTACCGCCGGGCGGCCTGGGAGGCGCTCCGCTCGGAGGTGGGCGACGCCGGCCGCTCGGAGCTGTGGCGCTACACGGCCGACATGCTGTACCTGATCCGGAACCCCACCGTCCGGGAGGCGTTCTTCCCGAGCGGCGCCCGGGAGCTGACCGTGGAGCCGGCCGGCGAGGCGGAGGCCGAGGATGTCGTGGCCATCGCGCGCCGACACGAGGGGCCGGAGGCGGTGGACCTGCTTCGCTACTGGTGGCGGGTCCGGCCCCACCGCTTCCACGTCGTGCTCGACGCCGACGGCCGGGTGGCCGGCTTCTACCTCATGCTCCCCGCCGACGAGGCCCGGGCCGCGCCCCAGGATCCGGTCGTCCGGGGCTGGCTGGAGCACCTGGAGGGCGGCGGCCCGGACCCCGAAGACACCCTGTTCATCCGGCGCTGGCTGTCCCGGGAGGACGGCGAGGCCCCCTCGCCCGTCCAGGCCGCCTGCTGGCTGGACATCAAGCGGACCTACATGGAGATGCGGCCGGAGCTGCGGCGCGTCTACCTCACCGTCCGCGACCTGGACCCCTACGCCGAGGCGGCCGGGGAGCTGGGCTTCGAGCCCGCGCCCGAGCTGGACCGGGTCGTGGACGACGTCACCTACCGCACCGCCCGCCTGGACTTCGGCCCCGCCTCGGTGGACGGATGGCTGCGGCGGCTGGCGGCGGCCGAGCTGGGGGTGGAGGAGGAGGAAGGCCTGCTGGACCACCCCGCACGGGAGCTGCGCGTCGGGGGCGACCGCGTTCCCCTCTCCCCCCGGGAGTACGGCGTCCTCTCCGTCCTGGAGCGCAGGCTGGGCGAGCCCGTCTCCCGCCGCGACCTGCTGGAGCGGGTGTGGGGCGGCGGCCGGGAGGTCGCCAGCAACGTGGTGGACAGCGTGGTCTACGGCCTCCGCCGGAAGCTGGGCGCGGAGGCCGACCGGCTGGAGACCGTGCGCGGGGTGGGCTACCGGCTGCGGCGCTGAGCCCGGGGC
>CAZSKS010000048.1:3637-14398 GCA_964607465.1 uncultured Gemmatimonadota bacterium | reverse complement strand
CGCGATCCCGGCGGCGCCTCCCGTCACCGGGCCGTCATCCGGTCGTCATGAACGGCGGGGTCCCCGGGTGTATCTTGCGGGCGAGCGTCCGGGGACGCCCGCGGCGAGACCGCCGCGCGGTCACCGCCGGGCCCCCGGTGCCAACATGCCCCTCCGACCCCCGAGGATTCCCATGCTTCCCGTCCGAGTCGACCGCCTCCCCCGTGCGTTCGTCCCGTGCCTCGCCCTGACCTTCCTCCTGCTGGCCCCGCCGCCGGCCGCGGCCCAGTCCGGCGCGTCCGGCGACGCCGCCGACGAGGAGGCCTTCCGCAGCGCCACCAGCGCCGCGCCCGCCTCGGTCACCGCCGGGGCGACCGTCGTCCGCGGCATGATGCCCCCGTCGGCGGAGGCAGGTGAGGGCGGCGTCCTGCGGGAAGGCTCCAACGGATGGGTCTGCATGCCCGACAACCCGGACGTGCCCGGCGACTCGCCGGCGTGCGTCGACGAGCCGTGGCGGGCGTTCCTCGGGGCGTTCCTGGCCGGCGAGGAACCGCCGGAGCTCGACCGGATCGGGATCAGCTACATGCTCCGGGGCGACTTCCCGGTGAGCAACCGGGACCCGTCGGCCACCGGGCCGACGCCCGACAACGAGTGGATCGCCGACAGCGGCCCCCACGTCATGATCGTCGTGCCCGACCCCGACATGCTCGAGGGCCTGCCCACCTCGCCCGGCGACGGTCCCTGGGTGATGTGGGCCGGGACGCCCTACGCGCACATCATGGTGCCGGTCCCGGGCATGCCGCGGCACTGAAGCGGGCGGGATGCCGTGCCTCCGCCTGGCGGAGCCGTGCTCCTCCGCCGGGCGCCGAACGCTTCCCGGCGCTGCGCCCGGTCAGTCCTCGGCGGTCGTCGGGTCGATGACGGTGGCGACTTCTTCGACGCTGTTGGCGGGGAACCCGCCGCGCTCGGCGTGCTCCCGCACCGTGTCCGCGTCCGGGGCGACGTAGACGCAGTAGATCTTGTCGCCGGTGACGTAGCTCTGGACCCACTGGATCTGGGGCCCCATCTCCCGGAGCACCCCGCAGGAGGTCTCGGAGATCCCCTGCAGCTCCTCCTCCGACAGGTCCCCGGCGCCCGGGATCTCCCGCTCGATCACGTATTTCGGCATGGCGTACTCCTGGTGGTTGGATCGTGGTCGCTGGACGAGATGCGTCGACGGACAAGCTACGCCGGGAGGTAGCCGGACGGTAGGTCCGCCGCCGGACGCCGGGACCCGCCCCTCGGGGCCCGTGCGCCGTCATCCGGGCCCGGTCGCCTGCTGGCCCGCCGCCGTCCGTCCCGCCATCTTTTCCCGGGCACGCGGTGGCCGGCTCGCGCGGACGAACACCCCGTGCGGCGACCCACCCCACCCCCGACGGGAGACCCCATGATCACCAGCGGACTGGTCACCCTCTACGTGACCGACATGGAGCGAGCGATCGACTTCTACACGGAGACCCTGGGGCTGGAGCTGGCCTACCGGGGCGGACCGAGCTGGGCGGTCGTCCGGGCCCCGGACGGCTTCGGCGTGGGCCTCCACCAGACCATGGAGGGGGCCGAGGCGGGAAAGTCGGGCTCGACCACGCTGGGCTTCCGCGTGAAGGGCGACCTGGCCGACGTGGTGGAGGAGCTGCGCTCGAAGGGCGTGACCTTCGTGACCGACATCACCGAGGAGACGGCCGTCCCGCTGGCCTACTTCGAGGACCCCGACGGCAACGTGATGTACGTGGTGGAGGAGCGCGGCGGGCACGGCTGAGCGACCGCGCCCCCGCCCCTCCCATCGGTCTCAGACGAGGAAGAGGGCCGCGGAGAGGGTGCCGATGACGCTGATCAGGACGGTGACCTGGCCACCGACGAGCCAGCGGAACCGGGTGGACATCTTCCCGTCGAGTCCGGCGAGGCGATGTTCGACGGACTCGAAGCGTCGATCCATGGATTCGAACCGGGCGTCCACGCGTCGCCAGTACCCCCGTAAGCACCGGTGCGCTCTCGCGCGACGTCAACACCGCCTCACCGGGAAAGCCGGCGTGCGCCGCGGCGGCCAGGGGCGGGGAGCGCGGTTCCGCCATGAACGTATCGGCACGTATCATCCTGTAACGCGGGGCGAACACGAGACGTCTTGGGGGTAGAACACGCGAGCGGCCACGTGGCCGAGAGGGGCCCGTGCGGTCCCCTCCACCCCGAGAAAGGCCCATGTCCCGCCGACCGAATCCAGCGTCCGACGATCCGCCCCCCACCGGGCCCGGTCCCACCGCCCCGGCGCCCGCCCGGCCCCTCCTCCCCGCCGATCCGCCCGCCGCCGACCGGTGAGCACGGAGCTGATGGTGGTGGCGGGGCACGCGCTCACGCCGCTGAGCCTGATCGCCTTCGGGGCGGCGGGGCTGGCGCTGATCGTCGGCCTGCGGCCCCTCCTGGCCGGCGAGCTGCTGCGGGAGAGCCTCTTCTTCCTCCTCTTCTGCCTGGGGGTGGCCGTCTGGCTCACCGGCTTCGGGTGGATGTACGGCGCGCCGGATTCGGACCGGGCCTTCCGCTGGATGCGGTTCGCCTACCTGGGCGTGCCGCTCGTCCCCGTCGCCCTCTACACGGTGGCCGTCCACTCCCTGGAGGTGGCCGAGCAGCGCCGCCTGGCCCTGGCGGCGCTCTGGGTGGCGGCCGCCGTCTTCATGCTGCTGCTGGCGGCCACCGAGGTGATCATCCCCGACCTCCACCGCTACGCGTGGGGCTGGTACCCGCGCTTCACGCCCGCCGGGGGCGCCTTCGTCGCCTTCGTGGTGACGGGGCTCGGCGCCTCGCTGGTCGAGTACGCCCTTCGGCGCTGGCGGGCGACACGGGAGCGGGAGCGGCGCCGGGCCGGCCGGTTCCTCGTGGCCTTCGGCATCGGGAGCCTGGCGGTGGTGGACTTCCTGCCCGCCTACGGCGTGGAGGTCTATCCCCTGGGCCACGCCGTCGTGCCTGTCATGCTGGTGGCCATCGCCCACACGATCCGGCACTACCACCTGGCCGAGCTGACGCCCGGGTTCGCGGCCGACCGCATCCTGGCCACCATGACCGAGCCCGTGCTGGTGGTGGACCGGGAGGGGGAGATCCGGGTGGCGAACGTGGCGGCCACCTCCATCCTCGGCTACCGGCAGGTGGAGCTGATCGGCCGGCGCCTGACGGACCTGGCCCGCGACGACGGCGCCGAGCCGTGGGCCGGGATGCTCTCGGGGGCGATCATCCGCTCCCGTACGATGGTGCTCACCGACCGGGACGGCGAGCCGGTGCGGGCCAGCGTGTCGGCCGCTCCGGTGACCGACCGACGGGACCGGTGGGTGGGCACGGTCGTGGCGATCCGGGATCTTCGGGAGATCACGGAGCTGCGCCGGAAGGCCTTCCACGACCCGCTGACCGGGCTCCCCAACCGGGTCCTCTACCGCGACCGGCTGGAGCAGCTGCTTCGCATGCAGGCCCGCTACCCCGAGCGGGCGGTGGCCGTCCTCTACCTGGACCTGGACGGCTTCAAGGCCGTCAACGACCGCCTGGGCCACGCCGCCGGCGACCGGGTGCTGGAGCGGGTGGCCGACCGCCTGCGGAGCGTCGTCCGCCACGGCGACACCGCGGCGCGCCTGGGCGGGGACGAGTTCGCGGTGGTGCTGGGCGAGCTGGACGCCGACACCGCGCAGGCGGAGGCCCGGACGGTGGCCGAGCGCGCCCGGGACGTCCTGTCTGAGCCGGTGCAGATCGAGGAGGAGGCCGTGGAGGTGCCGGTCAGCATCGGGGCGGCCGTCCTCACCGGCGAGTCGCTGGACGCCGCGGAGCTGACCGGCCGGGCCGACGAGGCCATGTACCGGGCGAAGGCGGCCCCCGGGCAGGCGATCGTCATCTACCGGCCGGAGCACGACGAGGAGGAGAGTGCGGCGATGAAGCGGGAGGAGGGCGGGGGGTAGCGGGGAGCCGGCCCTCCGGCCGCCGTCTCGTCGCGGCCTGGCAGGAGGCGGACGAGCATCTCAGACTGCATGAGGCAGGCGGCTCGGTGTCCGCCGAATCGGATCAGCTTCAGTGTGGAGCCTCCTGGTCACCCACCTGCTCACGCCCCACCGGCTGGCCCGCTCGGACCCAACCTACCGGCCGACCCCGGGCTTCACCACGAGCCGGCTCCGGAGGGGGGCTTACGCGTGCTCATCCCAGGTTCGTATACTTGAGTATCGTAACCTGGCCAGCACTGGATTCCGTTATGAGGTCCCGGCCGTCACCCGTGAAGGCCGGGGACCCGTCGTCCGCACTCCCAAGCACGGAGGTTCCCGTGAATCGCCGATTCATCCCCCTCCTGGCCGTCGCCGCGCTCCTCGCCGTCTCCACGGACCGGGCCCGGGCCCAGGAAGAGGCGGCCGGCTCCATGGCCATGAGCGAAGTGGCTGCCGCCGACCTCGAGTATGAGGGCATCGAGGTACCGGGCTTCCCGTCGGGCCTGGAGATCGCCACCATCCACGGCGATTTCACCGTCGAGGACGAGCCCTACACCCTCCGCCTGGCGTTCCCGGACGGCTACATGTTCCCGCCCCACTGGCATCCGCGGGCCGAGAACGTCACCGTGCTGGAAGGCACCTTCCTGCTGGCGATGGGGGAGGAGTTCGACGAGGGGGCGCTCGAGAGCTACGAGCCGGGCGACTACCTGTTCGTCGCCGCCGAGACCCCCCACTTCGGGGGCGTGGAGGGCCGCACGGTGATCCAGCTCCACGGCATCGGCCCGTTCGAGATCATGGTCGTGGAAGGCCAGGAGATGGGAGGGTCCTGACGCCTGGAACCGGGATCTTCGTGGCGGGACTGGTGGGATTCTGGCTCCTGGGGTAGCGGGGCGCAGGCCGGGAGGGAACGGCCTCGAGACCCCACGCTGTCCCGCCCGACGGTGAGCACCCACGCGCTCGTCGCCGGGGCGGCCATGAGCGGCTGCTGGATCCGTACAGTCTCCCCCGGCATGTGGCCCCGAGGGGTCTTCGCGCGTCTTACGGATGAACGGACGGAAGAGACTCCCCCGGACGGCGAGGACGACCCCATGGCCACGATACGGCTCCGCGGCGGCAGGCGGACATCGCACCCCCTCACCGTGGAATTGCCCACGGGCCGGGCCGTCACGGGATGCCTGCTGGAGCAGGCCGAGCGATGGGTCCTGGTCCTGTTCGCCGACGCTCCGCTCGGTCCCGGCGACGTCGTGACGGCGCCCGACCGTCCGCCTTCGACGCTCACGTCGGTGCGGCACGCCACGCTGCACCGCCAGCCGGTGACCGCGCTCGAGCTCCGGCGGTAGCTCCCGCCACCCGGGCGGAATCGAAGCCGCTCCAGGGGTCGGCGCTGGCCTGCTCCCGGCCGGCGCTGGCCTGTTCCCGGCCGGCGGCACATCTTTCACCCGCGCAAGGTGGACGGCCGCCAACCCGACGGGAGCGGTGTCGCATGAGCTGGAAACGCGGTCTCACGGCCCTCGCGGTGCTCGTCATCCTCGGCCTCGGCGCCTCCTTCGCGGTGGACACCTTCGCCCGGTCGGCCATCGAGACGACCCTCACCCGGACCTTCGGCACCGAGACCTCCCTCGAGTCGGTGGACGTCGGCTTCCTCTCCGGCCGGGTGACCGCCGAGGGGCTCGTCGTCTCGCATCCGTCGGAGTTCGAGAGCCCCCACTTCGCCTCCCTGGCGACCACCCGGGTCCGGGCCAGCCTGGGGGAGCTCGTGGGCGACCCGGTGACCGTGGATGAGGTGGTGCTGGCGGACTTTCAGCTCTACCTGGAGCAGGCGGGCGGGAAGACCAACTTCGGCCCCATCCTCGAGAGCGCGAAGGCGGCGGCCGGCGAGGACGACGGGGGCCGCCACTACCGCATCCGGACGCTGGTGATCCGGGACGTGACCGCCCGGGTCCGGCTCGACGCGGGCGCGGGGCCGGCGGTGGAGCGGAGCGTCGATCTACCGGAGATCCGGCTGGAGGAGGTGGGCACCGGCCAGGGAGGGGGCGTCACCCTGTCGCGCGTGGCCGAGGCCGTGGTGCGGGCCACGGTGGGGGCCGTCGCCCGCCGGTCGGGCGAGCTTCCCGGCGCCCTGGGCGGACTGCTGCAGGACGCGGCCGGGTCGCTGGGGGACCTGCCCGGCGCGCCCGACCTCCAGCTTCCCGGCTCGGAGGAGGGGGAGGGCCTCGAGGAGACCGTGCGGGACCTGATCCCGGGCGGCGGCTAGGCGTCAGTGCCCGGGCGTCAACGACTCCCGGACGTCCAGGGCCGTCACGCGTCGTCCGGACAGCGTCCCGCGCTCCACCCCCGCCACCGCCAGCTCCAGGCCCCGGGCGATCACCACCCGGTCACCGACGCTCAGCTCCTCGTCGGCGAAGAGCACGAGCATCAGGCCGTCCCCGTTGTCGATCAGGACGCCGCCCGACTCCGATCCGTCGGGGAGCTGGACGCTGGACAGGGTGCTCTTCTCCTGCCAGCCATGGTCGAGGGGGAGCTCTGGCATCGTGGCCTCCGCACGGGTGCGATCCGGTTCGGTCTCGGGGCCGGGACCCGGGGGAGCGTGCTGCCCGGCTGGGGTCCGCGGCCGCTCCCGAATGGGTGCAAGACGGGAGCCGCGTGACGTCCCAGCGGAATGGATCGCCAAACCGTTACCTGACAGTTACTTGAGAGGTGACGCGTCCAGTCGGGAGGGCGGGCCCGGCGACAGGCCGCCCCCGGAGCCCCCGCAAAAGAAAAGCAGGCTGGCAGATCGCGAGGCGGTCGGCGGCCTTTCCCTACGCCCCCACCGCGAACCACCAGCGGGCCGTCGCCACCGCCACCGCCCCCAGCGTCAGCTGAAGGGGCAGGCCCACCTTCACGAAGTCGGTGAACCGGTAGCCCCCCGGTCCGTAGACCATGAGGTTGGTCTGGTAGCCCAGCGGCGAGCTGAAGGAGAGCGACGCCGCCACCGTGGCCACCAGCAGGAAGGGGCGGGGGTCGAGCCCCTGGGCGGCGGCCACGCTGACGGCCACGGGGAAGGCCAGGGCCACGGCCGCGTTGTTGGTCACCGTCTCGGTGAGCAGCACGGTGCCCAGGAAGACCACGGCCAGCAGCCCCGTGGGTCCGGCCGCCCGGCCCGCCGCGGCCATCAGGCCACCCAGCCAGGCGGCCGCCCCGCTCGACTCCAGCACCCCGGCCAGCCCCAGCGCGGCGCCGATGGCCACCAGCACCGACCAGTCCACCGCCCGCCGCGCCTCGCCCGGCGTGACGCAGCCGGCCAGGATGACGGCCAGCCCGCCCCCCACGGCGGCCAGGGGCAGGGAGACCAGCCCGGTGGCCGCCGCCGCCACCACGGCCAGCAGGACGACCACCGCCCGCCTCGCCCGCTCGTGGCGTGGCGCCGAGGTGCCCTCCATCCGGCTCACCAGGTAGAAGTCCGGCGCGTCCCGGAAGGCCCGCTCGAAGCCGGCGCCGGCCTCCAGCAGCAGCGTGTCGCCGGGGCGGAGCACGATGTCGCCGATGCGCCGCTCGATCTTCTCGCCGTGGCGATGGACGGCCACCACGGCGGCGTTGTACCGGGAGCGGAAGGCGGCGTCCCGGACGCTGGTCCCCACCAGGGGCGAGCTGGGTGAGACCACCGCCTCGTGCAGCTCCACCGCCGCCGGGTCGTCGGGCCGCGGGTCCTCGGCCACCGGCCGGAGGCCCTGGCGCCGGAGGAGGTCGGCGATCCGCTCTGTCACGCCGGCGAAGACCAGGTGGTCGCCGTCGTGGAGCCGCTCGGCGGGGTCCACCGGGGCCACCGTCTCGCCGTCCCGGTCGATGCGGGTGAGGAAGAGCCCGGGCAGGTTCCGGAGGCCGGCCTCCTGGACCGTCCGGCCCGCCAGCCGCGAGGCGGCGGTCAGCTCCAGCTCGGCCAGGTACTCCCGGGCCCGGCTCTCGTCGGCCGGATCGGAGCTCCGGTCGGGCAGCAGGCGGGGCGCGACCCACTTCAGGTAGGCCAGCCCGACCACGGCGCAGGGCAGCCCGAGGATCGCCGTCTCGAAGAAGCCCAGCCCCGCCATGCCCTGGGCCCGGAGCAGCCCGTCGGCCACCAGGTTGGTGGAGGTCCCGATGACGGTGCAGACGCCGCCCAGGATGGAGGCGTAGGAGAGGGGAATGAGCAGGCGGGAGGGCGACAGCTCCCGTCGGCGCGCCCAGGCGGTGACCGCCGGGATCCCCATGGCCACCACCGCCGTGTTGCTCACGAAGGCCGAGGAGACGGCCGTGGCGCCGGTCATCCGGTCCAGGGCCCGGCCCGGCGGCCCCGAGCGGCCGAGGATCCCGTCCACCGACCGCTCCAGCACCCCCGTGGCCCGCAGCCCCGCCGCCACCACCAGCAGGCCGCCCACCGTCACCAGGGCCGGGTTCGAGAACCCCTCCAGCGCCGCTTCCATGTCCACCACGCCCACGGCCACCAGGGCCACCAGCGCCCCCACCAGCGCGACGTCCGGGCTCAGCAGCTCCGAGGCCATGACGCCCAGGGCCACGGCCAGCACCCCCAGCGTGACGATCGCGTCGGCCCCCATTCAGCCCCTCCCTATGTCACCGGTGGACGGTGGACCGCGACGCGGGGGGACCGCCGGGGACGGACCGCCCGACGAAGGAAGCGGGAGGGAGCGGAGGGGTCTTTCGACGAGCGAGGGAAGAGCGCAGGCGAGATGTGGGGTGTACCGGAGGAATCGGCTCCCTGCGCCTCCCGAGCGAGCGAGAAAGACCCCTCCGTCCCTCCCGCGAGCGTATCCGGACGACCGTCAGCCGCCCGCCCGTCACCCGTCGTCCCGGTACGCCTCCACCAGGATGTCCGCCACCTCCGGCCGGCTGAACTCCGGCGGCGGCCGCTCGCCGGCCCGGAGCATCTCCCGGACCTTCGTTCCCGACAGGTAGACCTGGTCCTCCGGCCCCGCCGGGGAGGTCTTGGCGGTGGCCATCTGGTCGGTGAGCTGGCAGAAGAAGGCGTGCTCGAACTTCATGGGCCGGATGCCCAGCGCCTCGCCGTCCAGCTCCTCGAAGATCTCCTGGGCGTCGTAGGTGCCGTAGTAGTCGCCCACGCCCGCGTGGTCGCGGCCCACCACGAAGTGGCTGCAGCCGTAGTTGCGGCGCATGATGGCGTGGTGGACCGCCTCCTTCGGGCCCGCGTAGCGCATGGCGGCGGGCAGCACCGAGAGCATGGCCCGGTCGTCGGGGAAGTAGCCGTCCAGGATGGCCCGGTAGCAGTCCATGCGGACGTCGGCCGGCACGTCCCCCTCCTTCGTCTCCCCCACCAGCGGGTGCAGCAGCAGCCCGTCCACCAGCTCGAGGGCGCACTTCTGGATGTATTCGTGGGCCCGGTGGACGGGGTTGCGGGTCTGGAAGCCCACCACCGTCCGCCAGCCCTTCTCGCGGATGGCGGCCCGGGTCTCGGCCGGGGTCAGGTTGTGCTCGGGGAAGCCGGAGATGTCCTCCTCGTACAGCCACGTCACGGGGCCGGCCACGTACTTCGGCCCCAGCGACCGGACGGCGGCCACGCCGGGGTGGGCGTCCTCGTCGGTGCCGTAGACGGCCGCCGCCTCCCGGTCGGCCGCCCTGTCGAAGACCTCCTCCACCAGCACCGTGCCGGCCACCCGGCCGTCGGGGGCCACCAGGGCCGCCTCGCCGCCGACGTCCAGCTCCCGGGCCTCCTCCTCCTCGGCCGGCAGCACGACCGGCACGGTCCACGGCAGCCCGGACGGCAGCTCGCTCGCCTCCAGCACCGCCTCGTAGGCCTCCCGGTCCATGAAGCCCTCCAGCGGGGAGAGGCCGCCCACCGAGAGGAGGTAGAGGTCGCTGAGGATGCGGTGGGTGAGGCGGATCTGGGGCAGGTCGCCGGCCTCGCGGCGCAGGGCGTCGGCCTCGCCCGCCGGGACGGTGCGGTCCACCAGGGTGCCGCCGTAGGGGGCGATCGTCATGGTCGGCCGGACGCGGAGGCCGCGGCGTCGCGGGCGGCGATGTAGCCGTTCTCCTCCAGCCAGCCCATGATCCGGTCCACGGAGTCCCGGGGGTCCTCCCGGTCGGTGTGGACTTGGATCTCCGGGCTCTCGGGCTCCTCGTAGGGGGCCGAGATGCCGGTGAAGTCCTCGATCTCCCCGGCCCGGGCCTTGGCGTACAGCCCCTTCGGGTCCCGCTCCTCGCACACCTCCACCGGGCAGTCCACGAAGACTTCGACGAAGTCGTCCTCCCGGCTCATCCGGCCGCGGATGGTGTCCCGCAGCTCCCGGTAGGGGGAGATGAAGGAGGCGGTGACGAAGGTGCCGGCCTCGCAGAAGAGGCGCGCCACCTCGCCCACCCGGCGGATGTTCTCGTCCCGGTCCTCCGGGCTGAAGCCCAGGTCCCGGTTGAGGCCGTGGCGGACGTTGTCGCCGTCCAGCATGAAGGTGGCGTGGCCCAGGCGCCACAGCCGCTCCTCGGTGAGGGCGGCCAGCGTGCTCTTGCCGCTGGCCGACAGTCCGGTGAACCAGAGGACGGCCCCGCGGTGGCCGCGGCGCTGCTCCCGGTCCTCCCGGCTGACCCGGGTCTGCTGCCAGAAGACGTTCTCGGGGGTGTCGCTCATCGTGTCTCGGACTCGCCGTGTCGTGGGAAAGGGCCGGTCGGGGCGCGACGTGCCCCGGATCGGGGCCGGACGCCCTGCGGCCGGGATGGCTGCGTACGAGCGCGTAAGTTGCCGCCCGCCGCGGGAACGAGCAAGAAACGGACGCATGTGGCGTCCGGCGCTCCCGTCTCGTCGATCGGACGAGGGCCG
>CAZSKS010000048.1:1303-3537 GCA_964607465.1 uncultured Gemmatimonadota bacterium | reverse complement strand
CGAGGGCCGTCGGCGGGCGTCCCCCGGTGCATCAGACATCCTGTCTGGGACCGGCTCATCTACGTAGCGACAGGTGGCAGGAGGGGTTAGCTTTTCACCCGTCGAACCCGAAGCTCCCGCGCATCGAAGCCGATGCGCCCGGGGGCTTCGACGCGCAGGCGGGAGCGAGGCGTATGTCCAGCGACGGAGAACAGGCGGCGGACAGCTCCCCCCTCGATCCCGGCCGGGATCGAGGGGGGAGGATCCCCCACGCCACCGAGGTCCTGGACTCCCTGCGCGCCCAGGTGGCCCTGGTGGACCGGGAGGGCACCATCGTGGCCGTGAACGAGGCCTGGCGCCGCTACGACGGGGAGCGGACCGCGGACCGGAGCCCGCTGGCGGCCGGGGCCGACTACCTGCGACGCGTCCGGGAGGTGGCGGAGGAGGGCAACGAGTATGCCCGGTCCGCGGCGGAGGGGCTGGCGGCGGTGCTGAGCGGCGAGCGAGACGGCTACCAGCTCGAGTACCCGCATCCGGACGGCGAGCACTGGTTCCTGCTGGTGGCCACCCCCCTGCAGGGGGAGCCCGGCGGCGCCGTCGTCACCCGCCGGGACGTCACCGACCGCAAGCGGGCCGAGCGCCGCCTGCAGGCGTCGGAGCAGCAGTACCGCTCCCTGTTCGACCACAACCCCGACGCCGTCTACTCCTTCGACCTGAACGGGGACTTCACCAGCGCCAACCCCGCCTGCGAGGACGTGAGCGGCTACACGCCCGAGAAGCTGCTCCAGAGCTCCTTCGAGCCCCTCATCGTCCCCGCGCAGCGGGACCGGATCAAGGAGCACTTCCAGCACGCCGCCGAGGGGCGGACGGTGCGCTACGAGGCGACGATCCGCCACCGGGACGGCCACCACGTCGAGCTGCAGGTGACCAACGTCCCGATGATCGTGGAGGGCGAGGTGGTGGGGGTCTTCGGCATCGCCAAGGACGTCACCGAGCTGCGGCGCATGCAGGAGGAGCTGGAGCACCAGGCGCTGCACGACTGGCTCACCGACCTGGCCAACCGTCCCCTCTTCCGCGACCGCCTGGGCCGGGCCCTCTCCCGGGTCCGCCGCCACGGCGGCGGGATCGGCGTGCTCTTCGCCGATCTGGACGACTTCAAGCGGGTGAACGACCGGCTCGGCCACCCCGTCGGCGACCGGGTGCTGGTGGAGGTGGCCGAGCGGCTGGAGACCTGCAGCCGGGGCGAGGACGCCGTGGCCCGGATGGGCGGCGACGAGTTCACCGTGCTGGTGGAGCACGCCACCTCGCAGGCCGAGATGGAGCCCGTGGCCCGGCGGATCGTGGAGGCCCTGGAGGAGCCCATCCGGTTGGACGACCTCGACGTCGAGGTGAAGGTGGAGGTGAGCGTCGGCGGGACCCTCTACCTGGCCGACGGCGAGCTCGACGACGACGGGATCGAGGCCGACGAGCTGGTGCGCCGGGCCGACCTGGCGATGTACCGGGCCAAGCAGCGGGAGGGCAGCGCCTGCTGCTTCTACGACCCCGACCTGGACGAGATCGAGGCCCCGCGCCGGGAGCGGCTGTAGCGGCGAACCCCGCGCCGGGAGCGGCTGGAGCGGGCGGCGTCCGGGCCGGCCGGCGGCCGCTTCCGGTGCCTACTCCCCGTCGGCCTCCCGGATCCGCCGGGCCACGTGATCGGCCAGCAGGTCCAGCGCCACGGCGTTGAACCCGCCCTCGGGCACGATGACGTCCGCGTGCCGCTTGCTCGGCTCCACGAACTCCAGGTGCATCGGCCGGACGTAGTTCCTGTACTGGTCGATGACCGAGTCCAGCGTCCGTCCCCGATCCTGGATGTCCCGCCGCAGGCGCCGGATGAAGCGGAGGTCGGCGGCCGTGTCGACGTACACCTTGACGTCCATCGTCTCCCGCAGCTCCTTCTCGGCCAGCACCAGGATCCCCTCCACCATGATCACCGGGTTCGGCTCGGCCGTGACCGTCTCGTCGCTCCGTGTGTGGCGGGTGAAGTCGTAGACGGGGACCTCCACCGGCTCCCCCTCCCGCAGCCGCCCCAGGTGCTCCACCAGCAGCTCGGTCTCCAGCGAGTCGGGGTGGTCGAAGTTGACCTTCTCCCGCTCCTCCAGGGGGAGGTGGCTCAGGTCCCGGTAGTAGGCGTCGTGCTGCAGGAAGGTGATGGCGGTGCGGCCGATGCGGTCCAGGAGCGTCCGGGCCACGGTGGTCTTGCCCGAGCCCGTGCC
>CAZSKS010000048.1:0-1203 GCA_964607465.1 uncultured Gemmatimonadota bacterium | reverse complement strand
GCGGCCCCTCACGGCGCCAGCTCCCGCACCACGTCCCGGGCCCGCTCCCAGGCCCCCGGGCGGCCCGCGAAGATGCCGCCCTCCTGCGCCGGGTCGTCCTTCCCGTAGCGCAGGGGCTCGCCCCGACAGTCCGAGACCCTCCCCCCCGCGCCCCGGAGCACCGCCTCCGGAGCGCACGTGTCCCACTCCATCATGTAAGGGACGGGATGCACGTAGAGGTCGCCGGCCCCGGCCGCCACCCCCGAGCACTTCAGGCCCGCCGATCCCAGGGGCACCAGCTCGACCTTCCCCAGCACCTCGGCCAGCCGCTCCAGCCCCTCGGGGCGGTGGGAGCGGGAGTGGAGCAGGCGCACCGGCCCGTTGCGCCCGTCCGCCGCCGACAGGGGGATCGGGTCCCGGAAGTCGGCCAGGCTGCGGACCTCGGGCTCGGCGTCCTCCTCCTCCTCGTCGTCGGATGCGCTCCCGTCCCCCTCCGCGCCCCCGGGTCCCTTCCCCCGGCGCCCCTCTTGAAATCGATTTCGAGAGGGCGGTCCGGGGGTGGGCCCCTCCCCGGACTGCCCGGGACCCTCCCCGGACTGCCCGGGACCCTCCCCGGACGACCCGGGCTCCTCTCCGCCGCCCCCGTCGTCCTGCGGGAGGGCCGCGACCTTCCGGTCCTCCCTCAGCCGCCCCGCCCATGCGCCGCCGGCCGTCGAGCCCAGGTACAGGACGCCGGGGTCGGGGCGGTAGACGGCCCCCAGCCGTGCGGATCCTTCCACGGCCAGCCCCACCATGACGGCGAACTCGCCGTTGCGGGCCAGGAACTCCTTCGTGCCGTCCAGGGGGTCGACGACCCACAGGTGGCCCGATCCCGGACCGGCGTCGCCCGCGTCCCCGAACGTGCCCGCCCGTCGCCCGCTCCCGTCCCCGGGGGCCGCGGCGAGGACGTCGTCGGCCTCCTCGCTCCGGATCGCCTCCCCCGGCCGCCGCTCCCGCAGCACGCGGGCGATGGCGCGGTCGGCGGCCCGGTCGGCCTCCGTGACGGGGTCGTCCGGCGCCTTCTCCTCCACCTCCATCGGGTCGCGGCCCCGGTAGCGGCGCATGACCTCCCGGGCGCCGGCCAGCACGGCCTCCACCGCCACCTCCAGGTCGGCCAGGTCGGCCTCGTCCAGGGCGGAGGCCTCGCCGGCGCCGAGCCAGTCCAGGAGCGTCGGGGCGTCGTCG
>CAZSKS010000047.1:0-20275 GCA_964607465.1 uncultured Gemmatimonadota bacterium | reverse complement strand
CGGCGCTCACGCTCCGGCTGACCGAGGCGCTGACCGTGGCCGTGCCCCGCTGATCCGGCGGGACGGCCCGCGCGGGTGCCAGCGCCGGGCGGCGCGGCGGTGCCCGCGGACGGCCGGCCCGCTATCTTCAGGAGAACTACCCGCCGGGGCATAGCTGACGGTCCCGCCCGGGCACGCTCCCTCCCGGCCACGAGGTCCGCGTGGAACAGCCGCCGCTCGTCCGCTCTCCCGCCCCGCGCCGCAAGCTCGGCCTCGCGCTGGCCGGCGGCGGCTACCGGGCCTCCCTCTTCCACCTGGGCGTCCTCCGCCGGATGGCCGAGCTGGACCTGCTGCGGCGGGTCGAGCTCCTCTCGACCGTCTCGGGGGGCTCGATCGTGGGCGCCCTCTACCTTCTGCGGCTCAAGCGGGCGCTGGAGGGGGCCGACGGGGGCCGGCTGAGCCGGGACGGCTACGTGGCGGTGGTGGAGGCCGTCGAGCGCGACCTGGTGGCCGGGATCGGGAAGAACCTGCGCACCCGCCTGTTCACCAACCCGCTGCGCTCGCTGCGGGTGATGCTCACCGGCCGGAGCCTGGGCGGCGAGATGGCCCGGCTCTACGAGCGCCACGTCTTCCGGCGGGCGGTCCGGGAGCTGGCGGAGGACCGGGCCGCCGCGGGGGAGGGGGCCTCCCGCTCGCGGCCGCGGCGCGCCAGCCGGCCGGGCCGGCTGCCGCTCCGGGAGCTGAGGATCCGGCCCGGGTGCCGGGCCGGGGAGCCGGCGCCGTCGATGGCCCGGGGGGTCGAGGCCTACAACCGCCGGGTGATCGAGGCCCTGGAGGCGGAGAGGGAAAAGAAAGGAGCGGGCGCCGACGGGTCCGCCCCGCGGCCGGCCGTGGCGACCCGGCTGGTGCTGAACGCCACCTCGCTCAACGCCGGGGCCCGCTTCTGGTTCTCCAGCTCCGAGGTGGGGGACTGGCGGCTGGGGCAGGTGCGCCGCGACGAGGTGGACGACCTGCTGGCCCGGAAGGTCCTGCTGGAGCGGCCGGCCGCCGAGCTCGAGGCGGCCCTCGAGGCACGGCCCGTCGGCCGCGAGGCCGGGGAGGAAGCCGCGGCCGACCGGCTCCCGGCCCGGACGGTGGCCCTGGCCGCCTGGTGGAAGGCGGGCGACCGCCGCTCGCCGCCCCCGGGCGGGGCCTGGGACCCGCTCTTCCATCCCTCGATCCCCGTGGAGGCGCTGGCCGACGCGCCCCTGGGGCTGCTGCGCCAGGCCAAGCTGCCCGCCTGGTACCTGGAGGAGGGCTGGACCCGGCAGCCGCCGGTGACCGGGGGACGGAGCGGGGCCGCCCACTGGGCCCTGCTGTGGGACGCGCTGGCCCGGATCGACGGCGCCCTGGCCGACGCGCTCCGGGCCCGGATGCGGCAGGTGCCGGAGCTTTCGACCCTGCTGGTGGCCTTCGTGCGCGAGCTCTACCTGCTCCGCACCGCCGGGGTCGTCCACCCCCGGGTCGGCTCCTTCTGGGGGACGGGCTCCCCGGACGGCCGGCGGCCGGACCGGACCGCCACGGTGGGCGACGCCGTGGCGGCCAGCGCCAACTTCCCGCCCCTCTTCCCGCCCTTCCGGCTCCCGGGGCTCTACGACGACCTGCACGTCCGGCGGCTGGGCCTCACCGACGGCGGCGTCTACGACAACCTCGGCGTGACCGCCCTGGCCGACGAGGGCTGCACCGAGGTCGTGGCCAGCGACACCGGCGGGCTCTTCGAGCGCCGGCCGGAGGTCGCCGCCGGGCGGGTGGGGATGATGGCCCGGGTGGCGGCCGTCCTCCAGCACGTGGTGGCCGGGGGCACGCGGGAGACGATGGCCGAGCGGCGGCGGGTCTCCCGCGAGCTGGAGGGCGACCCCGAGCACGAGGCCTTCCTCCAGCCCCGCCGGCTCTCGGGGCTGGCCTACTTCCACATCGCCTCCGACCCCCGGGACCCCGCGGAGCTGGGGCCCGGCCGGCCGGCCTCGGTGGCGGCGGGCGGCGAGGACCCCGCCCACCGCCGGGCCCTGGCCGGCCTGCGCACCGACCTGGACGCCTTCGGGGAGGCCGAGGTGGCCGGGCTGGTGAACCACGGCCACGCCACCGCCGACGGCTACCTCCGCACCTACTTCGACCCGGCGAACGCGGACGCGCCGCTCCGGAACGACTTCTGGTCGGAGCCGCCCGAGCGGCCCCGGCGGCCGCCGATGGAGGGGCGGGCCCGCCGGCGGATCCTGGAGGCGGGCGGAAAGCGCTTCTTCCGGGCGCTTCGTGTCTTCGCGCCCCTCCCCTGGCTCGCCGTCCTCGCCGCCTTCGCCGCGGCGGTGTGGGCCGCCCGGGGGCTGGAGATCTCGCTCACGGGATCGGCGGGCGGGCTTGCGGGGCTGGCCGCGGGTGCTCTCGTCGCCATGGCGCCCTGGCTGGAGCCGCTGGGGACCCTCCGCGTCCCGGCCGGCCCGGCGCTGATCGCGATCCTGGCGGCGGCCGGCCTCCTGGCCGGGCTGGCGGCGCTGGACCCGGTGGAGCGGCTCCGGGACACCCGCTTCCGGCCGCTGGCCCGCGCCCTGGCCGGGGCGGGGAGGCTGGGCCGCTCGTTCGCCGGCGGCCTGGTCCTGCTCTTCGGCCTGCTGCCGGTGGCCCTGGCCCTGGCCGGGTCGGCGCTGGCCTGGATCAGCGAGCTGCTCTTCAGCCGGCCCTGGCTCCGGGCGGCACGGCGGCCGCCGGGGCCAGTGCGGCGGTGGCTGATGGAGCGGCTGGGGGGCGGGGCGGGCTGAGCCGGCCGCTCGCCACCGAGGACCTCCGGGAGGGCCTGAGCCTGCCGGGAGCAAGCGTTACAGCACTATCCAGGTTTTCCCTCGACGACCGACGCTTTGCAGCTTTCGGTGAACTAGGACGCCGACTGCACTAGATTCATATTCAGCGATATAGCTACGTGGAAAAGGGAGGACAGCGTGTCGGACCGGATCACCTCGGACCCTTCGATCATGTCGGGCAAGCCCGTCGTCTCGGGAACCCGCATCACGGTTGAGTCGATCCTCGAACGCCTCGCCGCAGGAGAGAGCGTGGAGCAAGTCGTGAGCGCCCACCCGAATCTTACGAGGGAAGGGGTGCAGGCTGCCCTCGAGTACGCCGCCGAGTCCCTCGGTGCCGACATCGTTCGGCCCCTCGCCTGAGCGGGCCTGGTGAGGCTCCTCTGCGACGAGGGAGTGGACCAACAGATCGTCCAGACACTGCGGGATGAAGGGCATGATGTCCTTTACGTCGCCGAGGTGGCTCCGGGAGCGACGGACGACGAGGTCTTCGACCGGGCCAACCGGGCCGGAGCCCTGCTTCTGACCACCGACAAGGATTTCGGGGAGCTCGTCTTCCGGCAGCGGCGGATCTCTCGCGGCGTGCTGCTCCTTCGCCTGGCCGGTCTTTCGCAGCAACGGAAGGCGACGGCGGTCGCATCCGCCGTCCGGCGGTTCGGAGACGAGCTGGAGGGCGCGTTCTCGGTCATCGATCCCGGGAGGGTCCGGATTCGGCCGGTTCGGTGACACGGGCTGTCCGGATCCTGGGCGGCTACCGGGGGCTGTTCCCCTTCTTCCCGAACGAATAGCCGGCCCGGACCGGCGCAGGCCTGCGCCGCCCGGCCGTCGCCCTTAGCTTTCCGGTGTTCAGATCGCGGGAACACCATCCCTTCCGCAGCCGCCGGGTCCGAGGAGCCCCCCGACGTGTCCATCCCCCTGCTGGATCTCACGAGACAGCACGAGGCCATCGGCGACGAGATCGAGGCCCGCGTGGCCGAGGTCGTCGAGCGCCAGTCGTTCATCCTCGGCGAGGCCGTCGAGGCCTTCGAGCGGGCGCTGGCCGACCACGAGGGCGCGGCCCACGCGGTGGGGGTGGCCTCGGGCACCGACGCCCTCCTGCTGGCCCTGCGGGCGATAGGGGTGGGCGAGGGCGACGAGGTGGTGACCAGCCCCTTCACCTTCTTCGCCACCGCCGGGGCGATCCACAACGCCGGCGCCCGGCCGGTCTTCGCCGACATCGAGCCGGACACCTTCAACGTGGATCCGGCGGCCGTGGAGGCGGCGGTGGGCCCGGACACGGCCGCCCTCCTGCCGGTCCACCTGTTCGGGCAGATGGCCGACGTGGAGGCGATCCGCGCGGTGGCCGACCGCCACGGCGTCCCGGTGCTGGAGGACGCCGCCCAGGTGGTGGGCGCCCGCCGGCGGACGGCCGACGGCGAGCTCGCCGCCCCCGGGCAGGTGGGCGACGCGGCGGCCCTCTCCTTCTTCCCGGCCAAGAACCTGGGCGCGTGGGGCGACGGCGGGGCGGTGCTCACCGACGACGCGGGGATCGCCGAGGGGGTCCGGAAGCTGAGGGTGCACGGGGGCCGGAAGACGTACCACCACGAGGAGGTGGGCTACAACTCGCGGCTGGACGCCCTGCAGGCGGCGGTGCTGGACGCCAAGCTCGAGCACCTGGCCGGCTGGAACGAGGCGCGGGCGGAGAACGCGGCCTGGTACGGGGAGCGGTTCGCCGACCTGGAGGCGGCCGGCCACGTCCGCCGGCCCGCGGTGGACCCGGACGCCGAGCACGTCTTCCACCAGTACACCCTGCGGGCCACCGACCGCGACGGGCTGAGGGAGCACCTGGACGAGCGCGGGATCGGCCACGGCGTCTACTACCCGGTGCCGCTCCACCTCCAGCCCTGCTTCGCCCACCTGGGCCACGCCGAGGGCGACTTCCCGGAGGCCGAGCGGGCCGCCCGGGAGGTGATCTCCCTGCCGGTCTTCCCCGAGCTCACCGAGGCCGAGCGCCGGGAGGTGGCCGGCGCGGTGGAGGGGTTCTACCGGTAGGCCGCCGCGGCACGGCCTGGAACGAGGCCGGCGTCGCGGGTATGATGGCCGTGAGACGTCCCCCAGAAAGGAGCGCCGCCGTGCAGCGAAAACTGAAGTCGTCCGATATCGAGCGCTCGCTCGAGGACGCGGGCGTCCCCGAGCGGATGCTCGAGCGTCTGCGAGGCGGCCCCGGGGACGAGCTCGTCGCCATGGAGACCGAGCGCGGGCTCCTCCTGACCCGTTCCGGCCCCGATGTCGAGGAGTTCCTCGAGGACGTCGACGCCATCCGGCGGGAGTACCGGGAGGCGCTCCGGAAGCTGGCCGAGTAGCGGTCCGGGGCGGTGGACGAACCCCGCTGGCTCCTCCGGGAGGAAGTGGACGTGGTCCACTGGGAGGTCGTCGACGAGCACGGTGGGACGCACGGCATCCGGGACGGTGACGCCATCGAGTCGGCCCTGGCGCGTCCCCGCCACAAGTGGGCCTACCAGGAAGAGGTCGATCTGCCCGGCCTGGCGGCGGCCTACGGCTACGGCCTCGCCACCAACCACGGGTACGTCGACGGGAACAAGCGGGTGGCGTTCTTCTCGCTCGTGCTGTTCCTGCGCCGGAACGGGCTCCTGCTGCGAGCCCCGCAGGACGACGCGGCCCGGGTGATGTTGCAGGTCGCCGCGGGCGAGCGGGGTGAGGACGAGCTGGCCCGCTGGGTGCGGCAGCACGTCCGGGAGCGCGAGGACCCCGGGGACGGGGGGCGCGCCGTCTGACCTCTGCCCCGGACGGTACTCTTTCCCGCCCGGGACCCTTATTTTCCGGGCCGAGCGCCGGCCGCGTCGGGCCCGCCGCCCGCCGCGCCGCGAACCCTCCTCCCACCCGGAACCCGCCATGAGCGACCACCGCGTGCTGGTCACCGGCTCCGGCGGCTTCATCGGCCACCACCTCGTCTCCTTCCTGGAGCAGCGGGGCCGATGGGTCCGCGGCGTCGACGTCGCGAAGCCGGCGTTCGAGGCCACCGCGGTTTCTCCAGCGTCCAGTCGGTGAGCGTGGAGGATCGATGAGCGCGGTGGAGACGCGGGATGTCGGAACGGCCGTGGTCGGGTGCGGCGACTGGGGGAAGAACCACGTTCGCGTCTTCCATCGGCGATCCAACCTCCGGGTCTGCTGCGACAGCGACGACGAACGCCTCGACGCGGTGTCCCGGCAGTATCCAGGCGTGCGGACGACTGGATCCTACGAAGACGTTTTCGGGGCCGACGACGTGGACGCCGTGGTGCTCGCGACCGACGCGGAGACGCACGCCGGGATGGCGGTCGCCGCCCTCGAGGCGGGGAAGGATGTCCTAGTGGAGAAGCCCCTGGCCCTCACGGTGGAGGACGCCGAGCGGGTGGTCGAGACGGCCGACCGGACGGACCGGATCCTCGCGGTCGGCCATCTCCTGGAGTATCACCCGGCGGTGGAGCACCTGAAGGGGATCGTCGACGATGGCGATCTGGGCGAGATCTTCTACTGCTACAGCCGGCGAGTGAACCTCGGCCGGATCCGAACGGACGAGAACGCCCTCTGGAGCCTCGCTCCCCACGACATCTCCATCATGCTCTACCTGTTGGACGAGGTGCCCGTGCGGGTGAGGGCGACGGGCCGTGGCTTCCTGCGGGCCGGCGTCGAGGACGTAGTGTTCCTGGATCTCGAGTTCGGCTCGGGCCGTATGGGGCACGTCCAGGTCTCGTGGCTCGACCCGCACAAGGAGCGTCAGTTCACGGTCGTCGGCTCCGACAAGATGGCGGTGTTCGACGACATGAGCCCCCGGGAGAAGCTCCGGCTGTACGACAAGGGGGCCGAGGTCGAGTCCCCGGCGCTGGTGGACCAGGGCGTCACCGAGAGCCTGGCCGTCCGGGAAGGGGACGTCGTGATTCCCCACGTGCCGGGCGACGAGCCCCTCGATCAGGAGTGCGTTGCGTTCCTGGAGGCGGTCGTCACCCGGGAGCCGCCCCGGGCCGACGGAGAGGACGGCCTGGAAGTGGTGCGGGTTCTGGAGCGGGCGGAAGCCTCCCTGGCCGAGCACCGCGCCGCCCGGGGCTGAGGGGGGAGAGGTCGATGCCGGACGACCCGGAGGTGCAGCGGACCGAGGACGGCTACCGCGTGCACGAGTCGGCTTACGTGGATGACGGCGCGGTGGTCGGCGAGGGCACCCGCATCTGGCATTTCTGCCACGTGATGCCGGAGGCCAGCATCGGCCAGGACTGCACCCTCGGCCAGAACGTCGTCGTGATGCCCCGGGTCCGGCTGGGCTCGAACGTGAAAGTCCAGAACAACGTGAGCCTGTACGAGGGCGTCGTGTGCGAGGACGATGTCTTCCTCGGACCCTCGATGGTCTTCACCAACGTCATCAATCCCCGGAGCCACGTGCCGCGGAAGGACGAGTTCCGGGAGACGCACGTCGGGAAGGGCGCCTCGATCGGGGCGAACGCCACGATCCTCTGCGGTCTCCGCCTGGGCGCGTACTGTTTCGTGGCCGCCGGGGCGGTCGTGACGAAGGAGGTGGCGCCGCACGCGCTGGTGGCCGGTGTGCCGGCGCGTCGCGTCGGGTGGATGTGCGTCTGCGGCGTACGGCTGGACGACGAGGGATCGGCAGGGGAGCTCGCCTGTGCGAAGTGCGGACGTCGCTATCGCCGGGCCGACGGCGACGGGCTCGTCCTCGTCCGCGACGTCGACGAGGGGGGGGAGGGGGACGCATGAGCCGATTGGACGGAGCGAGCGTGCTGGTGATCGGCGGGGCGGGCCTGATCGGCTCGCACGTCGTCGAGGAGCTGACGAAGGAGCCGGTGGACGAGATCGTCGTCTACGACAACTTCACGCGCGGTACGCGGGAGAACCTGGCCGACGCGATGGAGGATTCGCGGGTGCGGGTCTTCGAGGAGGGCGACGACATCCTCCACACCGACCTCCTGCGGGAGGCGATGGAGGGGACGGATTTCGTGGTGCACCTGGCGGCCCTGTGGCTGCTCCACTGCCACGAGTACCCGCGCTCGGCCTTCCGGGTGAACATCGAGGGGACCTTCAACGTCCTGGAGGCCTGCCGGGACGCCGGGGTCGAGAAGCTGGTCTACTCCTCCTCGGCCTCGGTCTACGGGGACGCGGGGGAGGTGCCGATGACCGAGGAGCACCCGTACAACAACCGGACCTTCTACGGGGCAACCAAGATCGCCGGCGAGCACATGGCCCGGGCCTTCCACGACCGCTACGGGCTCGACTACGTGGCGCTCCGCTACATGAACGTCTACGGGCCGAGGCAGGACTACAAGGGCACCTACATCGCCGTGATGATGAAGATCCTGGACCGGATCGACGCGGGGAAGCCGCCCATCGTCCACGGCGACGGCACCCAGACCTACGACTTCGTCTACGTCCGCGACGTGGCCCGGGCCAACGTCCAGGCGCTGAAGTCCGATGCCACCGACCTCTTCTGCAACGTAGGGACGGGGAAGGGCACCACGATCGCCGAGCTGACCGACCTCCTGCTCGAGATCACCGGTTCGGACCTGGAGCCCGAGCACCGCGAGGCCGACCGCGAGTTCGTCACGAACCGGATCGGCTCAGTGGAGAGGGCCCGCGAGGAGCTCGGCTTCGAGGCCGAGGTCCCGCTGGAGGAGGGCCTCCGTCGGCTGGTGGAGTGGCGCAACTCGCGGCCGGACACCGCCACCCACGAGGTGCGCTGAAACCGTGGACGAGATCCCTATCACCCGACCCTGGTTCGACGAGGCCGAGCGGGAAGCCGTCGTCGAGCCGCTTGAGAGCGGCTGGGTGGTCCAGGGTCCGAAGGTCGGGGCCTTCGAGGACCGATTCACCGCCTTTACCGGCGCGGACCACGCGGCGGCAGCGACCTCGTGCACCACGGCCCTGCACCTGTGCGTGGACGCCCTGGGCCTGGAGCCGGGCAACGAGGTGATCGTCCCGGCCTTCACCTGGGTGTCCACGGCCAACGTGGTGGAATACCTGGGGGGCACGCCCGTCTTCGTCGACGTGGAGACGGACACCTTCAACGTCGACCCGGCGGCCCTGGAGGCGGCGGTCACCGACCGGACGGTGGGGATCATCCCCGTACATCTATTCGGCGTCTGCGCCGAGATGGATCCGATCCTCGAGGTAGCCGATCGCCACAGCCTCTGGGTGCTCGAGGACGCCGCCTGCGCCCTGGGCGCACGGATCGGCGACCGACACGCCGGCACGTTCGGCGACGCCGGCTGCTTCAGCCTCCACCCGCGGAAATCCATCACCACCGGCGAGGGCGGGATGGTCGTCACCGACGATCCGGATCTCGACCGCGTCGTCCGGAGCCTGCGCGATCACGGGGCGAGCCGGTCGGACCTGGAGAGGCACGAGAGCCAGGACGGCTTTCACCTCGCGGAGTATCCCCGGCGTGGCTACAACTTCCGGATGACCGATCTGCAGGGGGCGGTGGGGCTGGCCCAGATGGAGAAGCTCGACCGGGTCCTGGAGCGACGCCGGGAGCTGGCGGCCCGCTACGACGAGGCGCTGGCGGACGTCGACTGGTACGTGCCCCAGCGCCATCCCGAGGGCCACGTCCACGGCTACCAGGCCTACGTCGGCCTCTTCCGGCCCGAGGCGCCCACGCTGGAGAACGTGGAGCGGCTCCACGGGCAACGGAACACGCTGATGCGGGCGCTCGAGGCCGAGGGGATCGCCACCCGCCAGGGCACTCACGCGGCGGCGCTGGTGGACTACTACCGCGAGCGATACGGCCTGACGCCGGAGGACCTCCCGCGCTCCTGGATCTGCGATCGGCTCACCCTGACCCTGCCGCTCTTCCCGCAGATGACCGACGCCGACGTCGGCCGGGTGGTCGAGGCGCTGCGGCGCCACGGGCCGGCCTGAGGAGGCGCCGCCCGTGTGTGGGATCGCCGGGGAGCTGAGGCTGGACGGGGGGCGGGTCGAAGACGACGCCCTGGCGGCCATGGGACGGGCCTGCGCCCACCGGGGCCCCGACGGCGAGGGGCAGTGGTCGGCGGGACCGGTGGGCTTCGCGCATCGCCGACTGGCCGTGCTGGACCTCACCCCTGCCGCGGCCCAGCCGATGCGGCTCGAGAACGCCGGGCTGACGGTGGCCTACAACGGCGAGATCTACAACTACCGCGAGCTGCGCCGGGAGCTGGAGGCCGATGGGCGGGCCTTTCGGTCCGACTCGGACACCGAGGTACTGATCCACGCCTGGGACCGATGGGGACCGGCGTGCCTGGAGCGGCTGAACGGGATGTTCGCCTTCGCCCTCTGGGACGACCCCGCCGGGACCCTGCACCTGGTCCGGGACCGGTTCGGGGTGAAGCCGCTCTACTGGGGCCGATACGGCGAACGTCTGCTTTTCGGCTCCGAGGCACGCTCGATCGTCGCTCACCCCGCGGGAAGCGTCGAGCTGTGCTGGCCGGCGCTGTCGGAGTACCTGACCTTCCAGAACGTCCTCTCCGACCGGACCCTCTTCGAGGGCGTCCGTCTGCTTCCCCACGGCTGTCGGATCAAAGCCTCGCCGCGCGACGGCTCGATCGAGCAGATCCGCTGGTGGGACTACGACTTTTCGACCCGTCACGAGGGCGACACGAAGGAGCTGGCCGACGAGGTCTACCGGCTCTTCCGCCAGGCAGTGGAGCGACAGCTCGTGAGCGAGGTGCCGGTGGGCGCCTACCTGAGCGGGGGGATGGACTCGGGCTCCATCGCCAGCGTGGCGTCCGGCCGAATCGACCGCCTCCCCACCTTCACGGGGGGCTTCGACCTCACGGGGATCGAGGGCCGCGAGCGGGCCTTCGACGAGCGCGAGGAGGCGCGGAAGGTGGCCGGAGCGTTCGACACCGACCACCGGGAGGTCGAGATCGGACCCGGGGACATGGAGGCGTGCCTACCGGAGCTGATCCGGCACCTGGAGGATCCCCGCGTCGGTCAGACTTACCCCAACTGGTACGCGGCGGAGCTGGCCTCCCGCTCGGTGACCGTGGTGCTGTCGGGCACCGGCGGCGACGAGCTGTTCGCCGGCTACCCCTGGCGCTACTTCCGGGCGGCGGCCGCCGGCTCGGCGGACGAGTACCTGCGCGCCTACTTCGACTACTGGAACCGAATCATCCCTGTCGGCGAGCGCGACGCGTGCTTCACCGAGCGGGCCCAGCGGGGGATCGGCGAGCACGATCCCTTCGACGACTTCCGGGCTGTCTACGACGCCGACGCCCTGGCGGAGGCCGGGCCCGAGGGATACATGGACCAGAGTCTGTACTTCGAGATCAAGACCTTCCTCCACGGGCTGCTCACCGTGGAGGACAAGATCAGCATGGCCCACGGCCTCGAAACGCGGGTGCCCTTCCTGGACAACGACCTCGTGGAGTTCGCCACCGGCCTGCCGGTCTCGGCCAAGCTGGCGAACCTGGACGAGGTGCTGGAGGCGACCCGGACCGACCCCGACCGCCTGCTGGGCTGGAGCGGCCGAACCGAGGACGGCAAGCGCGTGCTCCGGAAGGCCATGCGGCGGCTGATGCCCGACGAGATCACGGGCCTGGAGAAGCAGGGCTTCAGCGCCCCCGACGAGACCTGGTTTCGGCGCGAGACGCTGCCCTACCTGGGGGAGACCCTGTTGGGGGAGGGCGCCCGGATCGGGGCGGCGGTGCGGCCGGACTACGTGCGCAGGACTCTGGAGGAGCACGCCGGAGGTGAGAACCACCGGCTGCGCATCTGGTCGTTCCTGTCGGTGGAGTGGTGGATGAGGAGCTTCCTGGGAGGCGGCGCATGAAGGTCGAGAGCGTGCGCGAGGCCGGGGCCGACGCCTACGCGGAGCTGGTGGCAGGGTACCCGAACGCGATGGTCTACCACACCCCGGCCTACCTCTCGTATGTCGGGGGAATCACAGGGGCCCGAAACGAGACCCTGCTCGCCATGGATGAAGGTGTGCCGGTGGCGGCCCTCCCGGTGCTGGCCCTGGACGGCCCTCACGGGACTGTCTACAACTCGCTCCCGTTCTTCGGGTCCAACGGAGGGATCCTCGGCACCGATCCGGCGGCCCGGGCGGCCCTGGCCGGCGCGTTCTGCGACCTGGCGGAAGGCGACGGGGTCCTCGCGGCCACGCTGATCGAGAGCCCGCTGGAGCGCGACGACGAGCTGGCCCCCGCCGACTACGAGGACGAGCGGATCTCGATGCTCACCGCCCTCAGCCGTGCCCGCGACCGGGAGGCGGCGCAGGAGGAGGTGATGGACCGGATGCAGCCGCCGGGGCGCCGCAACATCCGCAAGGCGTGGGACCACGGGGTGGAGGCCCGCCGCGGCCAGGACGCCATGGAGGAAGTGATCGCCCTCCACCACGAGGCCATGGACGCGGTGGGCGGGACCTCGAAGCCGGACGCCTTCTTCGACCTGCTGGACGAGCACTTCGAGGAGGGCGAGGACTACGACCTCTTCACCGCCCACCACGGGGGCGAGGTCGTGGGCGCCCTCCTGGTCTTCTACCACGCCTTGGTCGCCGAGTACTACCTTCCGGTCGTGGACCGGGACCGGGGCGACCTCCAGGCCACCCCGCTCCTCATCCTGGAAGCCCTGGTGGAGTCCAGCCTCCGGGGTCACCAGTGGTTCAACTGGGGCGGCACCTGGAAGAGCCAGGAGGGCGTCTACCGCTTCAAGCGGAAGTTCGGCGTCGTCGAGTCCACCTACCGGTACTTCACCTTCACGGACCGTGGAGAGGAGCTGGAGGGGATGGAGGAAGACGCGCTGCTGGAGGCCTACCCGGGCTTCTTCGTGATCCCGTTCTCGGCGCTGGAGGACGAAGGATGAGCCACCGGATCGTGATCTTCGGCACCGGCGCTTTCGCCGAGCTGGCGCATCACTTCTTCACCGAGACGTCGCCGCACGAGGTGGTGGCTTTCAGCCGGACGCGGGACACCGGGATCGGGGAGGACGAGACCTTCCACGGGCTTCCGGTTGTCGCGTGGGAGGAGCTGGAAGAGAGCCACCCGCCGGACCGGCACCACGTCTTCGTCGCCGTCGGCTACCGGGACCTGAACCGGATCCGGGCCTCGTTCGTGGCGAAGGCCCGGGAGCGCGGCTACGGGCTCGCCAGCTACGTGCACCCGAGCGCCGTCGTCGCCGAGAACGCGGAGATCGGCGAGCACTGCTTCATCTTCGAGAACCAGACCATCCAGCCGTTCGTCGAGATCGGGGACGACGTCGTACTCTGGAGCGGCAACCACATCGGCCACCACACCCGCATCGGCGACCACTGTTTCCTCACCTCCCACGTGGTCGTCTCCGGCTTCGTCCGGATCGGGGCCTACTCCTTCCTCGGCGTGAACGCCACGCTCCGGGACGACATCACGCTGGGCGAGCGCTGCGTCGTCGGCGCGGGGGCCAGGGTGATGGCCGACGCCCCGGACGGGGCGGTCCTCACCGAGCCCCGCAGCAAGCCTCGGGACTTCGACAGCGGCGAGGTGGACCTCTAGTGCCGGGTGACGCGCGTTCCGCCTCCCCGGGCAGATGGGAGGCGGTCGGGCGGCTCGTGGGGACGGACGAGCTCCCGGACGGGCTCGAGACCCACGCCCAGATGCCGACGCCGCTCCTCCTCGAGGAGCAGCGGTACCGCCTCTACTTCGCGAGCCGGGACGCCGACCAGCGATCGCACGTCTGCTGGTGCGACGTGGACCTGGCCGAGGATCCCGTCCGGACCGGGCCGATCCGGGGACCGGCGCTCGCGCCCGGCCCTCTCGGCGGCTTCGACGACCACGGCGTCTATCCCTCCTCGGTGGTTCGCGAGGACGATCGCGTGCTCCTCTACTACGTCGGATGGAACCCGGGGAAGCGGTCGCCGCTCTTCTACGCGTCGGCAGGCCTGGCGGTGAGCGACGACGCGGGCCGCACCTTCCGAAGAGGGGGCCGGGCGCCGGTGCTGGCCAGGAGCGAGGTGGACCCGCTGTTCGTCACGGCCCCGGTCGTCCGCCGGGAGGGGGGGCGGTGGCGGATGTGGTACGTGTCGGGACTCGAGTGGTTCGAGACCCGGGACGGATCGCTCCACTCGCGGTATCACATCCGCCACGCCGGCTCGCCCGACGGCAGGGAGTGGACGGCCGACGGCACCGTCTGCGTCGAGCTGGAGGAGGGCGAGACGAACATCGGCCGTTTCTGGCCGGTCCGCGTCGAGGAGGGCTGGGAGGGCTGGTACTCGAGAGCCGCCCCCGACCGGCCCTACACCCTCGGCTACGCCACTTCGACCGACGGGCTCGATTGGGACCGAAGGGACGACGAGGTGGCGGGCGCGCTGCCGGGAAGCGACGTCCAGGCCTATCCGGCGGTAGTGCGGAGCGGGGCGCGGCGCCACCTGTTCTACAACGGGGAGAGCTTCGGGCGGGAAGGGATCCTCTACGCCCGGGAGACGGCCTGAGCCCCGACGGGATCGTTCTCCCCGCTCCCCCTCACCGCAGCGTCGCTACGTAGCTCCGGAGGAGCGTCCGATCGTCGCGATCCAGGAGGACCCCCGCGACGAGGCCGACGTAGCCGACCCAGAGCCCCCAGCTCAGGAAGACGGGCGGCCCGATCAGGTGAATCACCGCGACGCAGCCGGCGAAGGCGAGGACCGTGAAGGCGAAGGACGCGACCTCGAGCCCCGTCTCGAAGAGCCACTCTCCGATCGCCAGGCTCACCACCGACCGGAGCACGAAGGTGGCCCCGGTGGCCACCGCGGCCCCCAGCACGCCGTAGCGGGGGATGAGCAGGAGACAGAGGACGACGTTCGCCGCCAGGGCGGTCCAGTTCACGTAGAGACCGTAGTGGGGGACGCCCTTCGCGGTGAGCGCCGTTCCCACCGAGGCCACGGCCCCGAACAGCACCATGGCCACGACCAGCAGCGTGAAGGGATCTGCCACGCGCAGGTAGTACTCCGGCAACACCAGCGGGATGAGGCTCCGGACGTGGATGAGGGCGGCCAGGGCCCCGACCGAGAGGATCGTGAATACGGTCTTGATGGCCCCGCTGTAGAGCTTCTTCACCTCTTCGGTATCGTTCGAGGTGAAGGCGGCCGAGAGCCGGGGGTAGGTGACGCCGGAGACTGCGTTCCCCAGGACGAGCATCAGGAGCGCGCCCCGCATGGCGTAGTTGTAGACCGCGAGGTCCCCCTTCTCGAGAAAATAGTTGACGAAGAGGAGGTCGACGTTCTTGTCCAGGAACACGGCCACCGCGCTGAGATGGATGACGAGGCCGAAGCCGAGCGTGTCCCGCGCGGCCTCGAGGGTGGCCTGGCCGAGGGCCAGGTCGAAACGCCGGAACGCCCCCAGGGCGAGGAGGGCCAGCTCCGCGAGGTCGCCGACGTAGATCCCGACCATCAGCCCCGGCAGGCCGTAGCCCAGCTCCAGCAGGAGCAACGCTCCGACCAGCTTGGCGACCGCGCCGACGGCCCGGGCGGCGACCAGGAGCTGGAAGGAGACCTCGGCCTGGAGGCACGAGCTGTAGTAGCGGCTGTTGATCCGGACGAACACGAGGGGGAGGACGAGGACGTACAGCTCGGGCGCCGAGGCGAGATCGAACAGGCGCAGGAGCGGCGCGCGGAAGAGGAAGAGGAGCAGCGGGACGGTCACGGCCACCGTCCCGGCCGAAAGCGCTCCGCCGGTGAAATAGGCGGCGCGACGGTCCCCGAGCTCCGCGTCGTTGAGTTTCTGGACGACGGCCTGGTCGATGCCCAGCGACAGGGTCGCCACCGCGTAGGAGGCGACCATCATCAGGGCCACGTAGAGCCCCATGTCGCCCGGCAGCAGGAGGTTGCCGAGCACCACCGCCAGGAGCGCGGAGAAGCCCGTCCCGCCTGCCCGGTGGAGGATGCTCCAGACGTACTGCCTCATCGGGGCTCAGCCCCGGCCTGTTTCAGCGGCGTCACGCAGGATCTCGATGAACTCGCCGATCCGGGAGCGCCAGTCCATGTGCTCCTCGGTCCAGGCCCGGGCCTCCTCCCCGTATCGGGCGAACCGCTGGCTCGACCACCCGGCCACGACGCGCATGCGCTCGCGGATCTCGTCGACGTCGCCGGCGAAGAGGAGCGGACAGTCGGCTCCGTGCGAGGATCGGAAGGCGTCCGACTCGACCTCCGTGGCGGCCACCACCACCGCGCCGAGCGAGAGGGCCTCACGGGCCGCACCGGAGAGGTTGTACCGGGAGATGTCGCCGAACTGGTCGAAGACGACCGCGTTGGAAAGCGAGAAGTAGGCGTGGAGCTCGGGGCGGGGGAGATGCCCCACGAAATCGCAGGCCTCCTCGAGGTCCAGCTCGCCGAGGAGCTCCCGGAACCGGGCGGCGTGGGGCCCGTGCAGCCCCACTACGACCCGCACGTCGGCGTCGGCGCCCTCGTCATCCAGGAAGCGCCGGAGGGCGACGGCGCACTTCTCCGGCGCCTTGTAGTTCGGGTCGTTCGGGTCCATGGCCTTCCTGGACGGGAGCAGAAAGACCGCGTCGTGGCTCCCGTACCGGCGCTCGAGGCGCTCGAGCAGGTCGCGGTCGACGAGGTCCCGGATTCCCTCCACGTCCACGGGCAGCGGGTACCAGACCCATCGGTCGCCCACCCCGAGACGCACCGCGGCCTGGCGGATGTTCTCCTGGGCGGAGACGATGCGGCTCACCCGGGAGATCCGCCGGCGGTACAGGAGCGACACGGGGTAGTGCAGAAGATCCCGCTGGAAAGGAAAGTAGGTGAGCTCCCCCCCCATGGGGAAGAACACGACCGGCGCGTCGAGGGCCAGGGCGCCGACGATGAGGCGTCCGGTGGTCACCACCACCGAAGCGCGGCGCGCCATCGACCGGGCTTTGCGCGGGGGGACGAGCCAGTGGACGTACTTGAGCCGCCGATAACGCTCGATCCAGGGCGGAAGCCCTTCCCCCAGCGACGGGTCCTGCCACTCCGGCCGGCTCCGGTCGGATCGGATCTCCCGGGGCACGAGCAGCCTCGCGTCGATCCCCTCCTGCCGGACCCAGGTGGCGAGCCTCAGGCCGGCGTTTCCCTTGTTGCCGTAGAAGAGCACCCGGTCCATGCGTACCGTACCTCGCCTGGATTCGCGCGCCTGACCCTGCGAACGCCTGCGAACCGACTCGGGGAGGGGACTCCGGTCCGGGCCCTCGGAGGCCCGTCGGGGCCGCGTCGCGTGGCCGGCGGGCGAGGTTCCCGTACCTTGTCGGGTCGAATGCTACGACAGAGATCGCGCTCACGGCAACGGTGGAACCGCAGCGACCGCACATGCGGTAGGGCGTTCCGCCGATGATGTACCTGGTCACCGGCATGCACAAGTCCGGGACCACCCTGGTCGCCCGAACCCTGCACGCCTCCGGGGTCCCGATGGTGCGGAAGCTCGCGGAGGACCGGGGCTACTTCGAGGGCGAGAAGGTCGAACGGGATCGCTGCCGTCGGATCAACGAGCGCGTGCTGAGTCTCGCACCGGGACACAGCAGCCTGCGGGTCCCGCGAACCCGCGCGGCCTCCGAGGGGACGGTCGGGGAGATGGAGGCCGTGGTCTCGGCCCTCGAGGCCGACCATGCCGCATGGGGCGCCAAGGACCCCCGCTTCTGTCTCACCTACGGGGCCTGGGAGCCGCACCTGCCCGTGCACAGGGTGGTGGCGGTCTACCGCCATCCGGTCCAGGTCTGGGGCCACTACCGGCGGGACACGAGCAAGCCGTACGCCCTCCCGCTGCTGGGGCTGGCGGCGATCCGGGCCTGGATCCTCCACAACCTGCGCCTGCTGGAGATCGCCGACCGCACCGACGCCCTCCTGATCGAGTACGACCGGCTGATGCGGACCGACCGGGAGCTGGAGCGGCTCGGGGCGTTCGCGGGCGTGGAGATCCGGGACGTCCGCGACGCGGGGCTCTATCGGGCTCGCGAGACGTCCAGTCGGTGGGTGGAGACCCTGGAGGGGACCTTCGGCCTCCTTTATCCGGCCGGGCCGCTGGAGCTGTACGATCGCCTGGAAGCGCGACGGAACGAGCAGCTCGAGTGAGACCGGACCGGATGGGGAGGCAGGGGCACGGAGACGGTTCCTCGCCGGCCGTACGCCTACCGGTCGTCGCGCGAGCAGCTCCGGAAGAGCTCGGTGTAGTCCTCGACGACGCGCCGGGTCGAATAGAGCCGTCGGACGCGCTCCCGACCCGCGGCCCCCATCGCCGAGCGGCGCTCGGGCTCCTCGAGCAGGCCGATCAGCGCCCGGGCCAGCGCGCGTTCGTCGCCGACGGGGATCGTCACGCCCCCGTCTCCGATCACCGTCCGGTTGGGGCGGATGTCGCTCGTGACCACCGGCACGGCGGTGGCCATCGCCTGCAGGAGGGTGAGGGGCAGGCCTTCCCAGAGCGACGGAAAGGCGGCCACGTCGAAGCGGCGGTACTCCGGGACGGGGTCGGCCCGATAGCCGGTGAAGGTCACCGAGTCGCCCATCCCCAGCTCCCGGGCCAGCTCCTCGAGAGGCTCGCGGAGCGGGCCGTCGCCGACGATCCGAAGCCGCGCCGACGGGACCGCCTCGAGGACGAGCGGCCAGGCCCGGACCAGGTGCTCGTAGCCCTTCTGGCGGGAGATCTGCCCCACCGTTCCCACGACGGGTCCGGCACCGCCGGGGGCGGCCCCGTTTCCGGGCGAGAACTGTTCGGTGTCGACGCCGTTGGGGATCGTGACGAACTCCGTACCGGCGGGCAGGAGGGAACGCTCCCAGCCGTAGAGCGAGTCGGTCACGGCCTCGCTCACGCCGACGACGACGTCCGCCAGCGGGAGCGTGACGCCGTTCGCGACGAGAGGCACCGTCCGGTAGGCGTCGTGCCGGTTGTGCTCGACGCTGACGATACAGGGGACTCCGGCCAGCTTCCCGGCGACCCGGCCCCAGATCCCGGAGATCGGGGAGTTCGTCTCCAGGACGTCGGGGCGGTCGTTCCGGAGGGTGCGCACCAGTCGTCCGAGCGCCGCGAGGTCGAAGTTGGAGCGGGCCCGGAGGTCACGGACCCGGACGCCGGCCGCCTCGAAGTCGTCGCGGAAGGTGCCCGGGCCGAACAGGTGATAGACCCAGGGCTCGAAATCGTCGGACAGGCGCCCGAAGACGTCGTACAGGAGCTGTTGGGCGCCCCCGTGCTCCTTGTTTAGATTGCCGATGAGGGCCGCGACGCGGATGGGCCGGGACATCTCAGCCCGTCCCGGGGCGGCCGGCTCGACCCGGGCTCGCCACGGAGCTCTGCGGCGCGCCCGGCGCACCTTCTCCCCCAGGGAGCCCGGGAGGGCCCTCCTCCGAACCATGTCGATCCCGAGGGCTCCGGTCCGGCACGATGACCTCCGGCGGCGTGGCTCCTGGTCGTCCCCTGGACTCGGGACGAGGATACGGCGGGCGCCCGCCGCCGGCCAGCCGCAGCCTGACAGCCCCGGCGCGGTCCCGGTGCGCCCATGACCCCCCCGTCGCCCCCCGTCCCCACCTTCCTCGGCATCGGCCCCGGCAAGGCCGGCACCACCTGGCTCTACCGGGTGCTGCGGGCCCACCCGGAGGTGTGGATGTCGCCGGTGAAGGAGACCCTCTACTTCACCGAGGAATACCACCGGGGCCGGGACTGGTACCTGTCCTTCTTCGAGAGGGCGGAGGCCTACCCCGCCTCGGGCGAGATCTCCAACACCTACGTCTTCTCCGAGGAGGCGCCCCGCCGGGTCCGCGACTACCGGGCCGACATGAAGCTGGTCACCACCCTCCGCCACCCGGTGGACCGCGCCTTCTCGCACTACCTGTGGCTGGTCCGGAACGGCGAGCTGGCGTGCCCGTTCGAGGAGGCGCTGGAGGCCCGCCCCGACCTGCTGGCCCGGGGCCGCTACGGCGAGCACCTGGCCCGGTGGCTGGAGGTCTTCCCGCGGGACCAGCTCCTGGTGCTCCCGTTCGGGGAGCTGGTGGAGGACGACCGGGCCTTCGCGCGGCGGGTCTTCCGCTTCATCGGTGCCGACGAGGACGTCTGGCCGGAGGTGGCCGGGGAGCGGGCGCTGGGGGCGGCCCGGCCGCGCAGCCGCTGGCTCGCCCGGGCCACGAAGCTGGGCGCCCGGGCGGTCCGCCGCCTGGGCCTGCCGTCGGTGGTCCAGGCGGTGAAGGAGAGCCCGCTGGTGGACCTGCTCTGGGAGCCCTGGGGGGAGGACCGGCCGGAGCTGGACCCTGGCACCCGGGCCCGGCTCACCGACCTGCTGGCCGGGGACGTCGAGCGGCTCACCGGGCTGACCGGGATCGACTTCGCGGGCCGGTGGCTCGGGGACGGCGGGGACGGGCCGCACGATGGCTGAGCACCGGCTGGACGCGGCCGGCGTCGGTCCCCAGCGGACGGGGACCACGTGGCTCGACGCCTGCCTCCGGGAGCACCCCGGGCTCTGCCTGCCGGAGGGGGTGAAGGAGACCTTCTTCCTGGACCGGCACTTCGACCGGGGCTGGGACTGGCACGCCGGGCACTTCG
>CAZSKS010000046.1:0-20748 GCA_964607465.1 uncultured Gemmatimonadota bacterium | reverse complement strand
TGGAGATCGGCCGGACCGTCTACCGGGGAGGCGAGAGCGACTACCGGCTCAACGGGGAGGTCGTCCGGCTGAAGGACATCCAGGAGCTGTGCCGCGACACGGGGCTCGGGGCCACCGAGTACTCCATCATCGAGGGGCGGATGGTCGACGCCATCCTAAGCGACCGGGCGGAGGAGCGGCGCGCCATGTTCGAGGAGGCGGCGGAGATCGGCCGCTACAAGGACCGCCGCCGGACCGCGCTGCGGCGCCTGGACCAGGCCCGGGACGACCTGGAGCGGCTGGAGGACGTGATCGGCGAGGTCCGGACGAAGGTCCGGTCCCTGGCCCAGCAGCGGGGTCGGGCGGAGCGCCACCGGGAGTACCGCGAGCGCCGCCGCCGGCTGGAGGTCGCCGTGGCGCAGGCCCGGATCGAGACCCTGGACGAGAAGGTCGAGCGGGCCGAGGAGCAGCTGGAGGAGCTCCGCCGGCGACAACCCGCCGAGGAGGGCGAGCTCCAGGAGCGGGAGACGCGGGCCGAGACGCTCCGGGTCGAGATCGCCGAGCTGGAGCGGGAGCGCTCCCGACGGGCCGGCGAGCTGGAGGAGGTCCGCGGGCGCCTCGAGGAGCGCGAGCGCCGCCGCATCGTGGCCACCGAGCGGGCCACCGCGGCCGAGGAGCGCATCGAGGCCATCGGCCGCGAGCTGGACGGCATCGAGGAGCGGCGGGAGGAGCTGGCCTCGGAGGAGGAGCGCCTGCAGGCGGCCGTGGAGGAGGAGCGGGAGCGCGTGGGGGAGCTCTCGGCCCGGGAGGCGGAGCTGGAGGAAGAGGTCGCGGAGCTGGAGGTGGCCCGCGACGAGGCGCGAGGTCGCGCCGACGAGGCCGAGGGCCGGCTGACCGAGCTGGCGCGGGAGGTCCGCCTCCTGGAGGCCGACCGGGAGGCCGGGGGCGAGCGCGTCTCCGAGCGGAGCCGGGAGCTGGAGCGCCGCCGCGAGGAGCTGTCCGAGGCCCGCGAGGCGGCGGCGGAGCAGGAGCGCGAGCTCCACGAGGCACGGCAGGAGGCCGAGCGGGCCGCCGCCCGGCGCGAGGACCTGGAGGGCCGGCTGCAGGACGCCCGCTCGGAGGCGGAGGAGCGGCGCGAGGCGCTGCGGGGGCTGCGGGACCGCCTGGCCTCGCGGGAGGGCGAGCTGTCGGCCGACCGGGCCCGGGCCGAGGGGCTGGCGGGAACTCTGGGCTCGGGCGAGGACCTGCCGCCGCCGGTGGGCCGTCTGCTGGAGGCCCGGGAGGAGCTGGCCGGCGTCCGCGGCGTGCTGGCCGAGTTCGTGGAGGCCCCGGCCGAGCGGGCCGCCGCCGTGGAGGCGTGCCTGGGGGCGTACCTGCACGGGGTCGTCGTGGACGACTGGGAGGCCGTGCGCCGGGTCCGCTCCTGGCTGGACCGGGCCGACGACGAGGACGCCGGGGGCGTGCTCCTGCTGCCCCTGGAGCCCGGGCCCCGTCGCTCCGCGGTCGCCGGCGACGGGGACGGCCTGCTGGAGGCGGTTCGCGTCCACGGGGAAGGCGCGCCGTGGGCCCGGGCGCTTCTGGGCGGCGTCGACGTGGCCGGCGAGGGCGAGATGTCGCCCCGGGAGCAGCCGTGGACCCGGCCGGACGGCAGCGGCCAGGACCCGTGGGGAGCGGTCCGCCTGGGACGACCGTCGGCCGCCCAGGGGGTGCTGGAGCGCCGGGCGGAGCTGCGGGACCTCCGCTCACGCATCGAGGGGGAGGAGGCGCGGCTGGAGGAGCTGGGGGAGGAGCGCCGCGAGGCCGCCGCCGCGGCCGAGGAGGCGGAGGACCGGGTGGAGGCCCTGGAGTCGGCCCTGGCCGAGGCGGAGCGGGCGGCCCGGGAGGCCGAGGCCCGACGCGAGTCCGTCGTCGAGCGTCGCGACCGGGCGAAGCGGGACGTGGCGGAGCTGGAGCAGCGGATCGGGGAGCTGGAGGACTCGCTGGAGGCGGCCGAGTCCCGGGCCGAGGGCGACGAGGAGCGTCTGGAGGAGGCCCGGCGGGAGCGGGACGAGTCGGAGGGCCGGCTGGAGCAGCTGCAGGAGGAGGCCCGCCGGGCGCAGGCCGCCTGGGAGGAGCGTCGGGGCGAGCTGCACGAGCTCCAGCTCCGCCTGGCCCGCCGGGAGTCGGAGCTGTCCGGCGCCGAGGAGAGGCTGGACCGGGCGCGCTCCACCCGCCGGGAGCTGGAGGGCCGCCGGGAGCGGCTCGAGTCCGAGCGCGAGGAGCGCCGCCGGGCCCTGCGCGACGCCGGGGAGGCGGCGGACGAGAGCGAGGAGGTCGTGGCCGACCTGCTGGAGCGCCGCCGGGAGCTGGAGGAGGCCCTGACGGAGTCCGAGGAGGAGCTGGCCGCCCGGAAGGAGACGCTGGAAGAGGTGGAGTCGTGGCTGCGGGAGGCCCGCCGGGCCGAGCGGGAGCACGCCGACCGCCGGCACGAGCTGGAGCTGGAGCTGGCGGAGCTCCGGGGTCAGCGCGGCAACATCCGGGAGCGGATCGAGGGGGAGTGGGACGAGCCCCTGGAGGAGCTGGCCGACCGGGTGGAGCCGCCCGAGGAGGGTGGCCCCGACGCCTGGTCGGAGGAGCTGGAGGAGGTCCGGCGCAAGCTGGCGCGGCTGGGCCCCGTCAACCTGCTGGCCGAGGAGGAATACGAGGAGGAGCGGGAGCGGCTGGACTTCCTGGAGGAGCAGAAGGCGGACCTGGTGGAGGCCCGGGACGACCTCCACGAGTCCATCCGCCGGATCAACCGGGAGGCGGCGACCGCGTTCCAGGAGACGTTCGAGGAGATCCAGGAGAACTTCCAGTTCACCTTCCGGACCCTCTTCGAGGGCGGGGAGTGCGACCTGTGGCTGGAGGACCCGGAGGATCCGCTGGACTCGCCCATCGAGATCTCGGCCAGCCCACGGGGCAAGCGGACGCAGCGGATCCACCTGCTGTCGGGGGGCGAGCGGGCGCTGACCGCCCTCTCGCTGCTGTTCGCGATCTACCTGGCCAAGCCCAGCCCCTTCTGCATCATGGACGAGGTGGACGCGCCCCTGGACGAGAACAACATCCTGCGCTTCGTGGGGATGCTGGAGCGCTTCAAGGACGACACCCAGTTCATCGTCATCACCCACAACCCCCGTACGATCGAGGCGGCCGACTGGATCTACGGGGTCACGATGCAGGAGCCGGGTGTCTCCTCGGTGGTGGGTGTGGAGCTGGGCGACCTGCCCGCCGACCGCCTGGACCCCGAGGAGCTGGCCGCCGCGGCCGCCGCCCGGTGAGCGGGTCCCGCCGCCCGCCCGGGAGCCGGGGGCCGACGGTCGGGGACCGCCGCCCGCAGCTCGGAGCCCCACGGTGAGCCGCCTCGTCGTCGTGGGATCGGGCACGGTGGTGCCCGAGGGGGACCGGGGCGGCTCGTGCTACTTCGTGGAGGGGGGCGGCGTCCGGGCGCTGCTGGACTGCGGGCCCGGGGCGGTCCAGGGCATGGCGCGCCACGGCGTGCCGTGGGACCGCCTCACCCACCTGGTCCTCACCCATTTCCACGGGGACCACGTGGGGGCGCTCCCCGGCCTCTTCTTCGGCCTGAAGCACGGCGTCCGGCCCGCCCGCCGGGAGACCCTGACGGTGCTGGGACCGCCCGGGACCCGCGAGCTCTTCGAGGGGCTGGCGGAGACCCTGGGCGACTACCTCCTGGACCCCGGCTTCCCGGTGGAGGTGGAGGAGATCGCGCCCGGGACGACGCGGCCCCTCTCCGACCGGGTGGAGCTGGCCACCCGCAAGACGCCCCACACCGACGAGAGCCAGGCCCTGCGGCTGGACGTGGCCGGGGGCTCGGCGGTCTACACCGGCGACACGGGCCCGGACCCCGGGCTCGGAGACTTCGCCCGGGGCGTCGACCTGCTGCTCTGCGAGTGCGCCCTCACCGACGACGAGGTGGGCGACAACCACCTCTCCCCCTCCCGGGTGGCGGAGATCGCCGCCCGGGCCGAGCCCGAACTCCTCCTCCTCACCCACATATATCCCCACGTCCGCCGGGAGCACGACGTCCCGGCCCTGGTGGCCGCGGCCGGCTGGAGCGGCCGGACCGAGCTGGCGACGGACGGGGCGGCGTTCTCCCTGGGCTGAACGGGTCGAGAGGTGCAGGACGAGGGCCCCGCGGGCGGCGGCCGGACGACCGCCGCCGGAAGGACGTCCGGCTCGCCCTCGTCGGCGGATCCGGTCGGCGCGACCCTGTGCCCCGGGGGAACCTCCGTCCGGCACGTCACGTTCGCCCGACAGGCCCCGGGCCCTTAGCCTTAGCGTCTGCCGGGGGACATACGCCGGCGTCCGTCGGCGGACGCCGCGTCCGTCGGGGGTGTGGCGCGATGCGAGGAGACCCCCGGTCCCGGGGGCGATGGAAGAGTTGAGGACGCCGTGAAGCGGGAGGGCAGGCTTCGGATCGGGCACGAGGAGCCCGGCGCCCTCGCCGACGGCGATTCGCAGGGGAGGGAGATCGAGATGCTGGTCGTCATGAAGCACGGGGCCACCCCGGAGCAGATCGAGGAGGTGGCCGACGCCATCCGCGAGCTGGGCTACGAGGCCGAGACGATTCCCGGCCGACAGCGCACCGCCGTGGGTGTCGTGGGCAACGAGGGCCGGGTGGAGGCCGACCACCTGAAGACGCTGGACGGCGTCCAGCGGGTGATCCACGTCTCCCAGCCCTACAAGCAGGTGAGCCGCGAGTGGCGACCGGACGACACGGTGGTGGAGCTGCCGAACGGGAGCCGGGTGGGCGGCCCGGGGATCGCCGTCATGGCCGGGCCCTGCTCGGTGGAGTCGGAGGAGCAGATCCTGGAGACGGCCCGGAGGGTGAAGGCCGCCGGCGCCACCATCCTGCGGGGCGGAGCGTTCAAGCCGCGGACCTCTCCCTACTCCTTCCAGGGGCTGGGCGAGGAGGGCCTCGAGCTGCTGGCCGCCGCCCGGGAGGAGACGGGGCTCGCCGTGGTCACCGAGGCCCTGGATCCGGAAGGCGTGGAGCTGGTCGCCCGGTACGCGGACATCATCCAGATCGGCGCCAGGAACATGCAGAACTACTCACTGCTCCGGTCGGCGGGACAGGCGGGCAAGCCGATCCTGCTGAAGCGGGGGATGTCGGCCACGGTGCGGGAGCTTCTCCTGGCGGCCGAGTACCTGCTGGTGGAGGGGGAGTCGCGGGTGATCCTGTGCGAGCGGGGCATCAAGGGCTTCACCGACCACTCCCGCTACCAGCTGGACCTCTCGGTGGTGCCCACCGTGAAGGAGCTCTCCCACCTGCCGATCATCGTGGACCCGGCGCACGGAACCGGCGACCGGGGCAAGGTGCCGCCCATGGCCCGGGCGGGCATCGCCGCCGGGGCGGACGGCATCATGGTGGAGGTCCATCCCCGGCCCGACCGGGCGCTCTCGGACGGGGCCCAGTCGCTCACGCCGGAGCAGTTCGAGGAGCTGATGGGGGAGGTGCGGGACATCGCCCAGGCCCTCGGCCGCGACGTGGTGGGGCCGGTGGGCGCCGCCGTGCGGACGCCCGCCTGAGCCGGGACGGCCGCCGGTCCCCGGACCGACGGGGAGCCCCGGGCCGCCGAAGCACGGCCCGGCGGGGGGAGGAGCTCGCGGCCCGGGCGCTGGTGGCGGCGGGGATGGAGATCCTCGATCGCAACTGGAGGGCCGGTCGCCGGGAGCTGGACCTGGTGGCCCGGGACGGCGAGGTGGTGGCCTTCGTGGAGGTGAAGACACGCGGTCCCGGCCCCGCCGCGCCGCTGGAGGCCATCGGGCGGGCGAAGCGGCGGGACCTCCGTCGGGCGGCCGAGGCGTGGATCCACGGCCACCCGGGGGTGGGGCGGGAGTTCCGGTTCGACGCCGTGGGCGTCCGGCTGCTGCCGGGCGAGCCGCCCGAGGTGGAGCACGTCCGCGCCGCCTTCTTCGCCGACGAGGTGTGAGCCGGACGGACGGTGGGCGGGATGCCCGCCCTGGCGGACGGCCCGACCCGAGCGGTCCGGTTGATCCGCCGTCTGCCCGGAGCTACCTTCCCCCATGGATGAGAGCATGCGGCGCCCCAGGCCCGTGGGACACGGATCGCGCGAACCCCGTCAGGACCGTGAAGGTAGCAGCGGTAAGCGCGTGACGGTCGCCACGGTGAGCCTGGGGTGTCGTTCGTTCCCCGGGCAGGGCGGCGCTCGGCCGCTTTCGAGCCCGGAAGCGTCCCCCTAGCTTGCCGCCGACCATGTCGCGCACCGCCCTCGCCCGGAAGCACCGCCCCCGCCGCTTCGAGGAGCTGGTGGGCCAGGACCACGTGGCCTCGACCCTCCGGGCCGCCGTGGAGGGGGACCGGGTCGGCCACGCCTACCTCTTCTGCGGTCCCCGCGGCGTCGGCAAGACCACGGCCGCCCGGGTGCTGGCCATGGCCCTCAACTGCCCGGACCGGGAGGGCGGCGAGCCCTGCGGCACCTGCGACTCCTGCGAGCGGATCTGGTCCGGGCGGACCTCCCTGGACGTGGTGGAGATCGACGCCGCCAGCAACCGGGGCGTCGACGACGCGCGGGACCTCCGGGAGCGGGCCATGTACGCCCCGTCCGAGGACGACCGATTCAAGGTCTACATCCTGGACGAGGCCCACATGCTCACCCGGGAGGCCTGGAACGCCCTCCTGAAGATCCTCGAGGAGCCCCCGCCGCGGGTGATCTTCGCCTTCGCCACCACCGAGCCGCAGAAGATCCAGCAGACGGCGGCTCCGGTCCTCTCCCGCTGCCAGCGCTTCGACTTCCGCCGGGTGGCGGTGCCGGAGATCATCGGCCGGCTGGAGACCGTCCTGGAGCGGGAGGGGGTGGAGGCCGAGGAGGGGGCGCTCCTGCCCGTGGCCCGCCAGGCCGAGGGAGGGGTGCGCGACGCCCTGTCGCTGCTGGACCAGGTGCTCTCCTTCTCCGGCGACCGGGTGGCGACCGAGGACGTCCGCCGCATGCTGGGCCTGGTCGAGGACGAGCGCTACCTGGAGTTCTTCGACCTGGTGGCCCGGGGGGACCGGGCCGGGGTCTTCCCGTTCGTCCAGGGGCTGGTGGACGAGGGGTACGACCCCGGCGAGTTCGTCCGGGGGCTGGCCGACGCGGTGCGCGTCCTCCTGGTGCTCCGCACCGATCCCGAGTCGGAGGCGGTGGAGGTGCCCGACGACGCGCGCCGCCGCTTCGCCGAGACGGCGGACCGCTTCCGGGAGGTGGACCTGCTGCGGCTCCTGATCGCCGTGAGCGACGTGGAGACCTCGGGCCGCTTCCGACGGAGCGCCCAGCAGCGCATCCAGCTCGAGGTGCTGCTCCTGAAGCTCGTCTCCATGGAGACGGCGGTGGAGCTGGAGGACCTGCTGCGCGCCGCCGGGGGCGAGGTGCCGGAGACGGGACGCCGTAGCGGCTCCGGCGACGGGTCCGGGGACGGCCCGGGCGGCGGCTCCGTCGGCGGCTCCGGTGCAGCCCCCCGCGGAGGGTCCGCCGGCGGCTCGGCCGCCGGGGCCGGAGGGACGAGCGGGGAGACGAGCGGCTCGTCGGCCGCGCCCTCGGGCGGCTCGTCGGCCGGAGAGGCCGGCGGGGCGGTCGCTTCCTCCGGCGAGGCCCCGGTGGCCACGGCCCGGCGTCCAACGGCGGGCCGACGCGGGGCGGGGGCCGACGGGGAGGAGGGGGCCGCGGACGCGGCGGGCCCGGAGAGGGGCGCCGGAGCGGCGGAGGAGCCCGACCTCACCCTGGCGGCGGGCGCCTCGCCGCTGGAGGTGTGGCGGGCGGCCGTGGCCGAGACCCGGGACCTGGGCGGCCACGCCATCGCCCTGCGGGGGGTGCGGGTGGAGGGCTATTCGGAGGGCACCCTCCGCCTGCGGGTGCCCGACGGCATCGCCGAGGACCTGGACGCGTTCCTGGAGAGCCGCCCCCGGACCGAGGCGCTGCGACGGTCGCTGGCCCGGCGGATGGACGTCGAGGCCGACGAGCTGACGCTCCGGGTCGGCAGCCGCGGATCGAGCGAGCGGATGACGGCCAGCCGCGCCCGGGAGCAGCGCCTCGAGGAGCTCACGGCGATGGATCCCACGTTGCGGGAAGCGGTAGAAACACTGGACTTGACCCTAGACGACTGACCGGGATAGCCGGCGGCGCGCACCGGCGCTTCCGATCCGTCTCCACAGAGAGCGAGGCCATCGTGAGCCAGATGAAAGACCTCCAGCAGCTCATGCAGATGGGACAGAAGATGCAGTCCCGCATGGGCGAGATCCAGGAGAAGCTCCGGAAGAAGACCGCCACCGCCCAGAGCGGGGGCGGGATGATCAAGGTCACGGCCGACGGCACGGGCAACATCCAGGAGATCGAGCTGGATCCCTCCGTGGTGGATCCCGAGGACGTCGAGATGCTCGAGGACCTGATCGTCGCCGCCGTCTCCGAGGCCCAGCGCCGGGCCCGCGAGCAGATGGAGGAGGAGATGAAGGAGCTCACCGGCGGCCTCCCGCTGCCGGGGCTCTCGGGACTCTTCGGCTGACGCGATCGGACCGGCCGCCCGCCGGGGCTCCTGACGATGTCCGCCATCGAGCAGCTGATCACCGAGTTCGGACGGCTGCCCGGCGTAGGCCGGAAGACGGCCCAGCGGCTGGCCTATCACCTGCTGAAGACCCCGGAGGAGGAGGCGATGCAGCTGGCCCGGGCCATCGAGCGGGTGGTGGACGAGGTGGAGGCCTGCTCGGAGTGCGGCAACCTGAGCGAGTCCGACCCCTGCGAGTTCTGCTCCGACCCGAGCCGGGACCGGGACTCGGTCTGCGTGGTCGAGGAAGCCTCGGACATCACGGCCATCGAGAAGTCCGGCCATTTCGGGGGGCTGTACCACGTGCTGGGGGGGCGGCTGTCCCCGCTGGACGGGATCGGTCCCGAGGACCTGAACGTCCAGCGGCTGCTGGAGCGGCTCCGCGACGGGATCGACGAGGTCATCATCGCCACCAACCCCAGCGTCGAGGGGGAGGCCACGGCCACCTACCTCCACAAGCTCATCAGCCGGATGGAGGGGGTCAGGGTCACGCGCCTGGCCCGGGGCCTGCCCGTCGGAGGTGACCTCGAGTACGCTGACGGAGTCACTATAGCGGAAGCCTTCTCCGGCCGAAGGGAAATGTAGGAGCGCACATGGCGATTTCCATCGTGGGGAACGACTCGGAGTCCGACGACCGCCTGGGGCGGTTCCTGAAGGTGGCGGGTGCCGCCCTCCTGGGCGCGGCGGCGATCACGGCGCTGGGAGCGTGGCTGGCCCGTGACCAGATGGACCGCCACAAGCGGGACCTGTTCAGCCCCCATCCGCTCCGGCGGCTGGCCGCGCTGGGCTATCTCAAGTCCCACCCCGGCGTGGACAACGTCCTCCTCCTCCGGGACTACCTGGCCTGGGAGGAGCGTCCCCTCCTCCGGAAGCGGGCCTCCAGCATCCTGGAGGACATGGAGGAGGAGCTGGTGGAGGCCGCCGAGAGCGCCGAGGGTGCCTGACGTCCCCGTCCGCCCGTCCCGTGGCCCGGCCGCGAGCGACCGGGTGAGCCCGCGGTCGGCCTGACGGGGCCCGGTGGCCGACGCGGACCCCGTCGCCCGGGAGGTGGACTGCCGCGTCGTCTACTGCGGCGCCGAGGGCGTCGGCAAGACCGCCAACCTCGAGTACCTCCACAAGGTCCTGGATCCCGACACCCGCGGGAAGCTCATCACGCCGGGTCGGAGAGGTGACGGCGGCTACTTCTTCGACTTCCTCACCGTGGACCTGGGCGTCGTCCGGCGCTGGCGGACCCGCCTGCACCTCTATGCGATCGCCGCCACCACGGGCACGCGGGAGCACCGGGGGAGGATCCTCCGGGGCGCCGACGGCCTGGTCGTGGTGGTGGACAGCGACCCTGACCGCCAGGACGCCAACCGCGACGCCCTGGCCGCGCTGCAGGCCGACCTGAAGTCCCTGGAGCTGGAGACCGACGCGCTGGTGGCCAGCCTCCAGTACAACAAGCGGGACCTGTCCGACGCCGTGGCGGTGGAGCGGCTGGAAGAGGGGCTCAACCCGGGTGGGGTCCCGTACCACGAGGCCGTGGCCCGCCGCGGGGACGGCGTGGTCGAGACCCTGGAGGAGGTCGGCTTCCGGGTGATCCGCTCGCTGGACCTGCCGGGGGAGGACCCGTGAGGTGGAACCTCCCCAACGTCATCACCACGGCCCGGATCGTCCTGGCCCCGGTGCTGGTCTTCCTCCTCTACGTCCCCAGCATGACCGGCCGTCTCCTGGCGTTCGCCGTCTTCGTCATCGCCGCCGTATCGGATCTGTGGGACGGCTGGCTGGCGCGCCGCCGGGGGGAGATCACCGATTTCGGGAAGCTGGCCGACCCCCTGGCGGACAAGCTGCTGCTGGCGGCGGCGCTGGTGCCCCTCTACCTGCTCGGCCGCTCCCGCCCCGAGCTGGCCGGCCTGCCCCTGTACGGGCACGTCTCCCTCTGGATTGTCCTCGTACTGTTGGGACGGGAGCTGATCGTCACGGTGCTCCGCACCCTGGCGGCCCGCCTCGGCACCGTCGTCCCGGCCCGCCGGGCGGGCAAGTACAAGACGGTGGCCCAGAACCTGTTCATCGGGGGCACCATCCTCTGGATGGCCCTCCGGACGGCGGCCGCCGAGCGCGCGTGGGAGGGGGCCTTCTGGGAGGCCTGGCAGGGCTTCCACGGCTGGTTCGTCACCGTCACCCTGTCGGCGGCCCTCCTGCTCACCGTCGTCTCCCTGGGCATGTACCTGGGCTCCTTCCGCGGCGCGCTCGGGTCGGGGCGCGGCGCGCCGGGGTCGGGGGGATGAGCTCCCGGGACGACCGGCATGGGGAGGGGACCGGCGACCGGGAGCTGCCCGGCGACCGGGAGCTGACCCGGACCGTGCTGGACGGGCTCCGGGCGGCCGGCCAGCGCCTGGCCGTCGCCGAGAGCTGCACGGGCGGGCTGCTGGGCGGCGAGCTCACGGCCGTTCCGGGGGCGTCGGACGTCTTCTGGGGCGGCGTCGTGGCCTACGACGACCGGGCCAAGGTCGCGCTGCTGGGCGTCGACCGGGACATGCTGGCCTCGGAGGGGGCGGTCTCGGAGGCGGTGGCCCGGACGATGGCCGAGGGGATCCGTCGGCGGGCGGACGTGGCGTGGAGCCTGGCCGTCACGGGCGTGGCCGGCCCGGGCGGCGGCACCGAGGAGAAGCCGGTGGGGACGGTCTGGATCGCGGCCGACGGTCCGAAGCCCGTGGCGCGCCACCACCGGTTTCCCGGGAATCGGGCCGAGGTCCGGGACCGGAGCGTCCGGGCGGCCCTGGACCTGCTGCGCCGCTGCCTGCTCGGCGAGGTCGACGATTGAGCGGCGGGCCCCCGTGACCGCGGCCGGCCAGGAGGCGGGCGTCCGGCAGCTCCACGGCTACCTGGACGGGGTCGGCGGGGTGCGCCTCTTCCACCGCTCCTGGCAGCCGGCGGCGTCCGGGTCGGCGCCGGGAGCCGCGCTCGTCGTCCACGGCCTGGGTGAGCACTCGGGTCGCTATGACGCGCTGGGACGCGCCCTGGCGGCGCGAGACGTGGCGGTCCACGCGCTGGACCTGCGGGGCCACGGCCGCTCCCGGGGTCGCCGCGGCACCGTCCGGCGGTTCGGCGAGCTGCTGCGCGACGTGGACCGGCTGCGACGGAGGATCACCGGTGACGCCGCGACGCCGGCGCGGGTGGTGCTGGTGGGCCACTCGCTGGGCGGGCTGGTGGTCATGCGCTGCCTGCAGGAGATGCCCTCGCCCCACGTCCGCGGGGCGGTGGCCGTGGCGCCGTTCGTGGAGCTGGCGGCGTCGGTTCCCGGCTGGAAGCTGGCCCTGGGCGACCTGGCCGACCGCTGGCTGCCCGACATGACCATGGACAACGAGATGTCCGCCGAGCTCCTGATGCGGACGCCGGAGGAGCGGGAGGCCTACCGCACCGACCCCCTGGTCCACCGTCGGATCAGCGCCCGCCTGTGGGGCGAGATGCGGCGGGAGAGCCACCGCCTGCGGGAGGAGGTCGCGCGGCTGGATCGGCCGCTGCTCCTGCAGGTGCCGGGCTCCGACCGGGTCGTGGATTCGGAGGCCACGCTCCGGCTGGCCCGAACCCTGGACGGTCCGGTCCGGGTCCGGGAGTATCCCGACGCCTATCACGACCTGTATCACGACCCCGGGGCCGAAGAGGCGGTGGCCGACGCCGTGGCGTGGGTCCGGAACACGCTCCGCGGCTGACCTGCCAACATGGCGCACCGGTTGCCATATCGTCCGGATCCGCCGTCGTCCCGCCGGTGCGAGCGGGGGTCAGGGCCCCGATCCGACGGGGTCGAACGGCCCTGAAGCCCGTCGGGACAAGGCACATCGCTTGCACCTCTACCCCACGCCCGTCGCCGGGAGGACGCCCGAGCAATCCCGCCCCGCGGGCCACGTCGAGATTCCGCGACCCACCGACCGCCGGAGAGCCGCATGAGTGACGAGGAGCGCTCCGAGAGCGCCACCGACACACAGGACGAGGCGTCGTCCCGCGAGGAGGCGTCTCCGGAGGAGGCCCCACCGGCGGAGGGGTCCGCTGCGGACGGGGCTCCACCGGCGGACGGCGAGGACGTCAGCGATCGCCTGTCCGAGGAGATCCGGGAGGAGCTGGAGGAGCTGGAGGAGCTGCGGAACCGCCACCTCCGGCTGGCGGCCGAGTTCGAGAACTACCGGAAGCGGACCCGCCGCGAGCTGGGCGACGCCCGCGAGCGGGGCCAGGCGGAGCTGGCGGGGCGGCTTCTGGACGCCCTGGACGACCTGGACCGGCTGCTGGAGAGCATCGAGGAGGACGCCGCCGCCGAGACGCTGGAGGAGGGCGTCGAGATGGTCCGCCGCAAGCTCTGGAAAGAGCTCTCCGAGGCCGGGCTGGCCCGAATCGAGGCCGAGGGCGAGCCCTTCGATCCCGAGGTGCACGAGGGACTGCTGACCTCGCCGACCGACGACCCCGACGAGGACCGGCGGGTCGCCCGTGTGATGATCCAGGGATACCGCTTCGGGGACCGGGTCCTGCGGCCGGCCCGGGTGGAGGTGAAGAAGTACGTCGACGAGGACGCGGACGACGAGGATGGAGAGGCCTGATGGCCTCCCGAGCCGGCACGAAAGACTACTACGAGATCCTGGGGGTCGCCGAGAACGCCTCGCAGGACGAGATCAAGAAGGCCTACCGGAAGCTGGCCAAGAAGTACCATCCCGACGCCAACCGGGACGACGCGGACGCCGAGGACCGGTTCAAGGAGATCTCTGAGGCCTACCGGGTCCTCTCCGACCCCGAGCGTCGCCAGAAGTACGACCGCATGCGGAAGTACGGTGGGATGGGGGCCTTCTCCGGCGCCCGGGGCGGCGCGGCGGGCCGGCAGACCGCCGCGGCCGGCGGAGAGCGTCGCTTCTCCTTCGACGACCTGTCGGACATGGGCTTCGGCGGGCTGGGCGACATCTTCAGCTCCATCTTCGACCGGGAGGGGCGCCGACAGCAGCGGACCCGGCGCCAGGGGCCGGAGCGGGGCCGAAACGTCGAGTACGAGGTCACCGTCCCCTTCCGCACCGCGGTGCGCGGCGGCAAGGTGACCGTGAACGTCCCGATCCGGGAGGAGTGCGCCACCTGCGACGGATCGGGAGCGGCACCCGGCGCCACCATCGAGACCTGCCCCGTCTGCGACGGGCGGGGCACCGTGAGCTTCGGCCAGGGCGGCTTCTCCGTGAACCGGACCTGTCCCGAGTGCATGGGCCGCGGGCGGGCGCCCTCCGAGTCGTGCCGGGTCTGCAATGGCCAGGGCGAGGTGCGGAGCCGACGGAAGATCAACGTCACCATCCCGTCGGGCGTAGAGGACGGCTCCCGCATCCGCCTGTCGGGCCAGGGGCAGCGGGGCCCGGGCGGCGGTCCGTCGGGCGACCTCATCATCCGCGTCCGGGTCCGGGAGGACCCGTTCTTCGAGCGGCGCGGGATGAACGTGGTGTGCGAGGTGCCCATCAACGTGGCCCAGGCGCTGCTGGGATCGCGGATCCGCGTCCGCACCGTGGACGGCAAGAAGGTGGTGCTGCGGATCCCGCCCGGGACCCAGAGCGGGACGGCCTTCCGGATCCGGGGCCAGGGCGTGGAGAAGGACGGCCGGCGGGGCGACCAGCTGGTGCGGGTCAGCGTGCGGGTGCCGGAGAACCTGTCGGAGGACGGCCGGGAGCTGGCCGAGGAGCTGGCCGAGACGGAGGGGATGAAGTACTGACGGCGGGCGGGGCGGGGCAGGCGCTCCCGGCCTCGGACGCGAGCGCCTGCCCCTTCCGCGCCGACCCCTTCTCCTACACGATCACGCCGCCACCGACCACCACGTCGCCGCGATAGAGCACCGCGCTCTGTCCCGGGGTGACCGCCCGCTGGTCGGCGTGGGTCTCCAGGCGGAAGCCGTCGTCGCTCGCCTCCCGCACCTCGGCGTCCACCACCGGCGCCCCGTGGCGAATCCGCACCCCCAGCGTCTCCCCCGGCTCCGGCGGCGGCGCCAGCCAGTTGGCGCCGCCGCCGGTCACGGTGGAGCGGCGCAGCGCCTCCCGGGGACCGAGGACCACCGACCGGTCCTCCGGTCGGATCTCGACGACGTACATGGGCTCGTCGAAGCCGCCCGGCACCCCCTTTCGCTGGCCGACGGTGAAGTCCGCGTACCCCTCGTGACGGCCGACCTCGGTGCCGTCCCGCAGCAGGAACGGGCCGGGGCTCAGGGCGGGGTGATCCGCTCCCAGGTAGCGCCGCAGGACGCCCCGGTAGTCGTTGTCGGGGACGAAGCAGATCTCGAAGGACTCGGGCTTCTCGGCCACCGGGAGGTCCAGCTCGCGGGCGGTGTCCCGGACCTCCGACTTCTCCGCCTCGCCGATGGGGAGCACGAGCCGGGGCAGGACCTCCCGGGGGATCCCCCACAGGAAGTACGTCTGGTCCTTGTGGTCGTCCTCGGCCCGGCACAGCCGGGCGGTGCCGTCCTCCTCCCGCCGGATGCGGGCGTAGTGGCCGGTGGCCATGTACTCGCACCCGAGGTCGTCCGCCCGGGCGAGGAGGTCGCGGAACTTCGTGAAGCTGTTGCAGCGCACGCAGGGGATGGGGGTCCGGCCGGCGGCGTACTCCGCGACGAAGTTCCCGATGACGTCCTCGGCGAACGCCTCCTCGGCGTCGTAGACGAAGTGGGGGAAGCCGATCCGGCCGGCCACCGACCGGGCGTCGGAGATGCCCTCCAGCCCGCAACAGGTGTTGGAGGGACCGTCCACCTCGGAATAGCAGAACGTCTTGATGGTGGCGCCGACGACCCGGTAGCCGGCCCGCGCCAGGAGGGTGGCGGCCACGCTGGAGTCGACGCCGCCGGACATGGCGGCCAGCACCGAGGCCCCCGGCGCCGGCCCGTCGGCGAGGAACCGGTCGGAGAGCTCCGCCGCCGCGGCCGCCCCGCCCGGGCCCGTCATCGGACCGTCACCTCGCGCCAGCGGGCCGCCGCGCGCCGATCGGTCACGGCGCGCCCGCCGCCGGCGAGCCGGCCTGGAGCCGCTCCACGGCCCGCACCGTCGCGTCGCCGGCCCGCCGGACCATCGCCGGCGTGGTGTCCGGCCCGAAGCTGAAGCGCAGGACGGCCACCTCCCCGGAGGGGCCCTCCCGCCCCATGGCCTCCAGCACGTGGGAGGGCGAGGACGAGCCGCTGCTGCACGCCGAGCCGCTGGAGACGGCCACCCCCTCCATGTCCAGCGACACGAGGAGGGAGGCGGAGTCGCACCCGGGGATCGCCACGCTGAGGAGGTTCGGCAGCCGGCGGGGCGCCTCCAGCCCGTGGACGCGGACGTCGGGCACGTCCTCCCGGAGGCGGCCGGCCAGCTCCTCCCGCATGTCGCGCCAGCGCCCGGCGGACTCCGGGAGCTCGCCGACGGCCAGCTCCGCCGCCGCGGCGAAGCCCACCGCCGCCAGCGGGTTCTGGGTGCCGGGCCACAGCCCGGCCTCCTGGCTCCCCCCCCGGACCAGGGGCTCGAGCTCGATCCCCTCCCTGAGATAGAGGAGCCCGATCCCGACGGGACCCCCGAGCTTGTGGGCCGTCGCCGTGAGGAGATCCACGGGGACCTCCTCCACCGAGACCTCCGTCTTGCCGAGGGCCTGCACCGCGTCGGTGTGGACGAGGGCGCCGTGGCGGTGAGCCATCTCCACCACCTCGGCCAGGGGCTGGACCGTGCCCACCTCGTTGTTGGCCCACATGACGGAGAGCAGGGTGGGAGCCCCGTCGCCGTCGGCCAGCTGCGCCTCGAGGGCCTCCAGCTCCACCGTCCCGGAGCCGTCCACCGGGACGGTCTCCACCCGGGCGCCCTCGCGGCCCGCCTGGGCGGCGGCCTGGCGCACGGCCTCGTGCTCCACGGCGGAGACCAGGATCCGGGGATCCTCTCCGCGCCGCGCCCGGGCGAAGCCCAGCACCGCGAGGTTGTCCGACTCCGTGCCCCCGCCGGTGAAGACCAGGCGGCGCTTCTCGCCGCCCAGGCACGCCGCCAGCGACCGGCGGGCGCCCTCCAGCCGGCCCCGGGCCTTCTGGCCGAACCCGTGGGGGCTGGAGGCGTTGAGGTCGGCCTCCCCGAGCGCGGACTCCATCGCCTTCCACACCTCCCGGCGCATGGGGGAGGTGGCGGCGTGATCCAGGTAGATCGCCTCGGAGGCGCCGTCGTCGAGGGGGTCGTCGGGCATCGGTTCGGGGCTTGGGGGCTGCGGGGCCGTGGTGGGTGCCGGTCGTGGTGTGATATCCTGCCTGGCGGGGCAGGTTCCTCGCCGGCCGGGGCGCCGGATCGTCCCGGCCCGAGGAGGGCGTGGCTGTCAGCCGCCGCCGGGGAGCCCCGGGAACGGTAGCGCGGCCCCGCCCCTGTCCCCTAGGTTCAGGGGAAGCAACGACCAGCCGTCGGTGCTCACGTCTTCCTCGACCGACCGAGGCCCCATGGAATCCAGCTCCCTCCGCTCCGAAGACCTCGCCCCTCCCGCCGCCTCCAGATTTCGCGCCACCGTCCACGGCCTGGCCTTCGCCGGCCGCGACCGGAGGCTGTCACAGGTCGAGCCGGGCGACCGGCTCCTCCTGATCCCCGATCCGCCGGGCTCGACCGTGGAGCAGGTGTGGGTGCACCTGCAGGAGTGCAGCCCCCTCGGACACCTGCCCCACGAGATCGCCTCCTGGCTGGCGCCCTGGATGCGGTCGGGCGGGCGGGCCGACGTCCGGGTCCTCCGGGTGGGGGACGCGTCGGTGCCGAGCTGGAAGCGGTTGGTGGTGGAGGTGAACTGCGGCTGAGCCGGGGCGGGCGACCTCCGACTCCCGGCCCCCGCATCCGCCGGCCGCCTACATCGAGCGGACGTCCAGCCCGGTGACGTCGTCCACCCGGACCGTCTCCTCGGTCCAGTAGGGCTCGCCGAAGGGACGACGGATCAGCGACCCGTAGCGCCGTCCCTGGGTCTCCACCAGGTCGTAGAGCGCCTGGCCGGTGGGGAAGATCTCGCCGGCGGCCTCGGCCCCGTCGAACTGGGAGCCGTAGCACCGGATGGCCTCCATCTTCCGCTCGAACTGCTCCGAGACGTCGACCACGAAGGTGGGCCTGACCGGGTCCTCCCGGTAGGCCAGGGCGTAGAGGACCTTGTGGGGACGGTGCGGCGGCTCGTCGTCGGGGCCGTACTTCTCGAGGCCGGCCAGGTAGCAGGCGTCCCGCCCCAGCTCCGAGGCGATGCGGTGGTCCGGGTGGCGTCCCTCCCGGAAGGGGAGGATCACGACCCGCGGCCGCAGGCGGCGCAGGTGGGCCACCAGCCGCTCCCGGGCGTCGGGGGTGTTCCGCACCCCGGCGTCGGGCAGCCCGGCGTTGAGCCGGACGGAGAGGCCCATCACCTCGGCGGCCGCGTCGGCCTCCCGGCCCCGGAGATCGGCGGAGCCGCGGGTCCCCATCTCTCCCCTGGTGAGATCGAGCACGCCCGTCCGGTGACCCTGGTCGGCGGCCCGGATCAGCGTCCCGCCGCAGGTGAGCTCGGCGTCGTCCCGGTGGGCGGCGATGGCCAGCACGTCCACCGGGCGGACGTCGTCGGGCGGGGCCTCGGGTGACGGGCTCATCCTCTGTCTCCTCCGTTCCTCCGGTTCACTCGTACCTGAGGGCTTCCACCGGGTCCAGCCGCGCGCCCCGCGCCGCCGGGTAGAGGCCGAAGCCGACCCCGGTGAGGGCCGAGACGGCCAGGGCGGCGAGGACGGCCCACAGCGGCACGGAGGCGGGCACCGGGGTCCAGGCGGCGAGGGCGGCCACCACGCCGCCGCCGGCGAGCATGCCGACGGCGCCGCCCAGGACCGTCAAGGTGGCCGCCTCCACCAGGAACTGCCAGAGGATGTCCCGCCGGCGGGCCCCCAGTGCCTTGCGGAGCCCGATCTCGCGGGTCCGCTCGGTGACCGAGATCATCATGATCCCCACCACACCCACGCCCCCCACCATCAGGCCCACGCTGGAGAGGGCCACCATGACCGTGAACAGGACGGCGGTGAGCTGGTTCCACAGGTCCAGGATCTCGTCCTGCGTCACCAGGGCGAAGTCGTCCTCCTGCCCCGGGCTCAGCCCCCGGAGCTGGCGCATCTTGCCGCGGACCTCGTCCAGGGCCACCGCCAGCTCGGCGTCGTCCTCGGGCTGGACGATGAAGGCCATCATCCGGTCCCAGAAGCTGATGTACTTCAGCGCCGCGTCGAAGGGGACGAAGACGTAGTGGGTGGCGAAGCCCGCGAAGAGGTTGGCGGGCGGCCGGTAGATGCCGACGGTGCGGAAGGGCGAGAAGCCCCGGTCGGGCCGCCCCAGGTTCACGAGGTCGCCCATGGGGTCCCGCCCCTCGAACAGGTCCAGGGCCACGGCCGAGTCCACCACGGCCACGGGCCGCCCCCGGTCGTCCTCCGAGCGGGTGAAGAAGCGTCCCGCCGTCAGCTCGCCGTTGTCGATCTCCATGTACTCCGAGCCCACGGCGTAGAGGGAGACCCGGGCGTCGTGGGATCCCTTCCGGGCCCGGTAGCCCATCTGGCCGAGGTCGGCGACGGGGGTCACCCGGTCGACGCTCGGCAGCTGCTGGATCTCCCGTCCCCACGCCGGGTCCAGGGGAGGGTTCCTGAGGAACTCCGGCTCTTCCTCCTCCAGCCCGGTGCGAACCCCGGCCCCCGACAGGCTGGCGTGCTGCACGTAGAAGGTGTTCGGGCCCCGCGAGGAGAGGATGTCGGTGAAGCTCTCGTCCACCCCCTGGATGACGGCGGCCATGATCATCACGACGGCCACGCCGATGGTGACGCCCAGGATCGTCAGGGCGCTCCGAAGCTTGTTGGCCGTGAGGGAATCGACGGCGATGGCGACGCCCTCGAAGAGGGCCGTCCGCCAGTTCATTCCCCGTGAGGCCGGGCGGTCACTCATGGCCCAGCGCCACGATCGGGTCGAGCCGGGCCGCCTGGCGCGCCGGGTAGACGCCGGAGACCAGGCCCACCACCAGCCCCAGCCCCACCGACACGAAGACGGCCCACAGGGGCGTCGACGCCGGCAGCGGGGTCGTCGCCTCCACCAGCCGGGCCAGCCCCACGCCGATGCCCACCCCGAGGGCCGCCCCGGCCATCGACAGCACGGACGACTCCAGGAGGAACTGGAGGAGGATGTCCTGGCGGCTGGCCCCGATGGCCTTCCTGAGGCCGATCTCCCGTGTCCGCTGGGAGACCGAGACGAGCATGATGTTCATGATCACGATGCCGCCCACGATCAGGGAGATGGAGACGAGCCCCGGCAGCGCCGTCAGCAGGACCCGGTTGATCTGGCTCCAGGCGCTCAGCAGGTCGCTGGAGGTCTCCAGGTGGAAGTCGTTCTCCTGGGAGGGACGGAGCTCCCGGTCGGTCCGCAGCGCCCCCTCGACGGCCACCATCGCCTCCTCCATCGCCTCGCTGGTGACCGTCTTCACGTGGATCTCCTCCACCCGGTCGGGCACCGGGGCCAGGGTCCGGGCGTAGGTGGAGAAGGGCACGACGATCGTGGCGTCCCGGATGTTGCCCAGCATCCCCCCCTGCCGCTCGAGGACGCCCACGACGTCGAAGCGATGCCCGCCGACCCGGATGCGCCCTCCCAGCGGAGACGTGTCGGGAAAGAGGCGATCGGCGATCTCGGCGCCGATGACGGCCACGGACAGCCCCCGGCGGCCGTCCAGGGGCGACAGGCCGCGGCCGCTCCGTACGTCCCAGCCCTGCAGATCCAGGTAGCCGGCCGAGCCCCCCACCACCCGCACGTTCCTGCGCCGGTGCTCCGCCCGCCGCACCTCGTCGAAGCGTCCGTCGCTGCCGTAGGCGAACAGGCGGACGTCGGGCACCGCCCCCCGCACGACCTCGACGTCGTGGAGGTCCAGGTGGGGGCTGCGGGCCCGCCGCCGCCGCTCCTCGGCGGACGCCTCCCCGGTCTGCACCTGGGTCTGGCGGACGACGGTGAAGGTGTTCACCCCGAAGATGGAGCCGGCGAAGTCCTCCTGGACGTAGCGGTTGGTGCCCTCGACGATGGTGATCACGGCGATGAGGAAGGTGATGCCGATGATCACGCCGATCAGCGAGAAGAAGGACTTCAGCTTGTGGGACCAGATCTGGTTCAGGGCCAGCCGGAGTCCCTCCAGCGGGTTCATGTCGATCCTCCCGCGGTCCGGGGCCGGCTCATTCCCTCAGCGTGGCGGGGACGGCGATCTCGGCGTCGTAGG
>CAZSKS010000045.1:1196-20821 GCA_964607465.1 uncultured Gemmatimonadota bacterium | reverse complement strand
TAGACCACGTCGAACCCCATCTCGCGGAGCATCCTCGCGGCGCGGCGCGCGGCCCCCGGCTCGCCCAGCCCGTTGAGCACCTCCACGCTGACCCGCGAGCGCCAGTCCTCGGCCACGGTGGCCGGGGTGGACCCGACCCGGTCGCCGGCCGGGGCCTCGCCCAGGCGGGTGTGGCGCCACTCCAGCCAGAAGGAGCCCAGCAGGAAGCCGACGGCCAGCAGCGCCAGGGCGGCCCCGGCCGTCACCGCCCGGTCCCGCCACGCGTCGGGCAGCCAATCGCCGCCGATCACGCGGGGGCCTCCTCGCCGGCTCCGGCGGCCGCCGCGTCCGTGCCGGGACCGCCGGACCCGGCCCCGTCCTCGCCCGCCTCTTCCAGCAGCCGGTTCCAGAAGGCCACCGTCTCCCGGCGGATGCCGCCCCGCACCTCCAGCCGGTGCGCGATCCGCAGGGCCACCACCGAGAGGAGGGCCTCCAGCGGTTCGTCGGGGAGGATGGAGCGGAGCCGCTCCCGGACGTCGGGCAGGATCTGGCGGCCCGGCTCGAGGAAGTCGGCCAGGTAGAGGTGACGGCCCAGGTCGTCCAGCTCCGGGTGGCCCAGCGTGTGGTAGGTCACGGCCCGGAGCAGCGCTTCGTCCTCCACCCCCTCCTCCCGGAGCCGGGCGGCGCAGGCGGGCCCGTGCAGGAGCGCCGGGTCCCAGTCCCGCTCCGTCCAGAAAGTCAGCTCGTCGAGATCCGCCTGCCGCAGGGCGTCGTGCAGGTAGCCGGCGGCCCGCCACCGGACGCGGTCCTCCTCCGGCAGCCCGCGGGCCTCCGCCCACCCGGTCAGAAGCGTCGCCACCCGCTCCAGGTGGGCTCGGCGCTCGCCGGAGACCCGGGCCCAGTCCGGGAGCCGCCCCTCGACGCCGGCCGCCCGGACCAGGGGGTGGAGCGACGTCAGCCCGCGTCCTCCGTCCGGAGCCGCCCGCCCAGCGGCCGGTTCTCCCCGTCCACCCGGACCACGGTCGGCCGGTGGTCCCGGGCTTCCGACTCCTCGAATTCCGCGTAGCTGACCACGATGACGCGGTCGCCGGCCTGCCCGTGGCGGGCCGCCGGCCCGTTCAGCCGGACCTCGCCGCTGCCGGCCGGGGCCTCGATGACGTAGGTCTCCAGGCGCGCGCCCGTGGCGACGTTGAGCACCTGCACCTTCTCCGACGGCATCAGGTCGGCCGCCTCCATCAGCTCGCGGTCCAGGGCGATGGAGCCCTCGTAGTCCAGGTCCGTGCCCGTCAGGGTGGCCCCGTGGATCTTCGACTTGAAGAGCGTGCGTCGCATGATCTATCACCTCACCGGTCGTATCGGGTCTCGCCTCGCGCCGCTCGTGTCCCGCGCGGACTCCTGGTCCTCGCGCCCAGCGCGGACTCCCGTCTCGTGCCTCGCGCGAACTGCTACCCCGGAGCGTCGGGCGCGTCACGCGCCGCCCGGAGGCTCGTCGGGCCGGCCAGCGGCGCGTTGTCGATGAGCCTCGTCCCCTCGACATGGGCGGCGATGGCGCACACGGCGTCGGCGCGCGCCTTCTCCACCGGCTCCAGCCCCCCGGGGTCCACGACCTCCACGTACTCCGGCTCGGCGCCCGCCTCCCGGAGCACGGCCAGCGCCGCGGCCCGCAGCGCTCCCGGCTCCCGGACGCCGTCGCCGAACAGCTTCCGGACCCGACGCAGCGCCCCGGACAGGGACGCGGCCGCCTCCCGCCCCCGTTCCGACAGGTACTGGTTGCGGGAGCTCAGGGCGAGCCCGTCGGGCTCGCGTACGACGGGGGCCGCCTCGATGCGGACGGGCAAGTTCAGTTCCTCCGTCATCCGGCGGATCAGCACCGCCTGCTGGAAGTCCTTCCGGCCGAAGACCGCCACGTCCGGCTCCACCACGTGGAAGAGCTTGAGGACCACCGTGAGGACGCCCCGGAAGTGGCCCGGCCGGTGGGCTCCGCACAGGCGCTCCGCCAGCGGGCCGGGCTCCACCCAGATCGTCTGCTCCCGCGGGTACATCTCCGACACCGACGGGGCGAACAGCAGGTCGGCGCCCCGCTCCGCCGCCTTCCGCCGGTCGCCCGCCAGGTCCCGCGGGTACTCGTCGTAGTCCTCGTCCGGGCCGAACTGCGTGGGGTTCACGAAGACGGAGACCACCACGGCGTCCGCCTCCTCCCGGGCCCGGTCCAGCAGGCTGAGGTGCCCCTCGTGGAGAGCCCCCATGGTGGGGACCAGCGCCACCTCGCCGCGGCCGCGGAGCTCCACCACGGCCCGCCGGACGCCGGCCACCGTACGCTCCACGGCGGGCGGGTCCGACGTCGTCGCGTCCGCCTCGCCGGGGCGCCCGGGGTCGTCCCCGGACGTCGCCGCGTCGGTGGGGGAGCCTTCCGCCGTCACGCGTCGTAGCTCTCCGTGCCGGAGGGGTAGTCGCCCGTCTTGACCGCCCGCACGTACGCGCCCACCGCCTCCTCCACCTCGTCCCCCAGCTCCGCGAAGCGCCGCAGGAAGCGGGGCTCGAACCCCCGGTTCAGGCCCAGCATGTCCGGCAGGACCAGCACCTGGCCGTCGCAGTCCGGCCCCGCGCCGATGCCGATGGTGGGGATCTCCAGCGAGTCGGTGACCTCCCGCGCCAGCGGTGTCGGGACCATCTCCAGGACCAGGCTGAAGCAGCCCGCCTCCTCCAGGGCCCCGGCCTGCTCCCGGATCCGGAGCGCCTCGTCCGGCTCCCTGCCCCGCACGCCGTAGCCCCCGTGGCGGTGGACGGACTGGGGGGTCAGGCCCAGGTGGCCCATCACCGGGATGCCGGCCGCCACCAGGGCCCGGATCCGCTCCAGGGTGGCCTCGTCCCCGCCCTCCAGCTTCACCGCCCCGGCGCCCGTCTCCTTCATGACACGCCCGGCGTTGCGGAGGGCCTCCTCGACGCTGACCTGGAAGGAGAGGAAGGGCATGTCGACCACCAGCAGCGGGCCGGAGAGGCCGCGGTGGACGGCCGAGGCGTGGTGGATCATCTCCTCCAGCGTCACCGGCAGGGTGGACTCGTAGCCCAGCACCACCTGGCCCAGGGAGTCGCCCACCAGCACGACGTCCAGCTCCCCCCCGTCCAGGAGGCGGGCGAAGAGGTGGTCGTAGCACGTCAGGACGGCGATCCTCTCGCCCCGCCGCTTCATGTCCCGGAGATCCCGGGTGGACACCCGGCGCCGTTCGGCGCTGGACTCTGGCTCGGTCACCGTGTCTCTTCTCCGCTGCGCGACGGTCGGGGGAGGGCGGCTGGACGCTCCGGTGAGCACGCCTGAATATACCCGGCACGTGCCGGCGGCCCAAGGTTCGATCGGAGTCCGCCGCGCCTCCTGCGTCCCGAGCCCCGTGGAGGTCTCGCCGGGTGTCCGTCCGCCACGATCCGCTCCTGTGCCGCGCGCTGTCGCGGGAGCTCGACGAGCGCCACGCCGGCCGGCGGGTCCGGGAGCTCCGGCTCGACCGCGACCGGCGTCTGGCGACCCTCCGCTTCCGGAGCGGGCCCGGCCTCCTCTTCCTCCTCCATCCCGAGGTCGGCCAGATCCTGGAGACCGAGGGGGCGCTCGGCCCGACGCGCCTGGAGCTGGGGGGTCTGCGCCTCGAGGCGGTCCTCGCGCCCGTGGACGAGCGGCTCCTCGTGCTGGAGCTGCCCCCCGCCGGCCCGGAGGGCACGCCCCACCGCCTGGTGGCGGAGCTCCACACGAACCAGTGGAACCTCCTGCTCCTGCGACGGGCGGGCGAGGCGGAGCGGGAGCCGGCGGGCGAGGGGTCCGGCGACCGGTCCGACGGCGGGGGGAGCGTCGGCGGCGGGCCGGCAGACGGGGACGCCGGCGCGTGGATCGTCCGGGCCGCCCTGTGGCCCCGGGAGCCCGGCGACCGGGTCCTCCGCTCGGGGGCGCCCTACCGGCCACCCGCCGGGGACCGCCGCTGGCGCGAGGAGGCCCCGACGCCGGAGGCGTGGCGCGACCTGCTGGCCGGGGTGCCGCCGGGGGAGCGCCGGGGCGCCGCGCTGCGGCAGGTCGCCTGGCTCAGCTCGGTGAACGTCGGCTGGGTGCTGGGTGCGGCCGGCGAGGAGCGCGACGACGACGGCGCCGACGACACCTCCCGTGGCGGCCACGGCGCCGAGGGCGGACGCGGCGGTGGCCAGGGCGACGACGCCCTGGAGGCCGCCCGGCGGCGCTACCTCGAGCTGCGGGACGCCGAGCCCGGCGCCTGGCTCCTGGAGCGGAGCTGGGGGCTGCAGCCCTACGTCCGGCCCCTGGGCGAGGACGCCCGGCGGCAGGGCTCGCTCCGGGCGGCCATGGCCGCCTCCCTGGAGGCCGAGGAGGGATGGCGGGAGCTGGCGGGCGGCCCGGCCCCGGGCGAGGAGGAGCCCCCGGCTCCGGAGCCGCCGGAGCTGGCCGAGCTGCGGGAGGCGCTGGAGGCGCGGGCGTCGCGCCTCGGCCGCCGACGGGAGGCCCTGGCCCGGGAGCTGGAGGAGGGGCCCGACCCGGAACGCCTGCGGGACACCGGGAACCTGATCCTGGCCCGGCTGGACGACGTCCCCCGGGGCCGGGAGGAGGTGGTGCTGGAGGACTTCGACGGCCGGTCCCGGACCGTGGACCTCGACCCGACCCTCTCCCCCTCGGAGAACGCCGAGCGCTACTACGAGGAGGCGTCCCGCCGGGAGCGGGCGCAGGAGAAGATCCCACGGGAGGTCGAGCGGACGGAGCGGGCCCTGGAGCGGGTGGCGTCGGCCCTGGAGGGGCTGGAGGCGCGGGACGAGCCGCCGGGCGAGGAGGAGGCCGACCGGCTGTGGGAGCTGGCCGGAGGCCGGCCCGCCGGCGGCGACGCGGGGGCCGGCGAGGAGGAGCGGCTCCCCTACCGGGTCCTGGTCACCTCCGGCGGGCTCGAGGTGCGGGTCGGCAAGGGGGCCGCGTCCAACGAGGAGCTGACCTTCCACCACTCCCACACCGAGGACGTGTGGCTCCACGCCCGCCAGGTCCCCGGCGCCCACGTCATCCTGCGCTGGCACCGCCGGGAGGGGAACCCGCCCCGGAAGGACCTGCTGGAGGCCGCCGTCGCCGCCGCGGTCCACAGCGACGCCCGGCACAGCGGCAGCGTGGCCGTGGACTGGACGCGCCGGAAGTACGTCCGCAGCCCCCGGAAGTCGGCCCCGGGGGCCGTCATCCCCCGCAACGTGAACACGGTGTTCGTGAAGCCCGACGAGGCGGTGGTGAAGCGGATGCGGCGCCGGGCGGAGGGGGGCTGAGCCGGGGTCCGGGCGCACTCTGGTCGTACGTACGTACGAGCAGAGTCCGAGAGGAGCGTCGAGGCCGCCGGCGGGAGGGGCCTAGCGAACGAGGAGCCTAGCGAACCCCGTGCACGGCCTCGGCCAGCTCCGAGGCCAGCCGGACGAAGGCCTCCTCGTCCCGCCCCAGCGCCGAGATCAGCGCGGATCCCACCACCACGCCGTCGGCGGCCCGGGCCACCGCCCGGGCGTGCTCGGGACGCGAGACGCCGAAGCCGACGGCGACCGGCAGCTCGACGCGGTCCCGCAGCCGACGGACGGCCTCGTCCAGGCCGGCGGCCAGCTCGTCCCGCTCCCCCGTGACCCCCGTGCGCGAGATGTAGTAGAGGAAGCCCGACGCGGTGCCGGAGATGGCCGCCAGGCGCTCCTCGGGCGTCGTCGGGGCCACCAGCCGGATGAGGTCCGGTCCGGCGCCGGCCAGCCGGTCCTCCAGCTCCGGGTCGGTCCCCACGGGCAGGTCGGTGATCAGGACCCCGGCCACGCCGGCCGCCGCCGCCCGCTCGGTGAAGCGCTCCACCCCCATGCGCAGCACCGGGTTCAGGTAGCTGAAGAGCACGACGGGCGGCAGGTCGCCGCCCATCTCCCCCACCAGCTCCAGCGTGCCGTCCAGGCTGACGCCCTGCTCCAGGGCCCGCCAGCTGGCCGCCTGGATCGTGGGACCGTCGGCCAGGGGGTCGCTGAAGGGGACGCCCAGCTCGATCACGTCCGCGCCGGCCCCGGCCAGGCGCTCCAGCAGCCGGGGGGTGTCCGCCGGCGAGGGATAGCCGTGGGTCAGGTAGGGGATGAAGGCCCGCCGGCCCTCCTCGCGCCATGCGGCGAAGCTCCGCTCCAGGCGGCTACTCATCCAGCAGCCGGGCCACCTCGGCCACGTCCTTGTCGCCGCGGCCGCTCAGGCAGACCAGGACGTCCCGGTCCACCCATCGCTCCGCCTCGACCTCCAGCCGGGCCAGCGCGTGGGCCGTCTCCAGGGCGGGCAGGATCCCCTCCAGGCGGGAGAGGCGGGCGAAGGCCCGGAGCGCCTCCTCGTCGGTGGCCGTCTCGTACCGGACCCGCCCCTCGTCCTTCAGCCAGGCGTGCTCTGGCCCGACGCCGGGGTAGTCGAGCCCGGCGGAGACCGAGTGGGCCGGGGTCACCTGGCCGCCCTCGTCCTGCAGGAGGTAGCTCAGGGAGCCGTGAAGCACGCCCGGCGTGCCCGACGACAGGGGGGCCGCGTGCCGGCCGGTGTCCAGGCCCTCGCCGGCCGCCTCCACCCCCACCAGCTCGGTCTCGTCCTCCAGGAAGGCGGTGAAGATGCCGATGGCGTTGGAGCCGCCCCCGACGCAGGCGAAGACGGCGTCGGCCGCCGCGTCCCGCTCGGCCAGCTGGCGGCGGGCCTCCTCCCCGATCACGCGCTGGAGGTCGCGCACCATGCGCGGATAGGGCGCCGGCCCCACCACCGAGCCGATGATGTAGTGGGTGTCGCCGACGTTCTCGACCCAGTCGCGGATCGCCTCGTTGGTGGCGTCCTTCAGCGTCCCCCGCCCGCTGGACACCGATCGGATCTCGGCTCCCAGCAGGCGCATGCGCTCCACGTTGAGCGACTGCCGGCGCATGTCCTCCTCGCCCATGTACACCACGCAGGTCAGGCCGAAGAGGCTGCACGCGGTGGCGGTGGCCACGCCGTGCTGGCCGGCGCCGGTCTCGGCGATGATCCGCTCTTTGCCCATGCGGCGGGCCAGGAGGGCCTGGCCGAGGGTGTTGTTGATCTTGTGCGCCCCGGTGTGGTTCAGGTCCTCCCGCTTGAGCCACACCCGGACCCCGCCCAGCTCGTCGCCCAGGCGCCCGGCCCGCGTGACGGGGCTGGGCCGGCCCACGTAGTCCACCAGCAGGCCGTCCAGCTCGCGGCGGAACGCGTCGTCGCGCACGGCCTCGTCCCAGGCGGCCTCCAGCTCCTCGAGGGCGGGCATGAGGGTCTCGGGGACGTAGCGGCCGCCGTACCGGCCGAACCGGTCCCCCGCGGCCGCCGGGCCGTGGTCGTCGGCGGTCACGGGGCGTCTCCCGACCCGGGGTCCCTGCCCGGGCCGGCGGAGGCCCCACCGGCCGGAGAGGGTCCCCCCGGCACCCCCGGGGACGAGGCCCCCGTGCCCGTGGAGGACCCGCCGGCAGAGGGTCCGCCGGCGGAGCGGACCGCCGCCACGAAGGCCCGGATCCGCCCCGGGTCCTTCCGCCCCGGCGACGTCTCCACCCCGCTGGAGACGTCCACCACGTCGGGCCCCACCCGCCGGACCGCCTCGCCGACGGTGGCCGGATCCAGCCCGCCGGCCAGCACCAGCCGGCCGACGGCCCGCCGCACCTCCGCCTCCTCCAGCCAGGCGTGCGGGAAGGAGGTTCCGGTTCCACCCGCCCGCTCCGGCGACCAGCCCTCGACCAGCAGCGCGTCGACCGCGCCCCCGTACCGGTCGGCCGCCGCCTCCAGCTCCTCGCGGCTGCGCGGTCGCACCGCCTTCCAGACCTCCCGGCCGTCCTCCCGGAGCCCGGCGCAGGCCTCCGGCGACTCCCGGCCGTGGAGCTGCACCACGGCCAGGCCCACCCGCTCGGCCAGCGAAGCCACCTCGCCGGCCTCCCGGTCCACCACGACTCCCACGGGCGTCACACCCGCCTCCCGTGCGGTCCGCGCCAGCGCCGCCGCGTCGGAGGGCTCCAGCCGCCGGGGGCTCTCGGCCAGCACCAGCCCCACGTAGGCCGCGCCGGCGTCGGCGGCCGCCCGCACGTCCTCCGCCCGCCCCATCCCGCAGATCTTCACCCGGGGGCCGACACCGCCCTCGCCGCCGCTCACACGCTCCCTCCCCGGCCGCCCTGTCCTTCCCGTTCGCCTCGTCCGCGCCGGCCGCCCTTGCCACCCCGCGGGACGCCCACCAGCTCGCGCACGGCCTCCGGGCCCTGCTGCATCAGGTAGCCTCCCACCAGCACGGCGTCGGCGCCGGCCGCCGCCATCCGGCGGACGTCGGACTCGCCGCGGATCCCGCTCTCGGCCACCGCCACCCGATCGTCGGGGATCTGGCCCAGGAGGCGCTCCGAGAGGGAGAGGTCCACCGCGAAGCTGGTGAGGTCGCGGGCGTTGACGCCGACGACCCGGGCCCCGGCCTCCAGGGCCCGCTCCACCTCGCCGGGCCCGTGGGCCTCCGTCAGGGCGTCCATCCCCAGCTCTCCGGCCGTCTCCACCAGCTCGGCCAGACGGTCGTCGTCCACCGCGCGGACGATGAGGAGGACAGCGTCCGCGCCGGCGGCCCGGGCCTCCAGCAGCTGGACGGGGTCCACCAGGAAGTCCTTCCGCAGCACCGGGACGTCGGTGGCCCGGCGGGCCGTCTCGAGGTCGGCCAGGGAGCCCCCGAACCAGGGACCGTCGGTGAGGATCGAGAGGGCCGACGCCCCGTCCGCCTCGTAGTCCCGGGCCACCTCGCCGGCGTCGGCCTCCTCCGCGAGGGGACCCGCCGAGGGGGACCGTCGCTTGAACTCGGCGATCACCGCCACCTCCGTCCCCGCCCGGAGGGCACGGGCGAAGCCGCGGGCCGGCGGTGCCGCCTCGGCCCGCTCGGCCAGACGGTCCCGATCCGCCCGGAGGCGCGTGACCTCCTCCTCCTTCCCCTCCAGGATCTCTTCCAGGATCACGTGGGCCTCTCGGTTCTCGATCGGGCGCTCTCGCCGGCCGGCTTTCCCGCCCCACGCCGGCCCAAGCTACAGCCGGCGGGGCTTCGCTCCAACGGCCGGCGGAGGCCCCCGCTTGCGCTTCGGGATCCCTTCGGGTAACATGTCTTCGGTGTCCCTTCGGGGGCCGGCCCGACGGCGGCCCGGCCCCGGACCGTGCACGCGGACGTGAGGACGACGACCATGGCCCTGACCAAGCGCCAGAAGGAGATCCTCGACTATGTCGAGAGCTTCCTGGAAGCCCACGGCTACTCCCCGAGCTTCGAGGAGATCGCCGGGTTCTTCGGCTACCGCTCCCTGGCCACCGTCCACGAGCACCTCTCCAACCTCGAGGACAAGGGCTACATCCGGAAGAACTACAATGAGAGCCGCTCCATCGAGCTGGTCGGGAGCCGGGCCGGGGGCGTGGCCGAGCTGCAGCTGGCGGGCACCGTGGCGGCCGGGGAGCCCATCGAGGCCATCGAGGACCGGGAGCACCTCACGGTCCCCGAGGACATGATCGCCGGATCCAGCGCCGAGCACTACGTCCTTCGGGTTCGCGGCGACTCGATGATCGACGAGCAGATCCGGGACGGAGACTACGTGGTGGTCGAGTCCCGGGACGACGCCCACGACGGGGAGACGGTCATCGCCCTGGTGGACGGCGAGGAGGCCACGATGAAGAAGTACTACCGCGAGGGTCCCCGGGTGCGGCTCCAGCCGGCCAATGCCTCCCTGGAGCCCATGGTCCTGGACGAGGAGAGGGTGCGGGTGCGGGGCGTGGTCGTCGGCGTCATAAGAAAATACTGATCGGCGGCGCAGGGCGCCGGATCCCGGCGTCGCGCGTCGTCGGGGCTTCCTCGACGCACCGTACGTGCGCCTCGGTCGCCCCTCCTCGCGCTCCTTGGCCTCCGACGCCCTGCATCCGCCGATCCATCGGACGAGCGAATCCTACAAGGAGGAGAGACGGGTCATGATGGAACGCATGCTGGAGATGACGCGGCGGCTGGACGGATCGGACCGCGGCCCGGCGGCGGGCGGGCGACGACCCCTGGCCGTGGGGCGCCGCTCGCCGGAGGGCTCCTGGCTCTGGGTGGCGCCCCACGCCGAGGAGGCCCGGCGCGCGGTTCCAGGCCCCTGGAGCCTCACCCTGCTTCTTCGCGGTCGGCCAGCCGGCGGCTCGTCTCCCTGAGGCGCTCGAGCGTGTCGAGGGCCGCGCCCGAATCCAGCGACGTCCGGGCCAGCTCCGCCCCGGCCTCCAGGTCGTCGCACCGGCCCGCCACGTAGAAGGCCGCGGCGGCGTTCAGCACCACCGCCGCCCGGGCCGCGCCCCGGCGATCCCCCTGCAGCACCTCACGGGCGACCCGGGCGTTCTCGTCGGGCGTTCCCCCCGCCAGCTCGCCGGCGTCCAGGCCCGACCAGCCGAAGTCCTCGGGCCGGACCTCCAACCGCTCGATCCTCCCGCCCTCCAGGCGCACGCCGCGCGTGGGCCCCAGGGGGCTCAGCTCGTCCAGGCCCGGCTCCCCGTGCACGACCAGCGCCCGCTCGTGGCCCAGCTCGGCCAGGGCGCCGGCGATGAGCTCCAGCCGGTCGGCCGTCGCCACGCCCACCACCTGGCGGCGGACCCGGGCGGGGCTGGTGAGGGGACCCAGGAGGTTCATGATGGTGGACATGCCCAGCTCCCGGCGCACCGGCGCCACCTCGCCCATGGCCGGATGGAACCGGGGAGCGAACATGAAGACGAAGCCGACCTCGTCGTACAGCTCCTGCAGGCCATCGGGCCCCAGCTCGATGGCCACGCCCAGGGTCTCCAGCACGTCGGCGCTGCCGCACTTCGAGGTGAAGGAGCGGTTGCCGTGCTTGGCCACGCCGACGCCGCCCCCGGCGGCCACCAGGGCGGCCACGGTGGAGATGTTGAAGGTGGTCAGGCTGCCGCCGCCGGTCCCGCAGGTGTCGACGAGCCCGTCCCCGGGCAGCGGCACCTCCACCATCACCCGGCGCAGCGCCTGGACGCCTCCGGCCACTTCCCGGGGCGTCTCGCCCCGGGTCCGGAGGGCCGACAGGAAGGCGGCGATCTCCACCGGCGAGGCCTCGCCCCGCATGATCTGGCCGAAGGCCTCCTCGGCCTCTTCCGCCGACAGCGTCTGGCCGTCGGCGACCCTCTCGATCCACGTCTGCACGCCGCCCTCCCTCGGTCCGGTTCATGGCCACCGATCCTGCTTGACACCCCTCCGCGACGCCGGGTAGCTTGCCGCCGTGCAGGAGCGGACCCGCCGGCGTTTCCGCGCCACCGTCCACTACGACGGAAGCCGATTCCACGGCTGGCAGGTCCAGCCGGATCGGCGGACGGTCCAGGGAGCCGTCGAGAACGCCCTGCAGCGACTGTTCCCCGATCCCGTCCGGGTCACGGCGGCGGGCCGCACCGATGCCGGCGTGCACGCCGTGGGCCAGGAGATCGCCTATCCCGCCCCCGGGGGCTGGACGGCACCCGAGATGCGACGGGCCCTGAACGCGGTCCTCCCTGACGACGTCTGGATCGAGAAACTTGGCGAGGCCCCGGAGAAGTTCCACCCCCGATTCGATGCCACGGCGCGCCGCTACGTCTATCTCGTGGGAACTTCGGAGGCCTCCGCCTCCCCGCTCCGCGGTGAGCGCGTGTGGTCTCTGGCCCGCCCCCTGGACGAGGACCTCCTGCGGGACCGCGCCGCCCTCCTCCCGGGGGAACGCTCCTTCGAGGCTTTCGCCAAGGCCGGGCAGGAGAGCCGGGGCACGCGCTGCCGGGTGGAGCGGGCGGAGTGGCGCCGGACCGTCCTCGACGACCTGGCCTTCACCATCGTCGCCGACCGCTTCCTGCACCATATGGTCAGGTACCTGGTGGAGGTCCTGGTGAACACGGCCCGGGGCGAGCGCCCGGCCGACGACCTGGAGAGCCTGCTCGCCGGCCGCGGCGATCCCCGTCCCCCGGGGCCGGCGCCGGCGGAGGGCCTCTACATGGACGCCGTCCGCTACCCCGACGGCTGGAACCGGCCCGGCGGCATCCCCGGCCTGACCGGACCCCCCGACGGGAGGCGAGGGGCCGCCGACGCCGACGCGCCCGACGGGCGGGCCGCGGACGGAGAGCCCGATGCCCGGGGGGAGCCATGACGCCGGACGGTCGTCCCTCCGACGACGTCTACCGCCGACGCCGACGGTACGCGGCGGCGGGGCTGGCCCTGCTGGTCTTCGGCGCCGGCCTGGCCGTGGGCCTCCAGTCGAACGAGACCGGGGAGCCGGACGGGAGCCCCGTCGCCGAAGGCCGCCCCGCCGGAGCGAACGGGACCGACGGCCCTGGCGCCGACGGCGGAGCGTCCCCTGCGGGGAGCGCCTCCACCGACGACGGCGAGCGGGCTCCGGGGGCGGGCTCCGTGGCGGCGACGGCCGGCAGCGACGCGCCTCCCTGGGCCGCGCGACGCGAGTCGGAGCCGGGCGGCGAGCGGGCCGCCGACGGGGCCGGCGACCAGGCGGCGTCCGCCCCGGACGAGCGCCGCACGCCGATGGTCCGGGCGGCGAGCTCGGTCACCCCCTCGGTGGTCAGCATCCGGGTGATCCGGCAGCGGCAGGCGTCGCGACGGGACTTCTGGGACCTCTTCTCCTACGGGCGGGACCGGCTCACCGCCGGCCTGGGCTCCGGCTTCGCCATCGACAGCACCGGCCACGTCCTCACCAACCACCACGTGGTGGAGGGCGCCCAGCGGATCCTGGTGGCCGACGCCCGGGGCCAGGTCCACGCGGCCGAGCTGGTGGGGACGGACGAGCTCACCGACCTGGCGCTGCTGAAGATCCCGGATCAGCGCGTGCCGCCGGTGGAGCTCGGTACCTCCTCCGACCTGATGGTCGGGGAGCCGGCCATGGCCCTGGGCAACCCGTTCGGCTTCCAGCTGGCCAATACCGAGCCCACGGTGACCGTGGGCGTCGTCTCCGGGGTAGGCCGGGACATTCGTTCCCGCGGCCAGCGGGGCGTCCTGTACGCCGACATGATCCAGACGGACGCCTCCATCAACCCGGGCAACAGCGGCGGGCCCCTGGTGAACGTGGAGGGGCGGGTGATCGGCGTGAACTCCTCCATCCTGTCGGAGTCGGGTGGGTCGGAGGGGATCGGGTTCGCCATCCCCATCGACCGGGCCCTGCGCATCGCCGACGAGCTGCGCCGCTTCGGGCGGGTGCGACAGCCGTGGGTCGGGGCCGACGTGGCCTCCTCGGCGGCCGACACGTTCCTGCTGCGGACGGTGGTCCGGCGGGTGGCGGAGGGGTCGCCGGCCGCCGACGCCGGGCTCCGGGAGGGCGACGTGCTGCTCTCGGCGGGCGACAACCGGATCGACGGGCCGATGGACTGGGAGGTCGCCCTGCTGGACGCCGGGGTGGGCTCCCGGGTGGCCGTCCGCTACTCGCGGGACGGGAGCGCCCGGACCACCCGACTCAGGGTGGAGGAGCCCCCGTCGGAGCGAGCCGAGCGCGTGGAGGTCCTCCAGGGGCTTCAGCTGGTGACCGTCACCGAACAGATCGCCGTGGAGCGGGCCCTGCAGGTCGAGCGCGGCGCCCTCATCGTGGACGTCTCGGACGAGGTGGCCCGTGCGACGCGGATGCGGGAGGGCGACGTGATCCTGGCGGTGAACCGGCGCGAGGTGGCCACGGCGGAGGACGCCGCCTCCCTCCTCCGCGGGGCCTCCGGACGGGGGCTCGTACAGGTGTATCTGTATCGTGACGGCTCGTCCGTGATCACCTCCTTCGGCATCCGATGAGCCGCCGGACGCCGCCGCGAGCGCGCGGCCCGTGCCGGCGGATCCCGGCCGGCCGGGGGAGACGCCCGTGACCGACGCCGGCCGCCCCGACGCCTGGCCCCATCCGCTGATCGACCGCTACGCCTCGGCCGAGATGGCCCGGATCTTCTCGCCCGAAAGCCAGGCGCTGCGCTGGCGCGACCTGTGGATCGCCCTGGCCGAGGTCCAGCGCGAGCTCGGCGTGGAGATCCCGGAGGCGGCCGTCCAGGCCATGCGGTCGGCCCGCGGGGAGCTGGACCTGGACCGGGTGGCGGAGCTGGAGGCCGAGACGCGCCACGACGTGATGGCCCACGTCCACCACTTCGGCGAGGTGGCCCCCGAGGCCCGCGGCCACGTCCACCTGGGGGCCACCAGCGCCTACGTGGGCGACAACGCCGACCTGCTGCGCCACCGGGAGGCGCTCCGCCTGGTCCGCCGGAGGCTGCTGGGGGCCGTGGCGGCGCTGGCGGCCTTCGCCCGGGAGCACCGGGACGTCGCGACCCTGGGCTACACCCACCTCCAGCCGGCTCAGCCCACCACGGTGGGCAAGCGGGCCTGCGTGTGGCTCCAGGACCTGCTCTCGGACCTGGCGGCCGTCGAATCGGCGCTGGCCGACCTCCGGCTGCGGGGCGCCCGGGGCACGACAGGCACGGAGGCCAGCTTCCTCCGCCTGTTCGACGGCGACGGGGACCGGGTGGACCGGCTCAACGAGCGGCTGGCCGAGCGCTTCGGCTTTCCCGGGGTCTACGACGTGGTGGGCCAGACCTATCCCCGGAAGGTGGACCAGCGCTGCCTGGCCGCCCTGTCGGGCGTCGGCGCCACGGCGGCCCGCTTCGGCCACGACGTGCGACTCCTGCAGGCGTTCGGCGAGATCGAGGAGCCCTTCGGCCGCCGCCAGGTGGGCTCCTCGGCCATGCCCTACAAGCGGAATCCCATGCGCTCGGAGCGCATCTGCGCCCTGGCCCGCCACCTCTGCACGCTGGAGCTGGACGCGGCCTGGACCGCCTCGGTGCAGTGGTTCGAGCGCACCCTGGACGACTCGGCCAACCGCCGGATCTCGCTGCCGGAGGCCTACCTGGCCGCCGACGCCGTCCTGCTGCTGGTCACCAACGTGGCCGACGGCCTGGTGGTGCACGAGCCGGTGATCCGGCGCCGCCTGGAGCGGCAGCTCCCCTTCCTGGTGACCGAGGAGGTGCTGGTGGCCGGGGTCGAGGCGGGAGGCGACCGGCAGGAGCTGCACGAGCGCGTCCGGGAGCACGCCATGGCGGCCCGGGAGCGCCTGGACGAAGGGGCCGGGGACAACGACTTCCTGGAGCGGGTGGCCGGGGACGGGTCGATCCCCCTGGACGAGGGGGCCCTCGGCGAGCTGGCCGATCCCTCGCGGCTGGTGGGCCGGGCCCCCGAGCAGGTGGACCGGTTCCTGCACCGACGGGTGGACCCGGTCCTGGAGTCCGCCGGCGACGACGTCCCGGACGTCCCGGAGCTCCGGGTGTGAGCGAGCCGAGCGCGAGGGAGGGCATGGCGGAGACGGTCAGGGAGACGGAGCTCCCCCTCCCCCTGTTCCACCGGGGGAAGGTGCGGGAGACCTACGAGCTGGACGGCCACGAGCTGCTGATGGTGGCCAGCGACCGGATCAGCGCCTACGACTGCGTGCTCCCCGACCCCATCCCCCGCAAGGGTCCCGTCCTCACCCAGATCTCCGCCTTCTGGTTCGCCGAGACCCGCGCCGTCGTCCGGAACCACTGCCGGAGCGCCGATCCGGACGAGATGGAGGCTCTCCGTCCCGAGCTGTCGAAGAGCCGAGACCGGTGGGCCGGCCGCGGCATGATCGTCGAGCGGGCCGAGCCCTTCCCGGTGGAGTGCGTCGTCCGTGGGTACCTGGCCGGCTCCGGCTGGCGCGAGTACCGCGACCACGGGACCCTGGCCGGCGACCCACTCCCGGACGGGCTGCGGGAGGGCGACGAGCTGCCGGAGCCCCGCTTCACGCCGGCCACCAAGGCCGAGGAGGGTCACGACGAGAACATCACCTTCGAGGAGATGAAGGAGATGGTGGGGGTGAAGACGGCGGACGTCCTTCGGAGCCACAGCCTCTCCCTGTACGAGCTGGCCCGGGACCACGCCCGGGAGCGCGACGTGCTGCTGGCCGACACGAAGTTCGAGTTCGGGACCTCCCTGCGCACGGGCGAGATCCTTCTGATCGACGAGGCGCTCACGCCCGACTCCTCGCGGCTGTGGCCGGCCGCGAGCTGGCAGCCGGGCGGGACGCAGCCGTCCCTGGACAAGCAGCCGGTCCGGGACTACCTGGACGGCCTGGTGGAGGAGGGGAGCTGGGACCGGAGCCCGCCGGCGCCGGAGCTGCCCGACGAGGTCGTGGAGGACACGACGCGGCGGTACCTGGAGGCCTACCGGACCCTCACCGGGCGGGAGCTGCCGGACTTCTGAGCGTGCTGCGCCGCGGGCCGGCGTCCGACCCCGTCGCGCGAGCTCGAAGCAGGACGCGGCCGAACCCGCTGAACACGCAGGAGGCGACCATTCCGCAGTTCGCAGCCGAGATCCGCGTCACCCCCCGGGAGGGGGTGCTGGACCCCGAGGGCCAGACCATCGGGAGCGCCCTGGAGAACCTGGGCTACGACGAGGTCGAGCGCGTGCGGGCCGGACGCCTCGTGCGCCTGCGCCTGTCGGCCGAGAACGCCGCGGCCGCCCGCGAGCGGGTGGTGAAGATGTGCGAGGAGCTGATCGCCAACCCGGTGATCGAGGATTACGACGTCCGGGTGGAGCCGGACGGCGCGGGCGACCCGTGAAGTTCGGCATCGTCCGCTTCCCGGGCACCAACTGCGAGCGGGACTGCCGGCGTGCCGTGGAGGACGGCCTGGGCCAGGAGGCCGTCTACCTCTGGCACGGGGACCACGGCCTGGCGGGTTCGGACGTGGTGATCGTCCCCGGCGGCTTCTCCTACGGCGACTACCTCCGGGCCGGGGCCATCGCCCGCTTCAGCCCGATCATGCGGGAGGTGGCCGCGTTCGCCCACGCCGGCGGCCCCGTCGTCGGCATCTGCAACGGCTTCCAGATCCTGTGCGAGGCCCGCCTCCTGCCCGGCGCCCTTCTCCGCAACCGGAACCTCCGCTTCCGCTCCCACGACTGCCGGCTGCGGGTCGAGGCCACCGACACCCCCTTCACCGCCGCCTACCGGGAGGGCCAGGTGCTCCGGATGCCGCTCTCCCACGGCGAGGGCCAGTACGTGGCCGACGAGGCCACCCTGGACCGGCTGGAGGACGAGCGGCGGGTGGTGTTCCGCTACGTCGACGGCGACGGCCGGGCCACGGAGGCGGGCAATCCCAACGGCTCGGCCCGCAACATCGCCGGCGTGTGCAACGAAGCCCGGAACGTGGTCGGCGTGATGCCCCATCCCGACCGCGCCTTCGACGAGCTCCTGGGCTCGGCCGACGGGCTGGGCCTCTTCCGGTCCCCCCTTCTCGGCGTGGAGGCGGGGGCGGCGTGAGCGGCGGAACGGACGCCGCGGCGGGCGTGGAGCGGGACGGCGCGGAGGCGGGACCCGGGACGGCGACGGGACCGGCCGCCGGGAGCGCCGCCCCCCGCGTCGACGCGGCCCTGGCGGAGGAGCACGGCCTGAGCCCCGGCGAGTGGGAGCGGGTGCTGGAGATCATGGACCGCCGGCCCACCCTGGCCGAGCTGGGCGTGTTCAGCGCCATGTGGTCGGAGCACTGCAGCTACAAGACCTCGCGCCCCCTCCTCGAGACCCTCCCCACCGAGGGCCCCCGGGTGGTGCAGGGCCCGGGCGAGAACGCCGGCGTCGTCGACGTGGGCGAGGGCTGGGGGCTGGCCTTCAAGATCGAGTCGCACAACCACCCCTCGGCCGTGGAGCCCTACCAGGGGGCGGCCACCGGCGTGGGTGGCATCCTCCGCGACGTCTTCACCATGGGCGCCCGGCCCGTGGCGGTGCTGGACAGCCTCCGCTTCGGCTCCCTGGAGTCGCCCCGCTCCCGCTACCTCCTGGACGGCGTGGTCCGGGGGATCGGCGACTACGGCAACTGCGTGGGGATCCCCACCGTCGGCGGCGAGACGGTCTTCGACCCGGTCTACGAGCGCAACCCCCTGGTGAACGCCATGTGCCTCGGGCTGGTGCGGCTGGAGGCCCTCACCCGGGCCCGGGCCGACGGGGTGGGCAACACGGTCATGGCCGTGGGCGCCCGCACCGGCCGCGACGGGATCCACGGGGCGGCCTTCGCCTCGGAGGAGCTGTCGGAGGAGACGGCGGACAGCCGGCCCCAGGTGCAGGTGGGGGACCCCTTCACCGAGAAACTGCTGCTGGAGGCCACCCTGGAGCTCATCCATCGCGACCTGGTGGTGGGCGTCCAGGACATGGGAGCCGCCGGCCTCACCTCCAGCGCCACCGAGATGGCCTCCCGGAGCGGGACGGGCATCAAGATCGACACGGCCCGGGTCCCGGTCCGCGAGGAGGGGATGACCCCCTACGAGATCCTCCTCTCCGAGTCCCAGGAGCGGATGCTGGTGGTGGTCCGGCCCGGGCGCGAGGCGGAGGTCGGCGAGGTGCTGGACCGGTGGGACCTGCTGGCGGCCGAGATCGGACGGGTCACCGACGACGGCCTCTTCCGCGTCCTTCACGACGGCGAGCCGGCGGTCGAGATCCCCCTCTCCCCGCTGGTGGACGACGCGCCCGTCTACGTCCGGGAGGGGGAGGAGTCCGGGGAGGTCCGGCGGCGGCGCGAGGCCGACGTCTCGGGCCACGGCGTCGGGAGCGGCGGCGAGGCCGCCGAGGCGCTGCTCCGCCTGCTGGACTCCCCCTCGGTGGCCTCCCGGCGCTGGATCTACGAGCAGTACGACACCACGGTGGGCACCAACACCGTCACCGGCCCGGGCCACGACGCCGCCGTCCTCCGGGTGGAGGACACGGGCCGGGGGATCGCCGCGGCCGTCGACGGCAACGGCCGCTTCGTCTTCCTGGAGCCGCGGCGGGGGGCGGCCCTGGCGGTGGCCGAGGCGGCGCGGAACCTGGCCTGCGTCGGGGCCCGCCCCCTGGCGGTGACCAACTGCCTGAACTTCGGCAACCCGACGAAGGCAGAGGTTTATTACCAACTGCAGGAGGCGGTAGCCGGGATGGCCGAGGCCTGCCGCGCCCTGGAGACGCCGGTGACCGGGGGCAACGTCTCCCTCTACAACGAGACGGCCGAGGGCCCGATCTACCCCACCCCGGTGGTGGGCATGGTGGGCGTGCTGGACGACGTCCGGAAGGCCGTCGGCTCGGGCTTCCGGCGGCCCGGCGACGCCGTCCTCCTGGCGGGCGAGACGGACGAGGAGCTGGGCGGCTCGGAGTTCCTGGCCGTCTGCCGCGACCTCGTGGCGGGCCGGCCGCCGGCGCCGAGGCTGGAGGCCACCGGGGCGCTGGTGGAGCTGCTGGTGGCGGCGTCCGAACGGGGCCTGCTCGCTTCGGCCCACGACCTCTCCGAGGGCGGGCTGGCCGTGGCGCTGGCCGAGAGCGCCCTGGCCGGGCGGGAGGGCCCGCTGGGCGTGGACGCCCGCATCGAGGTCGAGGGGGTGAGCCCAGCAGCCCTCCTGTTCGGGGAATCCGCCGCCCGGGCCGTGCTGTCCTGCGGCGCCGACCGGGAGGAGGAGCTGGCCTCGCTGGCCGGGAAGCTCGGTGCGCCCCTGCGGCGCGTCGGGACGGTGACGGAGGCGGAGGAGGGCTTCCGCCTCCGGGCGAACGGCCTCCCGGTGGAGCTGGACGTGGATCGCCTGGCCGAGACCTACGAGAGCGCCCTCCCGCGCCGCATGCGCGGCGAGGCCGGCCTCACCACGTGAGCCCGCACCCCGACGTGAGCCCGT
>CAZSKS010000045.1:0-1096 GCA_964607465.1 uncultured Gemmatimonadota bacterium | reverse complement strand
CCCGACGTGAGCCCGTTTCCCATCGACCCGAGCCCAGGTCCCCGCAGCCGATGAGCCGACCGCTGCCCACGTGGGACGACGACAAGCCGAAGCACGAGTGCGGCGTCTTCGCCGTCAGCGGCTCCGACGCGGCGGCGGAGCTCACCTTCATGGGGCTGTACGCCCTGCAGCACCGGGGCCAGGAGTCGGCGGGAATCGTCACCATCGACGACGGTGGCGACGCCCACGCCCACCGGGGCATGGGGCTGGTCGCCGACGTCTTCCAGGACGAGCACATGGAGGCCCTGCGGGGCCGCACCGCCCTCGGCCACGTCCGCTATTCCACCTCCGGGAGCTCCGACCTTCGCAACGCCCAGCCCGTGCTGGTGGACTACCACCGCGGCCCCCTGGCCCTGGCCCACAACGGCAACCTCACCAACCAGCAGGTTCTGCGGGAGCGGCTGGTGGAGGAGGGGGCCATCTTCCAGACCGACAGCGACTCGGAGCTGGTGATCCACCTCATCGCCCGCTCCCGGCGGGAGAGCGAGAAGTCCCAGGTGGACGACGCCCTCTCCCAGGTGACCGGCGCCTTCTCGCTGGTCCTGAGCATCGGGGACACGCTGTACGCGGCCCGGGATCCCCGGGGCTTCCGCCCGCTGATCCTGGGCCGCCTGGACGGCGCCGCCGTGGTGGCCTCCGAGAGCTGCGCCCTGGACATCATCGGCGCCGAGTACGTCCGCGAGGTGGAGCCCGGGGAGGTGCTCCGGATCCGGGACGGCCAGGTGGAGGAGCTCCGCCCGCTCCCGCCCGAGGAGCCGGCGCCCTGCCTCTTCGAGCTGGTCTACTTCGCTCGCCCCGATTCGAAGATCTGGGGCGAGAGCGTGGACCGGGCGCGCCGGAAGTTCGGCCGCCAGCTGGCCCGGGAGCACCCGGTGGAGGCCGACTGCGTCTTCTCGGTCCCCGACTCGGCCAACTCCTCGGCCCTGGGCTATGCCGAGGCCTCGGGCATCCCCTTCGAGCTGGGGCTGATCCGGAACCATTACGTCGGGCGGACCTTCATCCAGCCCACCCAGGCCGGCCGCGACTTCAAGGTCCGGATGAAGTACAACCCGGTGGA
>CAZSKS010000044.1:13826-20890 GCA_964607465.1 uncultured Gemmatimonadota bacterium | reverse complement strand
CGGGGCGCTCGTGGGCCGCCTGGCCGACGGCGGGCACGGGCCCGAGGGCCGGCAGCAGCAGGGCGGCCAGGCCGAGGGCCGCCACGGGGAGGCGCGAGGGGCCGTGTCGTCGGGTCATCTCGGGAGGCCGGCTCGGGTGGACGTCTCGGGGCTCCGCCGCCGGGCGCTCGCGCGGCACCGTCCGGGCCGGGCCGGCGCGCCGCCAGCGTCGGACAAGGTGGCGATCGGGGGCGGCGACGCAACGGGGCGGGGCGGCGGAAGGAGTCTTGCGCCCCGGTGTCGGCGACCACCGAAGCGACCGCACCGGGAGGAGAGCACGACGATGATCCAGAGGGACACCGGAACCGACACCGAGCCAGACGCCGCGACGGGAACCGGGGCCGCCGCCGGGGACGACACGGCCGGCGCCGGGGATTCATCCCCCGTCGTGGAGGCCCACGGGGCCCGCGTCCCGGCCCTGGGATTCGGCACGTGGCAGCTGGAGGGCCGGAACGCCCAGTCCATGACCCACGAGGCCCTGGAGCTGGGCTACCGCCATATCGACACCGCCCAGGCCTACGGGAACGAGGCCGAGGTGGGCCGGGGAATGGCGCGATCCTCGGTCCCCCGGGACGAGGTCTTCCTCACCACCAAGGTGTGGCCGGACCGGTACGCGCCGGGCGACTTCCAGGCCTCGGTGGACGAGAGCCTCGAGAAGCTCGGCGTGGACCGGGTGGACCTGCTCCTGCTCCACTGGCCGAGCTTCCAGGGCACCACGCTGGAGCGAACCCTCGGCCTCCTGAACGAGGCGCGGGAGGCGGGGAAGACGCGCCACATCGGGGTCAGCAACTTCACCACCTCGCTGCTGGACCGGGCCTGGGCGGCCACCGACGCGCCGCTGGTCGCGAACCAGGTGGAGTACCATCCCTTCCTGGACCAGGACGCGGTGCTGGCGGCCGCCCGCGAGCGCGGGATGTGCCTCACCGCCTACTCGCCGCTGGCCCGGGGCCGGGTGCTGGACGATCCGACCCTGCGCGAGGTCGCCGACCGCCACGGCGTCGGCCCGGCGGCGGTGGCGATCCGGTGGCTGATCCAGCACGAGGGGGTGGCCGCCATCCCCAAGACGTCCGATCCGGACCACGCTCGGTCCAACCTCGACGCCCTGGAGATCGAGCTGTCGGAGGAGGAGATGGAGGCGATCTCCGGCCTGGCGCGCCCCGACGGCCGCGTCATCAGCCCGGCCGGACTGGCGCCGGACTGGGACTGACCGGGAAGCCGGGACCCGGAGAGGAAGTCGCGGGGACCCTCTTAAACTCTATTGGAAGTGTCACACTTCCAGTTGAATTTAAGAGGACGCTGTCGGCCCTCGCCCCGGACCGACGCCTCTTGCCATCGGTGGACATGATCGGGGGACATGTCCGATGGCAAGAGGGTCGTCACGCCCCGCCTCGGAGGCGGCCCTCAGGCCCTCAGGTGCGCACACGCACCCGGTAGGTCAGGCTCGCCTCGCCGTCGGCCGGCACGGCCACGTCGAAGCGGACCCGGCTGGCCGACAGGCGCTCGGCGTCGTGACTCGCCTCCAGGATCTGCCAGTCGCCCTGGATCTGCTCGATGACCTGGACCACCACCCGCTCGTCCGAGCGGTTGACCAGGTCGATCCGCCAGGCGGACTCGTAGACGTCGTCACCGGGCCGCTCGAGGTCGGTCTGAGTCCGCGTTCCGCCGATGTCGAAGTCGCGGCCGACGGTGAGGAACAGCTCCTCGCCCGCCGGCGTGTTCTGGATGCCGTCCGTCCCCAGCAGCTGCAGGCGGCCTCCGTCGTCGGGCTGGTAGATGCGCACCGTGCCGCCGGGAAGGGGCAGGTCGGCGAAGCTGGTGCCCTCCGGGCGTCGGACGCGGTAGCGGACGATCGCCTCGTGGTGCCTCGGCTCGCCCAGGTCCTGGCGGTAGTTGACGTCGCCGATCATCACGTGCTGGCGCTCCACCGGCACCGACCCCGCTCCCAGCAGCCGGATGCGGCGGCTCGCCCCGGCGCGGAGCGTGACCGGGACGTCGACCTCGTAGAGGTGGTAGCCCGAGAAGGCCTCCCGGGAGACCTGCGGGGCCTGGGCGGCGTCGGCCGCCAGCTGCATCTCCGCCCTCGCCATGGGGCGGGGACCGCCACCCCCGTCCACGTTCACCGTCCCCGCCAGCAGCTGCACCGAGGCGTCACGGTAGCCGGTCCCCGAGTTGTTGGAGACGGTGGCGTAGCCGTCGATCCGGGCCGAGCCGTCGTCGGTTCCCACCACCATGCTGTAGCTCGGCTCCCAGCTCATTCCGCTCGTGAGATAGGCGATCCGCAGCCGCTCCAGGGCGCGGTCCACCCGCAGGTCGAGCGCCAGGGAGACCGCCCGGCCCTCCCCCTCCGCCTGGTAGGTCCGTCGGCCATGCACGCCCAGCAGCGTGGCCCCGGGGTCGAGCACCACCAGGCTCGCGGCGTCGACGTTGGCCGGGAGGCCGTCCACCCGGACCGTCCGCTCCCCCGGCTGCAGCGGCCGGTCGACGGTGGCACGGACGAGGGCCGTGTTCTGCATGTAGACAGTGAGGCCGGGCTCGACGATCTCCTGCGCCGACGCGGACGCCGGCGGCGCCCCGACGGCCACGGCCAGGGCCAGCGCCGCCAGGATCACCGCCCCGCGGGCGGAGGAGGCACCGGAGTCGGACGGCTCGGCGGACGGCGACGCCGCTTCGGCGGCGGGCGTCGCGCCGGCAGAGGAGGATCCACCGGACGGGGACGCCGCTTCGGCGGCGGGCGTCGTACGCCGGGAGAGGAGCTCGGGACGTCGGGTCGCATTCATGACGTGTCGTCCTGGTCGGAGTCGAAGCGGGCGCGCAATCGGCCACCGTTCATCCATTTACTTGGACACGGCCCCGACGGCCACCGTTGGTCGGGGTACGGGCTCGGTCGTCCTGGCAGACCTGTCCGCCGGACCTGCCCCGAACTTTGCAGATTTGGCAGTCTCGCACCCCTATAAGATGGTACATGGGTTGCACCTACGTCATGGACGAAGATGTCGCCCCCGGCCCTTCGCGGCGAGGCCCCGGGTCGGCCTCGCCCCGTCCGGCCGACGACCGCCGGGCGGGTCGGCCGGGAGCGACGAACGCTCGAATGGAGCAGGATCGAACCTCAACGAAGGAGGAAGCGATGCTTCCGACGATGCGCAGGACCAGGAACGGCGGCACCGGGCTCCGCAACGTGTCGGATCTCCGGTACGAGATGGATCGGCTGTTCGAGAACGCTCTCGGGTCCTCGAACTGGGGTCGCGTCACCGGGTGGACCCCGGCGACCAACCTGGTCGAGACGGCCGACGCCTACGAGGTCTCCCTGGATCTGGCGGGTTTCGACCGCGACGACATCGAGGTCACCGTCGACCAGGGCGTCCTGACGATCACGGGCGAGCGCACCGAGGAACACGAGGGCGAAGAGCGGAACTACCACCTGAAGGAGCGTTCGGTGGGCCGCTTCAGCCGCAGCTTCTCGCTGCCGTCCTCGGTGGACGCCGAGAGCGTGTCCGCCACCTACGAGAACGGCGTGCTCCGGGTGGACCTCCCCAAGCAGGAGGAGGCGCGGACCCGGAAGATCGAGGTGAGCGTCGACTGAGCGCCGTCTCGGACGCCGAGCGGTACCCGGCCCGGTGACCGGGCCGGAGGTTGAACGAGGGGTCGGCTTCGCGCCGGCCCCTTCGTATTTTCGGGTCCCGCTCGATGGAAAGCTCTGTCGGCCTCATGGTGGAACCGTCCGGGAACACGGGGAGCACGTCCCGCCGGGTGGGAGCGAGAGGATGGCGGACGGCACGAGGAGGATCGGATGCGATCCAGGTGGACCGTGGTCGCCGTCGCCGGCCTGCTCGGCTTCGGCGCCGTCTGGGCCATGACGACGGGCGACGACGGCTCGCCCCGAGGGGCCGGCGGGTCGGGCGCTCCGTCGGCCGGCGGGTCGGCGGCCGGAGCGGGGCGGGGCGCCGCGCTGCCGCCCGACGGTCGGACCGTCCCCGCCGACGTCACCTGGACCGACGTCGTGGAGGTGGACGCCGGCGGCGGGCACGTGGGCCCCTGGCGGATGAACCGGTCGGACTGGCGCTACGTCGACGATCCGACGGTGGCCCTGGACGACGCCGGCCGGCCGGCGGTGGCCTGGGTCGACCAGGGCCGGAAGGACGTGCTCTTCCGGCGCTACGGACCGGAGGGGGAGCCGGCCCGGGAGGCCCCCGTCGACGTCTCCCGCAGCCCCGACGTCTTCTCCTGGCTGCCCCGGGTGGCCCTCGCCCCCGACGACCCGGACCGGATCTACGTGCTGTGGCAGGAGATCGTCTTCTCCGGCGGCACCCACGGCGGCGAGGCCTTCTTCGCCCGCTCGACCAACGGCGGGCGGTCGTTCGGCCAGCCGACGAACCTCTCGAACACCGAGGCCGGCGTCGGGAAGGGGCGGATGGGCCCACGCCGCTGGCACAACGGGAGCCTGGACCTGGCCGCCGGGCCGGACGGCCGGGTGGTGGCCGCCTGGACCGCCTACGAGGGCGGCCTGTGGGTGAGCCGGTCGACGGACGGCGGCCAGACGTTCGCCGATCCCGTCCGGGTGACCGCGGCCGGAGAGAACGCCGACGCCGGGACGGCGGAGTCAGCGGCCGGCGACGCCGCAGCCTCCGGCGGCAGCGGCGACGGGAGCCACGAGCCGGCCCGGGCGCCGTCGCTGGCGATGGCCCCCGACGGCACGGTCCACGTGGCTTGGGCCGTGGGCGACGACCCGGAGGCCGACCTCCGCCACGCCGTCTCGGAGGACGGCGGACGCTCCTTCGGCGATCCCCGCCGCCTCTTCCCCGGCGGCGGCCACGCCGACGCGCCGAAGCTGGCGGTGGACGGGGAGGGGACCCTCCACCTGGCGTGGGCCGAGAGCCCGGCGGGTCGGGTCGGGGCCCACCGTGTCCTCTACGCCCGGGCCCCCGCCGGCGACGGGTTCGGCGCGGCCCGGGAGGTGTCGGGCGAGCACGGCGAGCGGTTCGGGAGCGTCCGCTTCCCGTCGCTGGCGCTGGACGGGGAGGGCGATCCCCACCTGGTGTGGGAGATTCATCCCGGCCGGGGCGACCGCTCGCGCGGGCTGGGGTTCACCGCCTCGTCCGACGGCGGCGACGCCTTCGCCGAGCCCACGGTGGTGCCCGGCACCGACGACCCCGGCTACCGGGTGAACGGCAGCCTGCAGGGCCTGCTGATGCGGAAGCTGGCGGTGAACCGGGCCGGCGAGGTGGCCGTGGTCAACAGCTCCTTCGAGCCCGGCGAGGCCAGCCGGGTGCGGCTGATCCTGGGACGACCCGCGCCGCCGGAGTAGCGCCCTGGCGGCCGGGGCTCACCGCCGCCCGGCGGGACGCGGCCCCGGGGGCGCCCCCGACCTCAACGGCCGGCGGCGTCGCCCCAGACCTCCCGCAGGCGGTCGTCCCGGCGGCACCCCTCGCGGTAGCTGTAGTAGCGGTCGGGGTTCTTCTTGTAGAAGTCCTGGTGGTAGTCCTCGGCCGGATAGAAGGCCTCCAGGGGCTCGATGTCGACGGCCACCCGGGCCCCGGAGCCGCTCGGGCCCGGCCGGCTGTCCGTGCCGGCGGCCTCTTCGCCCTCCCCGGCCGCGGGGTCCGCCGGCCCGGCGAGGGCCGCGGCCAGCCGCTCCAGCGACGCCCGGGCCAGCGACGCCTGCTCCTCGTTATGGGCGAAGATGGCGGGGCTGTACTGGTGGCCCCGGTCGCAGAACTGCCCGCCGCCGTCCACCGGATCGACGTTGTGCCAGTAGACCTGGAGCAGGCGGGTGTAGCTGATCCGGCGCGGGTCGTAGGTGACCTGGACGACCTCCCGGTGGTCGGTCCGCCCGGAGGCCACCTGCTCGTAGCTCGGGTCCACCACCTGGCCCCCGGCGAAGCCGGAGACGGTGGACTGGACGCCGTCCAGCTCGTCGTAGGGGGGCTCCATGCACCAGAAGCATCCGCCGGCGAAAGTGGCCCGGGCGGCGGTCTCCGACGCCGCCTCCGACGGCGCGTCCCCGGCCACGCCGTCGGTGGCCGGCGTCACCTCCGTGCTCTCCACCAGGCGGACGTCCTCGAGGGTGTCGGCCGGCATCGCGCCGCCCGGGGTCCCGTCCGACCCCGCGGCCCGCAGCGCGACGAAGAGGCCGCCCAGGACGAGGAGAAGGGCCACGGGGCCGGCCAGGGTCTTCGTCGCTTCGTTCACGGGCGCCTCAGCTCCTCAGCTCCGGCAGCTCCTCGCCCTCCGGCACGAACCGCAGGGCCAGCCCGTTGTTGCAGTAGCGCTTGCCGGTGGGCGGAGGGCCGTCGTCGAAGATGTGCCCCTGGTGGCCGCCGCAGCGGACGCAGTGGTACTCGGTGCGGGGGATCACCAGCTTGAAGTCCCGCTTCGTGTCGACGCTCCCCTCCAGGGGACGGTAGAAGCTGGGCCATCCCGTCCCGCTCTCGAACTTGGTGTCGGAGGAGAAGAGGGGGAGGAAGCAGGCGGCGCAGACGTAGGTGCCGTCGCGCTTCTCGTCGTTCAGCGGGCTCGAGCCGGCCGGCTCGGTCTCCTCCTCGAACAGGATCCGGTAGCGCTCGGGCTCCAGGATCCGCTTCCACTCCTCGTCGCTCTTCTCCAGCGGGGCCACGTCCTGCCCCGGTCTCGCCGCGCTCGCGTCCATCTCGCGTCCTCCCGTGATGAGGCTCCACGCCGTGGGGACTGCCACGGCGGTGCCCGCGACCCCCAGGGCTGTCAGGAAGTCTCGTCGTCGCATGCTATGGCTCTCCGTCCCGTGTCGATGTGCCCGTCGGCCCGGCGGTCTCCCACCGGGGCCGGTTCGGCCGTCTCCGGCCGGACGGGGCACGGTCTGTCGGGAGTACGGTTGGTGATACCCGACGGCGGCGCGCCGGTTCGCGGGCGGGGGAGGTCAGCTTCCCGCGCGGGGTTCTTCCCGCGCGAAGTTCACGCCCCGGCGCCGGCAGCAGGCCGGGTGCACCCTTCACGGGCTACCCGAGGGCGGGCCTCCCGCGTACCTTGGGACGCCTGACGTTCGACCGCCATCC
>CAZSKS010000044.1:0-13726 GCA_964607465.1 uncultured Gemmatimonadota bacterium | reverse complement strand
GCCCTCCTCCTCGCGCCCCTCCTCGTCCTGGCGGCCTGCCAGCCGCAGGCGACCGGGGACGGGGCGGCCGCCGCCGTCGACACCGCCGCCGTGCAGGAGAGCATCGACAGCCTGCGGTCGGCCTACCAGGAGGCGGTGAACGGGGAGGACTGGGAGCGCCTGGGCGCGCTGGTGACGGAGGACGCGGTCCTCGTCATGCCCGGTCCGGCCGCCTGGGACTCGATGCTGGCCGCCGCCTCCGCGGCCGGGACGCCCTTCCCGCCGGGGGCCACCCTGGAGATCGAATCGGCGGAGGTGGGGGTGCTCGCCGCCGACTGGGCCTACGACATGGGGACGGGCACGGTCACCTGGACGCCGGAGGGGGCCGACGAGCCGCGCACCGTCCGCGACACCTACCTGGTCCTCCTGCACCGCACGGCCGACGGGTGGAAGGTGCACCGGGAGGTGGCCAGCTCCCGTCCGCTGCCGGGGGGCGGGGAGTAGCCGTGGAGCCGGCGGTCGCCGGGCGGCTGGGGGGCGCCGTCGCCCGGTGGGCCAGGCTGCGGTCGGCGGCGGCCGTGGCGGTGGCCCTGGCCCTGGCCCTCGCCGCCTGTGGCCCGTCGGGAGAGGCCGACGGGCCCCGCGGCGCGGACGCGGGCGCCGCCGACGGGACCCGCGCTCCGGCCGGCGGGGCCGGAAACCCGGACGCCGCCGCCGCGGATCGGGCCGCCCCCGATCCCGCCCGGATCGTCGACGAGCTCCGTCCCCGCGTCCGGATCGCGGGCCGACCCGACCCGTCCTTCTCCCTGGCCGAGCGGATGGAGCGTCACCGCGTGCCGGGGGTGAGCCTGGCGGTGATCGACGACCACCGGATCGTGTGGGCCCGGGGCTTCGGCACCCGGGAGGTCGGCTCCGGCCAGCCGGTGGACACGGCCACCCTCTTCCTGGCGGGCTCCATCAGCAAGCCCGTGTTCGCCACCGGCGCCCTCCGGCTGGTGGAGACGGGCCAGCTGACGCTGGACGCCGACGTGAACCGGTCGCTGGAGTCGTGGAAGGTCCCGGAGACCCGCCATACCCGGGACCGGCCGGTCACCCTGCGTCACCTGCTGAGCCACACGGGGGGCCTCACGGTGCACGGCTTCCCGGGTTACGACGTGGACGCGCAGCTCCCCACCGTCCCCGAGATCCTGGACGGTGCGCCGCCCGCCAATACCGAGCCCGTGCGGAGCGACACCGTCCCCGGCGCCCGCTTCACCTACTCCGGCGGCGGGTACACCGTGGCCCAGCTCGTGGCCACCGACGTCACCGGCGAGCCGTTCCCCGACCTCATGCGCCGGCTGGTGCTGGAGCCGGCGGGCATGGTCCACAGCACCTTCCGGAACCCACCGCCGGCCTCCCGCGCCCGTCGAGCCGCCGCGGGCCACGAGCGGTGGGACACGCCCGTGGAGGGGCGTTATCACGTCTACCCGGAGATGGCGGCGGCCGGGCTGTGGACGACGGCCACTGACCTGGCCCGGTGGGCCATCGCGGTCTCCCGCGCCTATCGGGGCGAGGATGGGCTGCTGAGCCCGGAGACGGCCCGGGAGATGCTGAGCCGACAGGTGCAGGTCGGCGAGGACGCCGGGGTCGGGGAGGCGGCCTGGGGCCTGGGCCCGGCCCTGGCGGGACGCGGCGACAGCCTGAGCTTCCGCCACGGCGGCCGGGACGAGGGGTTCGTGGCCACGCTGAGCATGTGGCCCGCCACGGGGCGGGGCCTGGTGGTGCTCACCAACGGCACCAGCGGCGCGCTGCTGGGGGAGATCCGGCGGGCCTTCGCCTCGCTCTACGGCCTGCCGGGCCCGGAGCGTATCGAGAAGCGCCTGGCGCCGGCCGACTCGGTGACCCTGGCCGGGCTGGCGGGCCGCTACGAGGGCACGGGACGGGTCTCGGGGCTCACGGCCGAGGTGCGCCGGGAGGGCGACGCCCTGTGGGTCGAGGCGCCGGGCCTGGTGCGGGGCCGGCTCTTCCCCGAGGGACGGGACGTCTTCTTCGACCGGTCCACCGGCACGGCGTGGCGCTTCGTGCGTCCCGGGGGCGAGCCGGAAGGGGCGGCGACCCGGCTCGAGGTGTTGCCCCACGGCGGCGACCGACCGTGGGTGGCGGAGCGGGCCACGGAGGGTGGGGGAGGGGAGGGGTAGGAGACGCCCTCGCCGCCTCCCTCGTGCCACCCGCTGCCTAGACGGCCCGCGCCGCGCCGGCCAGCCGCCGGGCGATCTCCCCGGCGGGGGCGGGCCGGGCCAGGTGAAAGCCCTGGCCCCGGGGACAGCCGACCTCCCGCAGCCATCGGAGCTGCTCCTCGGTCTCCACCCCCTCGGCCACCGCCTCGATCCCCATCTCGCGGGCGATGAGGAGGATGCCCTTCACCAGGGACTCTTCCCGGGGCTCTCGCCCCAGCGCCGCGATGAAGGAGCCGTCCACCTTCAGCTCGTCGGCGCGCAGCCGCAGCAGGTACTGGAGGCTGGAGTAGCCCGTCCCGAAGTCGTCGATGGCCACCCGCAGGCCCCGGTCGCGGAGCGATTTCAGCCGATCGAGCTCCAGCACCGCCACGGTCTCGGTGATCTCCAGGGTGAGCAGGGACAGGGAGACGCCGGCCGCCTCCACCGCGGACTCCACCGTCTCCACGAGGTCCTCCTCCTGGTACTCCCGGGCCGACAGGTTCACGTGCATCCGGAAGCGGTCGGGCTCGACGATCCCGGCCTCCACCCACTCGGCCGCCTGCCGGAGGCTCTGACGCAGCATCTCGCGACCGAGGGGCACGATGAGGCCGCTCTCCTCGGCGATCGGGATGAACTCGGAGGGGGAGACCAGGCCGCGCTCGGGGTCCTCCCAGCGCACCAGCGCCTCGGTGGCGACGATCCCGTCGGTGGCCAGGTCGTAGACGGGCTGGTAGTGGGCCGTGAGCTGCCCGTCCTCCAGCGCGCGCTCCAGCGCCGCCTCGCGCTGCAGCCGCTCGGTGACGCCCCGGTCCTGCTCGGGGTCGTAGACATGGAAGCGGGTGCTCCCGGGTCCCTTGACCCGGTACATGGCGGCGTCCGCCAGCCGCACCAGCTCCTCGGGGCGCGCCTCGACCGTGGCGCTGCGGGCCGCGCCCACCGACGCCGTGAGGGTGAATTCGTTGCCGTCGACCCGGAAGGGCGGGTCGAAGACGGTCCGGATCCGGTCCACCGCCGCCTCGATGTCGGCGAGGGACTCGACGTGCTCGAGGAGGATGGCGAACTCGTCCCCGCCCAGCCGCGCCACCGTGTCGTCGCCCCGGAGCACGTCCTCGAGCCGGGTGGCCACCGTGCGCAGCACCTCGTCGCCGGCCGTGTGGCCGAGGGAGTCGTTGACGGCCTTGAAGCGGTCCACGTCCAGGAAGAGCACCGCCACCTCCGATCCGTCCCGGTCGGCCCGCTCCAGGGCGTGCTCCAGCCGGTCCTGGAACAGGGTCCGGTTGGGCAGGCCGGTGAGCCCGTCGTGCAGCACCTGGTGCTCCAGCTCCTCCTCGTAGCGCTTGCGCTCCCGGATGTCCTGCACGACCCCGACCTCGTAGCGCTCCCCGGCCAGCTCCACGGCGGAAGCGGAAAGGAGGGCGTGGAACACCTCCCCGTCGGCGTCCCGCAGCCGGATCTCCCGGTTCCGGACGGCATGACCGGCGAGGATCTGTTCCCGCACGCGCTCCAGCTCGCCGGGATCGACCCACAGCCCCAGCTCGAGCGGCGTACCGCCGATGACCTCCTCCTCGGTGAGCCCGTGCAGCTCCAGGAAGGCGTCGTTCACCTCGACGAAGCGGCCCTCCCGGGCGAAGATCACCGGCGAGGGGCTGGTGCGGAAGATGGCCCGGTACTTGGTCTGTGCCTCGATCCGCCCGGTGATGTCCCGGGTCACCACCACCGTATCCAGCTCCGGGTGATCGGAGAGCACCGCCGTGGACTCCACCATGCGCCAGGTGCCGTCGGCGGCCCGCAGGCGATACTGCAGGGTCGCCTCGCCGCCGGAGAGCGATCCGTCGCCGGCCAGGGTCCGTCGCAGCTCGTCCCGGTCCTCCGGGTGGGCGATGTCGAACCCCGTCCGGCCGACCAGCTCCTCGGGCTCGTAGCCGAAGACGTGGCGGATGGACGGGCTCTCGTAGAGGATCGTCCCGTCCGCGTCCAGCAGGGTCACCACGTCGGAGATCTCGGTCAGCACCGCCTCCTGCCGGCGCTCCCGTCGACGGAGGTCCTCGTCGTAGGCCCCGCGGAGCCGGCGGTCCACGGCCGCCGCCACCAGCCCCACGCCGAGGATCACGAGGCTCCCGGCCCCGACGCCCAGGGCCAGGCCGTCGGTGAGGATCATCCCGCCCGGCGCCCCGGCGCCCGGCTCGAGGCCCCGGAAGTGGACGGCGGCCATCCCCGTGTAGTGCATGCCGGCGACGGCCATGCCCATGACGGCGCTGGCGACCACCTGGAACGCGCGCCCCGAGGCCGTCGTGTCTCCCCGGTGGCGGAGGAAGAGGCCCAGGGCGGCCAGCGAGGCGACCACGGCGATGGCCACCGAGAGCGCGACGAGCCCGGGCCGGTAGCTCATCTCCCCCGGCACCACCATCGCCGCCATGCCCGTGTAGTGCATCCCGGCGATGGCCGCCCCCATGAGCACGCCCCCGCCGTAGAGGTGGAGGATGGGCACGCGCTCGCGGCGCACGACGGCCAGCGCCAGCAGCGAGACGACCACCGCGATGACCATGGAGAGGAAGGTCAGGAGCGGGTCGTAGCCCTCCCGGCCCGGGAGGCGGAGCGCCAGCATGCCGGTGAAGTGCATGCTCCAGATGCCCACGCCCATGGCGGCGCTGGCCGCGCCCAGCCACCAGGCGGCCCACGTGCCGGCGGACCCGTCGCGGCGCGCCCGTCCCAGGAGCCGCAGCGCCACGTAGGCGGCGAAGGCGGGAAGGATCAGCGATCCCACGAAGAGGATCGGCTCGTAGGCGTGGACCAGCCGGATCTCGGGCATGGGCCTCCACGGCGTGGGACGACAGCCGCCGACCGTGACGACCGATGATGCGGAAGGTCAATCTATGCGTCCACGCAGGCCCGCCATACCCGGAGACGCGGGCAACGTTTGCCCAGGTCCGCACGGGAGGCGGCGCGGGAGCCCCTGCTACGGCACGTACGCCGGCGGGTGGCGCTCGTCCCAGTCGGTCGCTGTCTGGTAGGCGGCCACGATCTCCAGCAGGCCGGCCTCGCCGTACATGGACCCGACGAAGCTGACGCTCTTCGGCGCGTCCGGGTCGGTGAAGCCGTTGGGCACCGAGACGGCGGGGTGGCCCGTCAGGTTGGTGAGGAGCAGGGTGCGTCCCTCGAGCGTGGGGGCCACGTAGGCGTCCAGGTCCGCCATGAGGTCGCGCATCTCCTGGCCCAGGAGCCAGCGGACCTGGTTGGCCTTCAGGTACTCGGCGGCCGGCACGAAGCGGGCGGTGCGATAGACGTTGGGCCAGGCGGCCGCCTGCTGGCGGACGAGGGTGCTGTCCAGGTCCGTACGGGTGAGGCTGTCGTGCGCCGCCGCGGCCTCCGCGGCCAGGATGAACGCCATCGACTCGACGGGCAGGTCGGGCAGCTCGATCGGCACCACCTCGGCGCCGAGCTCCCGGAGTACGTCCAGCGTCGCCAGGTCCGCCTCCCGCCCCTCGTACGCCTCCTCGAAGGCCGCCTCCACGTACCCGATCGTCCGTCCCTCCACACTCCGCTCGCCGTCGACGCGAGTGGCGTCGTAGGGGAACGGGCGGTCGACCACGGTGGGGTCCTCGCCGTCCGGCCCCCGGAGGGCGTCGAAGACCATGGCGCAGTCCAGCGCCCGCCGGCAGATGGGCCCCACCTTGTCCATGGACCAGCTCACGAACATTCCACCGTGGCGGCTGACCCGGCCGAAGCTCGGCCGCAGGCCCGTGACCCCGGTGCGGGTGGACGGGGAGACGATGGAGCCCAGGGTCTCGGTCCCGATGGCGAAGGGCACCAGGCCCGCCGAGACGGCCGCCCCGGACCCGGCCGAGGACCCGCTGGATCCCTCCTCCGGGTTCCACGGGTTGCGCGTCTGGCCCCCGAACCACACGTCGCCCCAGGCCAGCGCCCCGAGGGTGGTCTTGGCCACCAGCACGGCCCCCGCCTCCTCCAGCTTCCGCGCCACCGTGGCCTCGGTGTCCAGGACCTGGTCCCGGTAGGGCGTGGCGCCCCAGGTGGTCGGATGGCCGGGCACCGCGAACAGGTCCTTCAGGCCGTAGGGAATCCCGTGCAGCGGGCCCCGGTCCCGACCGGCCGCCAGCTCCCGGTCGGCCCGGCGGGCCTGCTCCAGGGCCGTCGCCTCCGTCAGCGTGACCACGGCGTGCAGCGTCGAGTCGTGGCGTCGGAGCCGGTCCAGGTACATGCGCGTCAGCTCGACCGAGCTGACCTCCCCGGCACGGAGCAGGGCGCCCAGGACGGAAATCGGGGCGAAGGCCAGCTCCTCGAGCTCGTCGGGGCGCTCCACCCGGGGCGGGGCGGGCCACCGGGGCTCGCGGTCGGGGACGGTGCCCACGGGGGGATGGGGCCGGAAGAAGAGGGCCGGCGGCACGTCGTTGCCCACCGGCAGCTCCCGCAGCGCCCGGTAGGCCTCCCGTCGCCCCTCCAGCCCCGCGAAAAGCGAGGCGGGCTCGAGCATCTGCCGCCGCTCCTCCTCGGTGAACGTGAGGCCGATCAGCTCCTCGGCGCTCCGGACGTGGTCGGTGGTGACGGCGGGGGGATCGCCGTCCGCGCCGCCGGCGCTCGGCTCACCGCACGCGGCCCCGGCCAGGAGCGGGAGGGCCGCCAGGAGGCTGGCCACGGCGCGCAGGCGAGGAGCGGCTCCACGGCCCGGCCGACGGTGCTCCGGACGGGCCGCCGAAGCGGCGGGAGTCGCCGTGCCGGCCGCGGCGCGGCGAGCGCCGGCCTTAGCGGGGGAAGACGAGACGGACACCGGCCGTGACGGGGACGGAGACCAGGGTGGAGAAGGGCTCCACCGCCGGGTCCAGGAAGGCGAAGACCTCGGTGTCGTCCTCGTCCGCGAAGCCGAGGGACGCGCCGGCGCCGAGGTAGGCGCCCACCGACGGCGAGAACTCGTAGGCCGCGGTGAGGCCGCCGCCCAGGCCGAAGTAGGCCTCGTTCAGCTCGATGGCCCGGACGTCGGAGCCCGTGCCGACCAGCGTGCGGCCCGCCGAGAAGAGGGTCACGCCCGCTCCGCCGTGGACGTCGAGCCGGAAGCCCTCCCGCGCCTCCGGGCGCACCACGGTGAAGGTGGGGCCCACCAGGAGGCGGAAGAGGCGGACCGACGGCCCGTCGCCTCCGGGCCCGGTGACGGAGCTGAAGACCTCCGCCTCGATCGTCCCAAGGACGCCGTAGCCGGGTCCCAGGGCGTAGGAGGTGCCGAAGCGGAAGGCGGGTCCGGGATCGGCGACGTCCGACAGGGCGCCGGCCGGCAGGCCCAGCCCCGCTCCGGCCGTGAGGCCCAGGGTGCCCGCCTGTTGGCCCGCCAGCGGGGCGGGCGCGACGAGGCACAGGAGGGCGGCGAGCGCTCCGGCCAGGGTCGGCATGAGGCGGTTGGTCTTCATGTGCGGTGGCCCTCGTCCGTCACAGGTTCGGGTTGTTGTCGATCTCCTGCTGCGGCACGGGCAGGCAGACGTCCTCGCCGCGCCGCTGTGGGAACAGGTCCACGCCGTCCTCCTCGGCGAAGCGCCGGAAGGTGCCCTGGCGCTCCCCGCTCAGCCACAGTCCGGCGGTGCGCGCCCGGGCCAGCTCCTCCAGGTCGGCCGCCAGGTCGCCGGTGAAGTCGACTTCGTCGAACGCCCCCATGGGGGGGATCCGCCCGCCCATCCGACTGCTGGCGAGGTCGGGGTTGATGACGAGCATCGGGTTGGCCGCCTGCGCGGGGTCGGTGAGAAGATCGTTGGCCATGTCCTCGGCCACCTCGGGCTCGCCTCCCCGCAGGGTCGCCTCGACCTCGATCATGCGCGCCTCCCAGCCCGAGGCCAGGACGATGTCGCTGGCCAGGTCGTCGTAGAGGAGCTGGAGGGAGACCGGCAGGGCCGCGTTGTCGGCGGTCATCCCGGGCGCCACCGAGTCGATGAGGCCCTGGGCGGCCCACTCGTCGAAGAGCGCGAAGCGCTCGTTGTCCCGCTCCGCCGCCGTCCCGTCGCCGACGGTCCAGCGGATGTTGGGCCCGCCCTGGCCCCAGGTCCACTGCATCAGCTCGTTGCTCTGGTCGAAGGTGTTCGAGGAGTACTCGGTCAGGTAGACGAAGTCGGTGGGGACGTCGGCGGCCAGGGCGGCGGCCTCTCCGGTGTCGCCGAGCCACAGATTCACCCGGGCCATCCCGACCCGGGCCGCCGTGGCGACGTCGGGACGACCGGCGTCGTCGGCCGCCGATACGGCCGCCTCGAAGAAGCCCAGCGCCTCCGCCATCACCTCGTCCGAGGAGAGCGCGGGACCCAGGTCGTCCACCACCGCGCGGCAGTAGAGCTCCGCGAACAGCACGTGGACGAAGCCGGCGTTGAGGTTGCCCAGGGCGATCCCCTCCAGCAGGTCCGGCCGGACCTCGGCGAACGCCTCGTCGTCCAGGACCTCCGTGAAGTCGGCCACCAGCTCCTCGGCGGTGACACGCGCCGTCTGCATGGGCTCGTACAGCTCGTTGGTCAGCGTCACGTTCTCGTTGGCCACGTCCCGGAAGTCCACGTCCGTCCGGTCGGTGATCGTACCGGTGGCGATCATCTCGTCCGACAGGTAGGTGGCGTACCGGAGGTAGGAGTCGTGCGCCTCCTGGAAGCCGCGGATCATCCCGTTGAGCTGCACCGACACGGCCTCCGGGCCCTCCAGCTCGTCGGGCGTGAGGACGGTGGGATCGTTCACCTCCAGCGGTCCCGTGTCGCAGGCCGCGGCGAGGACGGCGAGCCCGAGGACCGCCGTCCAGGCCCCCGGCCCTCTCCACGATCGCTCCGGTATCGCGTCCTGGTCGTACCTCACGGTCAGCTCCTTCGGTCGGCGTGCGTGCAGGGCCGGATCGGCATCCAGGTCCGAGTCGGCGACCGGGGCCGCGACGGGCCCGGCCGGGCGTCGGGGCCGGGTCAGAACGTCAGCCGGAGGCTGGTGGTCAGCCGCCGCGCCTGGGGCTCGGTGAGGAAGACCGAGCGCCCGACGAGCGAGTCACCCAGCTCGTTCACCTCCGGGTCCGGTCCGCTGAAGGCGTCCCACGTGGCCAGGTTCGAGCCGCTGACGGTCAGCGCCCCTCCGCTGGCCCCCAGGCGGGCGGCCCAGGCCCGGGGCAGTTCCACCCGGAGGGAGAGGGTACGGAGCTTGGCGAAGCCCGCGCTCTCCACCCACGGGGCCTCGTTGCCCAGCCCGGCCGCCACCTGCTTGATGCGCGCCTCGTCGGTGGGCGAGCCGTCCAGGTTCGTCTCGAACAGGTCGGGACAGGTGCCCCCGACGGCGCCGCCGCCCAGCAGGTTGCAGGTGAAGCTGGCGGTGTTGTACATGGTCTCGAACCCGCCCTTGAAGTCGACGAGCCCGTAGACCTGGATGTTGTCGAACAGCCGGAGCGTCGTGCCCACCGACCCCTCCCAGCTCGGGGTGGGCTGGCCGATCTCCTCCAGCGTGTCACCCACGACCACCGACCCGTCCTCGGCCACCGTCACCGGGCGCCACATGTAGGCCCCGAAGCTGAAGCCCTCCTGGATCCGCTGACCGGCGTTGGAGTCGTTGCCGAAGTTGATGATGATCGGCTCGGGCAGCCGGGTGACGGTGTTGTCGTTGGTCCCGAGGATGAAGCTCCAGTCCCACGTCACGTTCTCACGGTCGGTGGCCCGCACGTTGACCGAGGCCTCGATGCCACGGTTCACGATCTCGCCGACGTTGGTGAACTGCTGGTTGGGGAAGCCGAGGGAGGGCGCGAGGTCCTGGGCCACCACGGCGTCCTGCGTCGTGTTGTCGTAGAAGGTGAACTCGAAGTCGAGACGATTGTCCATGGCGCTCAGGTCGAAGCCGAGCTCCAGCTCCTCGCTCTTCTCCGGCTTCAAGTCCTGGTTCCCGGGCCGGTCCGGCAGCACGCCCAGCACCTCGTTGCCGCCGCGGATGACCGGGACGGGCGAGAGCAGGGCGAACGCCGAGTTGGTGCCGGGCAGCTTGGACGACTCGCCCCAGGCGGCGCGCAGCCGGAAGCTGTCGAAGATCCGGGGGAACCACTCCTCCTCGCTGATCACCCAGGAGCCGTTGATCTTCTTCAGGTCCTGCACGCCCAGGTTGGCCCCGAAGGCGCTGTTGTCGTCCAGGCGGAGTCCCGGGGTGACGAAGATGCGCTGCTTCCAGGAGAGCTGCTGCTGGACGAACCCGCCCAGGGTTCGGGTCTCACCGAAGACGTCGTTTCCTTCGTTCACTACCGAGTTGCCGATCGACGGCGTGCCGGCCGGGAACGTGGTGCCCTCGGCGAACGTGCCGTCGCTGGTCTCGCGGATCCACTGTCCGCCGACGGTGGTGACCGAGGTGAGATCCTCGGTCAGGTCGAGCTCGAGGGAGGAGCTGGCTTCCAGGGTCAGGTTGCGGGTGGTGACGTCCGTGCGCTGGATGTTGCCCTCGGAGTCCTGGCCGAACGGGCGGGCGGGATCCACGGGGACGACGAGGCGGGTCCGCTGGGCGAACTGGTCGTATCCCACGGTGAGCCGGGTCGTCCACGGCTCCAGCGGATGGATCTCCACGACGGCGCTGCCCATGTAGCGCTCGACGTCCTGGCGGTTCTCCCGCGCGGCGACCTGCTCGAAGGTGCGGCTCCCGAACGTCGCGTTCTCCGCGCAGCCGGCGAAGCCCAGGTCGGACAGCGGCGTGCCGGTGAGCGCGGCGATCTCGATGTTGAGCGGGCAGGTGCGAACCCCGTCCCGCATGAGCGGCTGGACCCAGGGGAAGGCGACCTGCGCGATGGGGATGAACCCGGCGATGTTGTTGTCGTTGTCCGGCAGGCGGGTGAAGCTGGAGCTGAACCCGTTGCTCAGCGAGATGTCGAGGATGTCGTCCTGCGGTACGAGGTTGAAGTTCGCCCGCACGTTCCACTGCTGGCGGTCGTTGTTGGGCAGGGTCCCCTGCTCCTCCTGCCACCGGCTGGAGAAGAAGTAGGTGATCGACTCCTCGCCCCCCCGCACGTTGGCGCTCAGCGAGCCGTTGTCCCCGACCCGGAAGGGGCTCTGGTCCATCAGGGCGTTGAACGTGTACAGGGTGTCCCGGGCCGCGGGGCCCAGCAGCGACTGCGGGTGCCAGACCCGGGGCAGCCAGCCCGTCGTGTTCCAGTTCTGCCCGTAGGCGCCCTCCACGGTGTAGCGGGGCGCCGAGCTCACGCCCGTCTTGGTGGTCACCCGGATCACGCCGGCCGCGGCCTCGGTGCCGTAGAGGGTGGCCGCCGCCGGCCCGCTGATGACCTCGACGGACTCGATGTCCTCCGGGTTCAGGTCGTTGAGGCGGCTGAACTCCTGCCCCTGCTGGCCGGAGGTCGGGCTCGAGAGGTCGATCCGGGCCCCGTCCACGTAGACCAGGGGTCGGTTGCTGAAGCTGAGGCTGGTCCGACCCCGGATGCGGAGCTCCGAGGCGGCGCCCACCGAGCCCGTGCTCTGGTTGATCGTCAGGCCCGGGGACTGGCCCTGCAGCATGCCCTGCACGTTGGAGGGGCGCTGCATCTCGACCTGGTCCGAGACGTCGATCTTGCGCAGGGCGTGGCCCAGCTCCCGCTGCCGCTGGGCGCCGGTGGCCGTGACGACGACCTCCTCCATGCTGATGGCCGAAACGGTGAGCTGGACGTCGACCGTGACCGTCTCGCCCGCCGCCACCTCCACCGTGCGGGACGCCGGCCGGTAGCCCAGCAGCTGGACCCGGACGGTGTGCTCGCCGGCCGGGACGCCCGTGAGCCGGTAGCGCCCGTCCTCGCCGGTGATGGCGCCGATCTCGGTGTCCGGGAGGAACACCTGGGCGCCGGTCACGGGCGCCAGGTCCTCGGCGTCGGCGACCTGTCCCTGGATCACCCCCTGCTGGGCGTCGAGCCCGGCCGGGGCGGTGAGGAGGAGAAAGGCGAGCGTGAGGAGGAGGCGGCCGGGAGTCGGCGTCGGGGCCATGGCGATCTCCTGCTATGTCCGGGCGGCGGGAGGGAGCGCGACCGCGATCTCTGTCTACGGCATCGTCTCGGGAGCTACGTGCCGGAACATCGGGGAAGCTGATCGTGCACACGGATGTGTACAGCTCGCCCCGCCCACCTAAACAAAGACGGCCGGAGTTGTCAAGGCGAAGGTGCGGCCGGCCGGCCCACGGCCTCCAGGATTCGCCCCACCAGCTCGTTGAAGTGGGCGGCGGCCCGGCCGGCGCTCGGCCCCTGCCGCGCCACGACCAGGTCCCGGGAGGGGACGACCAGGGTGAACTGTCCCATGTGGCCCGCCGCCCAGTAGGCGTCGCGCGGGATCCGGTCCATCGCCCCGCCGCGGTTGAGCCAGAACAGCCCGCCGTAGCCGCGGTCCGGGTCCCCGGGCGCCGGCGTGGCGACGAACTCCGTCCAGCCCTCCGGCAGGATCCGCTCCCCCTCCCACACGCCGTCCCGCAGGTGGAGGAGCCCGAAGCGGGCCCAGTCCCGGGTGCCGCCGAAGTCGCGGCCCGTGATGAGGAAGTTCCCCCAGGCATCGGTCTCCAGCACCATGCTCCGCATGCCGATCCGGTCGAACAGCTCGCGCTGGGGGAAGGTCAGGTAGTCCTCGCCCCGCGCCTCCAGCGCCCGTCGGGCGATCAGCATGAGCGTGAGGGGGTCGGAGTTGCGGTACCGCCAGACCGTGCCCGGCTCGAAGCGGAGCGGCTGGTTGACGGCGTGCAGGTGGGAGGGCAGGGCGTCGAAGTAGATCCGCATGTGCTCGTTGGCCGCCCGGAAGGAGGGCGGCCCGTCCAGCCCCAGGTTGTCGAAGTCGAGCCCGCTGGACATGCGCAGCAGGTGGCGGATCCGGATGTCGGAGCGGGGGTCGGCCGCGCCCCCCCACTCCTCGACCGGGGCCCGGTCGTCGAGCTCGTAGACGCCCCGCCGCACCAGCACGCCGGTCAGCGCCGACGCCAGGCTCTTGCCCATGGACCAGGAGATCTGGGGCGTGTACGGGCCCCAGCCCGGCGCGTAGCGCTCGGCCAGGATCTTCCCGCGGTAGAGGACCACAAGGCCACGGGTGTTCTGCGGCGGGTCGAGGCGGTCGTCGTCGAAGGCCCGGTCGAGGGCGGCCTCCAGGGCGTCGCGGTCCACGTCGGGGAAGGTGCCGACGGCGCCCCGGTCGCCGGTGGGCCACGGCTGCTCCTCCGGGTCGGGGAGGTCGCTCGGCACCGGGACGGGCTCGAAGGAGACCCGCTCGCTGCCGGCCGGCAGGATCGCGCAGCCCTGGTCCCCGTTGTAGGCGGCCGTGCGGGGCGCCACGCCGGGGGCGGTGACCGTCACGGTCCGGTCCTCCTCGTCGACCTCGTAGCCGTAACCTTCCTCCCAGTGCATGTGCGGGAAGGGCCGGACGTCCCCGTCCAGGACCTCCTCGGGCGTGCGCCGGTGGTCCCGGCCCACCACCCACAGGCCCGAGCAGAGCTGGTAGGCGCCGAGGCCCGACGCGTACCAGTGCTCGAGGCTGTCGGCCAGGGTGGCGTCCTCCTGGGCCGCCGCCTGGCCCCCGGCCGGAAGGGCCGTGAGGACCAGGAGGGAGGCGGCGAGCAGG
>CAZSKS010000043.1:8652-20977 GCA_964607465.1 uncultured Gemmatimonadota bacterium | reverse complement strand
GTGGTGATCCCGTGGCCGATGGGGTCCGAGGGGACCGTCTACTCGTCCTGCCCGCCGTAGAGGTACTCCGCCGCGGCCGCGCTCATGCGCCGGTACTCGTGCCCGACGCCCGGGACGACTTCGATCCTCCAGTTCAGGTCGACCCCCACCTCCCGGGCCGTCTCCCTCGCCTGCCGGTAGAAGAATTCGCCGCGCTCCCGGCGGCCCGGACCCTGCCGGTCGGCCGCCGGGGTCCGACGGAGCTGTCCGCGGGTCTCGCTCCGGTCGTCTTCTCCCCCGAGGAAGACGACGAGCCGCTCACGGAACGCGTCTTCCAGCTCCTCGGTGGAGAGGCCGGTGCCCTCGAGTCCGTACGGGAACGCCTCCTCCCCGGTGGGGAGCGTGTACCAGCCGGAATTCGCGGCGAGCACCCGATCGGCCCGGTTGTCGGGATGGAAGAGGACGTAGCGGTGCAGGATCTGCCCCCCGGCGGAGTGCCCGAACATGTCGTAGCCGTCACGCTCCAGCCCCAGCTCCTGCCGGGCCTTCTCGAAGATCCGGTCGAAGTCGGCCAAGATCCAGTCGGCCCGGTCCGTGCTGACCTCGAGGCCCGATGCGTCCGCCTCCACGTCGGCGAGCATGCCGGCCCGCTCGAGGAGGAGGAGCCGATAGAGGAGGTGCCCCCGGGAGGTGTGCCCGAAGAGGTCCATGACCTCCCGGGAGGCCATCTCCCGCGTCACGTCGTCCAGGGTCCACTCCTCCGGATGGGTGTCGACCTCGACCCGGACGTCGAAGGTCACCGAGGCCGTCATGCCCGCCAGGTTGTAGCTCCAGTACTCGGGGTAGTGCCTCTCAGGGTAATGCGGAGAGAGGACCAGCAGCCCGTGCCGCTCCGACGCCTCGATCCAGGCGTCCCGGTAGTCGTCGGCGTTCCGCCCGGCGCCCGGGACGACGACGACCACGGGCGACCGACGGTCGAAGCTTTCCGGCCGGTGGTAGTGGACGGTGAGGGTGCGCTCCTCGCGTCCCTCTCCTCCCGCCACCGGGAAGGTCCCGGACCCCGGCTCGATGGTGACGCTGTCGGGCCCGAGGCCGGCCGGGCTCGACGGCCCGACCCTGTCCAGCCAGCCGGCGATGTGCTCCAGGACCTCGGGGGCGATGGTCTGGTCGATCTCCTCGTACTCGTCCACTGCTCCGCTCGTCGCCGTCTGGAACAGGTGGTTCTTGTCGGGGAAGATCCGGCTCTCGAGCCTTTCGGTGGGGGCCTGCTCCAGCGCCTCGACGATGGCGCCCACGTTCTCCTCGGCCGGCACCTGGCTGTCCTTCCCCCCGTTCAGCACCAGCACCGGCGCCCGGACCTGCTTCCACCATGTAGCAGGGGGATCGGCCTCGAGGTCGTCCACGAAGGCCTGGCGGGCGGCGAAGCCCGGGTCGAGGGTGCCGGGGCGGTCGGGAAAGTACCGCTCCATCGCCGCCGCCCGCTCGCCGTCGAGGGAATCGTAAAGGGCCGCGAGGGCCTCCTCGCGAGCGCCCTCTCCCTCCGTCTCCATCGCCGTCCGATAGTACCGTCGGCTGAATTCCCGGATGAGCTCCACCTCGCGATCGGTGGCCCCCTCGGCCGCGGCCTGGGTGCCGTCCTGGAGCACCAGCACGTCGAACATCGGGAGCCCGGGCCCGGCCATGGATACGATGAAGCCGACCGGCCCGTCCACGGCCGCCGCCGCCCGGGCCGCGACGAGGCTGCCCTCGCTGTGGCCGACGAAGCCGACGCGGTCGGAGCGGACGTCCTCCCGGGAGACCATGTACCGGTGGGCGGCCGCCGCGTCGCGGGTGAAGTCGGCCTCGGTGGCGTCGCCGTAGCTGCCCGAGGACTCATAGACGCCGCGCTTGTCGTAGCGAAGCACGGCGAAGCCGCGCTTCGTGAGGTGGTCGGCGATGACCGTCCCGGTCTCGTGGCCGCCCGTGCCGAGGACCCCGCGATCCTGGGGGCCGGACCCGGCGACGAACACGATGCCGGGGTGGGGTCCGGGCCCCTCGGGCTTCGAGAGCGTGCCCGCCAGCCACACGTCGTCGGCCTCGTTGTGGACGCGGATCTCCTCGGTCTCGTAGGGGAACGGCGGTCGGGGCGTCTGGGGGCGGACGGGCCCGGCCGGCGGCAGCTCGTCGACCCGCTCCAGGGTCAGCGAGAGCGCAGCCTCACCCTGCCGGAACTCGGCCTCGATCCGTCCGGAATCGGGGACCACCTTCCCCTCGATCGTCGCCCGGGGATCGTGAAGACGCACGGTCAGGGTCGGGCCCTCCAGGCTCGCCTCGGCGGGAATGAAGTCGGCCCCCTGGTCCACGCTGGCGGCGCTGGCTCCCATCGAACCGTCGGCCTTCCTCAGGATGCGGACCCCGACACGGGGGCCCTGCCGGTCCCCCACCTTCAGCGCTCCCATCCAGCTTCCCTCGAGGTCGGCCAGGGTGAGAACTCCGTCCGGCGCCGGTCCGTCCTGCTGGGCCGCCGCCGGCCGGGGGATGACCGCGGCCACCGCGACGAGAAGCGTCAGACAACGTGTCGTGAAGCGGGACATCATGCCTCCTCCGCGGTGGTGACGACTTCGATCGACATGTCTTCTCCTTTCGTGTGCGACATCGGTTCTGACTCCAGCACGAAGCCCGACCGTGGATCAGCCTCATCCGACGGCCCGGAGCCGCCGTCCCCGGCCGATCCAGGCCAGGAAAGCCAGACCGCCGGCCGCGGCCGCGAACGCCGGGGTCGCGCCGGCCTCCACCGCCCGGCCCGTGGCGTCCATGAAGTCCATCGTCGGGACGCCGTTCGCCGGTCCCACGTACCACAGGACCAGGTAGACCGCCTGGAACGCCTTCTCCCTCCCCGTCCACGTCCCGAGGCAGAGGGCCAGGGCCGGCACGAACAGGGCCCCGGCCGCGGCGCCCGCTAGCGAGCCGACGCCCCCGTCGGCGGCCAGCCGGGCGAGGGGCCCCGCGGCGGCCAGCACCGAGACGGCCACGCCGGCGGCGTACTGCGCCGGGAGCTGGCGGAGACGCGGCCGGGGGGCCGAGAAGAGGAGCTGCTCGGTCCCGTGGACCCGCTCCCGGCAGCCGAGGGCGGACCAGGCGGAGATGGGAAGCAGCCACGCCACGACCAGAGGTCCCCCAACCGAGTCGGCGGGGACCAGGAACGCCGCGACGTTCGCCGCGGCGAGGGTGAGGTACCACCACCAGGCGTGGCCGGAGAGGAGGAGCCGCGCCTCGGCGCGGGAGGCCCGGAGGAAGACGACGACCGCGCCGGCCGCGGCTGGCGGCGCGAGCTCGGAGGCCGCCGCGGACACCGTCCGCGGCCGGGCCGGGCCGGGCCCGTCGGAGCGGTCGTTTTCGGCAACAGCGTCCCCGGTGGCGCTCTCCGTGACGGCCGTCGCCCCGTCGCCGGCGACCGCCGGGTCCCGGTCCCCGAAGGGATCGGAGAGACGGAGGGCGCCGGCAGCGACGCCCGGGAACAGGGCTCCGAGGCCCACCCAGTACAGGCGGCGGGCCGCGTGCTCGGCGCTCCACCCGAGGCCGGACCAGGCGAAATGCCCCGCCGCTTCCGGAGGGGACGGCCCGACCTGCACGCTGATCCCCCCCGCCGACGCTCCCGGTCGGACCTCCACGAGCGCCTCTCGCATGGCCTCGTGGACGAGGCTCACGCCCGAGACGTCCGTCCACGCGGGAGCGGCGTCGAAGCCGGCGAACGTGAGCATCCCGGCCCAGAGGAAGAAGTAGGCGACGTTGCCCGCCGTGCCCCGGAGCCCGGGCACGCTGTCGAACAGGAGCGCCACGCCGGCGACGACCGTCAGCATCGGGCCCACCAGCAGCAGCGAGGGCGAGACCACGCTCCAGGCGTCGCCCGCGGTGATTCCGCCGAACCGATGGGCCGCGATGGCGACGGCGAGGCCCGCGAGCACGAGGAGCATCGACCCGAGCACCGCCACGTTGCTGGCGAATTTCCCGAAGGCGTACTCCAGCCGGGAGGCGGGCGTCGCGGCCAGGATCGGCCCCACACGGGTGCGGACGTCCCGCTCGACGGTCCCGCGGACCACATAGAAGGCGGCCAGGGAGAGGAACACTCCCGTGACGACGGCGACCAGCGTCCCCGTCCAGGCCGGCCCCGGCTCGGCGTACCAGCGGCCCAGCCGGACCGTCCAGAGCCCGGCGTGGACGGTGTACGCGAGGCCGGCGGCCATGCCCAGCGTGAGCCCGAAGCCCCATCGGCGTGCCCTCTCCAGGAAATCCGCCCGCGCGAGGCCCAGGACGGTTCGGAGGCGCGTCACGACCGGTCCGCCGCAGGTGTCCCGTCGCATCTCTCTCGCATCAGGGTCAGGTACGCTTCTTCGAGCGACGGCACGACGGGCTCGGCGTCGGGGGCCGGGGGGGCGTCGGCCACCAGCCGCAGGTGCGCCCCGTCCGGCCGGTGGACCGCCGAGGCCACGGCGTGGCGGGCCCTCAGCTCCGGGAGACGGTCGCTGGGGACCACCAGCTCCCAGACACGGCCCTCTGCGGCGGCCAGCAGCTCCGAGGGGGCTCCGTCCGCCCTCAGGCGCCCCTCGTCGAGCACGGCGATGCGCCCGGCCGCCGCCTCCACGTCGGAGACGATGTGGGTGGAGAGCACGACGATCCGGTCCTCCCCCAGCTCGGAGAGCAGCCCCCGGAAACGGGCCCGCTCCTCCGGGTCGAGCCCCACCGTGGGCTCGTCCACGATCAGCAGCTCGGGGTCGTTCAGCAGCGCCTGGGCGATCCCCACCCGCTGGCGCATCCCTCCCGAAAACGTCTCCAGCTTCCGGTCGGCCGCCTCCCGGAGGGACACCAGCGTGAGCAGGTTCTCGACGCGGTCCCCTCCCGCCAGCCCCTTGGCGGCGGCCAGGTACTCCAGGAACTCCCGGGCGGTCAGCCGGGGATAGACGCCGAAGTCCTGCGGGAGGTAGCCGAGTACCCGCCGCAGCCGACCCGCCGAGCGCGGGAGAGGCTCTCCGTCCCACCGCACCTCGCCCTCGGTGGGGCGCGAGAGGGTGGCCAGGATGCGCATCAGCGTCGATTTCCCGGCGCCGTTGGGTCCCAGGAGGCCGACCACGCCCCGGTCCACGTCGAGGGAGACGCCGCGCAGGGCCCACAGGTCTCCGTAGCGCTTGCCCACGCTTCGGATCTCGAGCTTGCTCATCGGGAAGAGGAGTTCGAGGCGAGGCTCGTCCGGGCGGCTCGCTCCCCCCTACGAGTCCTGCGGCGGCGACGATTCGGCGCGCCGCCGCGGAGGCTTCTCATCCACAGATCACTTCCCGTAGCAGCGCTTCGCTCGCCTCGTCGGCGCCCTCTCCGCCAACGCCGCCTTCTCGAGGGTCAGCGGCCTCGTCCTCGCCGCCACCGCGTCCGACGTCGCCTGGGTGGCGGGAAGTGCCGTGCTCCTGGTGGGCTTCCCGGAGATCCTGACGCCCTCCGGTGACGCGGCAGTGGCAGCCGTGGCCCTCGTCGTCGCCGGCCTCCGAACTGATGGCGGCCCGATCCGGGCCCACGTCGATGTCCTCGAAGCCGAGGGGCTGAGCCACGGGTGGGGGCTCGATCTTGCCGGCGCCCAGGCTCCGGAAGTATTCCTTGAGGTCCGGCATCATCACCTACCGTCGTCCGGGTGGAAGTGGTCGACATTCGTCTCTCTTCGCACAACAATGGTGGGGACTCGTCCGTTTCCCGGGGGAGCTCCCCATGAGCGGCATGTCCTCCGCCCGGGCCTGTCCGCCCTCCCCGCCGGAGCCGTGGCCGGGTGGCTGCTGTACCTGCCGGCCCGAACGTGGAATTGAGTACCGTGTTGGCGGGGGAGATGAAGATGGATGGGAAAACAGATCCCGACGGAGGTACCGATGTCCCGTGACGCCGCCGCTCCCGGTGAACGCGTCCTCGGCCTGTGGCGCTCCCTGTCGCGCTGGCCCGGGGGCGAGCGCCTCTTCAGCTTCCTGCTGGGGCGGATGGTGCCCTACTCCGGCAGCGTCCGGCCCCGGATCCGGCACCTCGAGCCCGGCCGGTGTCGCGCCGGGATGCGGGAGCGTCGCCGGGTCCGCAACCACCTGGGCTCGGTCCACGCCACGGCCCTGGCCACCCTGGGCGAGCTGGTGACCGGCCTGGCCACCCTCACCGCGCTTCCGCCCGGTGTACGCGGGATCCTGACGGCGCTGGAGGTGGAGTACGAGAAGAAGGCGCGGGGCCGCCTGGTGGCCGAGTGCCGGAGCGACCCCCCGAGGCCGGAGGCCGGGGACGGATCGGTCGAGCACCCGGCCGTGGGGGAGATCCGGGACGAGGACGGCGATCGGGTGGCGACGGTCCGGGCGACCTGGCGCCTGTCGCCCCCGGAGAGCTGACGGCCGCCCCTGCGCCGCCCGCCCGCCACCCGGGTTCGCCGCCCGCTAGGGTCGGGCGACCGTCCGGGCGGCGACGACAGGGCCCCACGACGAGCCGGGAGCGACGCGAACCCGAACGGATCGAGGCACGCATGACCGACATCGAGACCTACGACGCTATCGTGATCGGGACGGGCCAGGCCGGAAAGCCCCTGGCCGGCGACCTGGCCGGGGCGGGCCACCGGACGGCCATCATCGAACGTGATCGCGTGGGCGGTACCTGCGTCGTCCGGGGCTGCACCCCCACCAAGACGATGTGGGCCAGCGCCCGGGTGGCCCACCTGGCCCGACGGGCGGCCGATTACGGGGTCCAGACCGGCGAGGTGAGCGTCGACATGGAAGCCGTCCGGCAGCGGAAGCGCGACATCGTGGATGACTGGGTGGAGGGCGGGCGCCGGGGTCTGGAGGAGCGGGACGGCCTGGAGCTGATCTTCGGCGACGCCCGCTTCACGGGCGAGCGCGAGATCGAGGTGGAGCTGGAGGACGGCGGGGCGCGGCGCCTGGCGGCCGAGCGGATCTTCCTCAACACCGGCGCCCGGCCCCTCGTCCCCCCGATCCCCGGTCTGGAGGAAGTGGACTTCCTCGATTCCACCTCGGTGATGGAGCTGGGCGAGGTCCCCGACCACCTGCTGGTCCTGGGCGGCGGGTTCATCGGGCTCGAATTCGCCCAGATGTTCCGGCGGTTCGGCGCCGAGGTGACCGTCGTCGAACGTGGCCCGCGCCTGGCGGACCGGGAGGACGAGGACGTCTCCGAGGGGCTCCGCGAGATTTTCGAGGAGGACGGCATCCGGGTCCTGACCGGGACCGAGGCGCGGGCGGCGGAGACGGCCGGGTCGGCGAAGGCCGCGGAGGGCGGCGGGGTGCGGCTCCGGGCGGCGAACCACGACGGCGAGGAGGAGCTCGCGGGCAGCCACCTCCTGGTCTCGGCCGGCCGCCGCCCCAACACCGACGGCCTCGGGCTGGAGGCCGCCGGGGTCGCCACCGACGACCGGGGCCACGTGGAGGTGAACGGCCGGCTCGAGACCGGCGCGGACGGCGTCTGGGCCCTGGGCGACGTCACCGGACGGCCGCCCTTCACCCACACCTCCTACGACGACTACCGCATCGTCCGGGACAACCTGCTGCACGGCGCCGACCGGACCGACGAGGACCGCATCCTCACCTACACGGTCTTCACCGATCCCCAGCTGGGACGGGTGGGGATGACCGAGCGCGAGGCCCGGGAGGAGGGCCGGGAGGTCCGGGTGGCGAAGCTGCCGATGAGCCGCGTGGCCCGGGCCATCGAGATGGACGAGACCCGGGGGTTCATGAAGGCGGTGGTCGACGCGGAGACCGACCGGATCCTGGGCGCGGCGGTGCTGGGCGTGGAGGGCGGAGAGGTGGCCATGGCCCTGAAGATCGCCATGATGGGCGAGCTCCCCTACACGGCGCTCCGGGACGCCGTCCTGGCCCATCCGACGCTGGCGGAGTCGCTGAACAATCTCTTCATGACGCTGGACTGACGGGGGCAGGGCGCCAGGCCCGGGCGGGTCCGGACGGGGCCGTCGGTGGAGGCGGCCTGACGGGGCGGATCGTCTCGCCGGCGGCACCCGGCCGACCCGTCCTTGCGCCGCGGGGGAGGATCGGGGAACGTCAGGCGGCCGAGCCTCGCGCCGTTCTCCACCGACCGGAGAGGACCATGCGTCACGAACCGACGGTCTGCGCACCGCTGTCCGCCGCGGTCGCCCTCTTCACCCTCGTCCCGCTCCTCCTGCCGGGGCCCGTCCAGGCCCAGGACGACATGCAGGACGTCGAGGTGAGCGCCACCCACGTGGCCGGCAGCGTGTGGATGCTGGAGGGGCGGGGCGGCAACATCGGCGTGTCGGCGGGCGAGGACGGGATCGTGCTGGTGGACGACCAGTTCGCGCCCCTGGCCCCCAGGATCCGCTCCGCCGTGCAGGCGCTGGACGGCGGCGATGTCCGCTTCGTCCTGAACACCCACTGGCACGGCGACCACACCGGCGGCAACGAGGTCTTCGGCCGCGAGGCCACCATCATCTCCCACGAGAACGTCCGGGAGCGGCTGTCCACCGTGCAGGTGGTCCGCGGCGACACGGTTCGGCCGGAGCCGGAGGCGGCCTGGCCGGTGGTCACCTTCGATCGCTCGGTGAAGCTGCACATGAACGGCGACACGCTGCACGTCCGGCACTATCCCGCGGGTCACACCGACGGCGACGCGGTCGTCTTCTTCCGCGGCTCGAACGTGGTCCACATGGGGGACCTCATGTTCGCGGGGCGGTTCCCCTTCGTGGACCTGGGGAGCGGCGGCACGGTCCGGGGGTACATGAAGGCGGTAGGGGCGATTCTCGACGAGATCCCCGCCGACGCCGCCGTGATCCCCGGCCACGGCCCGCTGACCGACGTCGAGGGTCTCCGCGCGTTCCGCGCCATGCTGGTGGAGACCGTCGGCATCGTCGAGGAGCGGCGGGAGGAGGGGATGACGCTGGAGGAGGCGAAGGCGGCCGGCCTCCCCGACCGGTGGTCGAGCTGGGGCGAGGGCTTCATCTCCACGGATCAGTGGATCGAGACGGTGTACCGGAGCCTGGGGGACGAGTCCCCGGCACAGGTAGGCTCCTTGCAACATCACTGACGATCGGCGCCGGGCGGATGGCGGGCTCCAGCGGACCGGAGGCGCGTGACGGGCTCCACCGGCCCGGGGCTGGACCTCCGGCCGGCCCGATTCCCCTCGAAGCGGACGACCCACCGAACGGGAGCGAACGAAAGACGTGAGCGAGGAACCGACGGCGGACGGCTACAACGCCGGCTTCGCCGAGGAGCTGGTCGAGCGGTCCCTGCGGGAGCGGGGCGTCGTTCCCCCGTCCCTGGCCGACTGGACGGGCAACGGCGGGCGGGCCGCGGGCGGCGTACGCCCGGAGCCCGAGCTCCGCCCCGACGCGGCCGGCGCCGCCGGGGCCGTCGCGCGGCCCGGGGAAGCGGCGCTGCCCGCCGAGGCCGACGAGGGCCGGCTGCGGGTGGCCGCGGCGGCGGGCGCGCTGGTGGCCGCCCACCGGGACCACGGCCACCTGTCGGCCCGCATCGATCCGCTGGCCGACGAGCCGCCCTCGATCCATCCCCTGCTGGAGCCCTCGAGCTACGGCGTCCGGGAGGAGGACCTGGCCGACGTCCCCGCCTCGCTGGTGGGCCTGGAGCCGCTGGGCGACACGGTGGCCACCGTCCTGGAGCGCCTGCGGGACGTCTACTGCGGCTCCATCGGCTACGAGCTGGACCACGTGGACGACCCGGACAAGCGGGCGTGGCTGCTGGAGCGGATCGAGGCGGGCGAGCACCGGCGCCGCCTGGGCGACGACGAGGCGGTGGAGCTGCTGGACCGGCTCTCCCGGGTGGAGGGCATGGAGCGGTTCCTCCACCGGGCCTACCTGGGCAAGAAGCGCTTCTCCATCGAGGGCCTGGACATGATGGTCCCGATGCTGGACGAGGCCCTGCGCCTGGGGGCCGACGCCGGCGTCCAGGAGGTGGTGCTCGGGATGGCCCACCGCGGGCGCCTCAATGTCCTGGCCCACATCATCGGCCGCCCCTACCGGGCCATCATCGCCGAGTTCGAGGAAGTCCACGACGAGGGTGTCAGCACCATGGTGCCCGAGGAGGGGGCCGGGGACGTGAAGTACCACCTCGGCGCCGCCGGCGTCGTGGAGACCGGCCGCGGGCCGGTGGACGTCTACCTGGCCCCCAACCCCAGCCACCTGGAGCACGTGAACCCCGTGGTTGAGGGCATGGCCCGGGCGGCCCGCGATCTCCGGGCCCGGGGCGAGCGCGGCGACGGTCGGGCCGACGGCGGGGCGGGCGGCAGCGTCCTCCCGTTCCTCGTCCACGGCGACGCCGCCTTCATGGGCGAGGGCGTGGTGGCCGAGACGCTGAACCTCTCGCGGCTGGACGCCTACGAGACCGGCGGCACGCTGCACGTCATCGCGAACAACCAGCTCGGCTTCACCACCGATCCCGGACAGGGCCGCTCCACCCGCTACGCCAGCGACCTGGCCCTGGGCTTCCGGATCCCGGTGCTCCACGTCAACGCCGACGACCCGGAGGCCTGCCTGGCGGCCACCCGGCTGGCCTTCGAGTACCGTCGCGCGTTCGGCGAGGACATGGTCATCGACCTGGTGGGCTACCGTCGGCACGGCCACAACGAGGGCGACGAGCCGGCCTACACGCAGCCGGCCATGTACCGGCAGATCGACGAGCACCCGACGGTCCGGACCCGATGGGCCGAGCGCCTGGTCGAGCGGGGCGTGATCGACGGCGACGAGGCGGGCGCGCTGGAGAGCCGCGTGGCCGAGCGGCTGACCGAGGCCCGGGAGTCGCTCTCCGACGACGAGGGCGACGAGGAGGTCGTCGCCGCCGCGGCGCGGGAGCGGGAGCTGCGGGCGGGACTCACCGAGCCCGACGACGAGGCCGCCGTGGAGACGGCGGTGGAGGAGGGGCGGCTCCGGGAGCTCCACGACGCCATGCTCTCCTGGCCCGACGACCTGGAGGTGGTGGACAAGCTGGCCCGCCAGATGGAGAAGCGGCGGGCGTCCCTGGAGGAGGGCGAGCCGCTGGACTGGGCCCGGGCCGAGATGCTGGCCTTCGGGACCCTGGTGACCGAGGGCACGGCCGTCCGGCTCACCGGCGAGGACGCCGTGCGGGGGACCTTCAGCCAGCGCCACCTCACCCTCCACGACACCTCGGGTGAGGAGAGCTACACGCCGCTGCGCCACCTGCCGGGGAGCGAGGCCCCCTTCGAGGCCTACAACAGCCCCCTCTCGGAGGTGGCCACCCTGGGCTTCGAGTACGGCTACAGCACCATCGCCACCGAGTCGCTGGTGGCCTGGGAGGCCCAGTTCGGGGACTTCTCCAACGTGGGCCAGGCCATCATCGACCAGTTCGTCTCCGCCGGCCGCTCCAAGTGGGGCCAGGAATCTCGGCTCGTCCTGCTCCTGCCCCACGGCTACGAGGGGCAGGGGCCCGAGCACTCCAGCGCCCGGCTGGAGCGCTTCCTCCAGCTGGCGGCCGAGGGCAACCTGCGGGTGGCCTATCCCACCACGCCGGCCCAGCACTTCCACCTGCTGCGGCTCCAGGTCCGGCGCCCGGCTCGCCGCCCCCTGGTCGTGATGACGCCGAAGAGCCTGCTCCGGCACCCGCGGGCCCGGTCCCCCCTGGACGACCTGGTCGGGGGACGCTTCCGCCCCGTGCTCCCCGACCCCGAGAGGGAGGGCGCCCGACGGGTGCTGCTGTGCTCGGGCAAGGTCTACTACGACCTGGTGGGCTCCGAGCGGCGGGAGGACGAGGAGGACGTGGCCGCCGTCAGGCTGGAACGCCTCTACCCCTTCCCCGGGGAGGAGCTGCGCCGGGCGCTGTCGGCCCACTCCGGCGCGGAGGAGGTCGTCTGGGTCCAGGAGGAGCCGGAGAACATGGGCGCCTGGAGCCACGTGCGGCCGCGGCTCCGGGAGCTGGTTCGACAGCTCGACGACGGGGCGCGGCTTCGGTACGCCGGCCGGCCCGAGATGGCCAGCCCCGCCGAGGGCTACGCCAGCGAGCACGAGGAGGAGCAGCGGCGCATCGTGGACGCCGCGTTCGGGACGGCGAACGCGGGCTGATCGCGGCCGCTAGCTGATCGCGGCCGCTTGATCGCGGCGGTGCGCGGAGCTCCTCGCGGCCGGCTGGATGCTGGACGCCGGTCTGGGGATGGGCTACCCGGGGGCGAGCCCCGCGTGGTCGGTCGAGCTCGGCGTCGCCTGGCGGTTGGAGCCTCGGCCGCAGCGCCCTCTTGAATTCGATTTCAAGGGGCTCGAATGGGGGCCGCTGGGGGGCCGTAGAAGCCTCGCTGAAATCGAATTCAAGAGGGCACACCACCGGGGAGAGCTCGCCACCGGACGCCGCCGCCCATCGGA
>CAZSKS010000043.1:0-8552 GCA_964607465.1 uncultured Gemmatimonadota bacterium | reverse complement strand
TCAAGAGGGCACACCACCGGGGAGAGCTCGCCACCGGACGCCGCCGCCCATCGGACGCCGCCGCCCATCGGACGACGCCGCCCATCGGATGACGCCGCCCACCGGACGCCGCCGTCTGCCCTCCGAGCCCTCCGGACGGTGCCGGGAATCAGCGGGTCAGCGGATCCTCCGCCGGATGGTCCGGACCATCGACTGCAGGTCGTCCACGATCTCGTCGTGGAGCTGCTGGTAGTCGGCCTTGGTCGTGGTGGTGGAGCTCTTCAGGTCCTTGAAGCGGGACTGGGCCCGCTCGTACTTCTCGTCCAGCCGCTCGATCATCGCCTTGATCTGGACCTTGGTGGCGGCCCGGGCGTCGGAGACCTCCTCCCGGAGGTTGTCGGCCCGCTCCTTGAACTTCTTGAGGCTCGCCTCGGTCCGATCCTTCAGCTCGTCGGTATCTGCCATGACCGCTCCGTGTGGGTGTGTGGGTGTATGGGTGTGGATGGCGCGATGCCGCGGAAGTCGCCTCGCCCTGCCACATACCCCGATCCGCACGGATTGTACCGATCGCCCGATCGCGCGAGCCCCCGCTTCCGGACGCGGATCGCCCGGGCCGGCGGAGGGGGGCAGCCCCTCAGGGCCCCCGGCTCGGGCTCCCGACCAGCGTCTCCCGGATGGGGATCTTCGGGAAGGTGCTGGAGAAGAGGGAGTAGCAGAGGCCGAACAGGCCGAGGAAGCCGAGGCTCACCGACACCTCCGGCCAGCCCAGCGTGAAGCCCTCCAGCACGGACGGCTGCACCAGCAGGTGCCGCTCCAGCCAGAACCCCGCCAGAACGAAGACGGCGACGAAGGCCAGCCAGGCCGGGTTCTTCTTCGGCTTGCGCCACAGGAGCAGCGCGAACGGGAGGCCGAAGATCAGCACCATCTGCAGCCAGTACGGCCCGAAGCCGCCGCCGGTGCGCTGCTCGAAGAAGATCGTCTCGCGCCCCAGGTTCCCGTACCAGATCACGAGGAACTGGGACCACCAGAGGTAGGTCCAGAAGATGACGAAGGCGAAGGTCAGCTTGCCCAGGTCGTGCAGCTCCCACTCCCCCCACTCCGCCGTCAGGTCGTAGCGGCTCCGGTAGGCCCACACCAGCACCGCCAGCAGGGCCAGCATGCCGAGCCAGCCGCCGATGAAGTAGTAGGGACCCCAGACGACGCTCAGGAAGCCTGGGATGAGCGACATGATCAGGTCGAAGGAGAGGAGGGTGAAGACGGCCACCCAGGCCAGGACGAGCGCCGGGGCCAGCCGGCCCAACCGCTCCCGGGCCCGCACGACCTCCTCGTCGTCGCCCCGCCACTTCCGGCCGATCCATGCCACCAGGGACCGGCGCCAGCCGGAGAGCGTCCGGGCGATCTCCGGCGCGTCGGGGCGCAGCGAAACCCGCAACCACCAGAAGCTGAGGCCGTAGAGGACCGCCACCATGACCGCGTTGCGCCAGAAGACGCCGGACAGCGTGAGCCACTCCCGGTTCACGTGGCCCTCCACCGGCTCGACCCACGGGAAGACGTGGGGCGCGCCCCACGTCAGCAGGGCCAGCAGCACGAGGAAGGAGACGGGGAGGAAGCTCCCCATGCCCTCGGCGAGCCGCCGGAAGGGCTTGCCCCAGTGACCCTTGGCCGCGTGGAGGACGGCGCCGAACATCACGCCGGCCTGCGCCAGCGCCGTCCACAGCAGGAAGTTGGCCCACACGGTGGACCAGGCCCGGTCCGGGGCGTCGCCGACGCTGGTGGCGAAGCCCGCCCCTCCCAGCGCGACCAGCGCCAGCCAGAAGGCCAGTGTGCCCGGGGAGATCCGGCCGGGCACCGTCTCCAGCGCCCGCTCGGCGGGATGTCCGCCCTCCGTGTCCGTCGTCGTCGCCCCGGTGGGGGACCTCACCTCGCCCTCGGCGCTCATCCGGATCCCCCGCCGGCTCCGGCCGCTTCGCCCGACCCTGCCGCCTCCGCCCGGCCCTCCGCCTCGCCTGAGGTGCCGGCGTTCGCGCTCGTCCCGGGTCCGGCCACGCCCCGCACCGGCTCGGCACCCGCCTGGCGCTGAAGCTCCCTCACGTACTCGATCACGTACCAGCGGTCCGCGGGATCCACGCGGCGGTAGTCCGGCATCAGCGGCGGCCGCCCGTTCTCGATGATCCCCCAGATGTAGCCGTCCGACCGCTGGGGTCCGGTGTCGGACGTCAGGTCCAGGGTCGGGATCATGGGCAGCCGGTTGTTGTTGTCCGGGTTGTCCGCGCCGTCGTGATTGACCACCGGACCCCGCCCCCGACCCTCGGGACCGTGGCAGGGGAGGCAGTAGGTGGTGTACAGCTCCCGCCCGCGCTCCAGCTCCGCCCCGGTCCCCGCCAGGGGGTTCTGGAGGGCGGACGTGGTGTCGGCCACCGGGACGGGGTAGGAGGGCCGCTGGCCCGACACCGGCACGGCGCCCTCCGGGGGCGGCGCCGGCTGCTCCTCGTACGTCTCCACCGCGGGGCCGTCCACCATGTCGGCGAAGGTGTCGACGTACTTCACGATGTTGTCGCAGGCGGCGACGCTCACCAGCAGGAGCCCCGCCGTGCCCACGGCGGCGGCCAGGCGCCTCATCGCGTCACCTCCAGCTCGACGGCGTCGGTGGAGCGCAGGGTCTCCTCGACCCGGTCACGCTCCTCCTCGGCCACCTCCACGTGGACGCCCCACCGGTCGACCGAGAAGCGCTCCCGGTAGGCGGGGGCCAGCTTCAGGCTCGGCTTCCGCGCGTGCACCAGCATCCCCACCAGGGCGAAGATCCCGGTGAGCAGAATCGTCAGCTCGAACATGATGACGATGAAGGGCGGGAGGGAGACGATGGGCTTGCCCTGGGTCACCAGCGGGTAGGCCAGCGACGTCCCCGTGGTGAGCAGGAAGCCGGTGACGCAGCCGGTGATCCCCCCCAGCAGCGCCCACCGTCGGACGGGGCTGGAGTGGATGCCCATGGCCTCCTCCAGCTCCGGCGCCGGCACGGGCGAGAAGACCTCCAGGTCCTCGAACCCGGCCTCCCGCAGGGCCTCGATGGCGCGCCGCGTCTCGGCCTGCGAGTCGTAGTGCGCCAGCAGCCCGCCCTCCGCGCCGTTCATCGCTGCCACCTCGTCAGGCCGATCAATGTCCCGACTCCTTCTGGTGGACGATGTGCTCCTTGATCTCCGCGATGCTGATCGTCGGCATCGTCTTCGTGAAGAGGAGGAACCAGAAGAAGAACCAGGCGAAGCTGCCAGCCAGGATCGAGATCTCCACCCACGAGGGCGTGTAGAGGCCCCACCCGGCCGGCTCGTACTCGTGGGCCAGCGACGTGACGATGATCACGAACCGCTCGTACCACATCCCGATGTTCACCAGGATCGAGACGGCGAACAGGGCCGGGATGCTGTGGCGCACCTTCCGGAACCAGAGGGTCAGCGGCGCCACGACGTTGCAGAACACCATGATCCAGAAGGGGAGCTGGTAGTAGCCCCGGGCCCGCCACAGGAAGCTCTCCTGCTCGATGGGATCGGCCGAGTAGTACGCCAGGAAGTACTCGACGCCGTAGGCGTAGCCGACGATCAGCGACGTCAGCAGCAGCAGCTTCGCCATGTTGTCGAAGTGGTACTCGGTGATGTAGTCCTCGAGCCCGAAGGCCCAGCGCATGGGCACGAGGAGCGTGATCACCATGGCGATGCCGCTGAAGATGGCCCCCGCCACGAAGTAGGGTGCGAAGATCGTGGAGTGCCAGCCGGGCACGATGGCCATGGCGAAGTCCCACGACACGACGCTGTGCACCGAGAGCACCAGTGGCGTCGCGATCCCCGCCAGGTAGAGGTAGGCCCGACGGTAGTGGCTCCAGTCCCGGACCGAGCCCGTCCAGCCCAGCGACGCCAGGTTGTAGATCTTCTTCTTCCACCCCTTGAACTTGTCCCTGAGGGCGGCGAAGTCCGGGATGAGCCCCGTGTACCAGAAGATCAGGCTGATCGTGAAGTAGGTGCCGATGGCGAACAGGTCCCACACCAGGGGCGACCGGAAGTTGGGCCAGAGCAGCCGCTCCGACGGGTAGGGGACCAGCCAGTAGAAGTACCAGACCCGCCCCAGGTGGATGAGGGGGAAGAGCCCGGCGGTCATGACGGCGAAGATCGTCATCGCCTCCGCCGCCCGGTTGATCGTCGTCCGCCAGCCCGACCGGAACAGGTAGAGGATGGCCGAGATGAGCGTGCCGCTGTGGGCGATGCCGACCCAGAAGACGAAGTTGGTGATGTAGACGCCCCACATCACCGGGTGGGTGATGCCGGCGACGCCCAGCCCCTCCTCGATCTGGACGGCCCAGGCCACCACGCCCAGCCCGATGACGGCGGCCGTGACGGCCAGCAGGAGCCAGTAGCGCCACGACGGCGCCTGGATGGGACGGGAGATGTCCCAGTTGGCGTCGGCCAGCGTCAGGTGCCGTACGTCGTGGTGGTCGGTCGCCATCGTCTAGCCGTGCCCCGCGGCGGAGGAGGCCTCCTCGCCCGCGCCCGACGGCGCCTCGCTGCCCGCGCCGCCGCCGTGTCCGTCCGCGCCCGCGCCGTGCCCCCCGCCGTGGTCGTCCGCCTCGGGCAGCTCGGCGTGCGTCACGTCCTTCAGGTAGGTCACCGCGGGCCGGGTGTTGAGCTCGTCGAGGACGTGGTAGGAGCGCGCCCCCTTGGCGATGCGCGACACCCGGCTGGTCGGGTCCTTCAGGTTGCCGAAGACGATGGCGTCGGTGGGGCAGGCGCCCTGGCAGGCCGTGGTGACCTCGCCGTCCTGCACGAGCCGCCCCTCCTCCTTGGCCTCCACCTTGGCCCGGTTGATCCGCTGGACGCAGAAGGTGCACTTCTCCATCACGCCCTTCTCGCGGACCGTCACGTCCGGGTTGAGCTGCATGTCCAGCGGGTACGGGAAGTCGTACTCGAACCAGTTGAAGCGCCGGACCTTGTAGGGGCAGTTGTTGCTGCAGTAGCGGGTCCCGACGCACCGGTTGTAGACCTGGACGTTGAGCCCCTCGGGGTTGTGGTAGGTGGCGTAGACCGGGCAGACCGGCTCGCAGGGGGCGTCCCCGCAGTGCTGGCAGAGCATGGGCTCGTGGACGGTCTGGAAGCCCCCGTCGGCGGTCTCCTCGTAGTAGCGCTCCACCCGCAGCCAGGACATCTCCCGGCCCCGGGCGAACTTCTCCTCGCCCACCACGGGCAGGTTGTTCTCCGCGTAGCAGGCGGTCACGCAGGCCCCGCACCCGGTGCAGGCGTTCAGGTCGATGGTCATGCCCCAGCGGTACGGGCTCTGGGGGTCGGAGTCCCAGGCGGCCTTCACCATCGAGGCCAGGTCCACCTCGTGGGCCTCGACCGCGTGCCGGGCCTCCTCGATGCCCAGCAGCTCGGCGATCTCCCGGTCGAGGTCCGTGTCGCTCCCCTGGGCGTTCACCAGCCTCTCCCGCTCGCCCACGGCCGTCACCTCGACCGTGGTCCCGGCCAGGGCCAGGGCGCCGGTGCGCCCGTCGCCGCCCGCGGGCAGCAGGTCCAGCGGGTTGACGCCCCGCCCCTCGGCGTTCCGCCCGTAGGCGTCGTGGCCCTGTCCCATGGGCACGGCCACCACGTCGGTGCGGAGGCCGCGGTAGAGGCGGACCGGGGCCCGCACGGTGCCGGCGGGGGAGCTGAGCTCGACCACGTCGCCGTCCTCCAGCCCCAGGGGCTCGGCCGTCCGGGGGTGCATCTCCACCCAGGAGTTCCAGACGACCTTGCTCACCGGGTCGGGCAGCTCCTGGATCCAGCCCCGGTTGGCGCCGCGCCCGTCGTGGAGGTGGCCGGTGGGGAAGACCACCAGGTCGAAGCCCTCGTCGTCCCCGCCGTCGGGGAAGCCGAAGTCGTGGTCGGCGGCGCCGGACGCCAGCGACGGGGCCTCCGGCCCGGCGGCCTCCTCCCACCACCCGCCCCGGCGGAGCGCGGCGTTCCACCAGTCCTCGAAGGCCTGCCCGGAGCCCGAGGCCCGGTGCTTCTCCCGCCAGGCGTCCCGGAGGTAGGCCACGAAGCTGTCGGCCCCGAGGGCGGACGCCGGGTCCACGTCGGCGGCGCCGGCCAGCTGGAGGAGGACGTCCTCCCGCTGCCGGGTGTCGAAGACCGGCTGCATCACCGGCTGGCCCAGCGCCCACACGCCCGCCCGCACCTCGGCGTCGCCCCAGGCCTCCAGCTCGTGGTGCGCCGGGAGCACCCAGTCGGCGGCCACGGCGGTCTCGTCGGGATGGGGGCTGAGGGAGACGACGGTCGCCGCCTCCAGCGCCTCCCCGAAGCCCACCGAGGCCGGGAGCCCGTAGGCCGGATTCGTGCCGGCGACGACCAGCGTGGACACGTCGCCGGCCCGCATCCGCTCGGCCAGGTCCGCCATCTCGCGCAGCGTCGCCGCCGGGCCGCGCAGGGGGCCTGCGCCGAAGCGGACCGTCCGGCCGGTGGCGCCGGCCACGTGGTTCAGCAGGGCCACGGCCACGTGGGCGTCGGTGGCGGCGGGCCCCCGGTCGGAGGCGCCCGGCGGCAGCGCCACCGGCCGTTCGGCCGCGGCGATCTCTTCCCCCAGGGTCCGGATCCGGTCGGCGGAGAGGCCGCTGCGGCCGGCGACCCGATCCGGCGTGTAGGGCACCAGCAGCTCCCGGAGCTGGCGGGCCACCGGGCCGCCGCGGACGTCGGCCACCACGCGGGCCACGGCCAGGGCCACCAGGCCCGCGGTGCCGGCCCGGGCCGGGAGCCATTCGTCGGCGTTGGTCCCGGTGAGCGACAGGCGCGGCCCCACGAAGGTGAACTTCGCGTGGCGGCCCTCGTCCACCTCCCGGGCCCGGGCGAAGCGGCCGGCCAGCTCCACCGGCGCCACCCAGCTCTCCAGGAAGTCGGCGCCGAAGGAGACGATGCGGTCGGCCTCCTCCAGGGCGTAGTCGGGGATCTCCGCCCGCCCGAACACGATCTCGTGGGCGCGCCGCTCCACCTCGTGGTGCAGCGGCTCCCAGCTCAGGTGCTCGGCGCCCACCGCCTCGGCCCAGGCGCCGTAGAGCTCCCGGCGCGTGCCGGTGACGGGACCGGTGAGCAGCACCGTGCCGCCGTCCGCCACGGCCCGGCCGGCGCCCGCCAGGGCGTCCTCCCAGCTCGCCTCCTCCAGCGCCTCGCCCGACCGGCGGCGGGGGCCCGGGAAGCGGTCCGGGTCGTAGAGGTCCTGCAGGGCCGACTGCGCCAGGGCGGACAGCTTCCCGCGGTTGGTGGGGAAGTCGGGGTTGCCGACCAGGTTGATCACGCGGCCGTCCCGGATCCAGGCGTGGAGCCCCAGCGGCTCGGGCCCGCCCTCGGCCAGCACGGTGGCGTAGGAGACGTTCTCGCCGGGCGGCAGGTCCTCCTCGTCCACCAGGTGGGGGAGGAGCCGGTCCGTCGTCTCCGGCGGCGAGCAGGCGGCCGTGGCCGCACCGGCCCCGGAGATCCCGAGGACCTTGAGGAAGTCGCGCCGCGTCGTCCCGTGTCTCTCGCTCATCTCCCCGTCAGTAATGGCAGGTCGCGCAGTCGTCCGGGGCGCGGGACATGGCGTATCCCGTGTGGATCGCGCGCGGGTAGAGCCCGATGTCCTGGCGTCCGCCCGGCGTCTCCGGGATGTCGGCGTCCCGGCTCAGCCGGGCGTCGGTCGCCACGTCGCCGGGCTCCGGGTCGCCGCGGTGGCAGGAGAGGCACCATCCCATGCTGAGGGAGCTGGCCTTGTAGACCCGGTCCATCTCCTCCACCGGCCCGTGGCACTCCTGGCAGGCGATCTCGTTCCTCAGGTGCGCCTGGTGGGTGAACTGCACGAACTCCGGCACCTTGTAGACCCGCTTCCAGGGGACCGGCTCCTCGCGCTGCCAGTACGCCCGGAGGGTGTCGATGCCGGCGATGCCCTGGCCCACCGTCTGGTGGCAGCCCATGCAGGTGGAGACCGGCGGCATGGTGGCCACCGCCCGCTCCTCCGTGCCCGTGTGGCAGTACTCGCACTGGATCTGGAGCTCGGAGACGTGGAAGCGGTGGCTGAAGGGAACGGGCTGCTCGGGGCCGCGGTCGGCCTGCCGGTGGAGCAGGGCGGCCCGCTCGGCGGAGGTCAGGGTGTCGGAGGTCGTCGCGTCCTGGGCCCGGGCCTCGGCGGGGCGCTCGGGGGCCGGGCCGTCTCCCGGGGTCGGCCACACCGCGACCGCGAGGGCGGCCGCGAGGATGACGACCCCGGCTAGGAAGGACGGTCTCCGCATGCCTCTTTCTCCGAAGGGTACCGATCGGCCGCGGCCCGGGAGCCCCCGCAGGCCGCCGGCGCCCCCCTCGGGCGCCGAAGTCGGGCCACAAGGTATCACCCTCTCTTCGCGACGCAACACCGCCCGCGGGGCGGGGGCTCCGGGGCTTCACGGCCTCTTCGGCCGGGGCCGGATCGAACGGTCCCGGCGTCGTACCACGGCCGTCCCCGGGGCCTCGGAGGCCGATGGCGTCAGTCCAGGGAGACCAGCGCCCGGGGGGTGCGCACCACGGCCCGGAGCTCGCCGACGAACTCCGTGCGGTCGT
>CAZSKS010000042.1:6269-21291 GCA_964607465.1 uncultured Gemmatimonadota bacterium | reverse complement strand
GCCTCACCCGCCATCGTCGCCTCCCCGGTCGCCTCCGTCAACGCTGCCTCACTCGCCATCGTCGCCTCCCCGATCCCCGCCGCTCCCGGCGCCTGCCTGGCCGGTGGCCACCGCCTCCGTCGTGTCGTCCCGCGCCATCGCGGCCAGCTCCGGATCCGCCAGATCCCGACCCAACAGGGACTCCAGCCGGGCCAGGCCGATGCGGTACTCGAACCGCCGCTGGACCAGCCGGGCCTCGGCGTCGGCCAGGCCCGTCTCGGCGGCCTGCAGGTCCACGATCGTGGCCAGCCCCATCCGGTAGCGCTCCCGGCTCACCCGCAGGTCCTCGCGGCTGAGCGCCACGCTCTCCTCCGCCAGCTCCACGGTGGCCCGGGCGGCCTCGACCTGGTGGTACACGTCGTCGACGTCGGCCCGCACGGACAGCTCTTCCTCGAGGCGACGGGCCGAGGCGGCCGCGGCCTGGCTCTCCGCGCGGCGGACGTCGGCCTCCCGGTCGAAGCCGTTGAACAGCGGATAGCTGGCCTGCAGGGAGACCGACCAGCTCGGGCGGTCCGGCGGGAAGCTCTCGGCCCGCCAGTCGTAGCCGCCCTGCAGGCTGAGGGTGGGCAGGTAGGAGGAGCGCGCCGCGCCGGTCCGCGCGTCGGCCGCCCGGGCCGAGGCCTCGGCCTCCTCCAGGGCGGGAGAGGTCCGCAGGGCCAGGCGCGTCAGCTCCGCCCGTCCGAAGGGCAGACCGGGCATCTCCAGGCTGGCCCCGGCGGCGGGCTCGGCCCGCCCGCGGATCCCCATGGCCCGCCCCAGGGCGAAGGTGGCGGCCCGGGCGTCGTTGCGGGCCCGGATGAGGGCGACCCGGGCGTCGTTGAGCTCCACCCGGGAGCGGAGGGAGTCGGAGTGGGTGGCCTTGCCCCGGATCACCCGCTGGCGGACGAACTCGAGCTGGCTCTCCTGCCGCCGCACCCGGTCCTCCTGCACCCGCACCAGCTCGCGGTTGGCCACGGCGTCGAAGAAGGCCTCCTTCACGTCGAGGATCGTCTCGTAGCGGGCCCGGCGGACCCCGGCCTCCCCGGCAGCCACGTCGCGCCCGGCGCTCTCCAGCTGCCGGAACCGTCGGAAGCCGGAGAACAGCTCCACCCGGCCGTTGACGAACGCCGCGTTGTTCGTGCTGGTGAAGGTCTGGCCGGTGGCGTCCACCCGGCCGGTGCTCGTACGGTCCAGGTCGTAGCCCACGGTCAGCGACGGGAGGAAGCTCCCGGTGGCCCGCAGCCTCTCGGCCCGGGCCCCGTCCACCAGCGCCCGGGAGCGGGAGAGGGCCGGGTTGTTCCGCATGGCGGTGGCCACGGCCTCCTCGAGGGACACGGTGGCGGTCCCGTCGGCCTCGCGGGCGCCGGCCGCAGGCTCCCGGGCGGGGCTCGACGCCTCCTGGGCCGGGCTCGCCGCCGGGACGGCCAGGAGCGCCATGACCGCCAGGAGGGCCAGGATCCGGTCGTTCGGTGTCGGGGTCACGCTCCGCCTCGCTTTCGTCGTCATGGTCGTCATTCGTAGCGCAGGGATTCCACGGGATCGAGGGCCGCCGCCTTCCGGGCGGGGAGGATCCCGGCCGTCAGGCCGATGCCCACCAGGATGGAGACCGCCGTCAGGGCGATGGGCCAGGAGAGCTTCGGGTTCATGATGTACTGCATGGCCTCGCCGTCGGCGGGCAGGCTGTCCACGCCCAGGACGACGAGGGCCGAGAGGGCGATGCCGGCCAGGCCGCCCAGGAGCGTGATCATCACGGCCTCGAAGACGAACTGTCCGACCACGTGCCGCTTCCGGGCGCCCACGGCCAGCTTCACGCCGATCTCCCGGGTCCGCTCCCGGACCAGGACGTACATGATGTTGGCCACGCCGACCCCTGCCACCAGCAGGGTGAAGGCGCCCACCAGGCCCAGGAAGATCTGGATGCCCAGGAAGATCTTCCGGCTCTCCTGCTCGTTCTCGATGAAGTCCCACATGGGGAGGGCCCGCTCGTCGGCGGGGTCGAAGCGGTAGCGGCGGCCGAGCGTCTCGAAGATCCGGGCCTTCACCCGGCCGGCCCCGGCCACCGAGCGGGGGCGGACGATGAGGTGGTTCACGTACTCGCGCCCGTACACGGCCCGGTGGGTGGATGCCGGGATGATCGCCCGGTCCGCGTCGGGGCCGTTGCTCATGCCGCTCTGGAACTTCGGCTCCATGACGCCGACGACGGTGAACGGCAGGCCGTCCAGCCGGACCGTCTTCCCCACCGGGTCCTCGTCGGCGAACAGCCGGCCGGCGATCTCGTCCCCCAGGAAGAGCACCCGGCGCCGCTCCGCCAGGTCGCGCTCGTTGATGAAGCGCCCGCCCGGCGCGGGCACCATGCTCCGAAGCTCGGCGAAGGCCGGGTAGACGCCCTCCATGTAGGTCGTCGTCTTCACGTCGCCGCGGGCCAGCTCCGTGCCCCACTCCCCGTAGGAGGGGCTCACCGCGTCGATCTCGGGGATGGAGCGCTGCAGCAGGCGCAGGTCGTCCTCCCGCAGCCGGACGTTCCGACCCTTGGGCAGGCCCTCCCACGTCAGGCTCGTCGTGCCGCCGTAGATCTTGAAGATCCGGTCCCCGGCCCCCAGCACCCCGTCCACGGCCGTCCGGCGCAGCCCCTCCCCGAAGGCCAGGAGGAGCACCACGGCCACCGTGCCCCACACGACGGCCCCCGTCGTCAGGAGGGCCCGCTTCTTCTGGGCCCGCAGGTCGGAGAGGAACTCCCGAAAGAGGACGCGCCACATGGCTCAGTACCTCAGGCACTCGGCGGGGTCCAGCCCGGCCGCCTGCCGCGCCGGGAAGAGCCCCGCCAGGAAGGAGATGCCGCCCAGCAGGAGGATCGTGACGCCGAGCACCAGGGGCGAGATCGTGGGCGTGCCCACGAAGTCGTCCATGGGCAGCATCCCCAGCAGCTCCACGACGGCCACCGAGGCCAGGAAGCCGGCCACGGCGCCCAGCGCCACGATGCCGAAGGCCTCGCCGAAGAACTGCATCAGGATGTCCCGCCGACGGGCGCCCACCGAGCGGCGGAGCCCGATCTCGGGGGTCCGCTCGCGCACCACGATGTACATGATGTTGGCCACCCCGATGCCGCCCACGCTCAGCGTGAAGCTCCCGACGATGGCGAAGAAGATCTTGAAGCCGAGGAAGAGGCGATCGAACTCCTGCTCGAACTCGCTGGTGTCCCACACCCCCAGGGCGTCCTCGTCGTCGGGCGAGAACCTGTACTTCCGCCCCAGCACCTCGTAGACGCGCTCCTCCACCGCCCGGGTGCGGTCGGCCGAGCTCGTGCGGTACACCAGGTTGGCCACGTACCGGTCGCCGAACACGGCCCGGTGGGTGCTGGCCGGGATGAAGATCCGGTCCTCGTCCCGCGAGTTGTAGCTGGAGTTCTGGACCTTCGGCTTCATGACGCCGACGACCAGGAAGGGGGTGTCGCCCACCCGAACCGTCCGGCCCACCGCCTCCTCGTCCCCGAAGAGCAGGTCCTTCAGGTCGTCCCCCAGCACCGCCACGCGCCGTCGCTCCTCCAGGTCCAGCCGGTTGAGGAAGCGGCCGCCCCGGTCGGCGATGACGTTCCGCAGCTCGCCGTAGACCGGGTAGACGCCCGTGATGTTGGGGCTGGCGCTCTCGCGTCCCCGCCGCACCGCCACGCCCCGCTCGCTGAACTCGGGGCTGAGCTGGACGATGTCCGGAATCTCCCGTTGGAGCAGGGCGCCGTCCTCCTCCTCCAGCCGGATGGAGCGCCCGTCGGGGAAGCCGGCGTGGGCCACCGTCGTCCGCCCGCCGAAGAGGAGGACGATCTGCTCGCCCAGACCGTGGAAGTTCTTCTTCGTCTGTCGCTCCAGCCCCACGCCGAAGGCCAGGAGCACGACGACGGCCACCGTCCCCCAGGCGATGCCCAGGACGGTGAGCGTCGTCCGCATCCGGTGTCGGCGGACGTCGGCCAGGAAGGCCCGGAGGACGGCGACGGGTCGCACGGGTCAGCTCCGGACCGGGCCGGGGCGCCGGACGACGGCCGCGGCGGGCGGTCGCCGCCGGGTGGAGCGGGGCGCGGCCGCCATCAGCTGATCTCCCGGGGCTCGGGCTCCACGACCTCCTCGCCCTCCTCCAGTCCGGACAGGATCTCGATCCGGACGGCGTCGCTGAGGCCGGTCTCCACGGCGCGCCTCTCCCGCTCGCCGCCCGCCGTCACGACCTCCACCCAGGCCGAGTCCCCCTCGAAGGTGACGACCCGCTCGGGGACGGACAGCACGGAGCTGCGGCGCTCGATGATGATCTCGGCGTTGGCCGAGTAGCCGGCCCGGAGCAGGGTGGTGCCCTCGTCGGCCTCCACGGTGATCTCCACGGGGAAGATCGTCGAGTTCTCCTCCTTGCGGGCCTTCAGGGAGATCTCCTCCAGGCGGCCGGCGATGGCGGCCTCGGGCAGCGCCCCGATCCGGATCTCGGCGGCCATCCCCTCCTCCAGGCGACCCACGTCGATCTCGTCCACGGTGCCCCGGAAGATGAGGTGCTCCATCTCGGCCATGGACATCAGCACGGTGCCCTCCTGGGAGGGGGTCAGGGGCACGACGGGGTCGCCCACCTCGACGGTCTTCTCCAGGATGAAGCCGGTGATGGGGGAGCGGATGACCGTTTCCACGTCGCCGGAGGCGCTGGTGACTCGCCCCTCCTCCAGCAGCGCCAGCCGCTCCCGGGCCAGCTGCTGCTGGAGCCTGGCCTGCTCCAGCCGCTGCTGGGCGGCCTCGAACTCCTCGACGGTGACGACGCCTTCGTCGCGGAGCTCCTTCATGCGCTCGAACTCGCGCTCCAGGTAGGGGAGCTCAACCTGGGCCAGCTCCAGCTGGCGCCGTGCCTCCACCAGCTGGAGGGGCGTGGGGTTGGGCTGGATCTCCAGCAGCGGCGTGCCGGCCTCCACGTACTCCCCCACGTCGGCGTGGAGCTTCTTCACCACGCCGGAGGACTGCGACTTCACGTCGATCTCCACGTCGGGCTCGATCTGGCCGACCGCCAGCGCGCGGTCGACGATGTCGGCCCGCTCCACGGTGACGGTCCGGATCTCGTTGGCGTCGCCGCCCCGACTGCTGAGCGCCAGGGCGCCCACCGTCAGGACCGACACGCCGGCGAGGGTGCCGAGGACGGGCTTGGAAAGGACGTTCATGTTGGGTGTCCCGTTGGCTCTGGTGGTGTCGCGGCCGGTCCCGGTCGCGCCGGGCTCCCGACGGCCGGAGGACGTCGTCCCCCCGCCCTACGGGGGGGAGGAGGTGCCGGTTTCAGGGGGAGGGGAGAGGGTCCGGGCCGGGCCGAGCGGAGCGGCCGCTTCGCCGGCCCGTCTTGAGCGGGACGACCGCCGACCGGACGTGGGGCGGGATCGGAGGGGTCCCGTAGCGCCCGGGATCTCGCTACCTTCGAAGGGATGGGGTGCGTAGGAGGTGGCGCTCCGTGTCCCGAGCCGGAGGTGCCAGATGACGTCCGAACGCCGTGGAGAGGACGCCCGCAGGCGCGCCGAGCAGGCGCTGGATCGCCTCGAGGACCGGGTCCGCGAGGTCCAGCACCTGCATCCGTTCAGCGTGTCGCGCCGCGAGGACGGGCGGTTCTCCTGCTCGCTGGAGAAGCCGCTGTCCGAGCTGAGCCCGGACGAGGCCCGGGCGGCGGCCGACGCCCTCGAGGAGCTGGCCAGGCTGCTGCGCCAGGCGGTGAAGGGCTAGGTCCGCCCGGCGCGGCGGGGCAGCAGCGGGAGGGCCCGGCCGGCGGGGGAAGCGGCGGCGCGGGGACCGCCGGAGCGGGGCGGCCGTCAGGCCAGGCCGGCCGCCCGGAGGACCTCCATGGCCCGCGCCAGCGACGCGTCCCGCTCGCCGCCCGTGGGGACCGTCCGGGTGACGCGTCGCTCGGAAGCGCCCGGCGGCTCCCACCGGTCCTCCATCTCCCGGTAGACCTCCCGACCCGCGTCCGAGGCGTCGCCCGTCCGCGTCGCCAGCCGCCGCCGGACGACCTCCGCGTCGGCGCGGCACACCAGGAAGCGGACGCGAACGCCGAGGCGGACGGCCATCTCCAGGAACGGCTGCCGGCGCCCGGCCCGGTGGAAGGAGGCGTCCACGACGACCCGCCCGCCTTCGAGCAGCGCCTCGCGGGCCCGCTCGCGGCACGCCGCGTAGGTGCGGTCCGTCCACTCGGGGCCGTAGATCCCCTCGCCGTAGTCGGCCGCGGCGGAGGTCTCCGGGGCCAGGCCGGCCAGCTCCTTCCGCACCTCGTCGCTCCGGATCACGCGGAACCCGGCGGCGTCGGCCAGCGCCCGCGCCAGCGTCGTCTTGCCCGTCCCCGGCAGGCCGCCCACGAGCACCAGGCCCGGACGCTCGACGGGCGGGGCCAGGACGCCCAGGGCCAGCAGCCAGTGGCCGGTGGCCGTGACCGCCGCCTGCTCCCGCTCCTCCTCCGGCACGTCGGCGTCGGCGGCCTTGATGCCCTGCACCTTGCCCCGGACGGCGGCGCGGTAGGCCACGTAGAAGTCCACCAGCGCCCGGCCCTCGTCGTCGCCCGACGCCTCCACGTAGGCCTCGGCGAAGCGATCGGCCAGGTCGCGACGGCCCGCCTGCTGGAGGTCCATGACCAGGAAGGCCATGTCGGAGATCGGGTCGGCGAAGCGGAAGGCGGGGTTGAACTCGATGCAGTCCACGACGACCGGCCGGTCGCGGTCCGGGAGGAAATAGACGTGATCCAGCCGGAGGTCGCCGTGGGTGTCCCGGGGGACGCCCCGCTCGGCACGGGCCTCGATGAGCGACCGGTGCCGCTCCAGGGCCGCCTCGGTCAGCTCCGAGAGCCGCTCGAACACCTTCGGGCGGATCGTCCGGCCGACCTGGTCCTCGGACTGGGTGAAGTTGTCGCGGGCGTTCTCCGCCACCACCTCGAAGCGGCCGTACCGCGCCACCTCGGGGCTCCGCCGCGCCTCCTCGTGGAAGGCGGCCAGGTGGACCGCCAGCTCCTCCAGCTCCGCGGGGTCCACCTCGTCCCGCTGCAGCCGGGCCTGCAGCGTGCACTCGTCCGGCAGCCGCCGCATCCGGACCGCCCACTCGACGACCTCCTCGTCGTCGCCGGGCGCCGCATCGACGGACGCCACCCTGTCGACCGACGCCACCCTGTCGCCGGATGCCACCCTGTCGCCGGGCGCCGCCCGGTCGCCGTCCGCTCTGCCCGCCGCCGCGGCCGGCTCCACCCGCAGCTGCCCGCCGCGGCGCACCACCGCGGCGACGCCCAGGTAGACGTCGGGGGCCAGACGGCGGTTCAGGCGCACCTCCTCCCGGCAGAAGTGGAGGCGGCGCTCCAGCGTCGAGTAGTCGAGGAAGCCGAGGTCCACCGGCTTCTTGATCTTGTAGGCGTAGTCCCCGGCCAGGAAGACCACCGAGATGTGGGTGCGGTGGACCTCGACCCCGTCGGCCGGATGCGGGTAGGCGGAGGGGCGCCGCAGCCCGTCGATCAGCTCCGCCGGCTCCACGGGCTCAGGCGCCGGGGCCCTCGGCGGGCGGATCGTCGGGGGCGTCGCCCTGCCGGCTCGCGTCCGACGGGTCCCCCACCATCCGGACCGGGAAGGGCTCGGTGACCGAGCCGGTGTAGAGCGTGCGATGGGGGAAGGGGATCTCGATGCCTTCCTCGTCGAAGCGCTTCTTCACGTCCTCGTGGATCGAGTTCTTCAGGTCCAGCCAGTTCTCCCGGGTGGCCCACACCCGGAACCAGAAGTTGAGCGAGGACTCGCCGTAGCCGTCGAAGAGGACCATCGGCTCGGGCTCCATGAGGGCCAGCGGGTTCGCGTCGGCCACCTCCAGCAGCACCCGCCGTACCTCCTCCACGTCCTCCTTGTAGGCCACGCCCACGGCCACGTCCACCCGCCGGATCGGATAGCGGGTGATGTTGGTCACCTCGGTCTTGATGATCGACTCGTTGGGGATCCGCACGAACTTGTTGTCGAACGTGCGGAGCTTGACCGAGAGCATGTCGATGGACATGACGCGCCCCACCGTGGTGCCCACCTGGATGAGGTCGTCCACCACGAAGGGCTGCTCGGCCATCAGGAAGAAGCCGCTGATGATGTTCGAGACGCTGGTCTGGGAGGCGAAGCCCAGGGCGATCCCCAGGATGCCGGCGGCCCCCAGCAGGGGGGCGATGCCGAAGCCCAGCTCGTCCAGGATCCACACCAGGAGGACCGCGACGCCGGTGTAGAAGAAGAGCTTGCCCACGATCATCCCGCGCTGCTCCGAGCCGCCGCTGGCGACCCAGCGACGGATCCAGCGGGAGAGGGCCAGGACCAGCGGGAAGCCGACCACGATCAGCAGCCCCACCCGGACCAGGGGGGCGATCCCCTCGTTCTGGAGGAGCTGCCGGAAATTGCCCAGCAGGCCGACCGAGGGAGCGGGAACCTCCTGGGCCGCCTGCACGAGCCCGGGGGCGGAGCGCACCATCCTCAGCTTCCTCCCAGCCCGGGAAGGGATCGGAGCCGGGCCACGGTGAAGGCCCGGAAGCCCCGGGCCGGCGGGGGCTCACGGGGGTCGGCCACCCGGGTCGCGTCCGGCGCCTCCGCCGGGCGCTCGCCGACCACGTCGATCTGGCTTGCCTCGTCCGCTCCCCGGTAGCGGACCCGCGTCTCGCCGGCCCAGAAGCGTCCGTCCTCGGCGAAGAGCGTCAGGTGGGCCACCCGCAGGACGATCTTCTCCACCGGCAGCTCCTCGTCGGATCGGTTGGACAGCTCCAGGGGACAGACTGCCATGTGGGGCCGGCGCGTCTCGGGGCTCACCCGGCGCCGGGCGGTCGTCCGTAGCCAGTAGCAGAGCTCGCCCTCGGTGAAGCTGCCCCACCAGGTGTCGGACAGGACGAGGGAGGGGACGTCGGTCAGCGTGCGGTCCGGATCGCCGGGCACGGTGACCCGGACCCAAAGGGGCACGCCGACGAAGATCCGGGCCCGGGCCCGGGGCAGGAGACGGAACGCCCTGTCGGGCTCGGCCACGACCGGACGGGGCGGGAAGACCGGCGACAGGGTGACGCTCCCCGTGCCGTCCGGCACGGGCCACCGGACCCAGTCCTCGTCGTCCGGCCCGGAGGAGGACACGGAGCTGCGGCCGCCGCGGGTTCCGTCCCCCGGCGTGTGGGACAGCCACACCTCGTCCGCCATCGAGCGGGCCCTGAGGAGCAGGGGGCCGATCCGGAGCGCGAGGGGCTCCTCCGGCTCCAGCTCGTGCCGCCCCCAGGGGGCGGGGAGCCGGTCCGTCGTCGGCGCGTTCATGACATGTTGGAGATGGTCATCACGGGGTAGAACATGGAGCGTCGGTCACGACGGGATCAATGGGGCGAGCGACGGCGGGACCGGCCCGGGATCCGGGGGCCCGCTCCGGGGGTCCACCGGTCGGCGGCTCGCCGGCCGGTGGGGCGCTCACGGCCGCCGGAAGAGCAGGACGCCCCCCGACGCGCTGCCGGAGATCAGCTCGGGGCGGCCGTCGCCCTCCACGTCGGCGAATACCGGGCTGGACAGGCCCCGCACCGCCGCCCGCAGGCGGCCGGCCTCCACGAACTCGAACGCCTCCGCGTCGCCGTCGTTCCGGAAGACCTGGAGGCCCGACGACTCGGAGCCCACGACCAGGTCCAGGTCGCCGTCGTCGTCCAGGTCCACCAGGGCGGGGGCGCTGCGCCGGCCGACGTCGATGTCGCCGAACGCGTCGCTCACCAGCTCGAAGTCGGGGCGCCCGGGGGAGCCGTCGTTACGGTAGTAGTTGAGCGTGCCGGAGGACTCGCCGACCATCAGGTCCAGGTCGCCGTCGCCGTCCAGGTCGCCCAGGGCGGGCACGGTGTGGCTGCCCCGGGTGATCTCGACGAGGGCGGAGTCGACCCGGGTGAAGCCGCCGGATCCGTCGCCCCGGTGGTACGCCACGCGCCCCCGGAACTGGCCCAGCAGCAGGTCGGCGACCCCGTCCCCGTCCAGGTCGCCCAGCTCCGGCGCGTACTGGTACTGCCCGCGGATCTCCAGGGGGCCGGCCGCCCGGAAGGCCGGCTCGTCGGCCGAGCCGACGTTCTCGAAGCGGTAGACGAGCGACGTGCGGCCTTCCCCGGGATCGATCTTGTTGGCCACCAGGAGGTCCAGGTCGCCGTCGCCGTCCAGGTCCCCCACCGCGGGCGAGCTCTCGCTGCCGACGTCGATGCCGTCCAGGAACCGGCGCGTCCGCAGCTCGAAGCCGTCCTCCGTCCCCTCCAGCAGGTACAGATTGTCGGCGGACGTGCGGGTCGGGTCGTAGGCTCCGCCCAGGACCCCGACCAGGACGTCCAGCCGGCCGTCGGCGTCGACGTCCCCGACCGTCGGCGCGTTGTAGCCGCTGGTCGCCAGCGGGTCGTCCTCGGGGAAGGGCACGGGGTCGTTCCGGAGGAAGGGATCCTCGCAGCTGCCGGTGTTCTCGAGGTAGAGCAGCCCGGGCTCGAAGTAGTCGCCCCAGAAGAGGTCCAGGTCGCCGTCGTCGTCGCGGTCCACCAGCGTGAGGCTGTTGGCGCCGTGCCGGGTCACCAGCCGGTTCACGATCTCGATGTCCTGCCAGTCGTCGGTGACGTGGCGGAAGCGCGGGGCCTCCGCGTCGTCGCCGGCGGCGCCGGTCCCCTCCATCCGCTCGAACCGGCTGACGGTGCCGTCCAGGCGGCCGACGAGCAGGTCCGGCAGGCCGTCGCAGTCCACGTCGCCCACGTTGGGGATGTTCTGGCGGTCCGAGAAGATGGGCTCACCCTCCGCGTCCCGCAGGCTGTCGGTGACCGGGACGAACTCGGGCTCGGCCGGCGTCCCGTCGTTCCGAAGATAGCGCACGTGGCTGTGGGGTTCCTCAGCCAGCAGGTCCGGGTCGCCGTCGCCGTCCACGTCGGCGAAGCGGTACCACTCGCCCACGTCCAGGTCCCCGTAGCGGTCGGATCGCCAGGCGAAGCGGTGGCCGTCGCCGTCCTCGACCTGCTCGAAGAACATGACCTCTCCGCTCAGCTCCTGGACGAAGAGGTCCAGGTCCCCGTCGCCGTCCTCGTCCACCAGCTGGGGACGGGGCACGTCGAAGCCGCCCAGGAAGGGGAAGGCGAACGGCTCGCCTGCGCTGTCCTCGACCGGGAAGCCGTCCACCGATCGCTCCCAGCGGGGCCCGTCGTAGGGTCGGTCCCCGGGCCCGGCGGGCGAACCCCCGGCGGGCGAGGCCCCGCCGGGCGGGGCGGAGGCGCACGCCGCCAGGCCCGTCGCCAGGAGGGCTGCCAGGGGCCGGGGGCTCACCTCGCCGGGGCGCGGATCCCGAGGCCGGTGGGGTTGTGGCCCACCGTGAGGACGTCGACGACCTCGCGGCTCGATGTGTCGATCACGACGAGCGCGCCCGGCGGGTCGCCCCCGTCCTCTTCCCATCCCGGCGGCCGCCAGGTCCCGTCCAGGTTGTTGCTGGTGACGAAGAGGTGGCGCCCGTCGGGGGAGAACGCCGAGCCGTGGGGCTGGGAGAGCCCCTCGCCACGGATCGTGGCCGCCACCTCCCACGACCCGGCGTCCACCACGTCCACCGCGTCGGCCGCCTTCCGGGGCACGTAGATGAAGCGCCCGTCGGGCGTCCAGGCGGGATGCCAGGGCTCGCCGCCGGCCTGGAGGCTCTCGACCGGCTCCGGGGAGCCGCCCTCGGCGACGTCCAGGAGGAAGACGCGGCCGCTGGTCTGGCCGGTGACCGCCATCCGGTCGCCGTCGGGGGCGAGGGCGAACTGAACGTAGGTGTGGGTCGGCCCCTCCAGCTCGGCGAGCCGGAGGTCCTCCGCGTCGGCCGGCAGGGAGGCGATCTGGTTGGTCGCCAGGCTGGCCGTGTGCACCCAGCCGACCTCCGGCTGGACGGCGATGGCGTGGGGACGGGGCAGGAAGACCTCGCGCTCCTCGATGGTCATCTCCGACCGGTCCACCACGCCGATCCGCTGCGGCGGGCGGACCGCCTTCATGGACCGGCCGACGTACAGCCGCTCGGAGGCGGGATCGAGCGCCAGCAGCCCCGGCGTCTCCATCTCGACCTGGCCCACCAGCTCGTTGGACCGGTCGAGCTTGAGGACCCGGTTCTCGCCGATGAGGGAGACGTACCAGTGGGAGCCGTCGGGCTCCACCGCCACGTGGTGCGGCTTGGCGTTGGCCGAGAAGCCGAGCTCCCGGAGGTCCACGGTGGTCACGACCTCGCGGGAGGCGACGTCCACGACGGTGACCGTGGCCTCGCCCTCGTTGCACACGTAGAGCAGGGGCCCCTCGCCGGTCCGGTCCGCCTCCCCGTCGGCCGGCGACGACGCCGGCGCGCTCCCCGATGCTCCGCCCCCGGCGGGACCGGGCGAGGTCCCCGCAGCTCCCGGCGCGGCCGCGCAGGCGGCGACGCCCAGCACGAGGAGCGCGGCGAGCCACCGCGGTGCGGTGTCGCGTCCGCCCTTCTTCGGCCTGCTCATCGGGCTACGGTCGATGATAGCCCTGGCTCAGGAGCCGCGGCGCCGGCCGGAGGACGAACAGCCCCTCGCTGCCGCTGGTGACGAGGATGTTCCCGCTCTCGAAGAACGGGTAGTTGCTCCAGGATCCGCCGAAGCTCGGCTCGTCCTCCCCGTGGGGCACCGTGTCCAGGTAGCCCAGCTGCTCGGGGTTCTCCGGGTCGCCCACGTCCAGCACCCGGAAGCCGCCGACGTAGGTCGACCAGTAGAGGCGGTCGCCCACGACGTAGAGGTTGTGATCGCTGACGCGGCTGGGCGCGAACCACTCCTTCACCAGCACCGGCTGGTCGAGGTCGGTCACGTCCCAGATCATCAGCCGGGTGCTGTCCACCTTGCCCTGGAGCTCGTCCAGCTCGTCGTCCAGGAAGAAGTAGCGATGGTCCTGGCTGAGCCAGCCCTGGTGGGCGTAGCCGACGCTCGGGTACTCGGCCGTGGCCACCGAGACCGGGTTCTCCTTGTCGGTGACGTCGGCGATGTTGAAGGCCGTCTCGTTGGCGTTGAAGCAGAGCTCCTGGCCCCGGTATTCCTCGTCGGGCCCCTGGTAGATGGTGCACTGGGCGTCGTGGGTGTAGCCCGTGCCCTGGCGGCCCGTCCCCTCCTCGGCGAAGCACCCGGCGAAGGTGGGGCTCGTGGGCTGGCGGACGTCGATCATGTGGAGCCCGCCGCCGCAGGTCTCGCCGCCGCCGTTGGAGCCCACGGCGTAGGCGAAGCCCGTCTCGGTGTTGATCACGATGTTGTGGACGCTGGCCACGCCGTCATAGTGGGCCGTCGCCTCGAAGGTGACGGGCGCGTCCTCCACGTCCCGGAGCCGGGTGAGGTCGAAGACCTGGACCCCGTGGTCCCCGGCCCCGTCGGCCACGATGAAGGCGTGGTCGTCGTAGACCTTGACGTCGCGCCACGTGTTGGCCCGCGAGCCCTCGGTCTTGGGCAGGCTCCCCAGGTAGACCGGGTTCTCGGGGTCGGTGACGTCCACGAAGGAGGTGCCGTCGACCCGTCCGACCAGGGCGTACTCCCGGTCGGTCTCGGGATCGGTCCAGCCCCACACGTCGTTGACCTCGACCCCCCGGCTCCCGCCGATCTCGCTGACGGGGAGGAACGACAGCAGGTGGATCTCCTCGCACCCGAAGGCGGCGGCCTGGCCGCTCGAGCAGTCGGCCCGCCCGCCGGTGACGGCGGCGTAGTTGTCGAGCTCGCTGAACACCTTGGAGGCCAGCGTCCAGCCGTCCGTCCCGTCCCGCTCGAGGATCATCGCGGTCCCGGCGCCGAAGTCGTCACCCGGCAGCCCGATCAAGGCCACGTCACCCGACACGGCGGAGGAGCCGCCGAACCCGGCCCCCTCCTCCAGGTCCCCGACCGCCAGCTTGTCGGCGGACGTCCACGCGCCGTCGCCGCGGACGAAGCGGTAGATCCGTCCCTCGGAGCCGCCGGCGTTGGGCGCCCCGACCCAGACCTCGTCACCGACCTGCGCGAGCGAGGCGCCGAACTGCGCCTGCTCGGGACCGTCGAAGGGCAGGAGCCGACCCGTCGAGCTCCACGCCTCCTCCTCCGCGTCGTACCGGTAGACCCAGGCGGCGCCGGTGAAGCCGTCCACGCCGGGCGCCGCGACGACGGCCTCGTCGCCGTCCAGCAGTGCCGAGGCGCCGAAGAGGCTGTTCTGCCCCAGCCCCCGGGGCTCGAAGTTGGCCACCTGCTCCCAGCCGGTCCCTTCGCTGCGCTGGAAGAGATAGGCGGATCCGGCGCCCTGGTTCTTCCGGAAGGCGCCCACCAGGATCCGGTCCCCGTCGAGGGCGATCGAGGAGCCGAAGTAGGCGCCCGACAGGCCCTCCACGCTCAGCTTGTCCGACCGGCTCCAGCTCCCGGAGGCGGGATCGCGCTCGTAGAGGTAGACGGCGCCGGCTCCGTCGTCGTGGCCCCAGGTGGCGACGGCGGCCAGCCCGCCCCGGACGGCGACCACGCGGCCGAAGGAGTCCTCGGCGGCGACGTCGTCCGGCTGGATCCGCTGCACCTGCGACCAGTCGCCGTCGTCCCCGCGATGGAAGACGTAGGCCGCGCCCCGGCTGCTGTCCTTCACCGTGGCGCCGGCGAGGAGCACGTCGCCGTCGACGGCGACGCTGCGGCCGAAGTAGTCTCCGGGCGCCGCGTCCGAGGCCCGGAGCTCCTGGACCGCCGACCAGGATCCGTCGTCGGCCCGCTCGAAGACGTAGATGGTGCCGGGGCGGGTCTCGGTGGTGGGCTCCGCGACCAGGAGCTGGTCCGCGGTGGCGGCCACGGCGCTGCCGTAGCTCTGCGCCCCGAGGGGGGCGGCGCCGGCGACGAGGGTGAGGGCCGCGAGGGCCCACGCGATTCGACTGGCGTGCTTCATGTCACCGTCCTGGTAGGATGGGTTGGGCGTCGACGTCGGATCATGTACCTCTCCGAGCCTCCAAACGTTTCACTTCCCACTCCACGAACACAGGAGCTGGACGCGGCGTTGCCCGGGATCCCTGCCCGGAGGCCCGCCCGGCGC
>CAZSKS010000042.1:0-6169 GCA_964607465.1 uncultured Gemmatimonadota bacterium | reverse complement strand
CCCGGAGGCCCGCCCGGCGCGGGACCCCGAAGGCGGGCCCGACGCGGTGCCGTCCCGCCCGGCGAGGGGCCATGGAGAGAGCCGCCACGAGACGATACCTTGTAGCCGACCGGGGAGCGCATCCCATCGGCGAGCCACGCCGCGAAATCGATACACCGCACGTCGGACGGATGACCGTGACCGATCCATCCGAGGCAGAGAGTCCACGGGAGGCCGGGGACGCATACGCCGGGGAACAGGACCGGGTCGCCGAAGAACAGGACCAGGTCATCGTGCTCCCGCCGCCGAAGGACGACGATCCCACCTGGCGCCGCCCCTGGCGCCGCCCCGGGAGCCTTCCGTGGTGGGCGATCGCCCCGATCGTCCTGCTGGCGGCCATCGGCCTGTACGAGGCCGGACAGCAGGGATGGCTCGACATGGGTGGCCAGGCCGCCCAGGCCCGCTCGGAGACCTCGGCGACGGAGCGCGCCGCGGTCGAGCGGGCGGAGGCGACCCGGCGGTTCCGCCAGGTGGCCGATTCCCTCCGGGGCGCGGTGGAGGGCTACGACGTCCGCCGATCGGATTTCGAGCGCAACCGGATCGACTGCGCTTCGCTGGCGGCGGGCTACCGTCGGGTGGACCGCCATTTCGTGTCGCTGTCGGTCGTGCTTCGGGAGCGCGGCGACCGGCTGGGCTCCGAGGCCCGGGACCGGTACGAGGAGCTCACCGGCCAGGTGGACGAGGTGAACCGACACTTCGACGGCACCGGGTGTCGGACGGGCGCATGACGGCCTCCCGTGTCTCGTCCCTTCTCGCCCTCTCGGTCGCCGCGGCGGCGACGTTCGCGGCCCCCGGCGCCGTCCCGGCCCAGGAGGCGGATCCGCTGGTGAAGAGCGAGGTGGTGCGGCTCCTGGTGACCGACACCTACGGTCCCGAGGAGCGGCGCGAGATCGTCCGGCGGAGCTGCCTGACCTTCTCGCCCACGGCCGAGGACCTGGAGGATTTCCGGCGTCTCGGAGCCGGCGAGGAGCTGCTGGAGATCATCCGGGAATGTGCCGCCGGCGGGGACGGCGGCGCCGGCCAGGCCGACGCCCCGCAGATCCCGCCCGCGCCCGGCCAGGTCTCGGTCTCGGCCCCGGCCGTCCTGGAGCCGTCGGACACCGGTGGCGTCTCCCTGCTCGGGCTCACGGAGTTCGACCCCGAGCTGGAGGAGCCCCGCCTACGGCCGCCGGCGCGGACCTCCGATCGGGAGAACTTCCTTGCGAACGTCGAGGTACCGCCGCGCCTGCAGAACGCCGCCGAGATCCAGCGAATGCTCTACCGGGCGGCTCCCGAGGCCGCGTTCGGACGGCAGGGCACCGTCCGGTGCGTCCTCTGGGTGTTCGTCGACCCGACGGGCGCGGTGCGGGAGGTGCGGATCGCGCAGTCCAGCGGCATCGAGGCCTTCGATCGGACCGCGGTCCAGGTCGCCGACTCCATGCAGTTCTCGCCCGGTACCACGGGGACCCGACCCGCCAGCATGTGGGTGCAGCAGAGCCTCTCGATCCAGCGGTGAGAGCTCAGGGGGCTGCCAGCTCGCCTCGCCCGCCGGAGAGGCTGCCGGCTGCAGGGAGGGCGCCGGCCCGCTAGGGGCGCTGCCAGCCCGCCACGGTGGCGCTCATGATCAGCGCCGGCCGACCGGGCCGCGATCCCACCTGGATCCGGTTCCCCTCGGCGTCCTCCCAGGTCACGGTCAGCCGGGCGCTGTCCTCGATGGCCGCCAGGCACAGGTCCTTCTCCAGCGGTCCGTCCCCCACGTCGCCGCGGGTAGTGGCCGAGAGCCCCCGGTGGCGCCGGTTCAGCTCCCGGACCATCTGCTGCAGCATCCGGGTGCAGTCGCCCACCACGGGCTCGTAGCTGCCGCCGACCATCCCCCGGCCTTCCTCCAGCCACAGGCCCAGGAAGCCGTCCCGGTCCAGGAACCAGGGCGTGTACTGGAAGACTCGCACCCCGTCTCCGGCCCGGGCCACCGAGATGGGCGGCCCCATCCGCTCCACGACCTCCGCAGAATCCGCGTGCCACGGGACGTCGAAGAACCCGCCGATCCGGGGGACAGTGTCAGGTGGGGACATGGAGTCCGACGGGGGGCGGTCCGCCCCCTCGGCCGTCTGGCCGGCGAGGGGTGACGTCCCGACGACGGCGAGGGCGAGCAGGAGGACGACTCCGGCGATCGTCCGGGATCCGCGGGACGGCGTCACGGGCGTCGGCGAGGGTCCAGGGGCGGCGTCAGGCCTGCCACTCCCCGGCGGGGTCCTCGTACCAGCCGGTCTCCTCTTCCACCTGGATGGGAGGGCAGGGGACCGACCCGAAGGAGCAGAAGACGCAGCAGTCACCCTCCCTGGGACGGAGTGTGCTCCCGCAGCCGTCGCACTCGTACACGACGATGCAGGCGTCCGGCTCCATCAGCTCCTGCTCCTGGTGCCCGCAGTCGGGACAGGTCACCAGCGATTCGAGCTCGACCTGCATGGCTCCGTGATTCCTGGAGGTTCCCGGCGTCTGCGCCCCGCGGGGCCCGACGCCGACTCGGCCACGAATACGCCTCCGATCATCGATGCACCTCTAATCATTAGAGCACGGAAAGGCCTGCGCGCAACCGCCCGCCCGCCTCGACCCGGAACCGCGACATCCCGGGCCCGCCTCCACCCGGGACCGCGTCAGTCCGGGACCGCGTCCTCTTCGACCTCGTGGTGGACCAGCACGGCGATGCGCCACCCCGCCCCGGTCCGTCGGAGGACGTAGGTGGTGGCCGAGCGCTCCAGCTCGCGGGCCTCCTCGTCCAGGCGGACGGCCACGGCCCGTGCCCGGGCCAGCCGGTGGTCGAGCAGCCGGACACGGACGTCCCGCCGCTCGGTCCGCTCGCAGCCCCGGGCACGGAGGTCCCGCTGCACGGAGGTGAAGGCGCTCTCGATCTCGTCCCGGTCGGCCAGGACGTAGGCGCCCCATCGGGTGACGACGGTGCAGGGACGGTGGACGTAGGCCGTCAGGTCCACCGGCCGATCCCCGTCGAAGGCCTCGTGATAGGCCTCCAGGACCGACCGGATGCGCTCGGCGGGGGTCGCCCCACCCGCGGCGTCCGGCGCGTCGGTCCCGGGCCGGGCCGCGGCGTCCTCGCCGTATCCCTCACCGTCTCCGGGTTGCTCCGGGACGGTAGTCATGCCTTCAAGGTGTACGGTCGCCGGCCCGTTCGCCACCGGTCGCCCGGGGCCGGGGGCTGGCCCGGGAGGGGGTGGAGAGCCACATTCCCGGGGCCGGGTGCCCGTCCAGCATGGAGGCCTTCATGAGCGGCGACAGCCCAGGCGACGGGTTCCGGCTCCTTGACCGGATCCCCGTCGCCGTGTTCGTGGACCGGGAAGGCGAGATCCTCTACGCCAACGGCGCCGGGGCCCGGCTGCTGGGCGCCGAGGATCCCGGTGCGCTGGTCGGCACGCCGTTGCCCCGCCTCGTGGCGGAGGCGGGCGATGGCCGTCCTTCTCCTCGCCACGGCGACGGGGCCGGAGACGGGGCTGGAGGGCCGGTCCGGTCCCTGCCGGTCGCCTACGGGGGGGAGAGCGCCCGTCTGAGCGTGGTCCTGGACCCGTCCGACGGCTCCGATCGCCTGGCGCACCGGGGGCGGGAGCAGGAGGGGTGGTACCGGGACCTCGTGGAGGCGGTGGACGTCGTCCCGTGGGAGCTCAGGGTGTCGGACTGGACTTTCACGTACGTCGCCCCCCAGGCCGAGCGCATCTTCGGCTATCCCCGGGACGCCTGGTACGAGCCCGGCTTCTGGCCGGAGCACATTCATCCACAGGACCGGGAAGCCGCGGTCCGCTTCTGCACCGCCCAGACGAGGCAGGGACGGGATCACCAGTTCGAGTACCGGTTCCTCCACGCCGACGGGCATCCCGTGTGGGTCCGGGACATCGTCTCCGTCATGCGGGAGGACGGGGACTCCGACCACCTCCGCGGCGTGATCGTCGACATCACCGAGCGGAAACGGTTCGAGCTCCAGCTCGAGCAGCAGGCGCTGCAGGACGAGCTGACGGGCCTGCCCAACCGGACGCTGTTCTGGGACCGCCTGGGCCACGCCCTGGCCCGGGCGCGCCGGGAACGCTCGGCCCTGAGCGTCCTCTTCGTGGACCTGGACCGGTTCAAGCGCATCAACGACAGCCTGGGCCACGCCGCCGGCGACCAGGTGCTGGCCGAGGTCGCCCGGCGCCTCGACGCCGCTTTCCGGGACGAGGACACCGTGGCACGCTTCGGGGGCGACGAGTTCGCCGCCATCGTGGAGGACGTGGAGGACGAGGCGAGGGTCGAGGAGGCCGCCCGCCGCCTCCTTCGCTACCTGGGGGAGCCCTTCCGGGTGGAGGGCGAGACGGTGCACCTGGCGGCCAGCGTGGGCATCGCCCTGGGGCGCCCCGGGACGGATCCGTGGCTCGACGGCGGGGGGGAGGACGAGCTCGTCCGCCGGGCGGACCGGGCCATGTTCCGGGCGAAGGACCGACCGGGACGGACGATGCACGTCCTCCGGCCCGAGGAGGACGTGGGTGAGGACGAGCGGCTCCGGAGGGAGCGTGAGCTCCGCGAGGGCATCGAGCGGGACGAGTTCCGCGTCTTCTACCAGTCGCTGGTCGGTCTGGAGGACGGTCGCGTGACCGGGGTGGAGGCCCTGGCCCGCTGGCAGCACCCTGAGCGGGGGATCGTCTCGCCGGCCGAGTTCATCCCCCTGGCGGAGGAGTCGGGCCTCATCGTGCCCCTGGGCCGGAAGCTGCTGAGGGAGGCGTGCCGTACCATGGCCGGCTGGCTCGAGAACGGATCGGCCTCGCCGGATCTGCTGCTGAGCGTGAACCTGTCGGCGAGGCAGTTCGAGGACCCCGAGCTCACGGCGACGGTCCGCGACGCGCTGGCGTCCACCGGCCTGGACCCGTCGAGGGTGTGCTTCGAGGTGACCGAGCGCCTGATCATGCGGGGATACGACCGGGTCGAGCAGCTGCGGTCGCTGGGCGTGGGGATCGCCGTGGACGACTTCGGGACGGGGTACTCCTCGCTCCACTACCTGAAGCGGCTGGACGTGGAGGCGCTGAAGATCGACCGGTCGTTCGTCTCGGGGCTGGGCGAGGACTACCGGGACGACGCCATCGTACAGACCGTGGTCACCCTCGGCGACACGCTGAACCTGGACGTGATCGCCGAGGGCATCGAGGTCCCGGAGCAGCGGGACGCCCTGCTGGCCCTGGGCTGCGAGCTGGGACAGGGGTTCCTCTTCGACCGGCCGATGACGGCGGACGAGTTCGTCCGTCGGCTCGGGGGCCGGGCCGTCCCGGGCTGAAGGCCCCGCCGCCGCCGGCCCGCGCGCCCTGCGCCCCGTGCGCCCCGCGGCCCCGCGTCAGGGCGCCGAGTGCACCTGGGCGCGGATGCGCTCGGGGACGTCCGGGTCCCGCAGCGTGGTCGTGTCGCCCAGGGGCTCGTCGTTGGCGATGTCCTCCAGGAGGCGGCGCATGATCTTGCCTGATCGGGTCTTCGGAAGGTCCTCCACGACCAGGACCTCCGCCGGGCGGGCGAAGGGGCCGATCTCCTCCTCCACGGCGGCCACGACCCGCTCGGCGACGCCCCTCTCCTTCACGCCCTCCCGCAGGATGACGAAGGCGACGGGAACCTGCCCCCTCTCGGGATCGCGGCGGGGCGCGACGGCGGCCTCGGCCACCGCCTCGACCTGGACGATGGCGCTCTCCAGCTCCATCGTGCCCAGCCGGTGGCCGGCCACGTTCATCACGTCGTCCAGGCGGCCCAGGATGCGGAAGTAGCCGTCGCCCGCCAGGAAGGCGCCGTCGCCGGCCCGGTAGACCCAGTCCCGCCAGTCGTCGCTGTCGGTGTCCGAGAACGCGGCCCAGTACTCCTCGACGAAGCGCTCGTCGTCGCCGTACAGGGTCTGGAGCATGCCGGGCCAGGGCCGGGTGATGACCAGGTTGCCCGCCTGGCCGGCGCCCGCCGGGATCTCCCGGCCGTCGTCGTCCACGATGGCGGCCTCGATCCCCGGCAGGGCCTTGCCGGCGCTGCCGGGCTTCATGTCCTGGAGGGCGGGGAGGTTCGAGATGAGGTGGCCGCCGGTCTCGGTCTGCCACCAGGTGTCCACCACGACGGCCCGCTCCTTCCCGATGTGCTTCCAGTACCAGAG
>CAZSKS010000041.1:0-21334 GCA_964607465.1 uncultured Gemmatimonadota bacterium | reverse complement strand
GAGGGCGTGGTGGACCTGGCGGTCGAGCGGCAGGCCGCCGTGCCCCAGCTCCAGGTCCGCGCCGACCGGCAGGCCATGTCCCAGCACAGGGTCACGCCCGGCGCCCTGGCCGAGGCGATGGACGTCGGGCTCCGGGGCGAGGTCGTCTCCCAGATCCGGGAAGGGCAGCGGGCGTTCGATCTGGCGGTCCGCTTCGACGAGGAGCACCGCGGGAGCCCGGAGGCCGTGCGAAGCGCGCTGATCGCCACGCCGGACGGGCCCCACGTGCCCCTTTCGCAGCTCGCCACGGTGGTAGAAGGGACCGGACCCAACACCATCAGCCGGGAGGACGTGCAGCGGAAGATCGTGGTGAGCGCCAACGTCGCCGGCCGCGACGTGGGGAGCGTGGTGGAGGAGCTCCGGTCCCGCGTGCGCTCCGAGGTCTCCCTGCCCGGCGGCTACTTCCTCGAGTACGGGGGGCAGTTCGAGAGCGGGCAGCGGGCGACGCGCCGCATCACGATCCTCTCTCTCTTCTCGCTGGCCGCCATCTTCCTCCTGCTCTTCCAGGAGTTCCGGAGCGTACGGACGGCGACCCTGCTGCTCGTGAACCTGCCGCTGGCGCTGACCGGAGGCGTATTCGCCGTGCTGCTCATCGGCGGAACGATCAACGTGGCCACGCTCGTGGGCTTCATCACGCTCTTCGGCATCGCCGTACGCAACGGCATCCTCCTGGTGAGCCGCTACCAGGACCTTCGGGAGGAAGGCGTGGCGTGGCCCGCGGCCATCCGGGAGGGATCCATGGAGCGTCTGGCGCCGATCCTCATGACAGCCCTCACCGCCGGCCTGGCCCTCGTGCCCCTGGCGATGGGCCTGGGGGAGCCCGGCAAGGAGATCCAGGCGCCGCTGGCCATCGTCGTGCTGGGAGGCTTGCTCACCTCCACCGCGCTGAACATGGTGGTCGTGCCGGCGCTGTTCCTACGGTGGGGAGGGACGGAATGACGCGACAGCTCAGGGGGCTCGCGGCGGCGGCCGGGCTCGGCTTCGCGATTCCCGCTGCGGGTGCCGGCGTCTCCGCGGAGACGCCGAGAGTGCGCACAGGAAAGCCGCCGGTCATCCCGGCGGCGTCTGCTGGAATCGCGTCTGTCGGATACCCCCTAGGGGAGTCGAACCCCTGCCTCCGGACTGAGAACCCGGTGTCCTAGGCCACTAGACGAAGGGGGCTTGGGCGCTTGGGAACCTGAATGATAATCGTCCCACCACCCCTGTCAACCCTGAGAGGCGGGCCGTGTTCCGGCGACGTCCTTGCCCCGCCGGAGGGCCGCCGCTCTATCTTGTCCCCGCCGCCGGCGGAGGGCCCCGGCGGCCGACGAGCGGCGGTTCCGGGACCGTCGGACCGCCGGCAGGAGAATCCCCGCGCGAGGAGGCGAGGCTTGACCCCCCAGGGCCCCACCTGGGAGTACCTGCACCTGATCGCCAACCCGTTCGCCCTGGTGCTCACGGCGACGGGGGCGGTCGTGGGGCTGATCGGCTGGGCCATCGGGCGCGAGAGCCTGGAGCGATGGGGCCTCCTCTCCCTCCTCCTGGGTGGCCTTCTCGCGATCCCGGCCTACCTGACCGGGCTGACCGCCGCCGACGTCGTCTCCACCCGCACCTTCGTCCGTCCCTCCGTGGTGCAGACCCATCGCGTGTGGGCCACCTGGGCGCTGGTGCTGCTCATGGCCCAGGGCGTCTTCGCCGCCTTCGCCCTCTACCAGCCCGACGACCGGCGCCTGCGGCGGTTCGTCCTCACGGTCGGCCTGGCCGCCGCCGCCCTCACCGGCTGGGTGGCCTACCTGGGCGGCACGATCGTCCACGGGCCCGAGGCGGATGCGGAGCGCGTGCGCGAGCAGGCGCACCGCCCTTCGCCCGAGGTCCCGACGCTCACCGACAGCGAGATCCTGATCCTCACCGACAGGGAGACCCCGACATGAGCGCCACGTCCACCGACGCTTCCCCCGCGCCCGGCCGCCGCCGACCGTCGGCCGTCGGCGATCGACCCCGAGCCGCGACGACCGCCCTGTGGGGTGGGTGGGCGGCCCACGCCGTCGCCGCGGTCGCCGCCCTCGGCGCGGTCGCGGTCCTGCTCGCGGCCCCCGCCCCGGCGACCGCGCAGCAGGCGGCCCCGTCCCCCGACCTGGAGGAGCGGACGGCCACCGTCCACGACGAGGCCCTGGTCTTCGACGGACACAACGACCTTCCGTGGCGGATCCGGCGCGTCGCCGACCTGGCCCTCGAGCCCGTGGGCCTGGAGCGGCGGCTGGAGGAAGGCCACACCGACCTGGTCCGGCTGCGGGAGGGCGGCGTGGACGCCCAGTTCTGGTCCGTCTACGTGCCGGCCGACGACCCGTACCCGACGGCCACGATCCTGGAGGAGATCGACGTGGTGAAGCGGCTCGCCGAGCGCTACCCCGCCCACCTCCGGATGGCCTACTCCGCCGACGACGTGGTCCACGCCGCCGCCTCCGGACGCACCGCCTCCGTGCTGGGCGCCGAGGGGGGACACGCCATCGGCAACTCGCTCCCGGTCCTGCGGGAGCTCTATCGGGCGGGGGTGCGCTACATGACGGTGACCCACTCGGGCACCCTGGCCTGGGCCGACGCCGCCGGTGACACGGCGGCCCACGGCGGGCTCACCGACTTCGGCCGGAAGGTGATCCGCGAGATGAACCGGCTGGGGATGCTGGTGGACCTCTCCCACGTGACGGACGACGTCATGCACGACGCGCTGGACGTCTCCCGCGCCCCGGTCATCTTCTCCCATTCCTCGGCCCGGGCCCTGGCCGAGCACCCACGCAACGTCCCCGACGACGTGCTCCGGCGCCTGCCGGAGAACGGCGGGGTGATCATGATCACCTTCGTCTCCGCCTACCTGACGCCGGAGGGGGCCCGCATCGACCTCCGGGGCGACTCGCTGGCGGCGGCCCTGGAGGCGGAGGGCGTGCCGGAGGACGCCATCGACGCCCGCATGGACCGCTTCCGGGAGGAGAACCCCCTCCCCCGCGGTGACGTGCGGACCGTGGCCGACCACGTCGACCACGTCGTCGAGGTGGCCGGGGTGGACCACGTGGGGATCGGCTCGGACTGGGACGGCGTCACGGTCCTGCCCGAGGGGCTGGGCGACGTCTCGGGCTTCCCGAATTTGACCCGGGAGCTGCTGCGCCGCGGCTACACCGAGGTGGAGGTGGAGAAGATCCTGGGCGGCAACGTCCTGCGGGTCCTGCGCGAGGCCGAGGCCACCGCCGCGAGCCTGGCGGGCGAGACACCGCCGGTGGACCGCCTCCCGCACCGGGGTCCCGGCCTGGAGGGGGACGGGGGAGGGGGCGGATGACCGGCGAGGACGATGAATTTCGCCGCGAGGGCCGGACCGAGCCGGGGGCGGCCGGCCAGGCCGCCGACGGCCTGGTGACCGACGGCGCCGCCGATCTCGACCCGGCCGACCTGCCCCTGGTCGTCGGGCGGAGCGAGTCGGAGGAGGTGCGGGACGTGGAGGCCTCGCAGGTGACGATGACCCAGCTCATGGGCCCTTCCGACGCCAACCTCATGGGCAGCGTCTTCGGCGGGATCGTCCTGGCCGCGGTGGACAAGATCGCCTACGTGTGCGCCACCCGCCACGCCGGCCATCCCTGCGTCACCGCCAGCTTCGACCAGGTGGACTTCCGCTCGCCGGTGCACGTCGGGGACATCGTCACGCTCAGGGCCTCGGTGAACACCGTGGGACGGACCTCGGTGGAGGTGGGCGTGCGGGTGACGGCCGAGTCCGCCGAGGGCGGCGGGGAGCGCCACACCAACTCCTGCTACGTGACGATGGTGGCGGTGGACGACGAGGGCCGGCCGCTGCCCGTCCCCCACCTCCGGCTCCGGGATCCCGAGGAGCTGCGCCGTCACCGGGACGCCGAGGAGCGGCGGGTGGCGCGGCTGGAGCTGGCGCGGCGCCGGCAGGAGCGGCGGGAGACGTGAGCGTGCCCCCGCTCGCGGAGGTGCTGCCACCGTGGCTGCCCCCGGCGCTGGCCGAGCGGGCGCTGGTCGCCCTGGTGGGCATCGGGGCGATCTGGCTCGCGGCGGGGCTCCTCCGGCGCTCCACGGCCCGCTGGATCGAGGAGCCGGCCACGCAGTACCGCGTTCGCAAGGCGATCAACGTGGTCGCCGTGGCGGCCGGCGTCCTGTTCGTCGCCTTCGTCGTCGTGGAACGGATCACGGGCCTGGGCGTGACGCTGGGGCTGGTCGGCGCCGGGGTGGCCTTCGCCCTGCAGCAGCCGCTGCTGAGCGTCGCCGGCTGGCTGGCGCTGGCGTTCGGCGGCTACTACAGGACCGGGGACCGGGTGCGGGTCGGCGGGATCACGGGCGACGTGGTGAGCATCGGCCTCCTTCGCACCACGATCTTCGAGGTCGGGGAGGGGACGTCGGGCGGCGGCTACAGCGGTCGGGTCGTCCGGGTCGCCAACGCCGACGTGCTGACCAAGCCCGTCTACAACTACTCCGGCGACTTCCCCTTCCTCTGGGACGGGATCACGGTGCCGATCAAGCACGGGAGCGACCGCTCCGCCGCCCGGGCGTCGCTGGAGGAGGCGCTTCGGGAGACGGTCTCGGACGAGGTCCCGGACGCACAGGCCACGTGGCGGCGGCTCCGGCGCAAGTACCGGCTGCCCGAGGCCGACGTCGAACCACGGGTCGGCCTGTCCGCCGACGAGAACTGGCTGACGTACACGCTCCGGTACGTGGTCGACTATCGCCGGCGGGGCGCGGTGAAGCGCGCGCTGTGGGAGCGTGTGCTCGCCGCCGTCGAGTCCTCCGAGGACGTGGAGCTGGCCGTCAGCTCCCAGGACATCACCGTGACGCCGGATTCGAGCCTCACGGTGCGGGACGGGGGCGGCTGAGCGTCCGCCGCCACCGGACCGTCCCCTTCGACCGGGCCGCTCCCCGGCCTACAGGAGCAGCACCAGCCCGTAGAAGCCCAGCGACCCGAGGCACATCACGGCGCACAGGCCCAGCAGCTCCTTCCCGGGCATGTCCGCCAGGCGGCCCACCAGGAGGCCGACGGCCACGGAGGCGGCCAGCAGGTAGAGAAGGGTCGTCATCGTCTTCCTCCCTGTCGCTCTCGTTCTCGATGTCTGGCCGCGCGATGCTGCGGGCGGCCCGGCTCGCTCAGCTCGGGCCGAACCGGGCCGAGTCCTCCCCCTGCTCCTCGCCCCTGCGCTGGAGCTGGACGAGCTCCTCCATCCCGGCCTCCTCGGCCAGGCGGCGGCCCGTGGGGCTGGCGGCCAGGCCTCCCATGGCGGTCTCCCGGAAGCGGACGTCCATCTTCTCGCCCACCTCCCCCATGACGTCGATCACCTCGTCCGGGGGGATCGGGAAGTCCAGGCCCGCCAGCGCCATCTCGGCGCACGCCACGGCCTGCACCGCCGCGGTGGCGTTGCGGTAGGCGCAGGGGATCTCCACCAGCCCCGCCACCGGGTCGCAGATGAGGCCCAGCATGCCCTGCAGGGTGAGGGCGACCGCGTGGCCCACCTGCCCGGCGTCGCCGCCCTCCAGCCAGGCGACGGCGGCGGCGGACATGGCGGCCGCGCTCCCCGTCTCGGCCTGGCACCCGCCGCCGGCCCCGGAGATGGAGGCCCGGTGGGCGACCACGGCGCCCACGGCGCCGGCCACCAGCATCCCGTCCACCAGGTCGTCCCGGCTCCAGCCCCGGTCCTCCTCCAGGGTCAGCAGCACGCCGGGCACCACGCCGGCCGCCCCGGCCGTGGGCGCCGCCACGATGAGCCCCATCCGGGCGTTCACCTCCAGGGTGGCGATGGCCCGGGCCAGCATGCCGGTGAAGCCCTCGCCGAAGATGCGGGGACCCTCGCGCTCCAGGCGCCGCGCCCGACCGCCGGTGAGGCCGCTCGGGCTCGCCTCGTCCGAGGCCAGACCCTCCTCCACCGCCTCGTCCATCACCTCCAGGGCCTCCCGGATGCGCGCCCGGATCTCCTCCGGCTCCGCCCCGGTCTCCTTCGCCTCCCGCCGCAGGGACGCCTCGGCCAGGGAGATCCCCTCCGCCTCGGCCAGCTCGAACCAGTCCTGCATCGACTCGAACACGGTCAGGCCTCCCCTCGGGGCGTCCGGGGCGACGATCCGCGCGACCGGGCGGACCCCCGGTCGAATCGCGTCCGGTTCACGTCAGCTTCTGCAGGTAGCGGATCCAGTGGGCCCACGGCTGCTCCCGGAGATCCCGCAGCATCGCCTCGGGGACCGCGTCGTCGGTCTCGATGGTCATCAGGGCCCTCTCCCCCCGGCCCGTGCGGTCCACGCGCAGGGTGGCGATGTTCACGCCGTGCTCGGCCAGCAGGCCGGTGATCCGGGCCACCGTGCCCGGCACGTCGTCGGCGTGCACCACCAGGGTCGGGAGCGAGCCGGTCAGGTCCACCTCGAAGCCGTCGATCCGCCACACGCGGATCTGTCCGCCCCCGACCGAGGACCCCAGCACCTCGACCTCCTCGTCGCCCCGCCGGGCCTCGAAGCGGACGGAGTTGGGATGGAGGTCCTCGCCCAGGTCGACCGTCACGAACTCGTGGTCCATCCCCACCTCGTCGGCGGCATCCGGGCTGGTGCGGATCCGGACGTCGTCGGGCAGCCAGCCCAGCAGCCCTCCCAGGATGGCCTTCTTCGTGCCGTGCCCCTCCCCGGTCATGGCGAAGCTGCCGTGCAGCTCGATCCGCGCCTCGTCGGGCGGGCCGCCCAGGACGGCCTGTACGACGAAGCCCAGCCGGCACGCCCCGGCCGTGTGGGAGCTGGACGGGCCCACCATCTTCGGGCCGAGGATGTCGAAGAGCTGGGTCACGGTGCGGACCCCCCGGTCTCGAGCCTCCAGCCCCACTCTGGTTGTACGTACGTACGACCAGAGTCAGCGGGAGCAGACCTCACGGCCGCCCCCCTTCCACCACCCGCGCGGCAAAGGCGCGGGCGAACCCGCGGCCGACGGCCTCCCGCAGCCGGGGGGACCGCGGCCCGACGCCGACGCCCTCGCTCGCGAGGCTGGTCATCGTGACGCCCTCGATGCCGCAGGGCACGATGAGGTCGAAGTACTCCAGCGCCTCGTCGGTCACGTTCAGGGCGAAGCCGTGCCAGGTGACCCAGCGGCTGACGTGGACGCCGATGGAGGCCACCTTCCGCACGCGCCCCTCGAGGACGGCCGCGGCCGCGGAGGAGGCCCCGGCGGTCTGACCGGCGGTCGCGCCCCCAGGTCCGACCCTGTCGCCCGGTCCGGCCCCGTCCTCCTCGGCCTCCAGAGCTTCCCGGTCGCCCACCCACACGCCGGTGTGCTCCGGCACCCGGAAGGCGGGCAGGCCCAGCTCGCCCAGGGCCGAGATCAGGGCCGCCTCCACGCTCCTCAGGTACCAGTGCAGGTCCTTCCGGTAGCGCCGGAGGTCCAGGATCGGGTACCCGACGAGCTGGCCGGGACCGTGGTAGGTGACGTCGCCGCCCCGCTCGATCTCCACCGCCTCCACGCCGCGGGCGGCCAGCTTCTCCTCGCCGGCCGCCAGGTGGCCGACCTCGGTGCCCCGCCCCAGGGTCAGCACGGGCTCGTGCTCCAGGAGCAGCAGGAGGTCGTCGTCCGCCTCACCGTCGATCCGCTCCCGGGCCAGGCGGCGCTGCAGCTCCAGCCCTTCGCGGTAGGCCACGGTCCCGTCGAAGGCGACGACCCGGATCTCCGGCCGCTCGACGCCCGGGCGCGACGGTGGCTCGGGTTCGTGGGGGCGGCCGGGCCCGGACGTCGGGGCCGTTCCGGCGGCCGAGGACGCCGTGTCGCCCGCGGGCGTCGTTCCGGTGGCGGAGGGCGGTCGCGGATCGGGGCCCGCTTCGGCGGACGGGGAGGCGGCGGAGGTCATCGTGCGGCCACGGCGCTCAGATGTGGATCGCACGGTCCATGGCGACCAGGGCCGCCTCCATGACCGCCTCGGACATGCTGGGATGCGCGTGGGGATGGGCGGCGAACTCCTCGACGGTGGATTCCAGCATCCGTCCGATCCCGGCCTCGGCGATGAGCTCGCTCACGTTGTAGCCGATCATGTGCACGCCCAGCACCTCGCCGTACTTCGTCTCGGAGACGACCTTCACGAAGCCCTCCCCGGAGCCGGCGGTGAGCGCCCGGCCGTGGGCCTGCAGCGGGAACTTGCCCTCCTTCACCTCGTAGCCTCGCTCCTCGGCCTGCCCGGCGGTGAGGCCGATGCTGGCCACCTCGGGATGACAGTAGCCCACGCTGGGGATGTTCTCGTAGTCGAGCGGATGGGGGTCGGCGCCGGCGATGTGCTCGGCCGCCACCACCCCCTCGTGGCTCCCCTTGTGGGCCAGCATGGGCTGGCCGGCCACGTCGCCCGCCGCATAGACGCCCTCGGCGGAGGTGCGCATCATCTCGTCCACGCGGACGAAGCCGTCCTCCACCTCGACGCCGGCCTCCTCCAGCCCGAGGTCCTCCAGCACGGGCTTCCGGCCCACGGCCATCAGCACCAGGTCGGTCTCGATCGTCGCCTCGCCCTCCTCGGTCTCCACGGTGAGGACCATCGGGTCGGCGTCGCGGTCCAGCTCCACCACCTTCGTCCCGGTCCGCACGTCGATGCCCCGCTTCCCGTAGGACTTCGCCAGGGCCTCCCCCAGGTCGGGATCGAAGCCCGGCACCAGCGAGTCCAGGGCCTCCACCAGGGTGACGTCGACGCCGAAGGACTCGAACACGTCGGCGAACTCGACGCCCACGTAGCCGCCGCCCACGACGACCATGCGACCGGGCGGGTCCCTCAGCTCCAGCGCCTCCCGGCTGCCGATCACCTTCTCCCCGTCGAACTCGAAGCCGGGGAAGGTCTTCATGACCGAGCCCGTGGCGATGATGACGTTCCCCGCCTGCAGCTCCCGGGTCCCGCCCTCGTCGTCCTCGACGACCACCGTACCGCCGCCCGCCAGCCGCCCGCGGCCGTGGATCTCCTCGACGCCGTTCTTCCTGAAGAGGTAGCTGACCCCGCCGGCCAGCTTCTCGCTGATCCGGCGGCTCCGGTCCACGGCGGCGGAGACGTCGTACTCCACCTCCACCGGTCGGACGCCGAACTCCTCGCCCTGGTCCCGGACCCGGTGGGCCAGGGCCGCGCTCTCCAGCATGGCCTTGGCCGGGATGCACCCCCAGTTGAGGCAGGTCCCGCCCAGGCCGCCCTCGCGGTTGTCCGCCTCCACGCAGGCCACCTCCTGCCCGAGCTGCGCGGCGCGGATGGCGGCCACGTAGCCGGCCGGGCCGGCCCCGATGACGACGACGTCGAACTGGTCAGCCATGGTGTCTATCCCTCAGAGTCGCTGCTGTCATTCCGCTCTCCGTAGCCCGCCAGCCGGCGATCCGCCGTCACAGTACCATCGCCAGTGGATTCTCGAGCATCCGCTTGAAGGTGGCCAGGAACTCGGCGCCCATGGCCCCGTCGACCACCCGGTGGTCGCACGACATGGTGACCCGCATGCGCCGGCGGACGGTCAGCTCCCCGTCCACGGCCACCGGCTTCTCCTCGGTCCGCCCCACCGCCAGGATGCCCGCCTCCGGCGGGTTGATCACGGCCGTGAACTGGTCGATGGGATACATCCCCAGGTTGGACACCGAGAAGGTGGCCCCCCGGTACTCCTCCGGCTGCAGGTCCCGCTCCCGGGCGCGACGGATCAGCTCGGCCGCCTCCACGGCGATCCGCTCCAGCCCCTTCGCCTCCGCGCCCCGGAGCACCGGGGTGATGAGCCCCTCGTCCAGAGCCACCGCGATGCCCAGGTCCACGCTGCCGTGGCGCCGGATCCCGTCCTCCGTCCAGCTGGCGTTGATCTCCGGGTGGCGGACCAGGGCCTCGGCGACCGTCTTGAGCAGCAGGTCGTTCACGCCGATCTTCGGCGGGCCCTCCCCGGTGCCGACGCCGCGCCGCTCGTTCAGCTCGGCCCGCAGGTCCAGGGCCCGCTCCATGTCGATCTCGGAGGTGAGGAAGAAGTGGGGGACGGGACCCAGCGACTGGCTGAGCCGCCGGGCGATGGCCTTCCGCATCTGGCTCGGCTCCACCGTCTCGTCGACCAGCCGGGAGGGACCCGCCGCGGGGGCGCCGGCCGGCTCCCGTGCGGCCAGGCCCCGCTCCAGCGCCGCCTCCACGTCCCGCTTGATCACCCGCCCGGAGGGGCCGGACCCCTCCACCCGGGCCAGGTCCACCCCCTCCTCGCGCGCCATCTTCCGGGCCACCGGGGAGGCCCGGACGCGGCCGTCGTCCCGGCCGGCTGGCGTCCGGTCCGTCTCGACCTCGGCAGCCGCGGCCTCCTGCTCCTCGCCCGCCTCTTGCCTGCCGGTGGGCGTGATGACCTCACCGCCGGCCGGCGCGGCCTCCTCCGGGGCGGCCTCGTCCGGGGCCTCTACCGCCGAGGGCTCGCCCGGGGTCTCCGTCTCCGCGGGCTCGGGCTCGGCCCCGTCCCCCGCCTCCTCTCCAGTCTCCGCCACCTCTCCGGCCTCCTCCAGGAGGTCGGAGATGTCCTCGTCCGGCTCCCCGATCACGCCGATGAGGGCGCCCACCGGCACCGTGTCGCCCTCGCCGTGGATGATCTTCCGCAGCACGCCGGCGCCCATGGCCTCCACGTCCATGTTGGCCTTGTCGGTCTCGATCTCCGCCACGACGTCGCCCTGCTTCACCTCGTCGCCCTCGGAGACCTTCCACTCGACCACGCGCCCCTCCTCCATCGTGGGGCTGAGCTGGGCCATCACCACCTTCGTCGCCATAGGCTCTCCGCCTGCCCTTTACCTGACCGCTTTACCGCTGGGCGCCGGAACGGCCGACGACGCCCGGCTCGTCGCACGCACCGGAGCGGGTCGCGCCGCCGTCCGTCCCGGGCCCGCCGGCCGCGCCCGCGCCGGGGCCCTCACGCGCCGGCCCCGTCGACGTAGCAGACCGCCTCCACGGCCCGGACCACGTTCTTGTCGCTGGGGAAGACGATCTTCTCCAGGTTCCGGGCGTAGGGCATCGGCACGTCCAGGCCGCTCACCCGCCGGACCGGCGCGTCCAGCCAGTCGAAGGCCTCGCGCTGGACGTCGTCGGCCACCTGGGCCCCGATGCCCGAGGTGGGCCAGCCCTCCTCCACCACCACGGCGCGGTTCGTCTTCTTCACCGAGGCCACCACGGCGTCGGTGTCCATCGGCCGGAGCGTCCGGAGGTCCAGCACCTCGACCTCGATCCCGTGCTTCTCCGCCACCGTCTCGGCGGCCTCCAGCGCCTGGTGGACCATCTTGGAGTGGCAGACCACGGTGCAGTCGTCGCCCTCCCGCTTCACGTCCGCCTCGCCGATGGGGACGACGTACTCCTCCTCGGGCACCTCGTCCCGGAGGTTGTAGAGGAGCTCGCCCTCGATGACCAGGACCGGGTCGTCGTCCCGGATGGCGGCCTTGAGCAGCCCTTTCGCGTCGTAGGCCGTGGCCGGCGCCACCACCTTCAGGCCGGGGACGTAGGCGTACTGGGAGTCCACGACGTTGGAGTGCTGGGAGGCGAGCTGGAGGGCGGCGCCCCCGGGGCCCCGGAAGACGACGGGGACGTTGTACTGCCCGCCGGACATCTGGTACATCTTGGCCGCCGAGTTCACGATCTGGTCCATCGCCAGGTAGGCGAAGTTCCAGGTCATGAACTCCACCACGGGCCGCAGGCCGGCCATGGCCGCCCCCACCCCGATCCCCGCGAAGCCGTTCTCGGCGATGGGCGTGTCCCGGACCCGCCACTCGCCGAACTCCTCCAGCAGGCCCTTCGACACCTTGTAGGCGCCGTCGTACTCGCCCACCTCCTCGCCCAGGAGGAAGACGGCGTCGTCCCGCTCCATCTCCTCGCGGTGCGCCTGGTTCAGCGCCTCCCGGTAGGTGATCTCGGGCATCGGGCTAGTCCAGCTCCGGTCGCCAGGCGTCCCGGCGCGCGAGGTCGTCGGGGTAGCCGTCGGCGTAGACGTCCTCGTACACGGCCGCCGGCCCGGGCTTCGGGCTCTCGTCGGCGAACTCCGCGGCCGCCTCCACCTCCTCGATGACCTCCTCGTCCATCGCCTCGTAGTCCTCCACCGTGATCACGTCGGCGTCGATCAGCCGCTGGCGGAAGGTGAGGATGGGATCGTCGTCCCGGCGCTCCTCCACCTCCTCCTTCGACCGGTAGGTGCCGTGGGAGGGGTCGGCCATGGAGTGGCCCATGTAGCGGTAGCAGCGGGCCTCGAGGAAATAGGGTCGGCTCTCCTCCCGGGCCACGCGGACGGCCTCGTCGGTGGCCTCCCGCATCGCCATCACGTCCATGCCGTCCACCGACGCCGAGCCCATCCCGTCGTAGGCGCAGGCCCGGTCCACCAGCTCGTCCACGGCGGCCACGCGCCGGATGTCGGTGCCCATGCCGTAGGAGTTGTTCTCGCACACGTAGACCACCGGCAGCCCCCACTTGGCCGCCATGTTGAAGCCCTCGTGGAAGGCGCCGATGTTCAGCACCGAGTCGCCGAAGAGGCAGAGGCAGACCGCGTCGTCCTCGCGGTAGCGGATGGCGTAGCCCACGCCGGCGGCGATGGGCACGTGCTGGCCCACGATGGCGTGGCCGCCCATGAAATTCCGGCCCCGGTCGAAGAGGTGCATGGAGCCGCCCTTGCCCTTCGAGCAGCCGTCCACCCGGCCATACAGCTCGGCCATGACGGACTCGGCGCTCATCCCCCGGGCCAGGGCCTGGACGTGCTCCCGGTAGGCGGAGACGACGTAGTCGTCCTCCCGCAGGGCGGAGATGGTGCCGGCGGCCACGGCCTCCTGCCCCATGTAGAGATGGCAGAAGCCGCCGATCTTCCCCATCTGGTAGGATTCGGCCGCCTTCTCCTCGAACCGGCGGCCCAGCATCATGAGCCGGAGCAGGCGCTTCAGCTCGGCGTCCGCCAGGCCCAGGAGTCCTCCCCGGTCGGCGGCCTCCTCCTCGGCGGTGGCCATCGGTGCCTCCTCCCTACGCCGACGCCGCCACCCGGGCCCGGAGCTCCCTCACCTGCTCGCCGGCGTGGTAGCTGCTCCGGACCAGGGGACCGCTCTCCACGTGGAGGAACCCCTTCTCCTCCCCGACCTCCTTCCAGCGGTCGAACTCCTCGGGCGTCACGTAGCGGTCGATGGGCAGGTGGTCTTTCGAGGGCCGGAGGTACTGGCCCAGGGTGAGGATCTGGATGCCGGCCTCCAGGGCGTCGTCCATGAAGCTCCGGATATCGTCGCCCTCCTCGCCCAGCCCCAGCATGATGCCCGTCTTGGTGAGGACCCCGTCGTCCCCGCCCAGCCGGCGGGCGGCGCGAAGCACCTCCAGCGACCGCTCGTACCGCCCTCCCGGGCGGGCCGTGGGATGGAGCCGGCGCACCGTCTCCATGTTGTGATTGAAGATGGCGGGCCGGGCCTCGACCACCGTTCGCACCGCTTCCTCGTCCCCCTGGAAGTCGGGCGTGAGCACCTCGATGGAGCAGCCCGGCAGGCGGTCCCGGATCTCGTGGATCGTCCGGGCGAAGATGCGCGCGCCGCCGTCCGGCAGGTCGTCCCGGTCCACCGAGGTGATGACGCAGTGGTTGAGGTCGAGCTCGGCGATCGCCTCGGCCACCCGACGGGGCTCGTCCAGGTCCAGCTCCTGCGGACGGCCGTGGCCGATGGCGCAGTAGGGACAGTTCCGCGTGCAGGTGTCCCCCATGATCAGGAAGGTGGCGGTCCCCTTCTCCCAGCACTCGCCGATGTTGGGACAGTGGGCCTCCTCGCACACCGAGTGGAGGTCCAGGCCCCGCATCATCCGCTTGATGCGCCGGTACTCGTCGCCGCCCGGCGCCTTCACCTTCATCCAGTCCGGCTTCCGCTTCGGCCACTCCTCGGGGGAGGGGGCGGCCTCGGCGGCCTTCTGGCCCGCACCGTGGGCCATGCTCGCCCGGCGGTTCGGGCCGGCGGTGCCCGCACCGGCGTCTCCGCCGGACGGGTCCCCGGTGCCGCTGCCTCCGGGCTGGACGACCTCGAGCTGCCTCATCTATCCCCTGCGCTCTCCTGGAATCATGACGTCGGGCGCCGACGGTGCGTCGCGGGACGCGCGCCCGAGCCGAGCGCGGCGCCGGCTCCCGCACCGGCCGCCGGCAAGCTACAGGCGCCCCGCGGCCGCGTCCACAAGAGATCCGGCCGGCGGCGCGCCCTCTCGCGGGAAGGCCACGACCCGCAAGCATCGCACCGGGATCATCGGTCGTTGCAGCACCCGCACGGGCCGCTTATCCTGTATCCTGCGCGGGCGGGACGGAAGCCCCGGCCGGCTGCCGCCTCGCCGGCCCCTCCTCTCTGCCCCGCCGACCGTTTCACGACCCCAGCGCAGGACAGCCATGACCTACATCATCACCCAACCCTGCATCGGGACCAAGGACGCCTCGTGCGTCGACGTGTGCCCGGTGGACTGCATCTACGAGGGCGAGGACCAGTACTACATCCATCCCGAGGAGTGCATCGACTGCGGCGCCTGCGTCCCGGAGTGCCCGGTGGAGGCGATCTTCCCGGACGACGAGGTGCCGGAGAAGTGGCAGGAGTTCATCACCAAGAACTACGAGCACTTCGACGTCCCGCCGCCCTGACGGCGGGCCGTCCGGGCGCCGCGGCGGAAAGTCGCCCGGCCCGAGGGGGCTCGGCCGGCGCATTCGAGCGGGGGGCGGCAGCGCACCGTCGGGCGGGACGGTCTCGGTGCGGCGGCGCCCGGAGCCGGCTTGCAGGAGGAGCCCGTGAGGCGAGAGATCGACGTGGACGGCAGCCGCTGGCGGGTCGTCGCCTTGCCCGACGAGGTCGAGCGGCCCGAGGGCGACGACTGGCACCTGGCCCGGGTCCGCTTCGAGCCCCTCGACACCCCCAACCTCCCGGCCCGGGAGACCTGGCTCCGCCTGGAGGAGGACGTGCCGGCCCACGACGTCCTCGACCAGTACGAGGACGAGCAGCTCGTCGAGGCCTACCTGGTCGCCGAGGAGGTCGACGCCGACCGGGACGCGGACGGCAACACGGACGGCGACCCGGACCCTGATCCGGCCGGCGCCTGAGCCCCCGCGCGACGCCGCGCGGACCTCCACCGCCCCACCTCTCCCGCTTCCTGCGATCACTGGTTCGGCACAGCGGTTGCACCCTGACCGTCCCACGAGCCCCGCCGGGAGGCCGGGCCGGGCGCGATCCCATCCGGGCCCACGGCCCGTCGCTCGCCTCCCGGAGCCGACCCTCGTCACCGGACGGATCCATGAGCGAGTTCCTCGACAGGGTGCAGAAGGCCTCGGACCTCCGGGACCACGACCGGGCGCTGGCGGCGGTGCGGGGCGTGTACTACGCCCTCTTCCTGGGGACCGGGGACGAGGGGGCCCGGGAGGCGGCGGAGCACCTGCCCGAGGAGCTCGAGAACCTCTGGAAGCCGGCGCTCTTCGCCCGCCTGCGGGAGCAGGCTTTCACCGGGGAACCCGGCGGGGACGGCACGGGTCCACCCGACCGGGAGGCGTTCGTGGCCCGGGTCCGGCGCCACGCCCCGGCGCTGGACGAGGACGCGGTGGAGCGCGTCGCGCGGGCGGTGCTCCGGGAGCTCCGACCCCACCTCTCCGCCGACGGGCGCTCGGCGCTGGCCCCGGGCCTGCCCGACCAGCTGAGGGACGACTGGACGGGCTGAGAGGCGCCCCGTGACCTGGGCCCTCCTGGCCGGGGGCGCCGCCGTGTTCTACGCCCTGCAGGGGGCGTGGACCAAGAGGATGACGGACCGGGTGACGCCGGCCGTCACCACCTGGGCCATCTTCGCCCTGGCCTTCCCGGCCCTCCTCCTCTACCTGGTGGCCCGCGGGATCCCCGCCGTGCAGCCGACGTTCTGGGCCGCCTTCGGCGCCAACGTGGCCCTCTACCTGGTCTCTTTCCGCCTCTACGTCTCGGCGCTGGAGAAGGGCGACCTGGGCGTCACCTATCCCCTGCTGGCCCTGACGCCCGTGCTGGTGGTGCCGGTGGAGTGGGTGCTGCTGGGTGAGCGGGCCGGCCTGCAGGGCATCACCGGCATCGTGCTCGTCGTGGTGGGCGTCTACCTGCTCAACTTCCGCGGACGCGACCGCCCCCTCCTGGAGCCCTTCCGGGCCCTGGCCCGCGACCCCGGGGCCCGCCGGATGATGGCCGTCACCGTCCTGTGGGCCGTCTCGGGCACCGTGGACCGGGTCGCCGTCCTGAACGCCTCCCCCGCCTTCTACGGCGTCGCCCTGTCGGTGGGGATGGGGCTCGGCTTCCTGCCGGCGGCCCTGGGGAGCGGGCGGACGGAGGCGGCGGACACGGCCGACGGCGGCGCGGGCAGCGGGGGCGACGCGGCGGAAGCAGCCGACGGTGCGCGGGGCCCGGCCGAGGCGGCCAAAGGCGGCGCGCCCGAGCACCGCGCCGGCCTCCGCCGCTCCCTCGCCGAGCACCCGGGGCTGCTGGCCGGCCAGGGGATGCTGTTCGCCGCCATGTTCGTGTGCCAGATGGAGGCGCTTCGCCTGTCGCTCGCGGCCTACGTGCTGGCCATCAAGCGGAGCGGCACCCTGCTGGCCATCCTCCTGGGCGGCGCCGTGTTCCGCGAGGGCGCCACCGGCCGGCGGCTGGCCGCCACGACGGTGATCCTGGCGGGCGTGGTGCTGGTGGGGACGAGCTAGGAGGGTCGCGCGCCTCCGACCGCGCCGGGCTCGCCGCCGGCCGCCGTGGCCCTTAAGGTGGCCCCGTGATCAAGTTCCACTACCACCGGGCCCGCACCGACGTCCCGCGCCTCGACATCGAGGTGGGCGACCGGCTGTGCCACGTGTACAGCGACGACTCCGTGGAGGAGCTGGCGGGCTGGGGGCGGGAGCACGGCCTGAAGGCCGATTGGATCGACCGCTCCCACGCGCTGCCCCACTACGACGTGAAGGTCGAGCGCTTCCGGGACGAGCTGGGCGCCGGGGTGGAGCGGGCGGAGCTGGTGGCGGACATCCGGAGCTGGCGCCGGCGCGGGGGTCCGGGAGAGGCCTAGTACCGGTCCAGGTCGGCGATGGCCTCGGCGATGTCCTCCACCTGGGGCAGGATGGCGTTCTCCAGGTTGGGGGCGTAGCCCACGAAGGTGTCGGTGGCGCACACCCGGCGGACCGGGCCGTCGAGCCACTCGAACACCTCGTCGTTGATCCGCGCCGTGATCTCGGTGCCGTAGCCCCACGACTTCGGGTCCTCGTAGGCCACGAGCACCTTGTTCGTCCGCTTCACCGAGTCCGCCACGGCCTCCATGTCCACGGGGTTCAGCGTGCGGAGGTCGATGACCTCGGCGTCCACCGGGCTCCCCTCCTTCTCCAGCTGCTTCAGGGCCTTGAGGGTGCGCTGCACGAGCGCGCCGTAGGTCACCACGGTCAGCTCCGTCCCCTCCCGGACCGTGGCGGCCTTGCCGAAGGGGATCATGTAGTCGGGGCCCGGATAGGCGCTCTTGTTGTAGGTCTGGCGGTACAGGTGCTTGTGCTCCAGGAAGAGCACCGGGTCGTCGCACCGCAGCGCCGTGCGCAGCAGCCCGTTGGCGTCCAGGGCGGTGGAGGGGCACACCACCCGCAGCCCCGGGATGTGGGTGAAGAGGGAGGCGCCGCTCTGGGAATGGTAGATGGCGCCGCCGCCCAGGTAGCCGCCGTAGGTGGTCCGGATCACCGCCGGCGCGCTCCAGTGGCCGTCGGAGCGCCACCGCCAGGTGGCCAGCTCGCTGCGGGTCTGGTGGTAGCCGGGCCAGATGTAGTCGAAGAACTGGATCTCGGCCACCGGCTTCATCCCCCGGACCGCCATCCCCACCGCCCGGCCGATGATGTTGGCCTCGGCCAGGGGCGTGTTGAAGCAGCGCTCGGAGCCGAACTCGCGCTGGAGGTTGGCGGTCACCTTGAAGACGCCGCCCTTGCCCTTGACCTCGTCCAGCACCTCCTCGCGGCTCGCGTCGGCCACGTCCTCGCCGAACACGACAATCCGGGGGTCGCGGGCCATCTCGTCGTGGAGGCACTTGTTGAGGAGGTCGACCATGGTGGTCTCGTCCCCCTCGAAGGCCGGCTCGGTGTCGAAGGCGTCCGAGGTGGGGTCGACGTCCTCGGAGTAGACGTGGTGGTGGATCGTGTCGGCGCCGGGCTGCTCCTGCTCCAGCGCCCGGTCGGAGGCCTCCATGACCTCCTCGTCCACCTCGTCCCGCAGGGCCTCCAGCTCCTCCTCGGTGGCGATCCCCTCGCGCACCAGGCACTCGGCGAAGTTCGGGATCGGGTCCCGCTCCGCCTCCGCCTCCCGCTCCTCCTCGGGCTTGTAGAGGCGCTCGTCGTCCGACATGGAGTGGCTGTAGGGCCGGATGACGTGGGCGTGCACCAGGGCGGGGCCCTTGCGCTGGCGGCAGTGGGCCACCGCCTCCCGCATGGCGCCGTAGCTGGCCAGTGGATCGGTGCCGTCCACCTCGCGGATCAGCAGGTCGGGGAAGCCGTCCACCAGCCGGGAGATGCTGCCGCCGGCCGTCTGCACCTCCACCGGGACCGAGATGGCGTAGCCGTTGTCCTCGACGAGGAAGACGAGCGGCAGCCGGAGGTTCGAGGCGGTGTTCAGCGCCTCCCAGAACTCCCCCTCGGAGGTGCTGCCCTCCCCCCCGGTGACGACGACCACCTCGTCGCCGGTCCGGTCCACCAGGTCGCCGTCCACCCCGATCCGCTCGGCCCGCACCCCGGCCTCGGCGCATCCCACGGCGGGCAGGAACTGGGAGCCGGTGGGGCTCGAGGAGGTGGGGATGCGGATCTCCGGATGGCCCCAGTGGGCGGGCATCTGCCGTCCGCCGCTGGCGGGGTCGTCGGCCGCCCCCACGGCCTGCAGGAACATCTCGTAGGGCGTCATCCCCACCTGCAGGCAGAGCGCCCGGTCCCGGTAGTAGGGGAAGTACCAATCCTTCTCCGGGTCGGTGGCCAGGCCGGCCGCCGTGAGCACCGCCTCGTGCCCCGCGCCGCTGATCTGGAAGAAGATCTTCTGCTGTCGCTTCATGGAGATCTCGCGGTCGTCCACCTTCCGCGAGGTGTACATCGTCCGGTAGATGCGGAGGAGGTCGTCGTCCTCCAGTCCGTGCCTCTCCCGGGGATCGATCTTCGTGTCGATGGCTTCCAGTGGCGTCGGCATCGGGGTCTCTGGCTTCCGTGTTCTCGTCTCGGGGTCGGCGGGTGGACCGTCGGCGCTCCCCGCACCACGGCGGCCCCGCACCGTCGGACGGGCGCGTCGTCGGATGGGCGCGTCGCCGGGCGGGCGCGACGGTCCGGCTGGCCGGGTGCGACCGGCCGGCCGGGAAAGATAGTCACGCGAGGGGGGGCGTGAAACCGACGGCCGCGGGCGTCCGTAGGGTGGGACGAGACGGAAGGACCGCCCCGGGGCGTCCGGAGCGGAGGAAGAGATGGACCGAACGAGACCACCGGGAGTGACCACGATGCTGGAACTTACGATAGCCCTGACGGCCTTCGCCCTGCTGGGCGCCCTCCCCCCGAACGAGCGACAGAAGGCGCGGGCGCGGACCGGAGCCGGCGGCCGCTCGCTCAGCGAGCAGCTCTCGAGCCTGCGGCAGGTCGGGCTGGTCCGGAGGCGCTAGGGGCGGCGACACGGCGGAACGGGGCGCCCGGGAGCGACGAATCCCTGCCGGTCCCCGACCGGCGGCGCCACGCCCGCCGGAGCCACGGCCGGGCGCAGTTTCACCCGCCCGTCACGGCCCGTATCTTTCGGATGTCGACCCCCATCCGCGACCGTCGAGGACGGGTCACGGGTACGAACGGGTACGACACGAGGGGCCGTAGCTCAGTCGGGAGAGCATCGCGTTTGCAACGCGAAGGTCGCCGGTTCGAATCCGGCCGGCTCCATCATCTCAGGGCCCCGCGATGGCGGGGCTCGTGGTATTTCCGGAGGCTGCGTCCGGGGGGTGGTGAGACCACGCCCGCAGGATCCGGGTGGGCGACGGGAGCTTGCGTGGATTCACCTCGGGCCGTAGGAGTTGCGGACAGTCCGGCCGATCACCGGGTTCGGTCGGCGCGCCGGGAACCTCGGGCTACGGGGGGAGCGACATGGAGGGATCGCGACGAGGCCGGATCACGCTGACGCTCGCGATCATCGGGCTCTCCGTCGGATGGATCCTCGCGGCTTGCACGGCCGAGCCGTCCTTCGACGAAGTCACCGTCGTGGGGACGGACTATGCCTTCGAGGCCCCGGACACCCTCCCTCCGGGACCGACCCTGTTCGTGCTGGAGAATCGCGGGGCCGTAGAGCACGAAGTGGGGATGGGGCTTCTGAAGGAGGGGATGACCATCGAGGACGCGCTGGAGGCGCAGGCGGCGGGGGAGGATCCGCTCGACGCGACCCTCGGTTTCCTGTACGCTGACCCCGAGGAGCAGAGTCCGGGTCAGCTGCTCGTGGATCTCCAGCCCGGCCGCCGGTACGGACTGGTATGTCTCCTCCAGGATCATGCCGACGCTCCAACTCACACCGAGCTGGGCATGTATCACGAGATCGTGGTCGAGTAGACCCGGAGGGCCCCTACCGGTACCCATACCGGCGCCGGCTGCCGGAACGTCGCCGGTTCCCGGGAAGTCACCGGCTCCCGCCCCATCTGAGCTGGTAGGCCTGCCGTAGAGGGCTCAGGCTCGGTACCCGACGTGCTTCCAGCGTAGCAGCTCCTCTGGCTCGGCCGCCGTCTGGCTCTTCCTGGCGTGCACGGTCGCGCCCGCCACCATCGTGGCCGGGTGGGCGGCCCCCTCGGGCATCCTCGAGCGTCGTCCTGGGCTTCGCCCTGGGTCTCAGCTGGTCCACGCCGCTGGTGCTCCCGGCGCGGCTGGCCTGAGCGCGGATCGTCTTCCGGCGGGGACCAGCGGGCATCTGCCGCGTCTGCCTCCCGTTGAGGTCGCGTCGAGGCCAGGCTCGACGCCGGCCGTCGTTGGCCGAGGCCGGGGGTCCTGCGCCGTCTGTTGCGACCCCGTTGAGAGCGGGGGATCGCCGTTGTGTTGCGACCCCGTTGAGGGCGGGTCGTAGACTACGGCAGCGGTGTTCGGGGTTTGTTCGGTCCGCGGGCCGGCGGGTCGGCAGGGCGCGGGACGTGGGACCGCGGGACGCGGGATCGAGAGGGGATCGGGACGGGAGGCGAGGGATGGGCGAGGGGACGCGGGCGGTGCAGGACGGAGCCCGGGCGCAGGCCGGGGCGAACGGTGCGGGGGCGGCCGCCCCCGAGGACGCCCCCACCGAGGCGGACCTGTTGGACGATCTGGCCGACGAGATCACCCGTCTGGCGGCCCACCTCCACGCGGCCACCTGCCGATTGCTGGGGCTGGTGGC
>CAZSKS010000040.1:0-21611 GCA_964607465.1 uncultured Gemmatimonadota bacterium | reverse complement strand
CCGATGTGCGAGCGGACGATGACCAGGGAGGGGCGGTCGGTCTCGCGACGGGCCGCCTCGAAGGCCGAGGACAGGGCGTCCAGGTCGTTGGCCCGGTCGCCCACGTCCTGGACGTGCCAGCCGTAGGCCTCGAAGCGGCGGGCCGCGTCGTCGCTGTAGGCCAGGTCGGTGGAGCCGTCGATGGTGATGCGGTTGTCGTCGTAGATCCAGACGAGCTTGCCGAGACCGAGATGGCCGGCGACGGACGCCGCCTCGTGGGAGGCGCCCTCCATCAGGTCCCCGTCGCTGCAGACGGCCCACGTGTGGTGGTCGACGATCCGGTGGCCGGGTCGGTTGTAGACCGCGGCCATGTGGGCCTCGGCCAGCGCCATGCCCACCGAGTTCATCACGCCCTGTCCCAGGGGGCCGGTGGTCGTCTCGACGCCGGGAGTGAGGAAGTTCTCCGGGTGACCCGGGGTGATGCTCCCCCACTGGCGGAAATCGCGGATCTCCTCCAGCGGGAGGTCGTAGCCCGTGAGGTGGAGGGCCGCGTAGAGGAGCATCGAGGCGTGGCCGGCGGAGAGGACGAACCGGTCCCGGTCGAACCACTCCGGATCGGCCGGGTTGTGCCGGAGGAACCGGTGGTAGAGCAGGTAGGCCACCGGGGCCAGCGCCATGGGGGTGCCGGGGTGGCCCGAGTCGGCCTCCTCCACGGCGTCCATGGCCAGGGTCCGGATCGTGTGGATGGAGAGCTCCTCGGGCGACATCTCGTCCAGGCGGGAGACGTCGGAGGGGGCCTGCGCGGTGCTCTCGCTCATGCGCGTCTCGAGGTGTCGGGTGTCGGAGGTCGGGCGGCGGATCCCGGGCTTCCCCCCGGCCCGCCGGCGCCCCACCTTGGGCGGGGAGACGCGCGGGCCGGGGTACGGGTCACAATCCTGCCACGAGGCGGTCCGCGGCGAAAGTGGCGCGGGAGGCAGCGCATGGAGACGGATCGCTGGCTGAGGCTCAGCGTCCCGCTCGCCGGGCGCGATCCCGGCGAGGAGCGTGCCCTGGCCGCCACCCTCCTGGCCCTGGGAGGCGCCGCCGTCCTGGAGGAGGGCGACCGGCTGCGGACACACGTGCCGGAGCCGCCGTCGCCGCAGGCGTTCCTCCGGGAGGCCCGGCACCGGCTGGACCGGGCGGTGGCCGGCGCCGGCCGGGACCTGTCGTGGGCGTGGGAGGAGGATCGCGACTGGGCGGAGCGGTGGCGCCGGCAGCTCGAGCCCCGGCGGGTGGGACGTCGGCTGGTGGTGGCGCCCGAGGGGACCGAGCCGGAGCTGGGGGAGGACGACCTCGCTCTCCGGCTGGACCCCGGGATGGCCTTCGGCACGGCGGAGCACGGCACGACCCGCGGCATGCTCCGGTTGATGGAGACGGCCGTGTCGGTCGGCGACCGTGTCCTGGACGTTGGGACCGGGAGCGGCATCCTGTCGCTGGCGGCCGTACGGCTGGGGGCGGAGCGCGTGGTGGCCGTCGACGTGGACCCGGACGCCCTGGAGGTGGCCGCCCGCAACCTGGAGCGGAACGGGGCCGCGGAGTCCGTCGCGCTGCTCCGGGCCCGGGCCACGCCCGAGCTGCTGGCGCTGTTGGAGCCCCTCCGCTTCGACGTCACGGTGGCCAACATCCTGGGACGTGTCCTCCGCCCCCTGCTGACGCCCGTGCGGCGGCTCGCGGCGCCCGGGGGCGAGCTGATCCTCGGGGGCATCCTGGAGGAGGAGGCGGAAGGGATGCGGGCGTCGGCCCGGGAGGCCGGCTGGCGGGTGCTCGACGAGGACCGCGACGACGGCTGGTGGACGGTGCGGCTGGCTCGATCCGACGGATGAGCCGGCGGGGAGCCCGCCTCAGGTCCCCAGCGCCGGCCCCGCGACGCGGGTGACGGCGTCCAGCACCGCCGCCGCGGCGGTCCGGGTCCTGTCCCGGCCCTCGACGGGAACCGCCCCCACGAGGTTTCGTCCCGGCGCCTCCCGGCAGCGGACGCTCACCAGGATCACCTCGGCATCGAACGCGTGGACCGTCTTCACGCCGACCAGCCGGACGAAGTCCGGGTCCTCCGTGCATGCGCAGAGCGCCTCGAGCGTCGCCTCGGCCCCCAGGCGGATCTCCACGGTGGAGGAGCCGACCCCGCGGGCCGAGCCCGTATGGGACCGGTCCTCCCACTCCAGCTCCACGCTCACGGCGAGCCCGGAGGACGCGTCCCGCTCGGTCTGGACGCCCACCAGCCGCAGGCGGCCCTCCCCGCCGGTTTCCCCGGCGGCCTCCCGGGATTCGGTGTCGGCGTCGCTCGGACCGTCGTCGGACTGGGGAGCGGTCACGGAGACCTCCGGAGGGTGGCAGTTGACGGGCCGTCGACCAAGATACGCCGGACGACGTCCGGCCACCAACCACGATCGCTGGCGACCTCCGCGCCCCGTCCGATACCTTGGCCGGCCCATGGCGACCCCCACCTTCTACCATCCCGATCCCGGCGCGGCGCCCACGGGGCGGGAGGTGGCCCTGCGGCCCCGGGAGGCGCGGCACGTGCGATCGCTTCGGCTCCGACCGGGCGACGAGGTCCGGGTCACCGACGGGGCCGGGGGGCTGTGGCGGGGCCGGCTCGAGGCGGCGGGCGAGGAGCCCCGCTGCCTGCTGGTCGAGGCCCTGGACGCGCCGCCGCCGCTGCCCGTGGAGGTGGCCTTCGGGGTGGCCGCCAGGGACCGGACCCTCCTGCTGGTGGAGAAGTCGGTGGAGCTCGGGGCCCTCTCCCTGCAGCCGGTGGAGTTCCGCCGCTCCCGCTCGGTGGCCGACGCGGGCCGCTCCGACGCCTTCTGGCGCAAGGCCGGCCGGCGGGCGGTGGCGGCGCTGAAGCAGTGCGGCGGCGCCCGGCTGCCGGAGATCGGCCCGGTGCGCGACTTGCACGATTACCTCGGGCGGGCGCGACGCCCGACGCCGGACGGTCCGCCGGCCGAGCGGGGGCCCGACGTGCTCCTCGAGCGGGACGGGGGAGGGCGGCTGGGCCGGGTCCTGGAGGGCTGGCGAGGCCGGTCGACCCTCCGGCTCCTCCTGGGGCCCGAGGGCGGGCTGACCGACGAGGAGCGACGGGCCTGCCGGGAGGCCGGCTTCCGGCCCGCGACGCTGGGCCCCCGGGTCCTGCGGTTCGAGACGGCCGCCGTGGCCGCCCTGGCGGTCGCGGCCGATCGGCTGGGCACCACCGACGAGGAGAGCGCCGATGCCTGACGACTGTCTGTTCTGCCGGATCGAGGCGGGCGAGGCCGAGACCGACGTGGTCGCCGAGGGCGACCGCTGGCTCGCCTTCCGGGACGTGAACCCCCAGGCCCCCACCCACGTCCTGGTGATACCGCGCGAGCACGTGGCCAGCGTCGAGGACCTGGCCGACGACCAGCGGGACCTGGCCGGGGAGCTGCTGCTGGCCGCCCGGGACGTGGCCCGCCGGGAGGGGCTGGCGGAGGACGGCTACCGCGTCGTGGCCAACACCCACCGGGAGGCCGGCCAGTCGGTCTTCCATCTCCACCTGCACGTGCTGGGCGGGCGACGCATGCGCTGGCCGCCCGGCTGATGGCGGAGGAGGGCGGCGACGCCGGCTCCGCCCCGCCGCCGGCCGGGGCGCGCGACGACCGGCGCCGGACGGCCGGCCGGGAGCATGCCCTCCGCGTCCTGGAGTACCGGCGGGTCCTGGAGCTGGTGGCCCGCCGGGCCACCAGCGACCAGGGTCGGGAGCGGATCCGGTCCCTCCGGCCGTCCTCCGCGCCCGCCGCCGTCCGCGACGCCCTGGACGCGGCCGAGGAGACGGCCACCTTCCTGGCCGAGACCGAGAGCTGGGCCCCGCCTCCGATCCCCGAGGTCGAGGGCGTCCTGCGCAGGCTCCGCGTGGAGGGCTCGGTGCTGGACGAGGACGGCCTCATCGGCGTGGCCCGGCTGCTGGCCTCCTCCCGGTCGGCGCGCCGGGACCTGCCCGCCGAGGAGGAGACCCTCCCCCGCCTGTCCGCGCTGGCCGGCCGCCTGGCCCGGGAGCCGGAGCTGCAGGAGCGGCTCGAGCGCTCCTTCGACGACGGGGGCGAGGTGGCCGACGCCGCCTCGAAGCGGCTCCGGAAGATCCGCTCGGACCTCCGCAGCCAGCGCTCCGGCCTCGTGGATCTCCTGGAGCGGCTGTCCCGGGACCTGCGGGACCGGATCCGCGTGCCCGAGGCCTCGGTGACCGTGCGCGCCGGCCGCTACTGCATCCCCATCCGCCGGGAGGGCCGGTCGGAGGTGGGCGGCATCGTCCACGACGAGTCCTCCTCCGGCCAGACCCTCTTCGTGGAGCCCCCCCAGGCCATCGAGCCCATGAACCGGGTCCGGGAGCTGGAGGCCGAGGAGAGCCGGGAGGTCCAGCGGATCCTCCGGGAGCTGACGGAGGAGGTCCGGCCGCTGGAGCCGAAGCTCTCCCGGAGCCTGGAGGCGCTGGTGGAGCTGGACGTCCTCTTCGCCCGGGCCCGCTACGCCGGGGATCACGGTGGGAGCCGGCCGCGGATCGGGTCGCGGGAGGAGCGCGGGGAGGTGCGGATCGAGGAGGGATACCACCCCCTGCTCCTGGCCGGGGACGAGGAGGCCGTCCCCTTCGACCTCCGGCTGGATCCCGACGAGCGCGTCCTGCTGGTGAGCGGTCCCAACGCAGGCGGCAAGACGGTCCTCCTCAAGGCGATCGGCCTGCTGTCGGCGCTGGCCCAGACCGGCGTGGTGCCCCCGGTGGGTCCCGGGACCCGGCTCCCGTTCTTCGGCGAGATCTTCGCCGTCATCGGGGACGAGCAGTCCATCGACGCGTCGCTCTCCACCTTCAGCGCCCAGATGGGGACCCTGAAGGAGATCCTGGAGGGGGCGGACGCCGCGTCGCTCGTCCTGCTGGACGAGCTGGGCAGCCACACCGATCCGGCCGAGGGGGCGGCCCTGGCGGCGTCGGCCCTCCTCCGGCTGGCCGGCCAGGCGGGGCTCACGGTGGCCACCTCCCACCTGGGGGCGCTGAAGGCGCTGGCCGGCGAGGATCGTCGCGTCGTGAACGCCTCGCTCCAGTTCGACCGGGACCGCCTGCGGCCGACCTATCGCCTCCGCCGGGACCGGCCCGGACGCAGCTACGCCTTCGAGATCGCCGAGCGGCTGGGCCTGCCCGGGGACGTGGTGGCGGGGGCCCGGGAGCGGCTCGAGGACGCGGAGCGGCGCATGGAGGAGGTGCTGGCCGAGCTGGAGGAGAAGGAGGAGGAGCTGTCCCGGCTCACCGACGACGCGGAGGAGCGGGAGGCGCGGGCCGAGCGGCTGGAGGCGCAGCTGGCGGAGAAGGAGGCGGAGCTGGAGCGCCGGGAGGCCGAGGTCGAGGCGGCCGCCCGGGAGAAGGCGGAGGCCTACCTGCTGGAGGCCCGCGAAGAGGTGGAGGAGGCCATCGAGCGGCTGGAGGGGCGGGCCGGCGCCGACGCCGACGGCGAGCTGGACGAGGCCGCCGCCGACGCCCGATCGCGCGTGGAGGCGGCCGTGCGGGCGTCCCGGGAGAGCCTGCCGGAGGTCCCCGAGGGTCCGGCGGCCGAGCCGCCGGACGTCGAGCCCGGGGACCCGGTCCGCATCCGGTCGCTGGACCGCAGGGGCGAGGTGCTGCAGCTGCGCGGCGATCGGATCGTGGTGGAGGCGGGAGGGGTGCGGCTGACGCTGCCCGCCACCGACCTGGAGGCGGTGGAGGACGGGGAGGACGCCGGCGGGCCGTCCCGCGGCGGCGCGCCGTCCCGCTCCGGCGGGGAGTCCCGCCCCCGCCTGGAGGCGCAGAGCGAGGTGGATCTGCGGGGGCTGCGCGTGGACGAGGTCGAGCGCCGGCTCGTCCCGTCGCTGGACGCGGCGGTGGTCGCGGACCTTCCCCGCTTCCGGATCGTACACGGAAAGGGCACGGGTGCGCTCCGGGAGAAGGTGCGCGAGATCCTGGCCGCCGATCCCCGGGTGGAGACGTACCGTTCCGGGGAGAGGGGAGAGGGCGGCAGCGGGGTCACGGTGGTGGAGTTCGACGCGACGTGACGGGCCACGGGAGGTCGGAGGTGACAGGGTGACGGCGGAGGTGCCGGCGTGACGGCGGGCGGGGGGTTCGCTTCCGGATGGTGAGGGACGCCCTGGTGGAGGAGATCCGCGACCGGGCGAACCTGGTGGACATCTGCGGAGAGTTCATGCCCCTCAAGCGGGTCGGCAAGACCTTCCGGGGACCGTGTCCCCTCCACGGCGGCGACGACCCGAACTTCTCCATCGATCCCGACCGACAGATCTTCAAGTGCTTCGTGTGCGGCGAGGGCGGCGACGTCTTCAGCTTCCTCATGAAGCACCTGGGCCACGAGTTCCCCGAGGCCGTCCGCTGGGTGGGACAGCGGGTCGGCGTGCAGGTCGAGGACCGCCGGGAGCGGGAGGACGATCCCTACGCGCCGCTGCGCTCGGCGGTGGCCTTCGCCGAGGAGTGGTTCGGGGAGCAGCTGGCCGACGAGCAGGTGGGCGCCGACGCCCGGGCCTACCTGGCCGAGCGGGGGCTGGAGCCGGAGGCCGCCCGGGAGTACGCCCTCGGGTTCGCCCCCGACGGCTGGCGGGGGCTGCGGGAGGCGGCCCACGCCCACGGGATCGAGGACGAGGTCCTGCTGGAGGCCGGGCTCCTCTCGACCAGCGAGCGTGCGGACGAGCCCTACGACCGGTTCCGTCACCGCCTCGTCTTCTCCATCCGGGACCTCCGCGACCGGCCCGTGGGCTTCGGCGGGCGGGACCTGAGCGGGGAGGAGGACGTCCCGAAGTACATCAACTCGCCCGACTCGCCCATCTTCACCAAGGGGCGTACCCTCTACGCCCTGAACTGGGCGCGCCACGCCATCCGCAAGCGGGAGCACGCGCTGGTCGTGGAGGGCTACACCGACGCCCTCTCTCTCCACGTCCGGGGGCTGGAGACGGCGGTGGCGCCGCTGGGCACCGCCCTGACCGAGGAGCAGGCCGCGACGCTGGTCCGCTACGCCCGGAAGGTCTTCCTCCTCTACGACAGCGATCCCGCGGGCCTCCGGGCGACCTTCAAGGCGGGAGACCGGGTCCTGGCCGCCGGGGGCCATCCCATGGTGGTGACGCTGCCGGAGGGCGAGGATCCCGACTCGCTGGTCCGGAAAGAGGGGGTCGGGGCGTTGCGCGACTACGTGGACGACGCGGTGGACGTGCTGGAGCGGAAGCTCCAGATCCTGGAGCGGAAGGGCTACCTGGACACCATCGAGGGGCGGCGCCGGGCGGTGGACGGGATCCTCAGCACGCTGCGCGCGGCGTCCGACTCGGCCCTCCGGGACCTCTACCTCACACGGGCCGTGGATCGCCTGGGGGTGCGCCGCGAGACCCTGATCCGGGAGGTGGCGCGGCGACGGGAGCGCCGCCGGGGGCGAGGGCCCCGGACCGGGCGGGGGGCGCCTCCGCCCGGTCGGCCGGGCGCCGGGGGCGACGGCCCGTCGTCGGGGGGGCTGCTGGGGCCGGGCGCGGGGGGCCGGTCGGCCGAGCGCACCCTCCTCCTCCTCTTCCTGCGGGAGCCGTCGCTGCTGGACCGGGCGGTGGAGAGCGGCCTGGCGGAGGAGCACTTCGCCGAGGAGCCGCATCGGCGGGTCTTCGCGGCGCTCCGGGACGCCCGGGGACGGGAGGACCCGGAGGGTTGGCCCCCGGAGACCTTCGAGGGGGAGGAGCGGGAGCTGGTGGAGCGGCTCCGGAGCGACGCCACCGAGCTGGTCCGCTCCTCCGACATCTTCGACCAGGCGCTCCGCAAGGTGCTGTACCAGCCCGAGCTGGAGCGGCTGGACGAGATCGACCGCGAGCTCCAGCTGGCCGACGACGAGCAGGCCAGGGAGTTGCTGGTGGAGAAGCACGAGCTGGCGGGCGAGCTCCGCGAGGCGGGCGTGCCCCTGAGCTTCCTGCGGCGGTACGTATAGGACGGGACCGACACGTGGAGTGCGGGACCGACGACCATCCATGAGCGAGGAGAACAGATGAGCACGAGCGATACCGTGGAAGCGCTGCTGAGCCTCCAGGACATCGACGAGGAGATCCGGGAGCGGAAGTCCGCGCTGGAGGAGCTGACCCCGGAGGTCGAGGAGGCCGAGGCCCGGGTGGAGGAGATCCGCCAGCGGCTGGAGAAGGCCCGCGGGGAGCTGGAGACGGCCGAGAAGCGACGCCGGTCGGACCAGCGGTCGGTGGAGGCCGGGCGGGAGACGCTGAAGCGGCTGCGGGAGCGGGCCGAGGAGGTCGAGAGCATGAAGCAGCACCAGGCCGTGCGCTCCGAGCTGGCCACCGCCCGCAAGAACCTGGACCAGGCGGAGGAGAAGGCCCTGGAGAGCATGCAGACGGTGGAAGACCTGGAGGAGCGGGTCGCCGCCATCGAGGAGGAGCTGGAGGAGGCCGAGGCCACCTACCGGGAGATGTCGGAGCAGGTCGAGGCCCGCCGCCGGGAGCTGGAGGACGAGATCGACCAGCGTCGCGAGCAGCGGGAGAGCCGCGTGGGCTCGCTGGACGACGAGATCCTGCGCCTGTACGAGGAGGTCCGGCGGGGGAAGACCCGGGAAGTGCTCGCCCCCCTGGACGGCGGCCACTGCGGTCACTGCTACACGATGATCCCTCCCCAGCGCCAGAACGAGATCCGCTCCAGCGGGCAGCTCCACCGGTGCGAGGAGTGCGGCGTGATCCTCCACGCCCCGGACGCGGTGGAAGGCTAGGAGGCTGTCCGCGCGGGTGTCCGGGGGCGGCGTGACGCTTCCCGTCCGGCCGGAGCGACGGTGGGTGGCGCCGGAGCCGGTGGAGGACGACCGGGTGGAGCGGCTCCGGGCGGAGCTCGGCCTGCCGGCGGAGGTCTGCCGGCTGCTGGTCCGGCGCGGGCTGGGCGACCCCACCGACGCCCGCCGGTTCCTGCGCCCCGGCTTCGATCAGCTCCACCGGCCGGAGCTCCTCCCGGGCCTCGGGGCCGGGGTCGAGCGGATCGAGGCGGCCCTCGCCCGGGGCGAGCGGATCCTGGTCCACGGCGACTACGACGCCGACGGGCTCACGGCCGCCGCCCTGCTGACCCTGGGCCTGCGGGAGCTGGGAGGCGATGTGGAGGCCTTCGTGCCCCACCGCACACGGGACGGTTACGACCTGGGGCCGGCGGGGCTGGCCCGGGCGGCGGAGGTGGAGGCCGACCTGGTGGTGACCGCCGACTGCGGCATCTCCGCCGTCGAGGCCGTCGCGGAGGCCCGGCGCGCCGGCCGGGACGTGGTGGTGACCGACCACCACGAGCCCCCCGACCGGCTGCCCGAGGCGGCGGCCCTGGTGAACCCGTCGCGCCGGGACGGCGGCTATCCGTTCGGCGGGCTGGCCGGCGTGGGGGTGGCCTACAAGCTCCTGTGCGGCCTGTTCGAGGGGCTGGGCCGCTCCTCCGAGGCCCTGAACCCCCACCTGGACCTCGTGGCCCTGGGCACGGTGGCCGACGCGGTGCCCCTGGTGGGGGAGAACCGGGTGCTGGTCCGGGCCGGGCTCCGGGCCATGGAGCAGACCCGCAGGCCCGGCCTCCGGGCGCTCCTGGCCACCGCGGGGGTGGAGGGGGAGATCGACGCCGGCCACCTGGGCTATCGCCTGGGCCCCCGCCTGAACGCCGTGGGCCGGGTGGGGGAGGCCGAGACGGGGCTCCGCCTCCTCCTCACCGACGATCCCCGGGAGGCGCGGGCCCTGGCCGAGCGGCTCGAGGGGCGAAACCGAGAGCGCCGGGAGCTGGACCGACGGGTGCTGGAGGAGGCGGAGCGGCGGCTGGCGGAGACCTACGATCCCGAGCGGGACCGGGCCGTGGTGGTGGCCGGCGACGACTGGCCGGCCGGGGTGCTGGGCATCGCCGCCTCCCGGCTGGTGGACCGCCTCCACCGGCCGACCGTGCTGGTCTCCTTCGAGGGGGACCTGGGACGGGGATCGGGTCGCTCCGTCCCGGGCTTCCACCTCCAGCGGGCCCTCGAGGCGTGCGCCCCGATGCTGGAGCGCCACGGGGGACACCGGATGGCCGCGGGGCTGGAGATCCGGCGGGACCGGCTCCCGGCCTTCGCCGAGCGGCTCGGGGAGCTGGCCCGGGAGGAGCTCTCCCCGGACGACCTGGAGCCCCGGCTGGAGCTGGACCTGAGCCTGCCGCTGGAGCGGGCCGACGGCGAGCTGTACGGGGTCCTGCACCACCTGGCGCCCTTCGGGGCCGGCAACCCCAGGCCCGTGCTCGCCTCCCGCGACGTCGCCCTCCGGGACGTGCGGACCGTGGGCAGCGAGGACGCGCACCTCCGGGCGACGCTGGCGGGCCCGGCGGGCCGGCTGCGGGCCGTGGGCTTCGGCCTGGGCCACCGGGCCGGGGAGCTGCAGGGGGGCGGCCGCTGGGACGTGGCCTACGAGCTGGTGGAGGACCGGTGGAGGGGACGGCGTCGCGTCGAGGCGCGACTCCGGGACCTTCGCCCGGCCTCCTGAGGCGTCGGGAGCCCCGTGCTCAGGATCGTGGCCGGCGAGCTGGGGGGGCGCCGCATCTCGGCCCCGTCGGGCCGCGGGACCCGTCCCACGCGGGAGATGGTGCGCGAGGCATGGTTCAGCGCCCTGGGCGGCGCCGTGGTCGGCGCCCGGACGGCGGACCTCTTCGCCGGCTCGGGGGCGCTGGGGATCGAGGCGTTGTCGCGGGGCGCAGCCTCCGTAGATTTCGTGGAGTCCGATCGGCGGGTCGCGGCGGTGATCCGGGAGAACCTCGAGGAGCTCGGCGTCGCCGGACGCTCGCGCCTGATGCGCCGGGACGTGGGATCCTTCCTCGACGAGGCGCTCGAGGAGCCGTACGATCTCGCCCTGGCCGATCCCCCCTACGGAAGCGACTGGCCCCGACGGCTGGCGGCGCTCCTGGGGAGCCGGCCCTTCGCCCGCCTCCTCTGCGTGGAGCACGCGCCGGGGGCGCTGGAAGGGGCCGACGGCGTCGTGTGGCGACGGGAGTACGGTGACAGCGCCCTCTCCTTCCTCCGCCCGACGACGGGTGGGGAGCGGGGCGGGGGCGGCAGCACCCGCAACGGGGAGGAGAGCACGTGACGGACGCCGAGCGGATCGCGGTCTACCCGGGTTCCTTCGACCCCCTCACCAACGGACACGCCGACATCGTCGAGCGGTCCCTCCGCCTGGTGGATCGGGTGATCGTGGCGGTGGCGGAAACCGCCACCGAGCGGAAGGAGGGGATGTTCACCGTTCCCGAGCGCGTCGAGGTCATCCGCGAGGTCTACCGGGGCCGTCCGGCGCTGGAGGTGACCTCCTTCTCCGGGCTCCTGGTGGACTTCGCCCGGGAGAGGGGAGCCCGGATCCTGGTCCGGGGGCTGCGGGCCGTGAGCGACTTCGAGTACGAGTTCCAGATGGCGCAGATGAATCGCTCGCTGTGGCCCGAGGTGGAGACGCTGTTCATGGCGCCGGACAACCAGTACACCTTCCTGAGCGCCTCGCTGGTCCGGGAGGTGGCCCGGCTCGGGGGGGACGTCTCGGAGTACGTGCCCCCGGCCGTCCTGGATCGGATGGTGGAGCGCTTCGGGGGGTCCGCCGGGGGGCGATGACCTTCCTGGAGGAGCTGCGGGAACGGGCCGCGGCCGCCCCGCGGCGGATCGGCTTCCCCGAGGCCGACGAGGAGCGGACGAAGCAGGCGATCGGCCGGTTGCTCCGGGAGGGTCTCGCCGTCCCCGTGGCGGTGGGTTCCTCGACGTCGTCGGCGTCCCTGCGCCGGGCCGTCCCCGGCCTGGAGGCGATCGAGATCGACGATCCCGCGGTTCGCCAAGCGCTGCCGCCGGAGGCCGCGGACGACCCCCTGGCCGCTGCCGCCGCGCTCCTGGCGACGGGCCGGCTGGACGGTGTCGTCGCCGGCGCCCGGTCGCCGACGGCGGAGGTGGTCCGGGCGGGCCTCCGGCACGTGGGTCTGGCCGAGGGGACGCGGACGGCGTCCAGCTCCTTCTACCTCTCGGAGATGGCCCGGGACCCCTCGGGGGCGGGGGTCCTGACGTTCACCGACGCCGGCGTGGTGCCGGAGCCCACGGCCGAGCAGCTGGCGGAGATCGCCGCCGCGGCGGCGACGGCCCGCCGGCGGGTGGTGGGGGACGAGCCCCGCGTCGCCTTCCTGAGCTACGCCACCCGGGGCTCGGCCGAGGGGGGCTCGGTGGAGAAGATGCGTCGGGCCCTGTCCCTGTTCCGCGAGCGGGCCCCCGGCGTCGAGGCCGACGGCGAGCTGCAGGCCGACGCCGCCCTGGTGGAGGAGGTGGCGGCCCGGAAGGCGCCGGGCTCGCCGCTGGCGGGGCGAGCCAACGTCCTGGTCTTCCCCGACCTGGACGCCGGCAACATCGCCTACAAGCTGGTGGAGAGGCTGTCCGGCGCCCACGCCCTGGGGCCGGTGCTGCAGGGGCTGGCCCGTCCGATGAACGACCTGTCTCGGGGCGCCGCGGCGGAGGACATCGTCCACGTCGCGTGCCTCACGGCCCTGATGGCGGGCGAGCCGGCGGCCCGGGCGGATCGACGGGAGGCACCGTGAACCTCGACATCGGGCGCGAGGACGACGTCACCGTGATCGCCGTGGCCGGCGAGCTGGTGGTCGGCACCCGCGATCGGCTCCGGGAGGCGGTGACCGACCGGATCGCGGCCGGCGACCGGAAGTTCGTCGTGGACTTCGACGGGACGAGCTACATCGACTCGTCGGGCCTCGGCCTCCTGGTGAGCCTGGCCACGGTGGTCCGGGACGAGGGGGGCGAGCTCCGGCTGGCCGGCCTGGGCGACGACCTCCGCACCCTCTTCGAGCTGACCCGGCTGGACACGCTGTTCCACATCGCCGACGACCGGGGCCAGGCCCTGGCGGACTTCTGATGCGGCGCCTGGAGCTGACCTTCCCCTCGGAGACGGGACGGGTGGCTCCTGCCGTGGACCGGGTGGTCCGGGTATGCGCCGGCGCCCCGTCGGGCGAGGCCCCCGGGGGGCTGCGGCTCCGCGTGGTGGTCGGGGAGGCGGTGGCGAATGCCGTCCGCCACGGCAACCGCGAGCACGCCTTCCGGCGCGTGAGGGTGACCGCCGAAGCCGGGGAGGGGGAGGTCCGGGTGGCCGTCGAGGACGAGGGCGAGGGCTTCGACCCGGAGGCCCGTCCCGATCCGACGCTACCCGGGCGCCGCGGGCGCCCCGACGGGCGGGGGCTCCACCTGCAGCACCGGCTGGCCGACGAGGTGCGCCACGAGGCGGGCGGCCGGCGGGTGGTCCTGGTGCTGCGGGAGCGGACGTGAGCCCGGCCCGCTCCCTGCCCGTCGGCGGCCTCCGCGAGAGCCCTCCAGCCCGTGCCCGGACTTCGCCGTGAGCCGCCCCAAGCGCTCGCTGAGCCAGAACTTCCTGGAGGATCCCAACCTCCAGCGCAAGATCGTGGACGCCCTGGAGGTCCGCCCCGGCGAGACGGTCCTGGAGGTCGGGGCCGGCCACGGGGAGCTGAGCCGGCACCTGGTGGGGGAGGCCGACCTCCTGGTCCTCGTGGAGAAGGACGACGACCTGGCCCGCGAGCTCGGGGACCGGTGGGGCGACCGGGACGACGTCCGCGTGGTCCACGGCGACGCCCTCGAGCTGGAGCTGCTCGACCACGTCCCCTCCGGCCGGCCCTACCGGGTCCTCTCCAACCTGCCCTACGCCGTGACCTCCCCGCTCCTCTTCCGGTTCCTGGCCCTTCGGCCGCCGCCCGTCCGCATCGTGGTCACCGTCCAGAAGGAGGTGGCCGAGCGCCTCGTGGCGGAGCCGGGCGGGGGGGACTACGGGAGCCTCACCGTGGGGGTGCAGACCCGGGCCGGGGCGCGCCTGGCCTTCGACGTGAGCCGGCACGCATTCCGGCCCGTCCCCGAGGTGGAGTCGGCCACGGTGGTGCTGGACCCGGACCCGGAGCGGATCGACGCCCTTCCGGAAGGGGCCCTGCGCCGGCTGACCCGGGCCGCCTTCAGCCGACGCAGGAAGCAGCTGCAGAAGATCCTCCGGTCCGCGCCCGTCTACGACCTGGACCGGGCGGCGGCGGTGGCGCTGTGCCGCGACATGGGGCTCGATCCCCGCGTCCGGCCCGAGCGGCTGAGCCCCGAGCAGTTCGTCGAGCTGGCCCGACGGCTCGAGGGCGGCTGAGCCCGCCGGGTCGGAGGACGCCGGACGGGGGCCGGTGAGGGGCCGCACGCCGCCCGGTTGAGCGCCCCACCCGGCCCGGTTACCTTCTTGTGAAGCCTTTCACAAGCGGGTTCCATGACGTCGCCACGCATCTCCGACTCCACCGTTCGACGGCTCTCGGTCTACCTCCGGCTCCTGCGGGAGCTGACGGAGGAGGGCAGGGAGATCGTGTCCAGCCGGGAGCTGGCCGAGCGGAGCGGCACCACTTCGGCGCAGGTCCGCAAGGACCTGAGCCTCTTCGGGTCCTTCGGGAAGCGGGGCCGGGGCTACACCGTCGCCGAGCTGGAGGCCAGCCTGCGCCGCATCCTGGGGCTGGGTCGGCGGTGGCAGGTCGGCCTGGTGGGCGTGGGCAAGATCGGCTCGGCGCTGCTGGGCTACGAGGACCTGACGCGACGGGGCTTCGACATCGTGGCCGCCTTCGACAACGACCCCGACAAGGTGGGGACGACGGTCTTCGGGGTGGAGGTGACGGCCATGGCGGAGCTGGAACCGGTCGTGCGGGAGCGCGACGTGGAGATGGCGATCGTGGCGACCCCGCCGGAAGCGGCCCAGGAGGTCACCGACCGGCTGGTGGAGGCCGGCGTGAGCGGTCTGCTCAACTTCGCGCCGGTGAAGCTGGACACGCCGGACGGGATGGCGGTCCGCAGCATGGACGTCGCCCTGGAGATGGAGGGGCTGAGCTTCGCCCTCTCGTTCGACGGGGACGCCGAGCGATCGGCCTGAGGGGCTCGCCGAGCGGGAGAGCCGGGCGGAGCGCGGCCGTCGGCGGGAGCGCGGGAACCGGGCGGAGCGCCACGGTCAGCGGCATCACGTCAGCCACCGGAGAAGGGGAGCACATGGGGAGCCAGGAGCCCCGGGCGGGCATCACCAGCGAGATCGGCCCGCTGGAGGCGGTCATCTGCCACACGCCGGGGGAGGAGCTCACCGTGGTGACCCCCGACACCCGGCTCGACTACCTCTTCGACGACATCCTGGACCTGGAGCGCTCCCGGGAGGAGCATCTCCGCTTCACCCGGATCCTGGAGCGCTTCACGAGGGTGATGGAGGTGTCCGACCTCCTGGAGGACGTCCTCGAGATCCCGGAGGCCCGGGCCTCCCTCCTGACGAAGTCGGACGAGGCGTTCCGGGAGCGGGCCCGCGACGCCAGCTCCCCGGAGCTGGCCCGGCTCTTCATCGAGGGCGAGCCGAGCCACGGCGGCGTGCTGGCCGAGATCGTCAACGAGGCGGGCTACAGCGTTCCCCCGCTGCCCAACCTCTTCTTCACCCGGGACTGCGCCGCCGTCGTCGGCGACCGGGTGGCCATCGCGGCCATGCGCCACGAGGTGCGGTGGACCGAGGAGGTCATCATGCAGACGCTGTTCACCCACCACCCGACGCTGGCCAACGGCGGGATCCTGTACGACGGAACGGAGGAGCGGCGGGTGAACACCAGCCTGGAGGGCGGCGACATCCACGTGCTGCGGGAGGACCTCCTGCTGGTCGGCCTCTCGGAGCGCACCAGCGCCGCGGGGATCGACGCCCTGTGCGAGCGGATCCTGGCCACGACGCCGGTGCGCGAGATCCTGGTGGTCATCCTGCCGCCGCACCGCTCCTCCATCCACCTGGACATGATCTTCACGATGATCGACCGGGAGATGTGCTGCGTGTATCCGCCGTACTTCCTGGGTCCCACCCGGCTCCCGGTGCTCCACGTCAGCGCGGAGTCCGAGCGGATGCGGGAGATGGAGGACCTCTTCTCCGCCCTGGAGGAGCTGGGCCTGCCCCTGACCCCGATCCGCTGCGGCGGCGAGCGGCGGAACATGCAGGACCGGGAGCAGTGGGGCAGCGGCTGCAACCACTTCGCGGTGGCTCCCGGCCAGCTGATCGCCTACGATCGGAACGAGCACACGCTGCGGGCGTTGGAGGAGGAGGGAGGCTTCCGGATCGTCCCCGCCGCCGACTTCCTGGAGGGGAGGACGGAGCTGGAGGAGGACGGACGCTTCGTGGTGACCTTCGAGGGCACCGAGCTGGTGCGGGGCGGTGGCGGCCCCCGGTGCATGACGCTGCCGGTCGCCCGACGCCCCCTGGAGGCGGCGTGAGCGCCGCCGGGAACGGCCCGGGAGAGGGTGGAGGAGGTGCCCCGGGCCTCCGCTTCGGCTCGCCGTCGCCGCTGGTGGAGCGGGCGCTGGACGAGGTGCAGAAGGGACCCCAGAGCACCGAGGCCCTGGCCCGGAAGGTGCTGGGCCTGCGGAGCGCGCCCGGCGAGATGGCCGATCGGCTGCTGCGCCAGCTCCTGGAGGGGCATCGGCGCCTGCGGGTGGACGCCGGCGGCGTGTGGCGGCTCCGGGAGCCCGGCGGAGCGGAGCGGGAGGCGCTCGGCGAGCTGGACTACACCGTCGTGGACGTCGAGACCACGGGCAGCTCCCCTTCCCGGGGCGACCGGATCACCGAGATCGCCGCGGTCCAGGTGAGCGGCGGCGCGATCGTCGACGAGTTCAGCTCGCTGGTGAACCCCGGCCGGCCCATCCCGCCGTGGATCGAGGACCTGACGGGCATCACCCAGGCCATGGTGAGCGACGCGCCCCCGTTCGGGGAGGTGGCCGGCCTGGTGCGGGAGCGCCTGGAGGGTAGGGTCTTCGTGGCCCACAACGTGCCCTTCGACTGGCGGTTCGTGGCCGACGAGATGCGCCGGGCCGCCTCGGTCGCACCGGAGGGTCCGCGGCTGTGCACGCTGCGGCTGAGCCGGCGGGCCCTGCCCGAGCTCCCGAGGAAGGGGCTGGACGCCGTCGCACGGTACTACGGCATCGAGATCGACGGACGCCACCGGGCCGCCGGGGACGCCCTGGCGACGGCGTCGCTGCTGCTCCGGCTGCTGGAGGAGGCGGACCGGCGCGGGGTGACCCGCTGGAACGAGCTGAACGCCTGGCTGTCCGGGAGCCCGCCCCCCGCGGAGCGGGACGGGACGACGGCCGGCGGGGGAGGGAGCTGATGCTGGTCTACGAGCGAGGCGACCTGCGGGTGATCACGGTGGACGCCGGCCGGGTCCGGCTGGACGGGGGCGCCATGTTCGGCGTCGTGCCGAAGCCGCTCTGGGAGCGGCGGATCCCGGCCGACGACCGGAACCGCATCCCCCTGGCCATGCGCTGCCTGCTGATCCAGAAGGGGGAGGAGACGCTGCTGGTGGACTCCGGGGCGGGAAACAAGGAAGGGGAGAAGTTCCGCGAGATCTACGGGTTGGAGAACGAGGGCGATCCGACCCGGCTGGAGGACCGGCTCCGTGCCTGGGGCGTGGAGCCGCGGGACGTGGACCGGGTCCTGTGCACGCACCTCCACTTCGATCACGCCGGCGGGGCGGTGGCCGCGGACGCGGACGGGGAGCTCCGGCCGGCCTTCCCCAACGCCCGCTACGTGATCCGGCGGGGGGAGTGGGAGTTCGCCCACCGGGACAACGAGCGGATCCAGGCCAGCTACCTGCGACACAACTTCGAGCTGCTGGACGAGGAGGGGCTGATCGACTTCATCGACGAGGACACCGGGGTGGCCCCCGGCATCCACATGGTCCGCACGCCCGGCCACACGCCCCACCACCAGTCGGTGCGGATCGAGGCCGGCGACGACGTCCTCCTCTACCTGGCGGATCTCGTCCCGACCTCGGCGCACGTGCCGCTGCCCTGGATCATGGGCTACGACGTGGAGCCGCTGGTGACCCTGGAGGCCAAGCGGGACATGCTGGGTCGGGCCGGGGCGGAGGGCTGGGTGCTGATCTTCGAGCACGATCCGGAGATCGCCTACGGATGGGCCCGTCCCCGGGAGGAGGGGGACGGCTGCGAGCTGGTGAGCCCCGTGGAGGAGGAGGGCCCGCCGGAGATCGACGACGAGAGAGGAGACGACAGATGACCGGGAAGGAGCGAACCCCCGTGCTCGTGAGCGCGGCCCGCCTGCCCACCGGCCGCTTCCTCGGCGCCCTGTCGCCGCTGGAGGCGCCGGAGCTGGGCGCGCGCGCCATCCGGGCGACCGTGGAGCGCTCCGGGGTCGATCCGGAGGCGATCGAGGACGTGATCGTGGGCAACGTGGTCCAGGCCGGGGTCGGCCAGGCCCCGGCCCGCCAGGCCGCCATCGGAGGGGGCATCCCGGCCACGGTGCCGGCGGTGACCGTGAACAAGGTGTGCGGCTCGGGCCTCAAGGCGGTGATGATGGGCGCCCAGGCCATCCGGGCCGGCGACCACCGGGCCGTCGTGGCCGGCGGGATGGAGTCCATGTCCAACGCCCCCTACCTGGTCCGGGGCCACCGGGAGGGCGTGAAGTTCGGCGACGGGAAGCTGGAGGACGCCCTGATCCTGGACGGCCTCTGGTGCTCCTTCGGCGAGTGCCACATGGGCGGACACGCCGAGTACACGGCGAAGAAGGCCGGAATCGGGCGCGAGGAGCAGGACCGCTTCGCCCTGGAGAGCCACCGGAAGGCGATCCGCGCCATCGACGAGGGAGAGTTCGACGACGAGCTGGTGCCCGTCGAGGTGCCGGGCCGGAAGGGCACGACGACGGTTGAGGTGGACGAGACGCCGCGACGGGACACCTCCCTGGAGAAGCTGTCCCGGCTGCCCCCGGCCTTCGGCCGCGACGCCCCGGACGACGTCGAGGAGCTCTCGGTGACGGCCGGCAACGCGCCGGGCCTGAACGACGGGGCGGCCGCCCTCGTGGTGGTCTCCCGGGCCTTCGCGGAGGCGCATGGACTGGACATCCTGGGCGAGATCTCGGCATATTCGGTGGGCGCCACCGAGCCCGAGGACCTCTTCTTCGCCCCGGTGGTCGGCGTCCGCAGGCTCATGGAGATCGAGGGCACCTCGATCGACGACTACGACCTCGTGGAGATGAACGAGGCGTTCGCCGTGCAGGTCCTGGCGGACGTGCAGGAGCTGGGCATCGACCCCGACCGGCTCAACGTCCGTGGCGGGGCGGTGGCCCTGGGCCACCCCATCGGCGCCTCGGGGGCGCGCATCCTCACGACGCTCCTGTACGCCATGCGGGACCGGGACGCCACGAAGGGACTGGCCACCCTGTGCCTGGGTGGCGGGAACGCCGTCGCACTCAGCGTGGAGAGACGATGATCCAACCTGCCGCAGACTCGACGACCTCCGCCGGGACCCTCCGCGCGTGGGCGGCCTCCCGGGCCGTGCGCCGGACCGCCGGCGTGGTGGGATTCGCCCTCCTGACGGCGCTGGGCGCCCGGGTGGCGGTGCCCCTGCCGGGCACCCCCGTTCCCTTCACCTTCCAGGTGATGGCCGTGCTCCTGGCCGGCTGGCTGCTGGGCCCGAGGCTGGGTGCGGCCAGCCAGCTCACCTACCTGGCCGCCGGCGCGGTCGGACTGCCCGTCTTCGCGGCGGGCGGGGGGCTGGCCTACCTCCTGGGACCCACGGCCGGCTACCTGCTGGCCTACCCGGCGGCCGCCTGGCTGGTGGGCGCCGCCGCTCGGGAGGGGGCCGGCCTGGCCCGGCAGGCGGCGGGCCTGGTGGCCGGCGTGGCCGCCATCCACCTGGCCGGCGCCGGATGGCTGTGGGCCGTGAGCGGTCACGAGGCGGCCCTGGCCGCCGGCGTGCTGCCCTTCCTGGGCGTGGACGGCATCAAGGCGCTCTTCGTGCTCCTGCTGGGTCGCAGGATCGGCGGCAGCGCCCGCAGCTTCTTCGGCTGACATCCTGCCGCCGAGGCATCTCCGGATCCCGCGTACCGTGAGCGGAACCGGCAGCGGGGACGGGCCCGGGTCCGGGCCCGTCCATGGAGTCGGGCCGGGGGTCGGAGCGGGGTCCGGCCCCGGGGTCGGCCGGCCGGCGTGAAGGTCCTGCGCACCACGGAGGGCCGCCTCCGGACCGTCTGGAGGGTGGCCCTCTTCTACACCCTCTTCCTGACCGCGACCGTCCTCCTCTTCCTCCCGGTGGCCTTCTTCACGGGGGAGGCCGTCGGCACGGGCGGGCTGCTGGCGCAGGCGGGGGTCACGCTGGCGGCGGCGCTGGGGGCCAGCCTGTGGGCCGCCGAGCAGCTGGAGGACGTGCCGATGGCGTCGCTGGGCATGCCCCTGGACGGCCTGACGCTGCCGGAGGCGGGCCGGGGCTTCCTGCTGGGAGCCGGGCTCATGGGCCTGGGCACGGCCCTGCTGGCCGCCACCGGGTCGCTGACGTGGGAGATGGACCCGGGCGGCGTCCGGGTGCTCCCCCTCGCGGGATCGCTCCTCCTGTTCACGCTGTTCCTGACGCTGGCCGGCTGGACGGAGGAGCTCCTCTTTCGGGGCTATCCCTTCCAGGCCGTGGCCGAGAGCGCCGGAGGCGTCGCCGCGGTGACCGTCACGTCGCTCCTGTTCGCCGCGGCCCACCTGGCCAACCCCGGCCTCGGGAGCGCGCTGCTGGACGGCGTGACGATGGCCGAGATCTTGCCCGTCGTGAACCTGGGGCTGGCCGGGGTGGTGCTCGGCCTGGCCTACTGGCGCACCTACAGCCTGTGGTTCGCCACGGGCCTCCACGTGGGCTGGAACTGGACGATGGGGTTCCTGGCGGACCTGCCGGTGAGCGGCCTGGAGCCGGAGGCCCCGGGCTTCGGGCTCTTCGACACCCCGGGCTGGGAGGCCGTCGTCAGCGGGAATCGGCTGTGGACCGGGGGCGAGTTCGGGCCCGAGGGCGGGCTGGCCGTGACCCTGGCCTCGCTGGTGGGGATCGCGTGGCTCCTCGGGACGGAACGGCTCGAGCGGGGCCTGAGGATCCGGGCCCTGAAGCCGCTTCTGGACCGAGGAGCACGGGGATCGGAGAGCGAAGGGGTCGCGACGTGAAGCCGACCGAAGCGGAGGGGGTCGAGCGCGCCGGCGTGCTGGGCGCCGGGACCATGGGCAACGGGATCGCCCACGTCTTCGCGCTCGCCGGCATCGAGGTGACGCTGGTGGACGTGGATCCCGACGCCCTCGAGGAGGCGGTGGGTACGATCCGGGCGAACCTGGGGCGCCAGGTCCGGAAGGACGTGGTGGAGCAGGGGGAGGCGGAGGCCGCCCTGGAGCGGATCGGCACGGCCACGGAGCTGGAGGCGCTGGAGGACGCGCCGGTGGTCGTGGAGGCGGTCCCCGAGAGCCTGGAGCTCAAGGCGGACCTGTTCGAGGACCTCTCCCGAGTGTGCGGCCGCGACGCCGTGCTGGCCACGAACACCAGCTCCATCTCCATCACCGAGATCGCCGGGCACGCCCGGGGCGCCGACCGGGTCGTGGGGATGCACTTCATGAACCCGGTCCCCGTGATGGAGCTGGTGGAGGTGATCCGGGGCCTGGAGACCAGCGACCCGGTCACCGGCTTCGCGCTGGAGCTGTGCCGCCGGCTGGGGAAGACGCCGGTGGAGGTGGCCGACTACCCCGGCTTCGTCTCCAACCGGATCCTGATGCCGATGATCAACGAGGCCGTCTACGCCCT
>CAZSKS010000039.1:0-21916 GCA_964607465.1 uncultured Gemmatimonadota bacterium | reverse complement strand
GAGCAGAGACAGGTTCTCGTAGCCGATACTGTCGTAGGGAAACTCCAGCCCCTGCTACTCGGAGGTAGGAAGCCCTTAATACCGACGGCGCCGAGACATCGAGCGGAAGGGTCGGGAAGATGATGACGGTCGACGTGACGCAAGACGAGAGTCGGAGTCGCTTCGTGGTCGATTTGGGAGACGGCGATGAGGCGTATCTTGACTACGAGGAGCGCGAGGACGGGGTGCTGGACTACGCCAGCACCTTCGTCCCGGAGGAGCACCGGGGGCGGGGTATCGCCGAGCAGCTGGTCGTCACGGCTCTGGAGTGGGCCTCAGAGACGGACCGCGAAGTCGTGGCGTCCTGTCCGTACGTGAACCACGTAGTCGAGGACGTGCACCCGCGCTTTCGGTCGCTTCTCGCCCCGAACGCCTGAAAGAAGTCGCGTTGTCCAGCGCCCCGCCTCGGGAGTGGGGTTCCCCCGATCCGGAAGACAGGTGATCACCAGAGTGGGCGCGAGACCTCACGCCGGCGAGGCGTGAGGTCGGGCCGATCACATGGTCGCGGCGCACTTCTTCCCACCGGAAGAGTGGCTACCAACAGGGGCAACTCGAGCCCTCCGGCTGGCGTGCACCCTGGGCCGGCGGGACGGCCACCGGATCCGGCGAGAACGAGATGGTGCTGTGCGGAAGCTGCACGGACGCGCGTGCTCTCACCGGCGAGGAGCTTATCGACGACGCACGGCGCGGCTCCGTGGACGAGCTGGCCAACTGGGTCGAGGCTGCGTACCGCGTCCTCGTCTTCTGAACACAGTTCGTTTATCCGCAGCGCGCCGAGGAGTCCGAACGGTCCCGACTTACCTGCTGTCTCTCTCCTCTATCAGGCCCGCGTCCGCGACCGATCCAGAACCTCACGGGCCGGAATCGCCGCCGACGATGCCGCGCATCCGTTGCTTCAAGAGAGGGTAGAGGAACGTGAGTCGCCGCTCAGCCCCTCTTCGAGGAGCGAGCCGACGAGTACGACGCCTGGTACGATCGCCACGGGCCGGCCTACCGGTCGGAGCTGGAGGCCATTTGCTCCCTGCTCGGCTCGCCCGGCCGGGTCCTCGAAGTCGGCGTCGGCACCGCCCGGTTCGCCGCCCCCCTCGGGATTCGATTCGGCATCGACCCGGCGGAAGCAATGGCCCGCCGGGCCCGCGACCGGGGCGTCCGGGTCGCCCGGGCCGTGGGCGAGCGACTGCCCTTCCCGGACCGCTGCTTCGATGCCGTGCTGATCGCCCTGACCCTCTGCTTCTTCACTTCCCCCACGGAGGCCCTGGCCGAGACGGCACGGGTTCTCCGCCCCGACGGCCGACTCGTCCTCGCCTTCCTGGATCCCTCCAGCCCGGTGGGGAGACGGTACCGCGAGCGGAGCCGGGCCCTTTCTACGAGGGGGCCGAGTTTCGGGAGCCTGGTGCCGTCGAACGGCTCTTCGCTGACACGGGTTTTCGCGTCACGCAGGCTGTCCAGACAATCACCCGGCTGCCCGACGAGCTCGATGCGCCGGAAGAGCCACGCGCCGGGACGGGATCCGGCCTCTTCGTCGTCGTCAACGCCAGGATCGGATGACCGGAGGGTGGTTTCCCGGCGCAACGGCCGGAAACCGAGTTCTCCGTCGAGAGTGGACCGTGTACGGTTTCAGGATTCGTCTCCTCCTTCCTCTCGCATCTTCCACCCCGCCCAGATCAGACCGGCCAGCCCGAGCAGGGCGAGTAGATTCAGGACCCGCATCGGCTCTTCCTCGGCGGTCATCGCCCCTCCCAGGTGCGCGAACAGGAACGTCATCGGGACCATCCCGAGAAGGGTGGCCCCGGCGAACAGCGAGAGCCGGAGTCGGGTGAGGCCGGCCACGTAGCTGACGGCGTCGAAGGAGATGAAGGGGAAGAGCCGGGCGACCAGCACGCCGCCGGCGAGCAGCCACTGCGAGCGGCCGTCGCCGTCTGCCTCATCGAGGAGATGGCCCGGCAGGATCCTGGACACGAAGGGGCGCCCGAGGATCCGAGCGAGGCCGAAGGCGATCAGGGCGCCTATCTCCGCCCCGACCACGGCGTAGATGGTCCCCCAGGTGTGACCGTAGACAGCCCCGGCTGCCAGGGCGATCGGCGCGCTCGGGACCGGACTGAACACGATGGCCACTGCCATGCCCCCCACGAGAGCGGCCGGTCCCCAGGGACCGAGGTCGTCGAGCAGGCCCCGCACCGCCTCCGGCCGGAGCATCCGCTGCAGTTCCGGACTGTTGGCGAAGGCCAGGTAGCCGGCCACCAGGGCTGCCAACAGTAGAACGGCTCCAGCCGCCTTCAGATAGAAGCTGCTCTCAGGAGACGAGTTCGGTGTGACGACTGTTCCCGGTGCTATCGAGACCGGCGAGGCGAACCGGACTCTGGTTGTGAACATCGACGACTTCGGTCCTCGTCTTCTCCCATAATCGGGGCGCCTCGAACCGACCGCTCGTCCCGATCACGTCCGGCACGGGAGGCAAGAGAGCGACCTCACTCCCGATGCGGCGACCGCCCTGTCGCGATCATCCAGTGGTGTCTCTGATGGTGGGCGCCGGTCGCCATCAGCCCGACGTACCCAAGGCCGCGGATCTTCTCGGCGTCGGACGGGGAGTCTCCGGTGACGATCAGAGTCGTCCGGTCCCCCCGGGCGGTCACCTGGGCGCTCCAGTCGGTTTCCTTCTCCAGCATGGGAGCGTGGGCCCGAAGCGATCGGCGAATCCCCTCGCTGGACTTCGCCCCGTCTCCGGTCACGACGACCCGGAGTCCGCCCTCGACCGCCTCACGCTCTTCGATCCGCGCCTCAATCGTGAACCGCCGCATGTCCAGCAGGTGCTGGCGGAGCGCTTCGAGGTCGACGCGCGACCAATCCGTGCCCTCGCGTTTCTCCAGGATCTGGACGACTTCCTGGATCGCGGCGAAGGCTGCGTTCCCCGGCTGGCTCAGCGGAGTCCCGGCTTGAGTTTCGGAGCTCTGCGCAGCGGCGTGCGACTGGTGGGTGGACTCCTGAGCGGCCGTCTCCGGTGTGGTGGGTACCGGCAGCAGGAGGAAGGTGAGCGCGACCCCGATGCTGGCCGGGCCGGCGGTCGTCAGCGAGAACCTGTCACTGAAAAGCGTCATGGAAATGCTACTGGTTGGAGTACTGGTGGAAAGAGGCTCGGGAATCGGGATGTCCGACTCGCGCGGCGAGAGACCGTGGGCACGGGTGCATCCGGTCCCGCGTCTCGCCGCGCTTGGCTCACCGTGGTCGCGGTGCTCGAGATCAGACCGCCGAGAACACCGGCGGCCAGCGTCCCGCCCCGCGGTCCCAGAAGCCGGTAGGAGAGGTAGGCCGCCAGGCTGATGTCTACGATCAGCACTACCATGAGCCAGATTTCGAACGGGTTGAGCACTCCGTACGGGCCCACCGGGCTGTTCGGAAGCACGGGCAGGATCACGAGGGCGAGAAGGACGAGCCGGAAGATAGCGCGGGACTCGTCGGGGCCGATGCGGTCGACGAAGCTGTGGAGGGGCGCCTTGAACTGGAGCAGGAAGGCGGTCCCGCCGCCGATGACGATCGATTCGGTCACGTGGCCGGCGGACAGTCCCGCTCCCAGAAGCAGGGTGAGGAGGGTCGCCATCTCGGTCGTGGCCCCGGGGTCCGCTTTCCCCCCGTCCATCCGGATCCTGTTGGCCACGGCGAGGACCGCCGCCACGCCCAGCAGGGCCGCGACGACGAGCCATCCGCCGAACCGGTCGGCCAGCGTGCCGGCCGTGGTGCCGAGGAGCGCGATCAGGGCGAAGGTGCGGATCCCGGCCACCTGGCCAGCCGCCCGCTCGCGCTGGAGGCCGATCAGCAGACCGATTCCGAGGGCGATGGCCAGGTTGCGGAGGAACATGAGAGCTCACTGAGTGGATCGGACGAATCGGGCGCGGGACGACAGACGGAACGACAGAGCCGTAACGTCTCCCACGCCTCCGACCGCCGTCAACGCGGATCGCTTCCCGGCTACGGACCGACCCCGACACCCACGTCCCGCAGCGCCTCCACGAGGTGATGGGCGTCGTCCTTGAAGAGAACTCTACGTGCTCCGCGCTCCGAGGCGGCCTGGCGGGCGGCGGGATCCCAGTCGAAGCTGATCATCACGACGTGAGTGTCGGGGAACCTCTCGCGCAGCGACGGGAGCAGGGCGAGGCCGTGGCTGTCCTCCAGGTGTCGCTCCAGGAGGATGACGTCCGGGTCCAGACAGCGGGCCGAAGAGAGTGCGTCACAGGCCGTCGCCGCCTCTCCTACGAGCTCCCACTCCGGGACCTCGGCGTCCAGGAGGCTCCGGAGGCTCTCGCGGAAGACGGGGCTGGGGTCGGCGACGAGGAGTCTCGGGGCCATCGTATGCGCGGCGGTTCCTCTTCTCGGGCGGACGTTGCGATCACCGTCAGAATAGGTACGGCGTCCATGGTGTGCTGTAGGGATCTGTCTCCGTCCGGCTGTGGGGAGGCTCCCCGTGTCGGTGCATGCTCATTATGCAGGGGTGATATTCGACTGTAGCTTATGGTCTGGCTCAGTACCGCACTCGCTTGGCGCGGCGGTGGTCCTGTCCGTCGCCAGCTCCTGCCCCCGGCTCCATGACGCGACTCTCCTGCTCAGACCTCAGGACGATCTTCCGGGAGACCCCCACGGCGGTGGTCCTGGTGGACGGGGAGGGACGCATCCGGGTCGTCAACCGGCAGGCGGCGGAGCTGTTCGGCTACGGGCAGGAGGAGCTGGAGGGCGAGATGGTCGAGGTCCTGGTGCCCGAGGGGCTCGAGGAGAGGCACCGGGCACAGCGGGAGGCCTACATGGAGGACCCGGCACGCCGGCCCATGGGCGTCGGTCTCGAGCTCGAGGCCGAGCGCCGCGACGGGAGCACGGTGCCCGTGGAGATCAGCCTGAGCCCCATGGAGCTGGACGACGGTCTCCGAATCATGGCCGCCGTCCGCGACATCTCGGAGCGTCGGGAGCTCCGGGCGTGGGGCGCCGAGGCGGTGGAGGCCGCCGAGGATGAACGGCTCCGCATCGCCCAGGAGCTGCACGACGACCTGGCGCAGAGGCTGGCCGTGCTGCAGGTGCAGGCGCGTCTGGTGGGCCGGGCCGACGAGGAGCGGCGGGGAGAGCTCGTGGAACAGCTCCAGGAATCGATCCGGACGTCCTCGGAGCAGGTCCGCAAGATCATCCGGGGGCTGCGTCCGCCGGCCCTCTCCGACCTGGGGCTCGCGGCTGCCCTCCGGCACGAGGCCCAGCGGCAGCTGGAGGACACCGGCATCGAGCGTGACCTGCGGGTCGAGGAGGTCGACGGCCAATCGGAGGACCGGGTCCAGCTGGTCCTCTACCGCGTGACCCAGGAGGCGGTGCGGAACGCCGTCCAGCACGCCGAAGCCTCGCGGGTCTCCGTTCGCCTCCGGGACGACGGCGACGGGTGGCTCGAGCTCGCCATCGCCGACGACGGACGGGGCTTCGACCCCGACCGGGTCGCCGAGGGCGATCGGTACGGCCTCGTCGGTATGCGGGAGCGGGTGGGCGCCGTGGGAGGCGAGCTCGACCTGGAATCGAGCCCCGGCGCGGGAACGGAGGTCCGGGTCCGGGTCCCCGTCGCGCGCTCCTGAACCGATTGGCCTCGGATCAGGCCGGCGGCCTATCGGGACGTGCGCAGGGATCTCCCCATGGCCGCTCACGGCGCTTCCCCCACATTTCCGCCGAGGACCCGCCTCTACCTTTGCCCTGATTCGATCGACGGCAGAACGTTCGACCATATCAACGTAGGAGAAGCGGTGACGGAGAAGAGCGGAGACGGGGGACACGAGTCGCGGCTGACGGTGAGCCTGGAGCGGGTCGACGGCTTCCAGTTCCGGGTCACCTTCGGCGAGGAGTTCGAGCAGCTCCTGATGGACGAGCCCGAGCCGCTCGGGGAGGACGAGGGACCGAACGCGTCCCGGGTGCTCTCGGCGGCCGTGGGCAACTGCCTCAGCGCCAGCCTCCTCTTCTGCCTGCAGAAGTCGGACGTCGCTCCGAACGAGGTCATGACCGACGTAACGACCACGTTGACGCGGAACGACGAGGGCCGCCTCCGAATCGGCGACACCGAGGTGGAGATCCTGCTGGACCTCGACGACGAGGAGCGAGACCGAATCGACCGCTGCCTGGACGTCTTCGAGGACTACTGCGTCGTCACCCAGAGCGTGCGGGACGGGCTCGACGTCACCGTGTCTGTGGTGGACGAGGAGGGGCAGGAGCTGCACCGCTCGGACGGGTCCGACGGGTGAGTCAGGAGGAGAGTTTCCGGGTCGCCGACGAGGAGCGGTTCGGAAGGCTCCTGGACGATATGGCGCGCCGGATCGTCGCCCTGGGCGAGGACGACCTCCAGTTGCTGGGCGTGCGCCGCCGAGGCGTGCCGCTGGCCGAGCGCCTGGCGGACCGGCTGAGTGATCGGAGCGAAGGACAGCGTCGGCAGGTGCCGGTGCAGGAGGTGGCCCTGAAGCGATACGCCGACGATCTGACACTGCTCCACGACCGGCCGGAGCTTCAGGAGAAGCCGGACCTGGACGTCGAAGGGAAGGGCGTCCTGATCGTGGACGACGTCCTCTATACCGGCCGCACCCTGTTCCGGGCGGCCCGGATCGCCGTGGCGGCGGGCGCGGACCGGGTGCGGGCCGCCGTGCTATGCGCGCGCGAAGAACGACGTGCCCGTCACGGCCTCCGTCACCGGGCTCCACCTGGACGTGGGCGAGTCCGGCGTGGTCGAGGTGCACGTGCCCCCGTACGAGGAGGAACGGGGAATCCACTTGGTGCGAAAGACGGAGTGATCGGGGGTGCTCCCCGGCTCTTCCGTACGGCCGTGTCTGAGCCAGAACCTACGAGTTCCGCCCCCGGTCCGCCTCCCCGGGCGTGCCTCCTCCTGCGCCCGCCGGGGCTATAGGCTCCGGCCGTCCCACTCGGGCCACAACCTCGTGGACCTCGCCGTCGTGGCGCAGGGGAAAGGCGTCACCCTCACGTTTCTCGCCGTCGAGCGCGAGTGACTGCACTCCGGCCTCGCCCCCGCCGGTGACGCGGATCCGGATCCGCCATTCCGTGTCCCGCTCCCGGAGCCGCATCTCCCAGCCGTCCCACTCCGGCGGCGGGCACGGGTTCAGACGCACGCGGTCGCCGCGCCGCTGGAGGCCCAGGATGCGCTCCACCGCGAGACGGTAGGTCCAGGCCGCCGAGCCCGTGTACCAGGTCCAGCCCCCCCGGCCGGTGAAGGGGGCCGCCCCGTAGACGTCGGCGCACTGGACGTAGGGCTCCACGGCATATCGCTCGGCCGCGGTCGGGGTGTCGCTGCGCGCCAGGGGGTTGAGCATCCGGAGGACTTCCCACGCCCGCCGGGCGTCTCCCAGGTCGGCGAAGGCCCAGCCCACCCACGCCGCCGCGTGCGAGTACTGGCCGCCGTTCTCCCGCACCCCGGGCGGATAGGCCCGGATATAACCCGGATCCTTCCGGGTGTGGTGGAAGGGCGGGGCGAGGAGGAGGACCAGGCGGTCGTCCCGCCGCAGAAGATGCTCGTCGACGGCCTCCATGGCCCGGGCCGTCCGTTCGGTCGCTCCGCCCCCCGAGAGGACCGACCACGCCTGGCTGATGGCGTCGATCCGTCCTTCCCGGTTCTCGGCGGATCCCAGGGGCGTGCCGTCGTCGTAATAGGCCCGACGGTACCACGCGCCGTCCCATCCGGCATCTTCCACGCGGCCCGCCAGTTCGGCGGCTCGCTCCCGCAGGTCGTCGGCGCGCCCGGCGTCTCCGCTCTCCCGCGCCAGCTCCGCCACGTCCCGCAGGACCCGGTGCAGGAACCACCCGAGCCACACGCTCTCCCCCCGCCCGTCGATGCCCACCCGATTCATGCCGTCATTCCAGTCGCCGCTCCCGATGAGCGGCAGACCGTGGGGACCGGCCGTGTCGGCGCGCTCCACCGCCCGCAGGCAGTGCTCGTACAGGGTCCCGACCTGGTCGCCGTGGCCGAAGTCGGCGTATCGCTCCGACTCCTCCGGGGCCAGCTCCGCCCCCTCCAGGAACGGGATCTCTTCCTCCAGCGCCGATCGGTCGCCGGTGACCCGCACGTAGCGGGCGGTGGCGTAGGGAAGCCAGAGGAGGTCGTCGCTGCACCGCGTCCGTACGCCCCGCGTCTCGCCGGGCTGCCACCAGTGCAGCACGTCGCCGGTCTCGAACTGTCGACCGGCCGCCCGCAGCAGGTGCTCCCGGGCCAGGTCCGGGTCGTGGTGCAGGAGGGCGAGCACGTCCTGGAGCTGGTCGCGGAATCCGAACGCCCCGCTGGACTGGTAGGCCGCGGTCCGTGCCCACAGGCGGGCCGACAGCGTCTGGTACGGGAGCCACCGATTGATCAGCCGGTCCAGCCCGCGGTCGTCCGGCGTGCTGACGGTGAGCTTCCCGAGGCGCTCGTCCCACGCTTCCCGCTGCCGGCGGGCGGCGGTTCCGGCGGTGCCCGGCGACGAGTACCTCGAGGCGAGCTCCAGGGCGTCCTCCCGGTTTTGGCCGTCGCCGAGCAGGAAGTGGACGGTGACGGTTTCGCCCGGATCCAGGTCCAGGTGCACCTGGTAGGCGGCGCAGGGGTCCGCGTCCCGGGGCACGCGGTCGGAGAGTCCGATCAGATCCAGGGCTGCAGGGTGCCCGAGGCCGCCGTTCCGGCCCAGGAACTCCGTCCGGTCGGTGGTCAGTCCGTGCGGCGGGAGGTCCGACGTGAGAAAGGCCACGCGCTCCCCGTGTTCCGCGTCGGCCGGGTTTCGGGCCAGCAGCGTGTGCGATTCGCTGTCGTAGCTGGAGGACAGCCAGCCGACACTCTTCGCCCGGCGCTCGCCCAGGACCCACTCGGCGTAGTAGGTGGCGGTGAGGCGTCGCGGGCGGTTCCAGACGTTCTCGATCTCCAGCGCGGCGATCTTCACCGGGTCGTCCGGCGCGGTCGTCACGCGAAGGGTCTGGACGAGGCCGGCCCGATGATGACGGTACGAGGTGCGGCCGGGACCGTGGCGGATCAGGTAGGGACGCTCACCGCCGGCGGGGAGCGGCGTGGCCGACCAGACGTCGGCGGTCTCCTCGTCCCGGAGGTATACGACCTCGCTCGGCCGGTCGAGGACCGGATCGTTCCGCCAGGGTGTGAGCCGTCGCTCGCCGCTGTTCCTGGACCAGGTGCACCCGAGAGACGCCTCCGAGGCGAGAAAGCCGAACTCCGGGTTCGAGATCACGTTGATCCACGGCGCCGGCGTCGGCCGGTCCGGATCCCGGCGAACGACATAGTCGCCGTCGTCGGCGATCCCCCCGTAGCCGTTCCAGCCCTCGAGCCCCTCGGGCTCGGGCAGGGGCGGGGTCTCCTCGGCGACCGTCTCCGGCGTCGAAGGGACCGGCACGAAGGCCGGGAGACGGTCGGGGCTCCGGCGGACGGGATCGAGCTGGTCGCCCAGGCTCCCGTCCCCGGCGTCCAGGACGACCGACGCGGCCCGCAGCACGGCGTCGACCTCCCGCTCCTCGGCACCGGGCTCGCTCACGAGATGGACGCCGCCGTCGTCTCCGATCCGCGGTCCCGGCCCCAGCCGATCCAGGAGCCCCTCCACCCGGTCACGTACACGCTGCACGTAGCCGGGGGGCTCGTCGTGCAGGAGGACCAGGTCCACGGAAAAGCCGAGTTCGCTCCACGTCCGGTGGAGCCGCAGCAGCTGATCGACGAACGCCACGTCTTCCGGAGACGGGATTCGCACGAGGAGGATCGGGTCGTCCCCCGAGATGCCCTGCGACCAGAGGTCGGCCCGCCCCCCGGGTTCGCCCTGCCGGTGCCCGGGGCCACGAGACAGGCCAGGCGTGGGGCTTCCGAGGAGGGCCGAGATCAGCTCCTGCGACCGCTGGCCGCCCCCGTCGTCCAGGCCCATCCGGCCCATCCTCTCGACCGATGCGGCCTCGGCCTCGTCGAAGGCGGCCTGGACGCGAGAGAGCGTGTCGAAGCGGGCACGGAGGTCCAGCACGTCGGAGCGGGATCCGGCGGCCGCGGTGACGAAGGCCATCTCGGCGCTCTCGAACGGCTCGAGCTCCAGATCCGCCGAGAGAGAGAAGATGGGATCGATGCTGGACGACGGGCGTTCGCCGGGGCTCTCCGGCGGATCCGTGAGGCCCGGCGGGGCGTCGGGTGCGCCGTTACGGCCCAGAAACCGCTCGCGATCGGTCTCCCACCGGACCTCGTCTCCGTCCCGCGACCGGGGACCGCCCACGAGGAAGTGAGCCGCCCAGGCCGGCGACGACCGGGACTCCCGTGAACGCCGCCGGTAGAGCAGGGTCCTTCCGTCCTCCCGCACCTCGGGCTCCACGAAAAGACGGCTGTAGGCCGGATGGCGAAGGTCGTCCTCCGGCGGCGCCAGGGAGACCTCCCCGTAGCTGGCCGCGGTGACTCCTCGCGTCCGCCCCGTGGAGTTCGAGACCCGAACGTGGCGGATCTCCACGTCGGCGTCCGGGGCGACGGTGACGCGGGTCTCCAGGGCCAGGCCGTGCTGCCGGCGGTGGAACCGCACTTCGTGCGGGGCCATCTCGCAGCTCTCCCGAGGGCGGTGCTCCCCGGCTCCCCCCTCGCCGACCGTCCAGACGTCTCCCGTGTCCCGGTCCCGGAGATGTACGGCCGTGGCCCTCGTCTCCACCGTCGGATCGGGTGTCCACCGGGTGACCATTCGGCCGTTCCAGGAGCTGCCGCCCCCGCCCGACGAGGAGATCAGGACGCGGTAGCTGCCGTTGGAAAGGAGCTGGATCTGCGGCCGCGCGGGGTCCTCGGCCGGCGCCCACCGCTCCGCGCCAGCCGGCTCGGCCTCCACCGCCGGACGCTTCCTCTCGGGCGGAGTCCATGGTTTCTCCACGGGCACCTGCCAGGGTGCCTGCTCGTGCAGCAGGTGCTCGGCGGCCTCGACGCCGGGGGAGGCGTGGAAGCGGCGCACCATGGGCCGGTCGTGGAGACAATTGTCGATGCCGAGGAGGGTCATTCCCTGGTGATGAGCCATGAAGGCGCGTACGGGAGCGCCGCTTCCTCCCGACCCCCTCGGACCCAGGTCCAGGGACTCGTAGAATCCGTAGTCGGCGAGGAGCCCCCGCTCCCGGAAACGCTCGAGGTTCCGTGTGGCCTTGTTGGGGCTGAAGGGGAGGGCCAGGGCCGAGGCGTACGGCGCCACGACCAGGGGGTCGTCGGCTCCCCGGCGCAGGGCCAGGGCAGGGACGCCGAACGCGCGGTATCCGTAGGCCTCGCGGTCGGACGGCTTCCGGTAGGCCGCTTCCGAGATTCCCCACGGCACATCGTGTCGGCGGCCGTGCCGCACGTGAGCGCGTATGGCCTGGCGGTACGCCCGCTCGAGGAGCGAGTCGGGCGGTGTGCGGGTGAACTGGGCCGGCAGGAGATACTCGAACATCGACCCGCCCCAGGAGAGGAGGACCGGCCCCTCCCCGTCCGGACCGAAGGGACGGCCGAGGTGGACCCAGTGGCGAGGGGGGACGTCGCCGCGGCTGATCCCGATGAGGCCGGCCAGGCGCGCCTCGGAGGCCAGGAGGTCGTAGTGATGCGGGTCGATCTCGCCGGCCGAGAGGTCGAAGCCGAGGTAGAAGAGGTCCCGGCTCCGGTCGTAGAGAAAGCCGAAGTCCATGTCGCGGGCGAAGCGGTCCGCGATCCCGGCGATCTCCGAGAGGTCCCGGGTCAGGCGCCGGGCGTTCTCCGCCCCCTCCTCCAGGGAGGAGCGGAGCTCGTCGGCCCAGCGCCGGAACTCGCCGGACGGATCGGTCGCTTCCTCCTCCAGCCTGTTCAGCCGCTCCCGGGCCCGGTCGGCCATTTCGGGGATCTCGCCCAGCGGGGGGTTCGCCGTCAGGAGCTCACGCAGACGAATCCAGTCCCCGGACGCGGGACCCTCAGCAGCGCCGGCCGCCGCAGGCGGTGTACGGAGGTCCCGAAGCATCCAGGGAAGGGCCGTCCGGACTTCCCGTAGCGTGTGCGAGACCTGCTGACTCAGCTTGCGGGACCAGATTCGGACGACTCTGAGCTCCTCCCGTACGTCGGCCTCGGCGGCGTCTTCCAGCCGATCGAGCATGGTGACGAGATCCCTCTGCAGGGCCGGCAGCTCGTCGTCCTGGAGCCGGACCAGCTCCCGGGCGAAGGCCGAGGGGTCGTCCCGGACCTCCGGGAGTCGGGAGAGGAGGCGTTGGACGCGATCGAGGAGACGCTCCCGGACCTCCCGGCCGTCGCCGTCCACCTGCGACAGGGCGTCGGCCAGGATCCGGAGCACGTCGCAGAGGGTCTCCGCCTGCCGGGAGCGGAGGACCGGCTCGCCAGCCATGCTCCCCGCGCCCTCGGAGACCACGACGAGCGCCGCCGCCAGGTTGCCGCTGTCGACCGTCGATACGTACCGGGGCTCGAGCGTGCCCAGGTCCCGGGTGCTGTACCAGTTGAGGAAGTGGCCGCGGTACCGCTCCAGCCGCTCCATCGCCTCGAGGGTGTTCCGGAGGGAGGCCTCCAGGAAGAGCGGGCCGACAAAACCGAAGTCCCACGCCGCCAGCGTGGAGGTGAGGCCGAGGCCGATGTTGCTCGGGGACGTTCGGCGCGCCACCTGGCCGCCGCCCGACTCCCGGAAGTTGTCGGGGGGGAGCCAGTGGTCCTCGGATCGGGTGAAGCGCTCGAAGAACATCCACGTCCGGACCGCCACCTCCCGCAGGAAGCGGCGGTCCTCCGGCGCGAGCTCCTCGGGACCGCGCTCGGGTCGCCGGCAGCTGAGGTGACTCACCTGGGGCGAGAGGAACCAGGCCGCGAGGAGAGGCGTCGCTGCCGCCAGCGCGCCGGGCCGGAGGAGCCACACCAGTCCACCGAGGCCGAGGGCCGCGGTCGCGGTGGCGCTCATCTCCCGCCAGACGACCAGCGCCCGGTCCGAGGCCCGCCGGGCGGCCTGGGCCGACGTGGTCCACTCCAGGAGGTGTCGACGGCTGATCGTCATTCGGAACAGCGTCCGGAGGACCGCGTCCGCCGCCACCATGCTCTCTGCCAGCAGGAGGATCGTCGACAGAACCCACCGCTCCCCCTGGAGACGGGCCACGGACGCGGTCCGCCCGATCCGGGACCGCAGCGTGGGCGGCGACTCCCGTCGTTCGGTGCCGAGCCGGGGCCGGAACAGCTGACGCGCCGCCACCTCGGCGGCTCCCAGCACGATGGGCACGCCCGGCGTCGCGGCCACCAGGCCCGTCCAGACCCACGGCGACAGCGTTCCGGAGATCCAGCCCAGCGCCGCCAGCACCACGAGCGAGGGCGGGAGGAGGCTCCGTACCAGGTTGTCGGCGATCTTCCACCGGTCCAGGAAATCGAACGGATTCCGTACCCATCCGTCCCGCGTGGGTACCCGCGGGAGGAGCCAGGGGAGCCACTGCCAGTCGCCGCGGATCCACCGGTGGAGGCGGCGGAGATAGGTGAGGACGCTGCCCGGGTAGTCCTCCAGCAGCACGACGTCCGAGACCAGTCCGGCCCGTCCGCAGATGCCCTCCAGGATGTCGTGGCTGAGGAGGGCGTTCTCCGGAACCCGGCCCATCGTCGTCCGGTGGAAGGCCTCCACGTCGTAGATTCCCTTCCCGACGAAGATGCCCTCGCCGAAGAGGTCCTGGTAAACGTCGGAGACCGCCTGGCTGTAGAGGTCCAGGCCCGTGTTGCCCTCCTGGATCCGGGCGAAGATCGTGAACCCGTCGGGAGGGGGCGCCGACTGCAGCCGGGGCTGGAGGATGGAGTATCCGGAGCGGAGTTCGCCGCTGGCGTCGAGGGCGGGTCGGTTCATGGGATGGGCCATGGTGCCCACCAGCCGGACGGCCTCCCCCGGGGGCATCCGGGTGTCGGCGTCCAGGGTCAGCGCGAATCGAACGTCGGAGAGATGCTCCACGTCGCCGGCGCTGACGGTGTAGCTGGTCTCGCCCTCGCCCAGGACCAGCTGGTTGAATTCCTCCAGCTTGCCCCGCTTCCGCTCCCACCCCATCCAGCAGCCCTCGCCGGGATTCCACAGGCGCTCACGGTGCAGCAGGAAGAAGGGCCGACGGTCGGGACCGCCGTACCGGCGATTGAGCTCCTCCACGCCCTCCCGGGCCCGGTCCACGAGCCGGCCGTCGCCCGGCATCTCCTTCTCGGGGGCGTCGGTGAAGTCCGAGAGCAGGCCGAAGGTGAGTCGCCCGGGACCGCCGTTTCCCTCGTAGAGGACCGCGAGCTTCTCCAGGAGCTCGTCGACCTCGTCCTCGCTGCCGAAGAGACAGGGCACGACGACGGCGGTCCGACAGGCCTCGGGCAGGTCCCCGTCGAGCTCGAGCTTGGGGAGCGTGCTGGTGGGGGCCGTATGGGTCACGATCCATCTCACCACGGAGACGGCCAGGGTCACGGCCGGGACCACCGCGGCCAGGAGGAGCGCCGGGACGGGTCCCCGGCCGTCCAGCGACAGGAAGAGGGCAGCGAGCAGCGCGACGGCGATCACGGCGATGCCGCTGAAGTAGAGCGGCCGCGCGTGCCGCAGGCCCCACCGCCGGAGCCGCGCGCGGAGCGGGGGACGGGCTCCGGCGCGCCCCTCCAGGTCCGCCCTCCCGTCGCCGATCAGGTAGTGGCCGACGTGGCCCCGGGCGCCGCCGGCGCCGTCCCGGGCCTCCCGGGCCATGCGGCACGCCAGGGCGGCGACCTCCGGCTCCGGCGTCCCGGACCACGCGGCCACCTCCTCCACGGCTTTCCGGTACCGATCCCGGCTCTCGAAGTCCATCCGACGGTAGTCGCCGGACGGATCCCGACGGAGTTCGGCCTCGACCCGGCTCAGGCGCTCGAAGACCGGACGCCAGTCCTCCTCGTCCAGCCAGCGGAGGCTCTCCACGCACCGGCCCACCTCCCGCGACGGGAGTGCGGCGTCGGTTGCTTCGTCCCCCGTCGGCGAGATCCGTTCGGATACCGCGAGGTCCAGGACCCCGGCGGCCCGGACGGCCAGCCGCTCCAGCGTCGCCAGACGGAGATAGGCGGGCAGCGCCCACAGCTCCCCGGTGGTCAGGGGGCGCTCCTCCTGGAAGGCGTCGACGAACCGGAGCAGGAGCTCGTGGTCCAGCTGATGCTGACCCAGCGCCAGGAGCTCCCGGGCGACCTCCTCGATCCGAGGGCGTCCGGCCCCGGGAGGCGTCGTCAGCCGGGGGAGGCGTCTCTCGAAGGAGGGAGGCACCGAATCCCGTGCCTGCCGCAGCGAACGCCGCACCAGGTACTCATTGTCCAGGAGCCACTCGACGAGGCGTGGGTACGTGGACGCGAGCTGCTCGGAGGCCTGGATCTCGCGGTAGATCCGCCCCAGGAGCCCGGCCAGGATGTCGAGGTGCTCGCCGAGATCGGCGTCGTCACCGGTCCGGGCCCGCGCCCGGGCCGCGAACTCCCGGATGCTCCCCTCCGGCAGCGGATTCGACCTGCGTCGCTGCCCGTCCGTGTGGTCGCCGGGTTCGATCACCGAGCGTGGCTTCGCTCAGCGGCCATCTCCGGCCGCCCGGAGGGCCGATCACCGGCGGGTTCGTCCTGCAGCACGAGGAGCGGCCGGTGGCCGTATCGGATCAGGTGCGAGGCGATGCTCCCGTACGGCCACGGCGCGCTTCCGGACGCCCCGTGCGCGCTGATGACCACCAGGTCCGCCTCACCGGCTTCGGCCGCCTGCTGGAGGGTCGCGGTCACCTGCGGCGAGATGAGGATCCGGCTCTCCACCGTCAGGTCGGGACGCTCGATCCTGGACCGTAGCTGGTCGAAGTAGCGCTCCGCCGCACGATGGCTGGCCTCGACGATCTGGCCGCGGAGGGAATCCAGCTCCTCGTCCGCCGGGATTCGGGTGACCATCTCGGGGACCGGTACCACGTGAACGAGGATCAGCTCTCCCCGGGGGGAGGCCGATATGAGCGTCGAGGCCAGGCAGACCGCCCACTCGCCGCGGCTGGATCCGTCCACGGGGACCAGGATGCGGCGGTATCCGTCCTCGTCGGGGCGGTGCCCGTGGTTCTCGCCGGGGCGCACCAGGAGCGCGGAGGTGCCGGCGCCCTGCACGACCTTGTAGGCCGTCGATCCGATCTCGAACTCCGGTGCACCCGTCCGGCCCTGCGTGGTGAGAACGATGAGGTCGATCGAGTGACGCCGGGCGTAGGCGATGATCTCCTCCTCAGGGCGCCCCTCGCTCACCGCGCATTCGGCATCGACCCCGAGCGGGCGCAGCCGGTCGGCGCAGTCGTCCAAGTAGGTCTTCGCCTCCGTGCGGTCCATGCGCCACTCCACAGCGTCGTGCTCGAGGCCGCCCGCCCGGCCCGGTCGGATGACCCGCAGGACGTGAAGCGCGGCGTCGGTGGCCCGCGCCACCGCCACGGCGTGTCCCAGGGCGGACTCCGCCGCGTCGGACCCGTCCAGGGGAACCAGGATGTCATCGAACACGGGGCAGCTCCCTGGTCAGGATTCCGAGGTCCCCGCGGAGCCGGCACCGACTGCGGACTCCCTCGATTCCGGCGTCCGGCGCCCGGCCCGGGGCCGCCGGGCCGCGCTCTCCCGCTCCGGCGGCTCGGCGAACCGGGGTTCGGGCTGATCCTGGAGCACCAGGACGGGTCGCCGACCGTGGAGAAGAAGATTGGTGGCGACGCTCCCGTAGGGCCAGGGGACCTCCCCCGAGCGGCCGTGTGCGCTCAGCATCACCAGGTCGACGTCCCGTTCTTCGGCCAGGACGTGCAGGCGCCTCGCCGCCTGGTCCGCCGGCACGACCACCTCGTCCAGGCGGAGCCCCGGCCGGGAGACACGCCGTCGGGCCCGGGCGAGAAAGGCCTCGGCGTCCCGGCGCGGTCCCTCCGGGTCGTCGCTCCGCACCGATTCGAGTGCCCGGGCGGCCACCATCTCGCCGCCGCGGCCCGAGAGCAGGGAGCCAGCGGCCTGCAGCGCCCACTCCGAGCCGGGAGAGCCGTCCACCGGAACCAGGAGCCTGCAGTAGGTCTCCTCGTCGGTCGAAGCCGTCCGTTTACCGGAGGGGGTGAGGAGCACCGACGTGCCGATACGATAGACGATCTTGTAGGCGGTTCCTCCCATGGGCGCACCGGCGCAGCCGTCCTCTCCCCTGCGGGTCAGCACGACCAGATCCACTCCGTTCCGTCGGGCGTAGGATACGATCTCCTCCGCCGGCCGCCCGGCCAGGACCGCTCCTTCCGTCTCGAAGCCGTCGTCCCGCAGTCGCCGGGCCGTTTCGGCCAGGTAGGCCTCGGCTTCGCTCCGCTCGAGACGCCACCTCACCGGATCCTGCGCCCCGTCCCGATCGGAGGGACCGGTGGGGGTCACCACCCGTACCAGGTGCAGGGGGGCGTCGAGCGGGCGTGCCACGGCCCGGGCGTGAACGAGCGAGGCCTCGGCGGCCCGGGAGCCGTCCAGGGGGACGAGGATTTCGCGGATGGGGGGCATGGGACGCTCCGAGCTGCGGTCGAGGACGTGCGGACACGCGGCTACACCGCGGTGTGAATCGAGAGACATCCCCAACCTGACCCGTCGCCGGGACCGAATCTGTGGGGAGGCAGTCCACAGCGTCGTGGGGAAAGCCTCGATACCGATCCGGATCTGACCGGAGCAGATTCCCCGGAAGCGGGTCGGGTCACCCCTGTCGTCCCGCAGGGGCACGATGCGCAGGAAACCGATGCACGTCAATGTTCGGCGGCGCCGGACGACGAGAGGACGGGAACGACGAGGAGAGCAGAGGAGATCGTGAGCGAGCTCAGCCTGTTCAGCGTCCTGCACGCCCTGCTGGCGGCAGCGCTGACCTACGACATCCTGCTGCACAAGGAGCGTCCGGTCTCCTCCGTGCTGTGGCTCTGGATGGTGTGGACGCTCCCCTACGTCGGGGCGCTGGCCTACCTCACGTTCGGCAAGGACCGGGTGAGCCGGGGTGCCGAGGAGCGGGCGGCGACCCGGTCGCTGGTAGCCCGTCGGGCGGAGCTGCACCCGACGTTCGAGCGACACGCCGTGGACCGCCTCCACTTCGACCCGGGGGCGGGAGGCGAACACCCCGGCAGCCACATATTCCGGGGGACGGACCCGGCCGTGCGCCGGAACCGGGTGCTGCGGGGCAACCGGCTCCGGCTGCTCGTGGACGGCGACGAGTTCTACCCCGATCTCCTCGAGGCCGTGGCGGAGGCCGAGAGCTCCATCCACGTGCAGACGTTCATCTTCGGCACCGGTCGCATGCCGGAGCGCCTGCGGGACGCCCTGGCCGAGAGGGCCGCCGAGGGAGTCGAGGTCCGGCTGCTGTACGATCGCTTCGGCTCCACCCGCGCCCACCTGACCGACTTCTTCCGCCCGGCGCGCCGCGCCGGCGTCCGGGTCAAGTCCATCAGCCAGGCGAATCCGCTGAAGGGGCGCTTCCAGATTAACCTCCGGAACCACCGGAAGATCGCGGTCGTGGACGGGCGAACGGGCTTCGCCGGGGGCATCAACTTCAAGGACGAGCACTACGGGCCGTACGCCACCGGCGAGCCGATCCGCGACTACCACCTGCGCCTGGAGGGCCCGGCCGTCTCCGATCTCCAGTTCCAGTTCGTGGAGGACTGGGTGTTCGCCACCGGCACCCGGCCCGACGACCTGCTGGAGGAGCGGTACTTTCCGGACGTCGAGACGCCGGGAGACGCCCTGGTGCAGGTGGTCCCCGGCGGACCCGACGTGGAGGGCCAGGGGCTCTCCGACGCGCTCTTCGGCGCCATCTCGGCGGCCGAGCGGTCGCTGGACCTGGTGACCCCCTACTTCGTCCCGGACGAGCCCATCTATCAGGCGCTCCGGTACGCGGCGCTCCGCGGCGTGGACGTGCGGCTCGTCGTGCCCGAGAGGGGCAACCACTGGTACGCGGAGCAGGCGGCCAGGGCCCTCTACGAGAAGCTCCTGGAGGCGGGCGTGAAGATCTTCGAGCGGGCGCCGCCCTTCATGCACGCCAAGGCGCTGGTGGCGGACGGGGCCTACGCCATGCTGGGATCAGCCAACCTCGACTACAGGAGCCTCCACCTGAACTTCGAGACGAACGTGGAGGTAGGAGACCTGGAGTTCGCGGGCATCGTGGAAGATCAGGTGGAGGAGGAGATCGCCGCCAGCCGCGAAATTCGGCTGGAGGAGCACCGCTCCCGACCGGTGAGCCGGAAGCTCGTGCAGAACTTCTGCCGGCTCTTCCAGCCCGTGCTGTGAGAGGCGGTCGGAGGCGCCGGGAGGGGGATTCCCGCACGTCCGCGTCCGGGATCTCCCCACGGTTGCGGCGGCGCGAGGGCCGTAGCGTACGTTTCACGTGCCTCGAGTCCCGAGCGCCCGTGGATCGTGGCGAGCGACAGGAGAACACAGGTCGAGGAGAGAGCCGCATGGAGAGTTCAGAGCTGAAGGAGATCGCGCTGGAGCACCCGGTCTGGCATCGCTTCTACACGGTCTCGCCGCTGATCGTGGTCGGGACCCGGGAGGAGGACGGCTTCGACCTGGCTCCGAAGCACATGGCGACGCCGCTGGGGTGGGACAACTACTTCGGCTTCGTCTGTACCCCGCGGCACGCCACCTTCCGAAACGCCGTCGCGCACGGCGCTTTCACCGTGACGTTCCCGAGGCCCGACCAGGTGGTGGTCACCAGCCTGACGGCCACGCCACGGTGCGACGACGAGTCCCACACGCCGGGCCTGGAAGCCATGGAGACCTTTCCCGCCGAGGAGGTGGAGGGCGTCTTCCTCGAGGAGGGCTACGCTTTCCTGGAGTGCGAGCTGGACCGGACGGTGGACGGCTTCGGGGACGCGAGCCTCGTGGCCGGGAAGATCGTCTCCGCCCGGATCCACCCGGACGCGCTCCGAACCTCCGGGGCCAGCGACCAGGACCTCCTCCGGTCCCATCCGCTTCTGGCCTTCCTGAGCCCCGACCGCTACGCCCGGGTCGGAGAGGAGAGCTACACCTTTCCCTATCCCGCGGATTTCGAGGCGTAGGGAAGACGGACGTGGCCCCGGGCGGGCGGAGGGAGCTCCTCGACGAGGTCGACGCGGACCGTCTGCTGTCCCACCTGCGCGGACGGCGGGACGAGATGGTCCGGGAGCTCACGGCCCTGGCCGAGATGGAGTCGCCCACCTCGGAGCCGGAGCGGCAGCGGCCGGTCTTCGAGCGGCTGGCGGAGGGGCTGGAGGCCGCCGGCTACCGGTGCCGCCGCCACGGGGGTCGGGAGTACGGGGGCGTCATGCTCGCGGTGCCCCGCTCACGTGAGCGGGGCCGTCCGTTCCAGATGCTGCTGGGGCACACGGACACCGTCTGGCCCGAGGGCACGCTGGAGGAGATGCCCGTCCGGTCGGACGACGGCGAGCTACGCGGGCCGGGAACCTTCGACATGAAGGGAGGGCTCGTGCAGGCGGTCTTCGCCCTGCGGGCCCTGGGGGAGCTCGGTCTCGATCCCGGGGTGACGCCGGTGTTCCTGATCAACTCGGACGAGGAACAGGGGAGCCGGGAGTCGCGCCGGCACATCGAGCGGCTGGCCCGGCGGGCGGACCGGGCCCTCGTCCTGGAGCCCGCCCTGGGCCCGTCCGGGGCCCTGAAGACCGCCCGGAAGGGCACCGGGACCTTCACGGTGACCGTGCGCGGGAAGAGCGCCCACTCCGGCCTGGACCCGGAGGAGGGGGCCAGCGCCATCGTCGCCCTCTCGGAGGTCGTCCAGGGGCTGCACGAACTGAACGACGCGGAGCGCGGCATCACGGTCAACGTCGGCACCATCGAGGGCGGGGGGCGCACCAACGTCATCGCGGAAGGGGCCCGCGCCGAGGTGGGCGTTCGCGTGGCGCGGTCGGAGGACGTGGACTCGCTGATCGAGGAGATTCGCGGCCTGACTCCCTCGGTGCCCGGTACCGTGGTGGAGGTGGAGGGAGGCCTCGGCCGTCCGCCCATGGAGCGCACCGCCGGCGTCGAGCTGCTCTGGCGCGCCGCCGAGCGGCTGGGGAGCCGTCTCGGGCTCGACCTCGAGGAGGGGCGGTCCGGAGGCGCCTCGGACGGCAACCTCACGGCCCGGTTCGTCCCCACGCTGGACGGCCTCGGCGCCGTGGGCGACGGTGCGCACGCTGCGCACGAGCACGTGCAGATCGACGCCATGCCGGAGCGCGCGGCGCTGCTGGCGCTCCTGCTCCTCCTCCCGCAGGTCGGAGAAGTGAGGGAGCAGCTGAACGCGAATCGCCACTCCGGGGGAAGCGAATGAACCACCCGTACTTCTATACCTCGCTCACCCGGATCTCGGAGCTCGAGGAGAGGGGCTGCGACGTGGAGCCCGTGGACCGGGAGCGCTGGTCCACCGGCGACTACGTGGTCGCGGAGGTGCGGACGCGCGCGGCGGGCCGAACCGTCGAGCTCTCCACCGGACGGAACATCGAGGTGGCCGAGGGAGACCTCCTGGTGGGAGCGCTGGGACGGCGCGAGGCCACCCTGGAGGCCACGGGCTCGTGGGAGGAGGTCGGCCCGGACGGCCGGATGCACGTCCTCTCCGGCGGCGGGATCCTGGGGAAGATGACCTCCCGCTCCACCGACATGTCGCCGCTGGTGCCGGTGACCTACCGCGGCCACGCCGTGGTGGACGGGAGCGCGACGGCCATGCGGGACTGGGTCCCGGACCCGCGGGAGCGCGAGTGGACGGCGCCGACGATCCTCCTGGTGGGGACCTCCATGTCGGCGGGCAAGACCACCGCCGCCCGCGTGATCATCAGGCGACTCAGGCGAATGGATCTCCGGGTGCTGGGGGCCAAGCTGGCCGGAGCAGGCCGCTGGCAGGACGTCCTGACGATGAGGGATGCCGGGGCCGACGCCATCTTCGACTTCGTGGACGCGGGCCTCCCCTCCACGGTCGTCCCGGCCCTCGAGTACCGG
>CAZSKS010000038.1:0-21945 GCA_964607465.1 uncultured Gemmatimonadota bacterium | reverse complement strand
GCCACCCTCGCCCTCATGCTCCAGCTTCACGCCGACCCCAATCGCCCGTGCTGATCGACCGAACGCGGCGGCTCCAGCGGGAGCTGAGCGACCGCCCCTGGAGCTTTGCCGCCCTGCACGCCACGCAGCTCTTCCTCCTCTCCTTCGCCCTCCTCATCGCGGTGGGGACGGTGGGCTTCCTCGTCCTGCCCGGCCTGTACACGGGAGAGGGGCTCGGCCTGGTGGACGCGCTGTTCACCGCCACCAGCGCGGTGTGCGTCACCGGGCTGATCGTGGTCGACACGGCCACCTACTTCACGCCGCTCGGCCAGGCGTGGATCGCGCTGCTGATCCAGCTGGGCGGCCTGGGCATCCTCACCTTCACGACCCTGGTCATCGGCATGCTCGGGCGGAGGGCCAGCCTGGGCGCCACCGAGGCGGCGGGGGGCCACGCCACGGCCCTGAGCCACCTGGACCCGGGGCAGCTGGTACGGTACGTCCTGGCGGCCACGGTGGTGCTCGAAGCCGTCGGCGCGGTCACGCTCTGGTGGGCGTGGAGGGGGGACTTCGGGGGCGTCGGCGCCGTCTGGCCGGCCGTCTTCCACGCGATCTCGGCCTTCTGCAACGCCGGGTTCTCCATCTTCTCCGACTCGCTGGCGGGCTTCGCCGGCCGGCCGTCGGTCGTGGGCATCGTGTCGGTCCTCGTCGTCCTGGGAGGGCTGGGCTTCCTCGTGCTGGCGGACCTGTGGGCCCGCTGGCGCCGGTCGGACGTGCGGCGGTTCAGCACCCACAGCCGCCTGGTGCTGGTCACCACGGCCGCCCTGCTCGGCGGCGCCACCGTGCTCTACCTGGGTTTCGAGCTGCCCCATACCCTCCGGGAGATGGGGTGGGTGGACCGCGTCACCAACGCCTGGTTCATGGCCGTCACGCCGCGGACGGCGGGCTTCAACACCGTGGACTACGACGCGCTGGCGAACCCGTCCCTCTTCCTCACCATCCTGCTCATGATCGTGGGAGGGTCGCCGGGCTCGACGGCCGGCGGCGTCAAGACGACGACGCTGGCGCTGCTGGGCCTGGCCTTCGTCCAGCGGCTCCGGGGTCGGGAACACGTCTCGGTGGCGGGACGCACGGTGCCGTCGGAGACGATCCACCGGGCGGCGGGCCTGACGGTCGGGGGGCTGGTGCTGCTCGGGGTCGGCGTGTTCGTGCTGACCGCCGTGGAGCAGGCGGGCGCCGGGGCCCCGGACCGGGTGGACTTCCTGCGGCTGGTGTTCGAGGCCCACAGCGCCTTCGGGACGGTGGGGCTCTCCATGGGGGTGACGGACACGCTCTCCTCGGCCGGGCGGCTCGTCGTCGTGGCGCTCATGTATCTTGGACGCGTCGGACCCCTGGCCGTGGCCTCCGCCATGGCCGTGGCGGTGGGACGGCGGAGGACGGAGTACCGGTACGCCGAGGAGGACGTGGTCATCGGATGAGGAGCGGAGGATGAAGCGGTTCGTCGTCATCGGGCTGGGACACTTCGGGTCCTGGGTGGCCCGGGCGCTGCACGCCGGGGGACACGAGGTGCTGGCCGTGGAGCGCCGGTCGGATCTGGTGGACCGGTACGCCGACGGGGTGACCCGCGGCGTGGTCGGGGACGCCACCGACCGGAATCTCCTGGAGGAGGTGGGGGCCGGGGGCGCCGACGCGGCCGTCATCAGCACCGGCGGGGACCTGGCGGCCAGCATCCTGGCCACCCAGGCGCTTCGGGACCTGGAGGTGGAGGAGATCTACGTGAAGGTCACCAGCCAGGAAGCCGCCCGGGCGCTGGACGCGTTCGGGGTCACCGAGACGATCTTCCCGGAGCGGGAGGTGGCCGAGCGGCTGGCCCATCGGCTGCCCTCGAAGACCGTCATGGCCTACATTCCGCTGGCGCAGGGCCACTCGATCCAGGAGCTGGCCATCCCCGACGACTGGCTGGGCCGGTCGCTGCGCGACCTCGCCCTGCCCCGGGACCGCGGCATCCAGGTCGTGGCCCTCTACGACGTGCTCACCGGCGACCTCGACGTGGTGCCCGACCCGGACCAGCCCCTGAAGGAGTCCGACGTGGCCATCGTCGTGGGAGCGGACGAGGAGATCGCGGCCCTGGTGGAAAAGGAGGGTTGAATCCCGTGTTCGATCGCCGACTCCGCACCTTCGTCCTCGCCCTGGTTCTGACCGCCGTGACGGCCTGCGCGGCGCCGGCCGACGACACCGCGGCGGACGTGCCGGTCACCTTCCTCCAGGAGCGGGTGCGGGAGGTCCTCGACGACGTCGAGCGGGCCCGGTCCGCGCTCCCGGAGGACGTCCCCGAGGCGTCCTCGGGGCTGGAGGCCTCGCACCTGAAGCTACGCCGGCTGGACGAGTACTACCTGCCGCTGCTCGCGGCCCGCGAGCAGGTGGCGACCGCCCTCGGCGCCATGGACGCCGGGGACGGCTCGGCCGGCGCGGCCGTCGACTCGGCGGAGGCGGCCCTGCTGGGGATCGTGCGGGGCCACGGGCGCCACCTCGAGAAGGAGATGCGCGAGCCGCTGGCACGTCTCGAGGAGGTCCGGGCGGCCCAGTCGGCCGACGACGTCGAGGAGGCCCGGCGGCTGCTGCGGAGCCTCCGCCATCACCTGGAGTCCATCTTCTTCCGGGGCGATCTGGTCCTGGAGGGCTCCGAGCTGGACCCGCGGTAGCGTCCGACCGACCCGTCACGTTCATTCGAGGATCGGACGCCGATGAGCTCAAGGACCCGGCCCGGAACCTCCCCCTCGCGATGATCGCTTCGGTCCTCACCCCGACTCTCCTGTACGTCCTCGTGATGCTGGTGAGCACGGGCGTGCTGCCGATCCCGGTCCTGGCCGACTCGCGGATCCCGGTGGCGGACGTGGCCCGGCGGTATCGGCCCCGGTCGCTGGTGGACGCGCTGGTGGAGCGGCTGCAGGCCCTGCTGGACGCCGCCGCGTGACCGGCCGCCCGGGTTGAACGGGAGGGTCGAGGCCAGGGGCGACGGGCGATTCCCCTCGGCCGCCCTGCCGCGATCCGCCCCTAGCGGAAGGTGCGGGCCACCTCGACCAGTCGCTCCATCTTCTCGTAGGCGACGTCCCGCGTGTTGACCGGCCGGGCCGAGAAGGTGGCGAAGCCACAGTCGGGATTGAGGAAGATCCGGTCGGCGTCGTAGAGCTCCAGCGCCCGCTCGATCCGCCCGTGGATCTCCTCCCGGGACTCCACGGTCTGCGTGCGGGGGTTCAGCACGCCGTAGCCGATCTCCTTCCCGGGATACTCCACCAGGTCGCCGGCCCGCTCGGTGGAGTACTCCAGCACCAGCTGGTCGACGTTCATCCGGTTCAGGTACGGGACCAGGGGATGGTAGTCGCCCTCCAGGAGGATGGACTCGTCGCTGCTCCAGTTGCCCCGGCAGACGTGGACCCCGAGACGGGCCCCCTCGAAGCCCTCGACCACCCGATTCATCAGGTCGACGGCGAACTCCAGCTCGTCCGTCGGGTCCTCCTTGGCCGCCAGGGCGGCGCACATGAAGGTCCGGGTCTGGCCCTTCGTGAACACCAGCTCCGTCAGCACGGGCTCGTCCAGCTGGATGAAGGCGGCGCCGGCGTCGATCAGCTGCTCGATCTCACCCCGCAGCAGGTCGACGACGACCTCGCCCATCTCCTCCTTCGTCTCGTAATGGGGCCGGGTCACCTCGGGGACGAACATGGCCCGGGTGAGCAGGTAGGGGCCGGGCAGGGGCACCTTGACGGGGCGATCCGTGTGCTCCCGGACGAAGAGGAGCTCCTCCAGCGCCAGCGGCCGCACCTGCTCGATCGGCCCCACGCAGGTGGCGTTGCTGATGGCGTACGCCGGGACGTCCAGCGTCTGGAGGATCTGCTCGAAGCTGTCCTTGTCGTCGACGACGTCCAGCATCTCGGCCAGGGTCATGAGCTCGACGCCGTCGAGCTTCTCCGCCACGAAGGAGAAGAAGTTGTCCCGACGCTGCTCGCCGTCGGTCACCAGGTCGACGCCCGCCCGCTCCTGCAGGGCGAGGACGTCCCGCACGGCCTCGTCGGCGAGGTCGTCGAACGCCTCGGGGCTCATCTCTCCGTCCCGCTTCTTCTTCTGGGCCCGCAGGAGGGATCGGGACCGGGGCCAGGTGCCTACGGTGGTGACGGGCAGGCTCGGCAGGTCGTTCATCCGGGCTCCTCCTCACGCCTCCTCGAAGAACGCCAGCTCGTCCACGGCCTCGGAGAGCGGATCGTATCCCGTGGTCCGCCCGGGCTTCCACTCCTTCAGGCCCTCCAGGTCCATCATCTCCCGGTGGTCCGGGTTGGAGTAGTCCATGGAGAAGAGGACGTCCAGCCACTCCTCTTCCCGCTCCTCGGGGAAGTCGTCGCGGACGGTGAAGTTGCAGTGGTCGTAGCTGCTCGTCTCGTCCAGGATCCGAAACCGGTCCGGATCGATCGTGCCGTCCTCGATCCAGCTCTGCCAGTTCAGGTCGATCATCGTCGAGGCGTCGGCCTCCCCCCGTTCCAGCGCCTCGAACGCGTCCCGCTCGCCCCCCACGTGGTCGCCGTGCTTGCCGACCAGGACGTCGAAGCGGGTGATCTCGACGTCCTCGTGGGGCTGCAGCCCGTGTCGCTTCAGGTGTCCGAAGGGGATGAGCGTGGCCTGGGGGGAGTCCCTGGCGCCCACGGCCAGCCTCCGCCCCCGGAGGTCCTCGATCCCCTCGATGTCGCTGTCCTCCCGCACCACGAAGTAGGACACGCGGTCCCGGTCGGTGTCCCGCATGGCGAGGGCACGACATCCGCCGTCCAGGCGACGTCGGGTGTCCAGCCAGGCCAGCGGGGAGTTCCAGGCGATGTCGACGTGCCCCTCCACCAGGGCGTCGACCTGCATCTCGTAGTTGGTATAGTAGACGACGTCGATGGGACAGCCGCGCTCCTCGAAGAAGTCCCGGATGATGTCCCAGATGACCGACACCTTGGGCTCGTAGAGCACCGCTCCCACGACGATCGGGTCCTGCATCACATGACCTCCATTCCGCAGAGCGCTTTTCCGATGAAGTCGTGCAGCACGTCGGTGGTCGGGGCCATGATCCCCGGGGCCCGGGCGTCCCGGAAGAATCGCTCCAGGGGCAGGGCCTTGCCGTAGGCCGCGCCTCCGCAGGCGTTCATGGCGATCTCGGTGACCTCCCTCGCCGCCTCCGCCGCTGCGGCCTTGGATTCCAGCACCAGCAGCTGCGTCCGGGGCCCGGGATCCTCCACCGCGTCGATCACCCCGGCCAGGTGGGCCCGGGCCCTGTCGGTCTCGATGCGCATCCTCGCCAGCCGCGCCCGCTGGTTCGGCAGGTCGGCCAGCGAGCTGTCCTCGTGCTCGAGTCGGGAGTCCGTGACGTGGTCACGGGCGATCCCGCAGGCCGCCTCCGCGATCCCCACCGAGATGGCGGCGTTACCCAGCTGGAAGACCGGCAGCACCACCTCCAGCATCACCCGCATCCCGGCGCCCGGGTCGCAGAGCGCCCGGTCGCGAGGGATCACGACGTCCTCCAGCTTCATCGGCGTGCTGGCGTTCCCCCGCATCCCCAGGGCGTCCCACTCGCCGAGGGCCGACAGTCCTCCGTCGTCGTCCAGCACCAGGTACAGCATCGACTCCGTCGGCGACTCGGCCTCGGCCCAGCCCGTCGAGACCACGTATCCGTCGGCGTGACCCGCGGCGGTGACGAAGGACTTGTCGGCGTTCAGGGTGACCCGGTCGCCGTCCACCCGCTCGCGGCTGACGGGAGCCCAGAAGTGGCTCCGGGATCCGAACTCGCTCCAGGCCAGCGTCGTCAGGTGCTCGCCATCGGCGGCCGACCGGAGCCACGGCTCGCTGCTCTCGGGCCGCTCCAGGTACGCGGCGATGGCGCTGAGGTGCATGAAGTACACCATCGCCGTGGAAGGACATCGGCGGGCCAGCTCGTCCAGGACCGCGCAGGCCGTCCGCAGCCCCTGTCCCATGCCCCCGTAGGCCTCCGGGATCGTGAGACCGAGAAATCCCGCCTGGCCCAGCGCCCGGAGGTTCTCCTCGGGGAAGCTGGCGTCCTCGTCGATCCCGGAGGCGTTCGGGGACAGGGTCTCGTCCCCGAGGGCCGCGGCCTCCTCGACGATCTCCCTCTGGTCGGCCGTCAGACGATACATGCGCGCTCCTCCTTCGCTCGTCAGGTGAGTGTCTCGCCCGGGGGGTCTCGGCGGGTGAGCGTCAGTACACGAGCCTGAGGCTCAGCTCCAGGTCGACGCACGCCCGGAGGGTGTTGACGAGGGGGGAGCGCCGCCGGGCCTCCTCCCAGACCTCCCGCACCGTGGGCTCGTGGGCCGGTGAGCTGGCGTACACCTTGACCTCGACCCTCGTCAGGCCCGGGTCCCCCTCCTCGCCCACGACGCCCAGGTAGGTGAGGGCGTTGTCGAGCTCGGCGTGGACGGTGGCCTCCACGTCGTCGATCTCGACTCGCTCCCGGTCGGCGAGGACGGTGAAGCCGTTGACCACGTCGGCGCCCAGGGCTCCCAGCGCCTGCTCCAGGGCCGTCGTACGGTCGTACTCGCGATCGAAGGAGAGGGGCGAGCCCACGGTGAACTGGTGGTGGCGGGTGTACACCGTCGCCCGGTCGGTCCCGTCACTGCGGACGCGAAGGCTCCACGACGGCTGGTTTTCCATTGCGCGACCTTCGCTCGCTGTTCGTGGTCGGCCCGTACCGGAAGCCGGTCGACGGCCGGGGCCGTCGGACGCACCCGCATCCTGCCGGAAGCGACCGCGGCCGTCAACCGCCCGCCACGGGGAGGTCCGGCCGGCCTGCGCGCCGGGGGCTTCGGCTTCGTCGCCGGCGACGGGGCGCGCGCCCGGACCCTCCTCAGCCGCGCTCCTCCGGCACCAGGATCCGGACCAGGTAGCACGCCTCGGGATCCAGCTCCTCCCAGCCGGGCGCGTCGACGGCGATCATGGCCACCGCGCCGGTGGGCATCGCCTCGATGCCGTCGCCCGCGCCGCGGACCAGCTCCTGGAGGCCGGGGTTGTGCCCGACGAGCATAACCCGCTCGCGGGGTCCGCCTCGCCGGCGCACGAGGTCGAGGCAGTCCGCCGGCTCCGCGCCGTAGAGCCCGTCGACCGTCTCGATCCGGTCGGCGAAGCTCCCGTCCTCCCCCGCGAGGCGGGCGGTTTCCCGGGCCCGCACGGCCGGCGAGGCGAGGACCAGGTCGGGGACGAGCTCCTCTCCCCGCAGGCGGCGTCCCATCCGCCGGGCGTCGCGCTCGCCCCGCTCCGACAGGGGACGCTCGTGGTCGTCCATCCCGGGCGCCGCCCGGCGGGCGTGGGCGTGGCGGAAGACGAGGAGGGTCCTCACAGCGCGCCCCGCTCCCAGGGACCCCACAGCGCCACGGTCCGTCCCTCCCCGGCGGCGTCCTCCGGCCTGCCCGACGTGGGGCCCTGGATGTTCACGTACAGGGTCCGGCCGTCGGGGCTGAAGGTGGCGCCGGCCAGCTCGTAGTCGTTGAGCGTGTTGGCGGCGAGGTCGAAGATCCGGCCCTCGGGGGTGAGGCCCCGCAGGTACTGGGTGCCGCCGCCGTCCTCGCAGATCACGATCCCGCCGCGGGGGCTCACCGTGATGTTGTCGGGCCCGTCCAGGACCTCGGCGCCGGGGGACTCGAAGACCAGGACCAGGCGTCCCGGCTCGGACGACTCGCCCGCTTCGCCCTCGCGCGGGCTCGGAACGTACTGCCAGACCTGTCCCAGCCCGGCCGCACCGCCGGAGGTGTCGTGGAAGAAGACGCTGCCCTCGCCGTACCAGCATCCCTCCAGCCGATCGAACACGGCCGCCCCCCGGTCGTGGCCCTGGCGGAAGACGGCCTGGAGCCGGTCGTCCAGGTTCATCCGGTCGTCGGGGTCGGGGTCGGGCCCGTCGATGTCCACCCAGGCCACCTCGAAGGCGTCCCCCACCGAGAGCCCGGCGTCGGCGCCCCGGAACAGCTCCAGGTTGGCCTCCCCCCGGATCCGTGCCATCTGGAGCCGTCCGCCCCTGCGCAGGTCCCCGGGGGCGGCGGGGAGGAAGCGGTAGAACCCGGAGCCCGGGGGATGGTCGTTGTCCTCGGTCTCGTAGACGACGCCCGTGGACGGGTCCACGGCGACGGCCTCGTGGCTGAAGCGGCCCATGGCCCGCAGCGGCTCGGCCTCCACCGGCCCCTCGGCGGAGGCGGGGACCTCGAAGACGTAGCCGTGGCGCCGCCCGTAGCCCTCGCTCCGGCCCACCACCGTCTCCTCGCAGCTCAGCCAGCTCCCCCACGGGGTGGGCCCGCCGGCGCAGTTGACGGTGGTGCCGTTCAGGCTGACGAAGTCCCGGGACAGCCGGCGGCCGCCGTCCACCTCCAGGGTCACGACGCCCCCGCCGGCGGCGGGATCGTAGGCGTTCGGAGCCGCGAGGGTGCGGCCGGTAGGTCCGTTGCGGTCCTCGTGGTTCCGGAGGAGCCGGACCGTCCCGCCGCCCGCAGCGAAGGCGGCCATCCCGTCCAGCGCGATGGGCGTCGGGTTCCCGTCGCTCATGGGATCCCCGACGGCGCCGAAGGTCCGCAGCCGGAAGCCCTCGGGGAGGCGCATCACCCCGGTGTCCCGGACCAGGTCGCCGTAGCCGCCCTCCCCGATCCCCGCCTTGCGGAGCCCCTCTCCGGCGCCGCCGGATCCGTCCATGGCCCGCGGCTCGGTGCAGGCGGCGACCAGGCCGCTCACGGAGAAGGGGACGGCGGCCAGGCCGGCGGCCCCGGCGGCGCGCCGGAGGAAGGCGCGGCGATCCAGCGGCGTCATGCCGCGAGGATCACCGAAGCCCGCCTGAGCCCGCCTGCCGCGGCGGCCGGGAGCCTCACCCGACGGGCTGGGCCGTCGAGCCGGCCTGTCCGAAGCGGCGGCCGAGCGCCTCCTGCAGCCGCTCGGCCCATTCGTGGGCGCTCACGTAGAGCGTGGGGATCAGCACCAGGGTGATGAAGGTGGAGGCCAGAAGGCCACCGATCACCGTCCGGGCCAGGGCCGCCTGCATGCTCGCCCCGGTGCCAAGGCCCAGCGCCAGCGGGAAGAGGCCCAGCACGGTGGTGAGCGTGGTCATCAGGATGGGGCGCAGGCGCAGGCGGCCGGCCTCCACGGAGGCGGGCCGCAGGTCGAGCCCCTTCTCGCGGCGCATCAGGTTCAGGTAGTCCACCAGGACGATGGCGTTGTTCACCACGATCCCGATCAGCATCACCAGGCCCATGATGCTCTGGACGTTCACGGTGGTGCCGGTGACCAGCAGGGTGGGCACCACCCCCACCAGCGCCACCGGGACGCTGAACATGACGACCAGGGGATCGAGGAAGCGCTCGAACTGGGCGGCCATGACCATGTAGACCAGGGCCAGGGCCATGAGCACCGCCAGGGCGAAGTCCCGCTGCGACTGCTGCTGCTCGCGGTAGGCGCCGCCGAAGACGACGCTGAAGCCCTCGGGCATCTCCATGTCCGCGAGCTCGGCCCGGATGCGCTCGACGGCGTCGCCCAGGGCCACGCCGCTGGCCAGGTTGGCGGTGATGTAGGTCACCCGCTGACCGTTGATGTGGCGGATCTCGAGGGGGCCCCGACCCACGTTGCGCCGCACCAGCGACGAGACGGGCACGGTCTCCCCCTCCGGGGTCTTGACCGAGATGTTGCCCAGGTCGCGGGACGTGAGCCGGTCCTCGGGCCGCAACCTCACGGTGACGGGGAACTGGTCGCCCCCCTCGCGGAAGTAGCCGGCCCGGCTCCCGCCGACGCTGGTCTGGATGGCCTGGGCCACCTGCTGAACCGAGAGGCCCAGCTCGTAGATCTTGGCCCGGTCGAAGGTGAGGTTCTCCTCGGGCCGCCCCTCGGTGAGCTGCGCGTCGACCCCCACGACGCCCTCGGCGCGCGACGCCCGGCGCCGGATCTCCTCGGCCACCTGCCGGGCGCGCTCCAGGTCGTAGCCCCGGAGCTGAATCTCCACGTCCTCGGTGCCGCCGCCTCCGCTGAAGATCCTCCGGAGGATCCACAGGCCCGACTGTGCCTGCACCTCGATCTCGGCGCCGGGGATCTGGTCGGCCACTTCCCGCCGGATGCGGTCGGCCAGCTCGGAGGGGTCCAGGTCGCGCTGACCGGCCGCGGCGAGGCGGATCTCCACCTCGGCGTCGGTGCCGCGCACCTCGGACGCCACCGATTCGACCCCGTCCCCCGGCGGCAGGAGGGGGCGGACCAGGCTCTCCAGCTCCTCCAGGTAGGACTTCACGACGGCGATGTTGGTGCCGCGGCCCATCTCCATCTCGACGTCGATCTCGTTGGTGTCCATCTCGGGGGCCAGCTCCACGGAGAGCAGGGGCCAGAGCAGGAGCGTGAGCCCCACCGCCCCGGCCGTGGCGCCGAAGACGAGCTTCCTGTGCTTCAGCGCCCTCTCGAGCTGGCCGGCGTACCAGTTCTCGAAGCTTCGGAACCACACCTCGAAGCGGGACCGCTCGCGGGTGCCCTCCGGGTCGGGCTCGACCGTGCTGAAGCGGCTGGCCAGCATGGGCACCAGGGTCAGGGCCACCAGAAGGGAGCAGGCCAGGGCGAAGACGACCACCAGGGCCAGGGTCTGGAAGAGCTGGCCGCTGGTCGTCCGCATGAAGACCACCGGGAGGAAGATCACCGACGTCGTGACGGTGGAGGCCACGATGGCGCCGGCCACCTCTCGCGTGCCCACGCGGGCGCTCTCCTCGGCCGATCTGCCCTCGTCCTCCCGCAGTCGGACGATGTTCTCCAGCACCACGATGGCGTTGTCCACGATGAGCCCGATGCCCAGCGCCAGGCCGCCGAAGGTCATCTGGTTCAGGGTCAGCCCGGCGAAGTAGAGGACCCCGAAGGTGGCGATGATAGAGATGGGGATGGAGAGGGCGATGATGCTGGTGGTCGACCCGTTGCGGAGGAAGAGGTAGAGCACGAGCACCGCCAGGAGCCCGCCCCACAGGGCGGCGTTCTGCACGCTGTTGATGGAGCCCCGGATGAAGACGCTCTGGTCGTTGATGACCGTGAGGGCCATGTCCTCACGGTCCGCGTTGACCGTCTCCACCCGCTGGCGGATCCGGTCGGCCACCTGGACCGTGTTGGCGCCGCTCTGCTTCTGGATCTCCATCCGCACGATGGGGACGCCGTTCAGCTCGGCCAGGTCCTCCACGTCCTCGTAGCCGTCCACCACCCGGGCGACGTCCCGCACCCGGATGGGGTTCCCGTTCCGGTTGGTGACGACCGTGCTCCCGATCTCCTCCAGGGACTCGTACTCGCCCAGCGTCCGGACGTAGAGCTCCTTGACGCCCTCCTGGACGTTGCCGCCCGGCAGCTGCACGTTCTCGCTGGCCAGGGCCTGCCGCACCTCCGCGGCCGTCAGCTCGGCCGCCTTGAGCCGGTCGCGCCGGAGCTGGACCTGGATCTCCCGGTAGATCCCCCCGCTGATCGTGATCGACCCCACCCCTGGGATCTGCTCGAACCGCTGGGCGATCTCCCGCTCCAGCACGTTGGTGAGGTCCTGGAGGTCCCGCGTGGAGGTCACCGAGAGGGTGATGATCTCCTGGCTGTTCGGGTCGAACTTCCAGATGCCCGGCGGCTCGGCCTCGGGGGGGAGCTCGTCCCGGAACTGGTCCAGCGCCGCGCGGACGTCGTTGGCCGCCTCCGCGATGTCCACGCCCCGGGAGAACTCCAGGAAGACGAGGCTCCGCCCCTCCTCGGAGCTGGACGTCATCTGCTCCAGGTTGGGCACCCCGGAGAGGGCGTTCTCCAGGGGATCGGTGATGATCGACTCCATCTCCTCCGGGCCCACGTTGGCGTAGTTCACGTAGACCGCGAGCCGCGGGTACTCGATCTCCGGGAGGAGGTCCACGGGGAGGTATCGGAAGCCGACGACCCCGATGGTGACGACGATGAGGAAGAACATCGTCGTGGCCACCGGCCGGCGGATCGACAGGTTCGTGAGCGAGTTCATGACGATCCCCCGGCGGGCGGCGTGATCGCGTTGAGGACCGAGTCGGGCGAGCGGCGGGCGAGCTGCTGCTGGCGCTCCAGGAACTGCCGCAGAAGGTCCTGCCGCTGCAGGCGCTGCAGCCCCACGATCTGCTCCCAGTTCCGGGCGCGGATCCGGGCCTCGATCACGCCCTCCCGCGTCTGGTCGCTCAGGAGGTGGTGGCCCACCACGACGACCCAGTTCCCCGGATCGACGTTCCGGAGCCCGACCATCTGCCGGGACTCCGCGTGCACCTCGGCTGGGCGGAACTCCATCTCCACCGGCCCCACGATCTTGCCGGGCCCGTCGGTCGATGCCGTCTTGATCTCGGCGTCGGCCGAGGAGACGACGTAGACGCCGCGCTGACCCGTGTCCGGGTGGTCGTAGAGGGCGCTCTTGGGCACCAGCGTGGAGGTGGAGGTCTCGCCGTAGAAGACGTCCACGGTGACGAACATCCCGGGCAGGAGCGCGCCGTCCTCGTTGGCGACGTCGATCTCCGCCCGGGCGCTGAAGCTCCCCTCCTCGAGGAAGGGGGAGACCCGCGAGATCTCGCCCTCCAGGACGCTGTCGGAGGAGCTCTCCGCCCGGATCTCCACCGGCTGGCCGGGCTGCAGGCGGGAGACCATCTCCTGCGGGATGGCGACCCTGACCCGCATGTTCTCCAGCCGCCCGATGGTGAACAGGGCCGTCTGTCCGTCCACCCGCATCCCCACCTCGACGTTGCGCTGTCCCACCCGGCCGTCGATGGGGGCGCGGACGACCGTCTGGCCCACCGCCTCCTCCCGCTCCTCCACGGTGGCCCGGGCGGCCTCCACCTGGGCCTGGGCCTGGTTGTAGCTGGCCCGGGCGGCCTCCACCTGGGCCCGCTGCGTCTCCAGCGTCTCCACGCTCACCAGGCTGTCGCGGGCCAGCGCCTGGGTTCGGCTGAACTGGGACTCCAGCTCCTCCAGGTCGGCCTCGGCCTGGCGGGCCTGCGACCGGGCCACCTCGAGGTTGGCCCGGGCCTGCTCGAGCTGGCTCCGGGAGGTCTCCGAGCGGATGCGGACCAGCGGATCCCCTTCCCGGACCCGGTCACCGTTCTCGGCCATGACGTCCACGACGGGGCCGCTGACCTGGGGATAGATCACCACCTGGCCGCCCGCCCGGACGGTCCCGGTCAGACGCTCGCGCAGCGGGACCGATCCCTCCCGCGCCTGAACGACCTCCACCGCGGGTACGGAGGTCTCGCCCTCGGCCCGGGCCTGCGGCCCGTCGGCGCCGTCCCCGGAGGGACCGCACCCGGAGCCCGCCAGGCCTGCCAGGACGGCCAGGAATCCGGTGACGGTGCTGCGGTGGAACATCTTCGTGTCTGTCATGGGCCTTCCGGACGATCCATGGAACCGGGACGGAGCGCCAGCCGTCCCGTCTGGTAGTCGATGAGCTCACGGGCCCGGACGAGGGCGTAGCGGGCCTGGACCTCGGCGCTCCTGGCCGACACGAAGCCCGAGATGGCCTGGGACACCTCCACGAAGGTGGCGGCTCCCAGCTCGTAGCGTCGCTGGGCGGCGTCCCGCGCCCGTCGGGCGGCCTCGAGCCGCTCCTCGGCGGCGTCCAGCTGGGCCTGGGAGCTGCGGTAGTCGACCAGCGCCTGCCGCACCTCAAGGGCCACGGTCTGCTGCTGGTCGGTCAGGTCGTAGCGGGCGTTGTCGAGCTGGACCTCGGCCTGCCGGACCTGGTTGCGCGTCTGCCAGCGCTGGAACACCGGGACGCTCATGGAGAGCTGGACGGAGCCGCCCCTCCGGGTGTTGAGCTGGTCCATGAAGTCGGGACGGAAGGTCTCGGGCTCGCTGCCCGTGCCCGGGACCGGGATCGTCACCGGCTCGTCCCCGCCGTCCGGTGTGATGGTGACGGTCCGGGGCTCCGAGCCCGTGCCCGGGATCGCCCGGCGGGCATTGCTGGACCAGTCGCTGCCGTAGCCGAAGCTGAGGGTGAGGGACGGCCAGAAGCCCGAGCGTGCGGACCGCACGCCCTGGCGACCGGCTTCCACCGCGGCCCGGTTGGCCTGGAGGTCGCTGCGCCGCTCCATGGCGAGGTCCAGCAGCCGGTCGAAGGCGAAGGTGTCCGGCGCGGCCGCCTCGGGGAAGTTGGAGGCCTCGAAGGCGTACTCCTCCCGGGGATCGAGCTGCAGGAGCCGGATGAGCTCCGTCTTCGCGACCTCCTCCTGGCGCCGGGCCTCCTCCAGGGCGGCCCGGGCCTCCGCCCGCGCCGCCTGCTGCTGATAGAGGTCGGACTGCGGCTGGCGCCCCACGTCGACCAGCCCCCGCACCTGTTTCAGCAGCTCCTCCTGCGTCCGCAGCTCCTGCTCGGCGACACGGGTCAGCTCGCGGTTCTGGAGGAGCGTGGCGAACCGCTCCAGCACCTGGAAGGCCACGTCCTGCTGCGCCCGGTCGAGCCTCCGCCGGCTGGCCTCCTCCTCCCGCTGTGCCTGCTCCAGCGAGGCGAACTGCTCGAAGCCGTTGAAGAGCGTGAGGCTGCTGCTGAGGTTGGCCCCGATGAAGTCGCTGGTCTCGCTGAGGATCGCTCCCTCCTCCTGGCTGAAGCTCCGGCCGAACGTCCGGGTCCCGCTGCTGCCGATCTCCAGGCTCGGGAGGAAGTCCATCGTCTCGCCGGTGACGAGGGAGGACTGCAGCCCCGTCTGGCTCTGGGCCCGCCGGATCGTGGTGTTCCGCTGGAGGGCCAGGCGCACCGCCTCCTCGTAGGTGATGGTCCGCCCCGCGCGGTCCATGGTCCCTGCCTCCTGGGCCGTGGCCGCTCCCGGAGGGCAGACGAGCACCGCCAGGGCGACGGCGGCCAGGACCGCCACGCCCGGCAGGCCGCACCGGCTCGACGACCCGGGCGACACCGGGGCCGCACGGGGGGATGCCGACGCGGCTCCCCGGCTCGGCGCCGGGGGCGGCTGTGTGGACGGTGCGCCCATCATCGAGGTCGTCTCCTCTTCGGTTCGTTTCGGCCGCCCTGGGCTCGGGTCGGCCCCCCTGGGCTCGGGCGATGCCTCTCCCCGGAGGAAGGGGGTGCCACGTTTCTACCTGCTGAGGGAACGCAAGTTCGGGGCAAGCGCCCGGAACCCGGGCGGACGGCCGGCTTCCGGGCCATGTCGCGTGGGAAAAACAGCCGGCCCCGGGAAAGCGTTGGGCCGGGTCCGGGGGGGAGGTCGGGCGGTCGCCCCTACTTCCGCCGCGCGCCGGGGACCCATCCCCGACGGATCTGCGTGTCCTCGTAGACGGTGACGAAGGCGTCGGGGTCCGCGCTCTCGATCCGGTGGATGACGTCGTCCAGGTTCCGCCGCCGGACCACCGTGGAGAGGATGCTGATCGGGCCTTCCCGACCCTCTCCGGAAACCCGGGTCACGCCGTAGCCCTCCTCCCGGAGAGTCTCCGCCAGCTCGGGGTGAGGGTCCCGGGAGAAGGCCTGGACGGTGGCGACCCCCAGCGCCATCCGGTCCTCGATCCACAACCCCGTGGCCGTGCCCGCGGCGAAGCCCGCCGCGTAGCTGACGGCGTGGAGGGGGCTCGCGAGGTTCTGGACCGCCGCACCGGCGGCCACCAGCCAGACGAGGATCTCGAAGAACGAGAGGGCGGGCGCCGCCACGCGGTGACCGCGGACCATGAGCAGGGTCCGCATGGTGCCCATGGAGACGTCCACCACGCGGAGCAGGAAGATGACGAGGGGGCCCCACGGCCCGGCCAGGAGCTCGATCACCGGGTTCCGCTCAGTAATCCACCGGCCGCAGGTACCACTCGTTGATGGCCGTGTCGGAGAGCATGGCCACCGTCGGCAGGTGCCGCTTGTAGTGGCTTCCTTCCAGTCGTTCGAGAACCACTCCTACCTTGCGCTCCTCGAACCCCGCCTCCACCAGGTCCCCGGGTTCGTGGCCCTGGAGGAGGTGGTGGAGGATGAGGTCCGCCTCGGGGTAGGTGAGGCCCAGCTCCCCCTCGTCGGTCTGGTCCTCCTGGAGCTCGGCGGTGGCCGGCTTCTCCACGATCTCCTTCGGCACGCCCACGTGTCGGGCCAGCTCCCAGACCTGCGTCTTGAACAGGTCGCCCAGCGGGTTGATGGGCGGCGCGTCGTCGGCGTGCCAGGTGAAGTAGCCCAGGAGCCGCTCCGACTTGTTGCCGGTGCCGACCGGGAGCGCGTCCAGCTTCTTGGCCTGGTCGAAGAGGACGATCATCCGCTGGCGGGCCATGACGTTGCCCCGCCGGAGGGGGCTCGCGTCGGGCTCGTGCTCTTCCAGGTAGGCCCGGACGGGCTCCGAGATGGGGATCGTGCGGGTCTCGATCCCGGCCAGCCCGGCCACTTCCAGGGCGTGCTCCCGGCTGGCCTCACCGGTGACCTCGGAGGGGAGCAGCAGGCCCAGGACGTTCTCGCCTCCCAGCCCCCGGGCGGACAGCAGGGCCGTGAGGGAGGAGTCCACCCCGCCCGACATCCCGACCACGCCGCGCTCGAACCCCCGGCGCGTCGTCATCTCCTGCCGGAGGAACTGCACCAGCCAGCCCTCCACCAGCTCGGGGTCGATCGCCAGGGGCGAGCGGTCGTCGGGATCCGGACGGGGGTCCGACGGGCCGGGGAGGACCGTCCCGAGGGCCCGGGGGGCGGCCGGCCGGTCGCCGGGCCAGGACCCGGGACCGGGGGACGCGCCGCCCGCTGTCGTCCCGTCGCCCTCTCCCGCCGCCCCGCCGCCCCGGGAGGCGTCCACGTCCCGAGCGCCGCCGTCCCCGGCGGACGCCGTCCCGGCCTCACTGCCGTCGGCGCCGGCCTCCCGCTCCCCGGCGGCCGCCCGGGCGCCGGTCTTCGCGGCGGGGGAGGCCGCCAGGATGCGGGGCAGGGCGGCCTCCAGGTCGGCGAGCAGCGGCGACGAGGTCCGGGCGGGCAGCAGGGCGTCCAGGTCCATCTCCGCCGTCAGCAGCTCCTCCTCCCACAGCGCGGCCCGGGCCACGGGTCGCCCCCGCGGGTCCACCATCACCGAGCCGCCGGGGAAGCCCTTTCCCCCCTCGAACCCGGCCAGCTGGCAGACGGCGACCCAGACGCCGTGCTCCTCGGCGATGCCCCGGGCCAGCCGGTCCCAGCGCTCCACGTTGCCGGGCACGCCGGGGCCCGGCGCCGTCCCGTGGGCGGGCGAGGCGCTCAGCACGAAGATCGCGCGGGCGCCGTCCAGGGCCGCCAGGGTCGAGGAGAGGGAGTGCCACGCGTCCTCGCAGACCAGGAGCGCCGCCCTGCCCCACGCCGTGTCGAAGGCCCGGAAGCCGCCGCCGGCCTCGACGAAGCGGTCCTCCTGGAAGACGCCGTAGGTGGGGAGGAAGACCTTGCGGTGGACGTGGACGATGCCCGGGTCCGGCCCCCCGAGCTCGGCGTACATGGCGGCGTTGTACACCCGGTCCCGATGCCGCTCGTAGAAGCCGACGGCCACCTCCAGGGGGCGGTCGCCGGCCACCCGCTCCCACCGCTCCCGAAGGGCCCCGAAGACCCGGTCGGCCTCCAGGGCGTTCTCCCGCACCCCACCCTCCAGGAAGTATCCGGTGAGGGCGGTCTCGGGGAAGAGGAGGATCCGGGGCGGGGTCTCCCGTGCCGCGACGCGCTCCAGGACGTCGGCGAGCCGGTCGAGGCTGGCGTCCGGGTCGGCCTTGACGGGGCGGAACTGGGCGACGGCGACGGGCAGGCGCATGGTGGGCGCAAGGTCTCCCGGCCGGCGACGAGTGTCAACGGCGACGGGCCTCGAGGCGGGTCCGCGCTTGCCGCCGAGGGGGCGCTCCGCCCACGATGGCCCCCGTCCCCCGGAGCCCGTCCGGGCGGCGAGCCCCTTCCGAGCCCCGGAGCGTGTCCGTGGATCCGAGCCCCGTCGCCAGGATCTTCGCCCTCCTCCTGCTGGCGGCCATGCCCTTCCTGGCCGCCAGCGAGGAGGCCCTGGAGGAGGTGCTGGACGAGGGCGGGAGCCGCCGGTCGCTCTACCTCGCCGCCGGCCTCTCCCTCGTGCTGCTGGCGGCCGTGACGCTGGCGGTGGCGGCCGGCACCGGGCTCCCCGGCCGGGCCCTGGGATGGCGGGCGGGTCCGCCGGGCCCGGCGCTGGCCTGGGCGGCGGGCACGACGGCGGCGGGGCTGGCGGTGGTGTGGGCGCTGACGGCATTCTTCCGGCGGCTGGGCCTGCCGGAGGGCCGCGCGGTGCTGTTCCTCCTGCCCCGGAACCGGCGCGAGATGCACGGCTTCCTGCTGCTGGCCCTCGTGGCGGGGGTGTGCGAGGAATACGTCTTCCGGGGCTTCGCCCTGCACGTGGTGGAGGCGTGGAGCGGGAGCCCGACGGTGGCGGTGGCCGCCACCTCCGCCGCCTTCGGGCTGGCGCACGGCTACCAGCGGCTCTCCGGCGTCCTCCGGGCGGGAGCCCTGGGCGCGCTGCTGGCCGTGCCCGTCGTGGCCACCGGGAGCCTGTTCCCGGCCGTGGCGGCGCATTTCTGGATCAACGCGGCCATCGGCCTCGGCGGGTGGCGCTGGCTGATGCCGAAGGAGGACGGCCCGGGGGGCGGGCATGGACCCGAGCGAGGGACGTCCGGTAGGAAGCGCCCGGAACCGGGGACGGAGGAGCACGGCCCGGGGACGGCGGCGAGCGGCCCGAGGTCGGCGGAGAACGACCCCGACACGGCGGAGAACGGAGAGAGACGGTGACGATCTCGCGCTCCGAAGGGGAGACGAGGATGGACCCGAGACGAGGGAGAGTGCGACGGGCGGCCAGGACCGGCCGGCGGACGCGCGGGGCGGAGGCGGGCGCGAGAACCCCGCCACGGGCAGCGGCGAGGGCTCCGCTGGCCGCGCTGCTGGCGCTCGGAGCGATGCTGCTGGCGCCCCCCGCCGTCCACGGCCAGGCCGGAGGGGGGGAAGGTCCGGACATCACCATCGGCGGCCTGCTCCGCACGGGTCTGCTGACGGAGCCCGGGTCCCTGGACCGGACCGACGGGTTCCGGATCCACGACGCTCGCCTCCGGGCCTCGGGGGAGATCGGCATCGTGTTCGACTACCGCGTCCAGGCCGAGTGGGACACCGGGGCCGATCGGTTCCGGCTGCTGGACGCCGAGCTGTCGCTGCCGATCACGTCCGAGCTGGCCCTGGAGCTGGGCCAGCTCAAGGCGCCGTTCGGGCGGGAGATGCTGCAGGGCAAGGGCGAGATCACCTTCGTGGAGCGGGCCCAGGCCGTCCGCCTCCTGGCCCCGGGACGGCAGGTGGGGGTCCGGCTCTCCGGCCGGGCGCTGGAGGACCGCCTCTCCTACAGCGGCGGGCTGTTCAACGGCAACGGCCGACGCCTGGAGAACGACAACGACGCCTTCCTGTGGGCGGCCCGGGTGAGCTACAACACGGTGGGGGCCGCGGAGTTCTACGACGAGCTCGTCGTGGAGGTGGGCGCCGACGTCGGCTACTCCCGCGACGAGGGGGTGGACCTGGCCGCCCGCCTGGACCGTCCGATCACGGCCGGCGTCGTGGACCTGTCCGACTTCAGCGGGGAGCGGCTCCTGCTCGGCGCCGATGCACGCGCCGGCTGGCGTGGCTTCTTCCTGCGGGGCGAGTACCTGCGCGCCGAGCTGGAGCTGGACGGCCCCGTCCTGGTCGGGGACATCCTGCTGGAGGACGTAGAGCGGGTGCTGGAGGGCGGCTACCTGGAGGGCGGCTACAGCTTCCTCGGGGCCATCGAGGGCACCGTCCGGTGGGACCGGCTCGACGCCGGCCTGCTGTCGGTGGACGGGTTCCTCACGGATCCGTCCGACCCCTTCGCGGCCTCCGACTTCCTGGTGGTCGGGATCAACCTCTTCCCCGGCTACCACACCCGGATCGGGCTGCAGTACGCCGCGGGGCTCGGGGGCACGGAGGTGGGCCCCGGCCTGGCGGACGGGCAGTTCGGCCTGACGGCCCAGGTCGACTTCTAGGCCGGGCCCCGCCGCCGCCCCGCGGGCCCCGCGGTCCGGAAGGGGCCCCGGCCGCCCGGCTCGGCGGCCGGGTCAGGCCGAGTCCCGGTCCTCCTCGGCCAGACCGCCGTGCCGGCTGATGGTGCCCCGCACCAGGTAGACCACGTCCTCGCCGATGTTGGTGGCCAGGTCGGCGATCCGCTCCAGGTTCTGGCTCACCAGGATCACCTGCAGGCAGGCGGAGACGTTCTGGTCCAGCATGTGGGTCAGCATGACCCGGAAGACCGACTCGTGGAGGTCGTCCACCCGGTCGTCCCGCCTCATCACCGCCATCGCCTCCTCGTCGTTGCGGTGGACGAAGGCGTCGAGCGCGTCCCGGAGCATGCCCCGGGAGAGGCGGCTCATCTCCTCCAGCTGGGGGGGGATGGGGGGAAACTCCCCGGCCTTCCGGAGGCGGTCGACGGCGTTGGCGATGTTCACGGCGTGGTCGCCGATGCGCTCCAGGTCGTTGTTGATCTTCAGGATCGTCACCAGCTGGCGCAGGTCGGTGGCCATGGGCTGGTGGAGCGCCAGCAGCTCCACGCAGGTCTCCTCGATGGCCACCTCGGCCCGGTCGATCTCCTCGTCGCCGTCCCAGATCTCCTCCGGCTCGGAGCCCTCCCGCCGCACGGCCAGGTCCACGGCGCCGTCCACCAGCTCCTCCACCCGGTGGGACATGGTGAGGAGCCGCCGGGTCAGCTCGTCCAGCTTCTCGTCGAAGGGTTTCTGGGTCATGGCTCCGTCCCTGGGTGGGGAGGCGTCCTCATCCGAACCGGCCCGTGATGTACTGCTCGGTCCGCGACTCCCTGGGGTTGGTGAAGAGCCGGTCGGTGTCCCCGTACTCCACCAGCCGCCCCATGTAGAGGAACGCCGTGAAGTCGCTGACCCGCGCGGCCTGCTGCATGTTGTGGGTCACGATGACGATGGTGTACTCCTTCTTCAGCTCGGCGATCAGGTCCTCGATCCGCCCGGTGGCGATGGGGTCCAGGGCGCTGGCCGGCTCGTCCATGAGCAGGATCTCCGGCTCCACCGCCAGGGCCCGGGCGATGCAGAGCCGCTGCTGCTGACCGCCGGAGAGGTCCAGGGCGCTCTCCCCCAGCCGGTCCTTCACCTCGTCCCACAGGGCGGCGTGACGGAGGGACCACTCCACCTTCTCCTCGACGTCGCCCCGGTAGCCGTTGACCCGCAGGCCGAAGGCCACGTTCTCGTAGATGGACTTGGGGAAGGGGTTGGGCTTCTGGAAGACCATGCCGATGCGCCGACGGACCTCGACCGGGTCCACGTCGGGGCCGTTGAGGTCCCGGCCGTGGAACAGGACCTCGCCGGTCACCTCGGCGGCCGGGATGAGGTCGTTCATCCGGTTGAAGCAGCGGAGGAGCGTGCTCTTTCCGCAGCCCGAGGGCCCGATGAACGCCACGACCCGGTACCTGGGAATCGTGAGGCTGATGTCCTCCACGGCGGCCTCGCCTCCGTAGGCGACCCCCAGCCCGCGCGCCTCGAGCGCCGTCTCGAGCTCCTCGAGGCTCCGCTCGCCGGGGGCGTCGGACGGGTCCCCGAAGCGGTCGGCGGCGGGGGACACCGCGCGCTCGGCCGGCGACGGCTCTCCGTCTCCTTCCAGGGGGCGTTCCATGGGATCGGCGGGACCCTCCTCGGGGTCGGACGGACGTTCGGCGCTCATCGTCTACATCTCCACACGATAGCGGTTCCTGAGCCAGATCGCCGCCGCGTTCATGGTGAGCAGGAGGACCAGGAGCACGACGATGGCCGCCGCCGCCAGGTCGTGGAACTCGGCCTGGGGCCGCTTCGCCCAGCTGAAGATCTGGATCGGCAGCACCGTGTAGTCGCTCATCGGCCCCGACGGCGGGAAGGCGGCGAAGGTGGCCGCTCCCACCATGATGAGGGGGGCCGTCTCGCCGATGGCCCGGGAGAGCGAGAGGATCGTCCCGGTGAGGATGCCCGGCAGGGCGGCGGGCAGCACCTGGCCGCGGA
>CAZSKS010000037.1:0-22575 GCA_964607465.1 uncultured Gemmatimonadota bacterium | reverse complement strand
GGTGGACGGGAGCGACAACTTCCCCACCCGCTACCTGGTCAACGACGCCAGCGTGCTGCTGGGCATCCCCAGCGTGTACGGCGCCATCTTCCGCTTCGACGGACAGGCCTCGGTCTTCGGCGCGGAGGAGGGCCCCTGCTACCGCTGCCTCTTCCGCGAGCCGCCGCCCCCGGGCCTGGTGCCGAGCTGCGCCGAAGCCGGCGTGCTGGGCGTGCTGCCGGGCATCGTGGGGACGATCCAGGCCGCCGAGGCCGTCAAGCTGATCCTCGGGAAGGGCCGCACCCTGGTGGGGCGCCTCCTGATGATCGACGCCCTGGAGATGAGCTTCCGGGAGCTGGAGATCCGCCGGGACCCGGACTGCCCGGTGTGCGGCGAGGATCCCACCGTCACCGAGCTCGTCGACTACGAGGCGTTCTGCGGGACGGCGCCGGGCGAGGACGGAAGCCCCGACGACGGCGCGGCGGACGGAACAGTCGGCGCGGCGGGCGACGCCGGGGCCGGAAACGCGGCCGGAACGGTCGGCGGCGCGGGGGACGCCGGAGCGGCCCCGGCCGACGACGGAGGCCGCGACGCCGTGACAGCCGAGGAGCTGGCGCGGCGCCTGGAGGCGGGGGCGGACGTGCAGCTGCTGGACGTCCGCCGGGACTACGAGTGGGAGATCTGCAACCTGGGGGAGCTGGGCGCCGTACGGATCCCCCTGGGCGAGCTGCCGGACCGCCTCGACGAGCTGGACGAGGACCGGGACCTGGTGGCCTACTGCCGCACCGGCGCCCGGAGCGCCCGGGCGGTCGACATGCTGCGCCGGGCCGGCCACCCCCGGGCCATGAACCTGGAGGGCGGCATCCTGGCCTGGGCCCGCGACGTGGACCCCGACATGCCCGAGTACTGAGCTCCCATGCCGGATGGCGTCCGGAGCGACCCTCGCTCGTGACACCGAAGGAGAGCACCGACGTGCGCATCGTGTCCCTGCTGGCCAGCGCCACCGAGATCGTCTGCGCCCTCGGCCTCGAGGACCGGCTCGTGGGCATCTCCCACGAGTGCGACCATCCCCCCGAGGTGCTGGACCGTCCCCGGGTCAGCCGGCCGCGCTTCGACCCCGACGGGCTGGACAGCGGCCAGGTGGACGAGGCCGTCCGGCGGGCCATGGCCGAGCACGGCAGCGTCTACGAAATCGACGGCGACCGGCTCGAGGACCTGGCGCCGGACCTGGTGCTGACCCAGGCGGTCTGCGAGGTGTGCGCCGTCCCCACCGCGGGGGTGCGGGAGGTGGTGGACGACCGGGGTCTGGACGCCCGGGTCGTGTCGCTGGACGCCCATTCCCTGGCCGAGATTCTGGCCTCGGTCGTCGCCGTGGGCCGGGCCGCCGGGGAGGTGGCCCGCGCCGAGCGGCTCAGGGACGGCCTGGCCGAGCGGCTGCGGGCGGTGGCGGAGGCAGTGGCCGACGCGGAGCGGCCCCGCGTGCTGGCCGTCGAGTGGCTGGATCCGCCCTTCGCGCCCGGCCACTGGGTGCCCGAGATGGTCCGGCTGGCGGGGGGACGGAACCTGCTGGGGGAGCCGAAGGCCCGCTCCCGGGAGGTCGCATGGGAGGAGATGGAGGAGCTGGACCCCGACGCCCTGGTCGTCATGCCCTGCGGGTACGGCCTTGAGGAGGCGCGGGCCGATGCCGACCGGCACGCCGATCGGCTGGCCGCCGTCGGCCGGCGGGCGGTGGAGGCGGAACGCGCCTGGGTGGTGGACGCCTCCTCCTACTTCAACCGCTCGGGTCCGCGGGTAGTGGACGGCGTGGAGATCCTGGGCGGGCTGCTCCACCCGGACCGGTGCCCGGAGCCGCCGCCGGGCACCGCCGCCCGCTGGCAGCCGGAAGCTGCGGCCGCGGCCGACTAGCGGCGGTCTGGCCGGAACCGCCGCGGGCGGGCCCCGTCGGCGGGCGGGCTCCGAGAGGCGGGCGGGCCCCGTCGGCCGCGCCTCGGCCGGGCCTCGGCCCCGGCTTGACGTCGGCCCTCAGCCGCCTCCGTCGAAGCCGACCTGCCGGACCGACGCCACCGTCTCCAGCCCCCGGATCTGCTCCAGCACCTCCGCCGGCACCGCGCCGTCCACCGTCACCATGGCCAGGGCGTCGCCCCCCACGGCCCGGCGCGCCTGGTGGTATTCGGCGATGTTCACGCCGGCCTGCCCGAGCCGGGTTCCCACCTCCCCGATGACGCCGGGGACGTCCCGGTTGCGGATCACCAGCAGCGTGCCCCGGGGCTCGGTGTTCACGTGGAAGTCGCCGATCCGGACGATCCGGGAGTGGGCCTCGCCCAGCAGCGCTCCGCCCACGACGACCGTCTCCTGCCCTGTGTCGGCCACCAGCTCGACGTAGTTGGCGTAGTCGGTGGTCTCGCGGGTACGTGAGCGGGTCACGTCGATCCCCCGCTCCGAGGCGAGGTAGAGGGAGTTCACCTGGTTGAGGGGGCGGTCCACGGTGGGGGCCAGGAAGCCCTCGGCCACCGACGCGGCCAGGGGCCGCAGGATCCCGTCGAAGGGCCCCGCGTACCGGACGGCCAGCTCGCGGCAGCGCCGGTCCACGACCTCCGACAGCAGGAGGCCCAGCCGCCGTCCCAGGTCCAGCACCGGCTCGACCCGGCCCCGCTGAGAGGGCTCCACCCGGGGTGCGTTGAGCGCCGCCCGGAGCTCTCCTTCCAGCAGCGCGTCGCGGACGGCCCGGGCGATCTCGACCGCCACCTCCACCTTCGCCTCGTCGGTGGCCGCCCCGAGGTGCGGGGTCATGACGAGGTTGGGAGCGTCCCGGAGCGGCGAGTCCTCGGGCAGCGGCTCCTCGCCGTAGACGTCCAGCCCGGCGGCGCCCAGCTCCCCGTCCGCCAGGGCCCGGGCCAGGGCCTCCTCGTCCACCAGCCCGCCCCGCGCGGCGTTCACCAGGATGGCGCTCTCCTTCATCCGGGCCAGCTCCTCCGCGCCGATCATCCCCTCCGTCTCGTCGGTCAGGGGGGCGTGGAGGGTGACCACGTCGGAGCGGGCCAGCAGCTCGTCCAGCTCCAGCAGCTCGACGCCCAGGTCCGCCGCCCGCTCCGGGGCCAGGTAGGGGTCGTGGACGGCCACCTCCATCCCGAAGGCGCGGCTCCGGGCGGCCACCTCCGAGCCGATCCGGCCGGCGCCGATCACGCCCAGGCGCTTGCCATGGAGCTGCGTTCCCCGCAGCTCGCCCCGGTTCCACCGTCCCTCCCGGACGCTGCGGTCGGCCTCGGCGATGTTCCGGGCCGCCGCCAGCAGCAGGCCGAAGGCGAGCTCCGCCGTCGAGCGTGTGTTGCCGCCGGGGGCGTTCATCACGGCGATGCCCCGGCGCGTCGCCTCGTCGACGTCGATGTTGTCGACGCCGACGCCGGCCCGCCCCACCACCTGCAGGTGGGGCGCGGCGTCCAGCAGCGTGGCGTCCACGGTGGTGGTGCTGCGGACGATGAGCGCGACGGCGTCCGACAGGGCCTCCGCCAGGACCTCCCGGGGCTCGCCGGCCCGGTCGACGACCTCCAGGCCCCCGGTCCCGGCCAGCAGCTCCATCCCCGGGTCGGACAGGGCGTCGGCCACCACCACCTTCAGGACGGCGTGCTCGGTCCCCCGGTCCCGGGTGGCGGTGCCGCCCCCGGCGCCTCCCTCGGGACCTCCCTCCTCGAGGCCTCCCCCGGTCATGCCCTCGCCTCCAGCTCGTCGGTCAGGGACTGCAGCACGCCCTCCAGCTCCTCGGGCGTGTGGTCGCCCATGTGCCCGATCCGCACGGTGGTCTCCTTCAGCTTCCCGTACCCGGGAGCGATCGTGTAGCCCCGCTCCCGCAGGCCGGCGGCCACCTCCCGGCCGGAGAGGCCGTCGGGGAGCTCGAGCGCCGTCACCGTCGGCGACCGGTAGCCCTCCGGCGCCAGCACCGAGAAGGGGCGGCCCGTTCGGCTCGCCGTCTCCTCCACCCAGCCGTGGGTGCGCTCCGCCATGGCCCGGTGACGCTCGAACCGGGCCTGGAGCCCCTCCTCCCGGATGCGCTCCAGCTGGTAGCGGAGGGCGTAGAGGAGCGGGAGGACGGGGGTGTTCGGCGTCTGGTCCTCGCGAATCCGGCGGTCGAACTCCGTCAGGTCGAAGTAGCGGCTCCGCTCGCCCACCTCCTCCGCCCGGGCCAGGGCGCGCTCCGAGCTCACCCCCAGGGCCAGACCCGGCGGCAGGGCCAGCGCCTTCTGCGATCCCGTCAGGAGGAAGTCCACCCCCCAGTCGTCGAACCGCACGGGGACGCCCGCCACCGAGCTGACGCCGTCCACGGCGAGCAGGACGCCGTCGAAGTCGGCCACGACTTCGGCCAGGCCCCGGACCGGGTTCAGCACGCCGGTGGACGTCTCCGAGTGGACGGCGGTGACCAGGTCGTAGCGCCGGGGGTCGTCCGCCAGCCGGTCGGCCAGCCGCTCGGGGGTGTTCGGCGCCCCCCACTCCACCTCGAGGACGTCCGCCGGGCGGCCCAGGCGGTCGGCGATCTTCCGGAAGCGGCCGCTGAAGGCGCCGCACACCAGGCAGAGGACCCGGCGCCGGCTCAGGTTGGAGATCGCGGCCTCCATGAGCCCCGTGGCCGAGGAGGTGGACACGAAGACCGGACGCTCCGTCCCGAGCAGCTCCCGCAGGCCCGGCTGCAGGTCCCGCAGCAGCGACTTCATCTCCTCGCCCCGGTGACCCATCATCGGGCCCCGCATGGCGTCCAGCACCTCCGGCCGGACCGCCGTCGGGCCGGGCAGGAAGAAGCGCTCGAAGGCGAACTCGGGCCCGTCGGGGGCAGGCCGCGACGGAGGGGCGGCGGTCGCCGCCGGGGCCGTGCCTCGCGTCTTCAGGTCGTCGCCGCTGGCTGTCATCTCGTCCTCCCTCCGGCTGCAAGCTCCACGCCTCCCCCCCACCCCCGGAAGCGGGTCTCCGCTACCCCCGGAAGCGGGCCACCGTCAGCCCGTCGCGGACCGGGACGATGACGGCCTCGAAGCGGGGGGAGTCGGCCAGGGTCCGGTTGAACGCCCGGATGCCGCGCGTCGCAGGATCGTCGTCCCCGCTCCCCTCCGCCACCCTGCCCTCCCAGAAGGTGTTGTCGGCCAGCAGGAGCCCCCCGGGGCGCATCAGGGCGGCCGACCGCTCCAGGTAGGTCGGATAGCTCTCCTTGTCCGCGTCGATGAAGACCACGTCGAAGGGTGGATTCCCCGGCAGGTCGCCCAGCACCTCCCGGGCGTCGCCCTCCCTCACCTCCACCCGATCGTCCTCGCCGGCCCGCCGGAAGGCCTCCCGGGCCAGCTCGGCGTGGTCCGGGTGCCGCTCCAGCGTCACGATCCGCGCGTGGCCGGGCAGGAGGGAGAGGAGCCACAGCGCGGAATAGCCGCCCAGGGTGCCCACCTCCAGGAGGCGGGTCGCGTCGACGCTCCGCGCCAGGAGCGCCAGGAGCCGGCCCTCCAGCGGCGAGACCTGGATCCGGGGCAGGTCCCGGGCCTCCAGCTCCTCGCCGATCCAGCGCTGGACCTCCGACTCCCGCGCGTACAGCTCCGTGGCGTAGGCCACGCTGCGATCGCGCGTCTCCTGGTCCATCCTCGCCTCCCTCAGTCTCGTCGCTCCGTCGGACAGGCCTCCGACGCGGCCCGCAGCCACACTCTCACCCGCGGCGGGTGGCCGGCCCGCGGGCGCGGCGCCCCCGCGGCGACCACCCGCGACACCCGGCCCGGCGCCTCTCCCGCCAGATCGCAGACGGACCGGACATTCGCCGTCCACAGGGCCCTCGCGTGGGCGGCCCCCAGGCCCCGGAGGTCCGCCAGGCGGGCGGCCCGCACAACCTCGCCCGATCGGGCCGGCGACCACCCGGTCCGCCGGGCCAGCTCCGCGCTGTCGACCGCGGCCAGCTCCGCCGGCCGGTCCAGGCCGACCCCGCGCAGCGTCCCGGCCTCTTCCGCGGATACGGCCGGGAGCGCCTCCAGCGGGGCCTGCACGGAGTCGACCGTCCAGCGGTCCACCCCCGCCTGCACGGCGCCGCAGAAGGCGAGGGCGAGGATCCCCGCGAGCGTCGCCCGGACCGGTCGGAGGCCCTCCCGGCCGCGCCGGGCCTCGCCTGGCTCCGGATCCCCCTCATCCCATCCCGGCGCCGCCACCCCCAGGTGGGCCAGCGCCCGGTAGGCCACGTAGCCGTCCAGGGCCAGCACCGGGAAGCCGAGGAAGCCCGGGAAGGGCATCTCGAACAGCTTGAACCGCTCCAGCCCGGGGACGGTGTAGACCCACCGGGCCCCGGCCGCCCAGTTGAAGGCCTCCCACAGCAGCCCGATGGCCAGCCCGCCGGCCAGCAGGTGGATGATCCGCGCGTAGCGCCCCCGGGAGAGGTCCCCGAAGAGGGAGCTGCCGGGATCGCGGCTCCAGTTCCAGGGCTCCAACAGCAGGGTCACCGCGCCCCACACCAGGGGAAAGAACGCCCGCGGCCGCCACAGGGCCAGGGCCAGGAAGGCCATCCCGCCGGCGGCGAGCGCCGCCAGCTGCCACCCGCGGACCGTGAAGCGGGGCCGCCGCAAGCCCTCGGCCAGCCCCCGGCGCTCCATCCAGGCGTACCCCAGGCGGAGGGCCGGGAGCACCGTGGCGAAGGCGACGAAGGTCCCCGCCCAGCGCACCGCCAACTGCTCCGGCACGAGGACGTAATACCAGTTGGCCAGCCGGAGGTTGAGGAGCTCGTAGAGGTACCAGAAGGCGGCGGACCAGAAGAGGAGGGAGATCGCCTCCGCGCCGCCGGGCGGCGGACGGCCGTCCCGCCATGCCAGCCCGCCCCACAGGGCCAGCAGCGTGCCGTACCAGGCGAAGTGGTAGAGCCAGGTGGGGAACGGTTCGACTCCGGCCGAGGCCAGCCCCACCGAGCCGGCCACGACGGCCGCCCCCGCCGCCACCGAGATCCTCCCCGCCGTCCGCGCTCCCGTCGTCATGACGTCGCGTCCACCGGTGCAGGATGCACGCCGGCCGCCACGGGACCCACGGGACCGCTGCGGGGCCGGCGTCCCTTGACGCGGCCGGCGGGGGCCCGGAGTTTGCTCGCCGACGAGCGACCGCCCGACGCCGACGCGCTCGACACGACCGCCGTTCCACGTCACCACCCGCCCGCAGCACGGAGACCCTCCCCAGCATGCGTTACCTGACCATGACCGACATCCCGCCCGAGGAGGTCCTGGAGCGGGCGAAGGACTTCTACGGGGAGAACACCCGCATGCGGCTGGAGGAGGAGACGGACGACTCGCTCTCCTTCGCCGGCGACATCGGGCGCGCCATCCTCCGGGTCGACCGCAAGCACGGCCACACCAACGTCCACGCCGAGACCGACCGGGTCGTCGGCCTGGACGTCACCGACGTCACCAAGCGCTTCCTCTACACACTGGAGCACGTATGACGGCCCGGGCGTCCGACGGTCGCGAGACCGGCGCTGGCGGTGCAAGAGCGGGCGCCGGCGATGCGACAGGGAGCGGCGGCGAGGAAGCCATCCCCGTCCGCCTGGTGATGCCCGACCGCTGGCTCGAGCACGTGGAGGAGCTGCCGTTGGATACGAAGGTGGAGGAGGCCAAGGCGATCGGGCTCCGGAGGATGCTGCTCCGGGACACCGACCGGCCGACCGACTTCTACGTCGAATACGCCGAGCGGCAGGTGCCCGACGAGACCATCACCCTGGAGGAGCTGGGCGTCCAGCCCCGCGAGATCCTCTCCATCCGCGCCTACGACCTGGGCCACTACCCCCGCTTCGAGGGATAGGGGCGGCGGAAGCGACCCCGCCGCAGGTGTCTCCGCGGAGACGTGCCGTCAACGCCCCGTCAACCGCGCCGGCGGGGCGGGGAGCGGCGGCGGCCGGCGGCGGTCGGGAACCTCACTCCCCCCGGGGACCCTCTTGAAATCGATTTCACGGAGACCGACCGCGTCCCGGATATCGGTAAGGAGGGGGCAACGGCAGGGGCCGGCCCGCGGGAGCCCGCGGCGGGTCCGTAGAGACGGCGAGCGGCAGGGTCAGAGATCGTTCCCGGAGAAGCCCACTTGAAATGGATTTTCAGAGGGTCGCGTCGGGGAGGCCGTTCGAGGCTCGGTCGAGACTCCTCTACTCCGCCTCGCGCCCCGGGAAACGCTCGAAGTAGGAGCGGGTCTCCCGCCACACGATCCCCGACAGAAGCAGCAGGCCGATGAGGTTGGGCAGGGCCATGAGGCCGTTCATGATGTCCGACAGCGTCCACACCAGCTCCACCGGCCGGACCGCCGCCAGGGCGATCACGGCGATGAAGGCCAGGCGGTAGGGCACCACGACCTTCTCGCCCAGCAGGTACTCCAGATTCTTCTCCCCGTAGTAGGACCAGGACAGCATGGTGCTGAAGGCGAAGATGGCCAGGCTGCCCGCCACGATGTAGCCGCCCCACTCGCCGGGCAGGCCCGTGCGGAAGGCGGCCTGGGTCAGGTTGGCCCCGTTCAGGCCCGGCTCGGTCCAGGCGCCGGTGCTGATGATGGCGATGCCGGTGAAGGTGCAGACCACCAGCGTGTCGATGAAGGTCTGGGTCATGGAGACCAGGGCCTGTCGCACGGGCTCGGTGGTCTGGGCCGCGGCGGCGGCGATCCCGCCGGTGCCGAGGCCCGACTCGTTCGAGAAGATCCCCCGGGCCACGCCGAAGCGGATGGCCTGCATGACCCCGTAGCCCAGGACCCCGCCGGCCGCCGAGATCGGCCGGAAGGCCCCCTCGAATACGAGGCGGAAGGCCTCGGGCACCCCGCCCCAGTTGAGCACGATGATGACGCTGGCGCCCCCCATGTAGAGGACGATCATGATGGGGACGAAGACGCCGGTGAAGCGGCCGATGGACTTGATGCCACCCAGGATCACCAGGGACGCCAGGCCCGCCACCACGACGCCGGTGATCCAGTGGGGCACCTGGAAGGACTGGTTCACGGCGTCGGCCACCGCCTGGGACTGCACCCCATTGCCGATGCCGAAGGCCGCCACGGCGGTGAAGAGGGCGAAGGCCACGCCCAGGATCTTGCCCAGCTTGCCCCACCGGATGCCGTGGGTGAGGTAGTAGGCCGGGCCGCCCGCCTTCTCGCCCCGGGCGTCGGTTTCCCGGAAGTGGACGCCCAGCACGGCCTCGGAGTACTTGGTGGCCATGCCCACCAGGCCGGTGATCCACATCCAGAACAGGGCGCCGGGTCCACCGGCGGCGATGGCGGTGGCCACGCCGACGATGTTGCCGGTCCCCACAGTGGCGGCCAGCGCCGTCATCAGCGCCTGGAAGTGGGAGATGTCGCCGTCCGCCCCCTCCTCCTCCCGCTTCACCAGGGCCAGCCACAGGGAGTGCCACAGCTTCCGGAATTGCAGGCCCCGAAGCAGGACGGTTAGATATAGCCCGGTCAGGAGGAGGAGGGGGACGAGGAGCCACTCGCTCCACACGAATCCCGACACCTGGTCCAGGACCGCCTGGAGGTCGAAGCCGTCGCCCGCCTGCAGACCGCCGACGACGGAGGCGGGGGCCGCGCTCGCCCCGACGGAGAGATTCGTGGCGATTCCGAGCATGTTCGTTGCGCCCCTGTTGCCGGGTGAAGCAGGGAAGACGGAAGGTCGCCCCACGGCGACCGGACGGCCCAGAGGTTAGAGAGCCCGGCTCCGGGGCGTCAACTCCCGGCCCGCCAGGGCGCCACCGGGAGCCGCCGCCGCGAGCCGGCCGGCTCGGCAGACAGGGAGGACACGTGGAGGAGCAGGAGAGCGCCGAGGAGTTCCCGGCCACCGCCGCGGACGAGGGGGTCGACGAGGGGGTCACGGAGGCCGCGCTGCGGGAGGCAGAGGCACGGCTGGGCTACCGGCACACGCCGGAGCCTGTGGCCGAGCTGGCCAACGTCCTCCGGCGGGGCAACGACGTCGTGGCCCTGGCCGGCGAGGGCTCGGGCAAGGAGCTCCTCTACGCCCTCGCGGCGGCCGAGGGCGCGGACCCCGGCTCCCCGGCCGTCCAGGCCCTGGTCCTCTGCCCCACGCCCGAGGCGGCGGGGCGGGCGGGGCGGGCGCTCCATCTCCTGGGGGCCGACCGGGGGCTGGCGGCCCTGACCTGGCTCCCGTGGCGGGAGGTCCGGGCGGGGGACGAGCCCCCCTTCGCCCAGCTGCTGGCCGGACGGCCGAGCGAGCTGCTCCCCCAGGTCCAGGCCGGCCGGCTGAAGCTGGGCGAGCTGGCCGTCCTGGCCGTGGACGGTGTCTCGGCCCTCGAGGCGACGGGTGGATGGCCCGCCGTCGAGGCCCTCCTCGACACGCTTCCGTCCGAGGTGCAGAAGGTCCTCACCGACGTCCGGCGCAGTGAGCGGCTCGACGCCCTCGTCAAGCACCGGGTCAGCCGCGCCAAGAAGTGGCCCGCCGAGCTCTTCGCACCGGGCGCCGGCAAGAAGAAGGGGACCTCGGCCCGACTGCTGTGGGCCGCCGGCGCCGGGGAGGAGGAACGGCTGGACCGGCTGGCCGACACCCTCCACCAGGCCGCCGCCGAGGCCGAGGACGCCGGGGCGGTCGTGCGCTGCCCCGACGGAGCGACGGCGCACCGGGTCGCCGCCTCCCTGTCCGCCCGGGGCTTCGAGCTCACCGACCGGCTGGACGAGCCGGGGGTCGTCGTCGCCTGGGGCGAGGACGAGCCCCCGCCCGAGAACGTGGGCGTGCTGTACGGTCTGCCCCTCTCCCTGGAGGAGCTGGGCCGCTGGCTGGGAGGCGCCGCGGTCCGGGCGGTGGTGATCCCGCCCTCCGAGCTCGATCAGCTCCGGCTCCTGGCCCGCCGGGCCGGCTGGGGGATGACGGCGGTGCCCGAGCGCCCGTCGGCCGACGCGCGGGACGCCATCCAGGCGTTCCGGGAGCGGGTGCGGCGGCGCCTGGAGGGGCACGAAGACGCCGCCGAGGCCCTGGTCCTGGAGCCGCTCCTCCGGGCCTATGGCGCCTCCCGGGTCGCGGGCGCCCTCTCGGCCCTGCTCCGCGAGCGGGAGCCGCCTACCGCGGACGCGGAGGCGGAGCCGGAGGACCGACCCGGGCCCGAGCGGCCCGCCGCCGCCCGGCGGACGCCCGAGCCCACCCCGGAGAGCCGTCCCCCGCGGGGCGCCGCATCCCGGGGACGGGACGCGCGGTCCGGGCCCGCGGGCCGGACGGACTGGACGCGCCTCTTCATCAGCGCCGGGAAGCGGGACGACGTGGGACCCGGCGACCTGGTGGGCGCCATCACCGGGGAGACCCCGGCCGAGGGAGGACAGATCGGGCGCATCGAGATCCGGGAGTCCTATGCCCTGGTGGACGTGGCCCCCGACGTCGCCGAGCAGGTGATGGATCAGCTCACCGGGGTCCGGATCAAGGGACGGGAGGTCATCGCCCGCCTGGACCGGAAGGAGTGAGCGGCCGGCGATCCGGGGACGGCCCGCCGCGGACACGGTGCCCCGCCGCGAACTCGGCGCCCCGGTACGTGCCACGAGCCGGCAGACAACACGAGGCCGCCCGCGCCCTCGCTGGAGGAGGGCACGTGACGGCCTCGATGCTGTGGGGGGTCGCGGGCGGAGCCCGCGACGGCCGGCGAGAGTGGTCCTAGTTTACGGCGTCCTTCAGACCCTTCCCCGCCCGGAAGCTGACGGCCGTGCTGGCAGGAATCCGGATCTTCTCACCCGTCTGCGGATTCCGACCCATGCGAGCCTTGCGGCGCCGCGTCTCGAACGTGCCGAAGCCCGTGATCTGGACCTTCTCGCCGCTGTCGAGGGTTCCGGAGATCACGCCGCTGTCCGTGTCGAACAGGGCGTCGATGGCACGCTGGGCGTCAGCCTTCGTGAAGTCGGTGGCGTTGGCCAGCGCTTCGGTGAGCTCGGTCTTGTTCACGTTGACTCCTCGTGGTGAAGTTACGAAAAGGCAGGCGAGAAGCGGCCTGTCGACTGCCTGCAGTGTACGGCCGGGTGCAGGGGACGTCAAGGGATCCGCAAGCACGAAAACCCGCACCGCGCCGGGCCGGAACACACCTCGCATCGGAGGCCGGGGGACCGCGCCTCCGCGCCCGGCGCACCGAGGGAAGGGCGGACGGCGTCCACGACGCCGGGTACGAACCCGAGGGAGCCGAGAGGAACCGTGAATAAGTCGTTGTTCATCAGGCGTTTCCTGTTCGTCGTCCTCTTCGTCGCGGTGCTCCTCGTCATCGGGACCCTCGGCTTCCTCCAGTTCCCCGGCTGGACACTGTCCGACGCGCTGTACATGACGGTCACCACGCTGGGGGCCGTGGGCTACCAGGAAGTCCGCCCGCTGACCGACGCCGGCCGCGCGTTCGCCTCCGTGCTCCTCGCGGGCGGCATCACCGCGATGGGGTTCTGGTTCGCCCTCATCACGTCCGCCATCGTCGAGATGGACCTGGCTCAAGTCTTCCGCACCCGGACCACCATGAAGAGAATCCAGGAGCTGACCGACCACGTCATCGTCTGCGGGGCAGGACGCACCGGCCGGCAGGTGATCCAGGAGCTGCAGGCGTCCGGCGTCCCGTACGTCGTCGTCGAGCAGGACCCCGACAGCGCGCGAAGCGTCCGGGAGGACTCCGATCCCGACGCCCTCGTCCTGGAGAGCGACGCCACACGGGACGAGACCCTGGAGGAGGCCAACATCGGCGAGGCCCGGGGGCTGGTGGCGGCCCTCAGCGCCGACACGGACAACCTCTTCGTCTGTCTCAGCGCCCGGGACATGAACCCCGAGCTCACCATCGTGGCACGGGCCCGGGACGAGGAAGCGAGGAGCAAGATCCAGAAGGCGGGGGCCGACCACTGCGTAAGCCCCGACGTGACCGGCGGGGTACGAATGGCCTCCATGCTCCTGCGACCTCAGGTGATGAACTTCCTGGACGTGGTCACCGGCATGGACGAGATGCCGCTCCGGCTGGAGGAGATCACCGTCCCCGAGGGCTCGCGCCTGTCGGACCACTCCCTGGCCGAGGCCGCCATCCCCCGGAAGACCGGGCTCATCGTCATCGCCATCTCCCACCGGGAGGAGGACCCGGAGGGCCAGCTCGTCTACAACCCGGGCCCCGAGGAGCGGATCACGCCGGGGGACGTCCTCATCGTGCTGGGACATCCGGAACAGGTGGACGAGCTCCGCTCCATCGTCGGCCGGTGACACCGAGACGCGGCGAGCGGCCGCCGTGAAGGAGCCGCACGGCTCGGACGGGACCGACGGCCGACGGCCCTGGCTCCGCCGCCTGGCCCTCCTCCTGGCGGCGGCCATCGTCCTCCCGCTCGCGGGCCTGGCCGTCCTGTGGCTCACCCTCCCCGATCCCCTCCCCCTGGCGCAGGACGGGCTCGACACGACGGCCTACATGGAGCTGCGGAGGGAGCAGGCGCGCGCGGAGGGCCGGGAGCTGGTGGTCCTCCGGGAGCCCGTTCCCCTGGACCGGGTTCCGGACCACGTCCAGCGCGCCGTGCGGGTGGCCGAGGACGCCATGTTCTACCGCCACGGCGGGGTCGACTGGCACGAGGTGCGGGCGTCCGTCCGGGAGTGGTGGAGCGACGAGGAGAGCCTCCGGGGCGCCAGCACCATCACCATGCAGCTCGCCCGGAACCTCCATCTGTCGCCGGATCGGAGCCTCCTGCGCAAGGCGCGCGAGGTCCTTCTGGCGATCCGGCTCGAGCGCCACCTCCCGAAGGGCCGGATCCTGGAGCTCTACCTGAACGTCGTGGAGCTGGGCCCCGGCGTCTTCGGTGTGGAGGCGGCGGCGCGCCACTACTGGGGGGTGTCGGTCTCCGAGCTGGACCGGAGGCAGGCGGCGGAGCTGGCGGCCACCCTGCCCTCGCCGCTGGAGGACAACCCCCGCACCCGGACGCGTCGCTTCCGGTGGCGGGCCGACCTGATCCACCGGCGGGCGTTCGCGGCGGACACGGCGGAGGAGGATGCCCTCCCGGTGGACACGGTCGGCGCCCCGCCGCCGGACACCGCCGGGCCGGCGAGCGAGCCTCGCTGATCCGGCGCGCTCAGCCTTCCCCCCACAGGCGCTCCATCCCCCGGGCGTCGCGGGGATCCAGGGCGGCCGGGAACCGGACGCAGATGCGCTCCAGGGCCCAGGGGTCCACCGACCGGAGGGCCTCGGTCAGCCCCCGGAGGAACCGGTAGGGCCCCATCCCCCCGTGGACGGCCCCCAGCACCGGGAGGGCCAGGGAGGCCATGCCCCGGGCGTCCGCCTCCCGCATCACCTCCCGGAGAGCCGCGTCCACCCACTCGGGGCGCCACGTCGGCTCCCGGTCCAGGTCGTGGACCACGGCCGCCAGCTCCGGGGGCTCGCCGCCGCGGGCCACCACGGTGCCCGGCTCTCGGGGCTCGAAGTCGGCCGCCGCGCGGGTCAGGCGCCCGAGGTCCTCCTCCGGGGGCGCGGCCGCGGCCTCCGGGCCGAGCACCAGGAAGGTGTCCTCCTCCCGGACCAGGAGGTCCGGTGGCCAGGGCAGCTCCCCGTCCAGGGGCGCGACGACCAGCTCGACCCTCACGGGGCGCGGCGGCTCCGGGTCGGGCGGCCCGAGGGCGGGCAACCCGAGGGCGGGCGGCTCGGGGTCGGACGGCCCGGCGGCAGGGCGACCCGCGGGACGGGCGTCCGGGAGGCCCGGGCCCGGCCGGAGCGCGCGGCCCTCAGCCCTCCGGAGCCGGCTCGGCGCCGGGAGGCACCGCCTCCTCCGGGGGACGGAAGAACGGCTCCCACTTCTCCTCCGGCGAGGGATCGGTGAGCAGGCTCACCCCTACCAGCAGGCCCGTGGAGACCAGCACGCCCGGGATGACGATGTAGTCGCTGCTGGCGAAGTCGAACGCGGTCCCGCCCAGGGTCATGGTGAAGTCCACGCCCCACCGGGACACGGCGGCGACGCCGGCGATGCTCAGCAGCCCGCCGGCGATGCAGGCCACCCCGCCCGCCGGCGTGACCCGCTTCCACAGGAAGGCGGCCAGAAGCGCCGGCGTGAGGCTGGCGCCCACCAGCGAATAGGCGTAGAGCGCCATCTCCAGGACGGTCTGGAACTGGGTGAGGAGGACGACGCCCAGCCCGCCGAAGATCACCACGAAGGCCCGCTGCACCGCCAGCTTCTTCTCCTCGGTGGCCTCCGGCGCCACGAAGCGCTCGTAGATGTCCCGGGCCACGTTGGTGGACGGGACCAGCAGGAAGGTGTTCCCGGTGGAGAGGACGATGGCCACGGCCGCCGCCAGGAGCACGGCCCCCATGGCCAGCGGAAGGGCGTGGCGGGCCAGGTGCAGGATCACGGTCTCCGATCCCGCCGCCCCGACGATGGTGCCGGCCTCCATCAGCTCGGGGAAGGCCGCCCGCCCGACGATGGCCAGCAGGGCCAGGGTGATCTCGATGAACATGATCCCCACCACCATGCCCACCACCGCCTTCCGCGCCGCCCCCTCGTTCTCGGCGGAGAAGAACTTCTGGTACATGCCGCTCTCCCCCAGGATGAGGAGGAAGGTGGGCATGGCGACGCCGAACACCCAGAGGACGTTGTGGCCGCCCAGGACGCTGGTGTGGCCCGCCGGCAGGCCCGCCAGCACGTCGGCCACCCCGCCCTGGGCGAAGACCATGTAGGGCAGGGCCAGGACGATGGCCAGGATGATGAGGACGCCGTTGAAGATGTCCACGGTCACGATGGAGACCATGCCGGCCAGGGCCGTGAAGGCCACGATGACGGCCGCCGTGATCAGCATGCCGGCCGTGGGATCGACGGCCCCGTCGGTGACGATGCTCAGGATCCAGCCGCCGCCCCGGAACTGGTAGGCGGCGATGGTGACGTAGGCCAGGATGATGGCCAGCGTGCCCAGCACGCGCGCCGCGGCGTTGTAGCGCTGCTCCAGCAGGTCGGGCACCGTGTACTGGGCGATGCGCCGCACCCGGCCGGCCAGGAAGAAGGCCACCAGCAGCCCCATCCACCCGCCGAAGGAGAACCACAGCTCGGCCACCCCAGTCCGGTAGGCCAGCCCGGCGCCGCCGAACAGCGAGCCCGAGCCGATCCAGGTGCACACCAGGGTCCCCACCAGGAGGGCCACCGGCACGTCCCGGCCCGCCACCATGAAGTCCTCGTGGGTCTTGACGCCCCCGGACCGCCACAGGCTCACCCCGACCAGGGCCAGGGGATACCCCACCACCACCGCCACGAGAAGCCAGCTCATGCCCTCGTCCCCCCGCGTTCGGTCCGCCCCCGGCTCACTCCTCCGGCTCCATCCCCATCCTGCGCTTCAGCTCCCGCAGCATCTCGCCGGCCTCGGCCTCCCGGAACGCCTCCTCGGGCTGCGCCGGACGGTCCGCTCCGCCGCCCAGCTCCTCCTCCAGCTCCCGCTCGGCCTCCGCCTCCAGGGCGTCCCGGTGGATCTCGTCCTCCACCTGCTCGAACTCGCGGATCTCGTCCTCGCCGGCCTCGCGCACCGTCTCGGCGGCCCGCGTCCGCCGGTCGCGGGTCAGGAGCATGTCCCGCCGCCGCACGGCCTCCTGGAAGCGATCGGTGAGGAGCTCCACCTCGTCCCGCTCCTCCTCCAGCTCGGCCCGCCGGGCCGCCACCTCCGCCTCCAGCTCCCCCAGCTGGGCCTCGTCCACGTCCGGGCCCTCCCGGAGGCGGGCCAACCGCAGCTCGAAGTCCTCGACCTCCTCCTCCCGCTTCCGGAGGGCGGCCCGGGCCTCGATGAGCTCCTCCCGCATGCCCGCGAGGATGCGGTCGATCTCCTCCGGGGAGACCACACGTCCCCCCTCCAGGGCGTCCAGGGCCTTCGAGAGCGTATGGCGGAGCTTTCCGAGCATGGAGGGCAGTCTAACCCCGGCCGGCTCCGCGCGTCCACCGGCCGGGGGACGAGCCGGGCTTGACATGGGGGGAGGGGGTATGTTATCCTCCGGGACGAGATAGGGGGAGGGGGTATAAGCGAGGCTCGGGGGAAAATCGACCGAACCCGCCGGGGAAGGATCGGCCGGAAAGCGCCGACCGAACCCGCCGGCGAAGAATCGGCCCGACTCGCCAAGGAAGGATCGGCCCGACTCGCCAGGGACGGACCGACCGAAGGGAACACGGAATGAGAGGGAGGGACGACAGGGATGGAGGAGGCGAGCGTGACGGACGGGACGATGGACGACGGAGACGCCGTCACCGCGGCGTGCGGGTGCGGCGTGTCGGGCCGGGAGGCCGAGGGTCGGAAGGCCGTCGGCGTGGATTCCGAGCGCAAGGAGCGGAACCTCGTCCGCCTGCGCCGCATCGAGGGCCAGGTCCGGGGGCTCCAGCGGATGGTGGAGGAGGACCGCTACTGCGCGGACATCCTCACGCAGATCTCCTCGGTCCACGAGGCCCTGCGGGCCGTGGGGCGGGAGCTGTACCGCAACCACCTGGAGCACTGTGCCACCGAGGCCATCCGCTCCGGAGAGGAGGAGGCCGAGGAGATGTACGACGAGCTGGTGGAGCTGGTGTACCGCTATGTCCGGTGAGGCGAGGACCCCCGAGGACACGATGACACCCGAGGAGACGAGGACCCCCGAGGAGACGACGACGGCCGAGGAGATCGGGGCGACGGCGTCCGGCGGCGCCGGGTCACGACGAACCTATCGCGTGCAGGGAATGCACTGCTCGGCCTGCGCCCAGGCGGTGGAGAAGGCGCTGAAGGGGGTGCCGGGCGTTGCGTCCGCCAGCGTCAGCCTCCCCTCGGAGAGCGCCGTGGTGGAGATCGACGATCCCGGAGCGGCCTCGGGCGGGGAGCTCCGCCGGGCCGTCGCCGACGCGGGCTACGAGCTGGAGGAGGACCGGGACGAGCCCGGCGAGCGCGCGCGCCGGGAGCGGGAGCGGCTGGAGGAGGACCGACGGGAGGTGGAGGACGCCGCGGGCCGCATGTGGTGGGCGTGGGGCCTCACCGCCCCCATCGTCGCCTGGATGGTGCCGGAGATGGTCACGGGCGTGAAGTGGCCCTCGGAGCTGGCCTACGACCTGGGGATGATCCTGCTGGCGGCCCCGGTGCTGCTCGTCTGGGGGCGGGAGACCCTCGTGGGCGGCTTCCGGAGCCTCCTGCGGGGGAACCCCAACATGGACGCCCTCATCGCCCTGGGGACCTCGGCGGCCTTCGTCACGGGCTTCGTCACCGTGGCCCACGACCTGGGCCTGGCCCCGAGGCTGCTCAACTACTCGGGGGTGGCGGCCATGATCATGGCCTTCCACCTGACCGGCCGGTACGTGGAGACGAAGGCCCGCGGCCGGGCCTCCTCCGCCATCCAGAAGCTCCTCTCCCTCGAGGCCCGGACGGCGCGCGTGAAGCGCGACGGCGAGGAGGTCGAGGTGCCCATCGAGGAGGTGGAGGTCGGCGACGTCATGGTGGTGCGGCCGGGGGAGAAGATCCCCGCCGACGGCCGGGTCGTGTCCGGCCGCAGCTCGGTGGACGAGTCCCTGGCCACCGGAGAGTCCATGCCCGTGGAGAAGGACGAGGGGGACGAGGTCATCGGCTCCACCGTGAACCGGGAGGGCGTGCTGGAGGTCCGGGCCACCGGGGTCGGGGAGGACACCTTCCTGGCCCACGTCGTCCGCATGGTGGAGGAGGCCCAGGCCACCAAGGTCCCCGTCCAGGAGTTCGCCGACCGGGTGACGGCGGTCTTCGTGCCCTCGATCCTGGCCCTGGCCGCCGCCACCTTCCTGGCCTGGCTCGTCTTTCCCGACACCTTCCGCGGCGTGGCCGAGTGGGCCTCGGCCTTCGTCCCGTGGGTGGACCCGACGCTGGGCTCCCTCTCCCTGGCCGTCTTCGCCGCCGTGGCCGTGCTGGTGATCGCCTGTCCGTGCGCGCTGGGCCTGGCCACGCCCACGGCGCTCATGGTGGGCACCGGCCTGGGAGCCGAGAACGGCGTCCTCTTCCGGAGCGGCGAGGCCATCCAGACCCTCCGGGAGGTGGACACCGTCGTCCTCGACAAGACGGGGACCCTCACCCGGGGCGAGCCGGGCGTCACCGACGTGGTCACGGCGGGCGGCCGGGGAGAGGAGGACCTGCTCCGGATCGCCGCCGCCGCCGAGAGGGGCTCCGAGCACCCGCTGGGCCGGGCCGTCGTCGAGCGGGCCCGGGAGCTGGACCTCGAGCTCCCCGAGGCCCGTGACTTCACGTCCGTCACGGGCCGTGGGGTCCGTGCCCGGATCGACGGCCGCGAGGTCCGGGTCGGGAGCCCCCGCTTCATGGAGGAGGAGGGCCTGGACACGTCCCGGCTGGACGACGACCTCCACCGCCTGGAGGACGAGGCGAAGACGGCCGTGTTCGTGGCCGTCGACGACCAGGTCGCCGGCGTCGTCGGGGTGGCCGACCAGCTCAAGGACGACTCCCGGGAGGCCGTGGCGGCCCTGCGGAAGCTCGGCCTGGAGACGGCGATGGTCACCGGCGACAACGAGCGCACCGCCCGGGCCATCGCCGACCGGGTCGGCATCGACCGCGTGCTGGCCGAGGTGATGCCGGACCGGAAGGTGGAGGAGGTGCGACGCCTCCAGGAGGAGGGCCGGCGCGTGGCCATGGTGGGCGACGGCATCAACGACGCCCCGGCCCTGAAGCAGGCCGACGTGGGCATCGCCATCGGCACCGGCACCGATATCGCCATCGAGTCGGCCGACGTGACCCTGGTTCGGGGCGACCTGACGGCCGTGGTCCGGGCGCTGGACCTGAGCCGGGCCACGTTCCGGAAGATCCGGCAGAACCTCTTCTGGGCCTACGCCTACAACGTGGTCGCCATCCCGGTGGCCGTCCTGGGCCTGCTCCATCCGGCCATCGCCGAGGCGGCCATGGCCTTCAGCTCGGTGACGGTGGTGACCAACGCCAACCGGCTCCGGAAGACCCGGATCTGAGCCCGCCGGGGTTCACGCTCGGGGGGCGCGGGACGGCTCCCGGCGCCGTCGGCCGGACGGAGCCGCGGCCGGCTCAGGAGCTCCCGTCCCCCACCGCCTGCTCGAGGAGCGCCCGGTGGGCGCGGTACTCCGGCCGGGCGTCCAGGTCGGTCCGGGCCGCCGCCGACCCCAGGCTGTCCCGCCACGCGCCGGCGGAGGCGTCGTCCCCCGCCGCCTCCGCCGCCCGGACGGCCAGGTAGAGGCCCAGCAGGTGCCCGGGCGCCTCCCGGAGGATGCTGTCGGCCTCGGCGCGGGCGGCCTCCACCTCCCCCTGGACCAGCTGCAGGAGCCCGACGTGGAAGCGGAGGTCGGGTCCGACGTCCGCGGCCGGCACCCGGCGGTAGGCCCGCACGCCCATCCGGGCGAAGAAAGGAGCCCGTCCCGCGGTGTCGCCCGCGCTCCGGAGCCGCATGACCCGGTTGAACAGACGGTCCCCCGCCTCCCGGGCGGACATCCCCGACAGGTCCGGGGCGGAGGTCGCGCCGGCTCCGGGCGGCCCGTCGCCCGGAGCCGAGGGGTCGGCCCCCTCCATCCGCCCCCCGCCCCCCGAGATCACGCTCCCGGTGGGGGGCGCGTCGCCGACCCGGGGGGACGCCTGTCCCTGGACGAAGTAGGCGATGGCCACGGCGAAGGCCACCAGGGCCAGGCCCGAGAGGATCCACGGAAGCCGCGCGACCAGCGGCCTGTCCGGTCGGGGGCGGAGCGGCTCGCCGCACTCGCCGCAGTAGAGATCCTCCTCCCGGACGGAGGACCCGCAGGACGGACAGCTCCCCGGACCCCCCGCCTCCAGGGGCGCCCCGCAGCGGGCGCAGTAGTTCCCTTCCCCCTCCGCGCCGCACCGGTCACACGTCACGTCCGCCCTCCCCGGGCTTGCCGCGACGCCGCGGCGGGCTCATATAGGTGCACGGGTCCGGGAGGCACGAGTCCGACGACACCGACGAGGAGAGGGCTGCCGGATGTTCTCGCGATACCTGGGCATCGCCATCGGCGCATGGTACGTGGTCGCTCCCTTCGCTTGGGGCTACGCTCAGCCCTTCAACTGGTGGCACAGCATCGTGATCGGCGCCGCCGTCCTGGCCCTCTCGGCGTCCTATCTGATCTCCTGGAGCCGGGTGGCGGCCTGGTTGCTGGTCGGGGTGGGCGCGTACAGCATGATCGCTCCCTTCCTGCACGGATATCTCGCCCACTCCTGGCCCTTCTTCAACGACCTCGTCTTCGGCGTCCTGACGGTCGGCACCGCCGCGGCTCTCGGGGCCAACGCGGTGGAGATCCGGGCCCGGGGGCTGGCGGCCTGAGGCTCACGCCCCGAAGCGGGCCAGCCGTCCCGCCCGGGCCGCGGCCAGGGGCATCAGGTCCCTGGCCCGCCGCAGGCCGTAGACGCCGCGGGCGCACTGGCTCTCGCCGAACTCCGTGACCGGCCCCGAGCGCCCCGCGCCTCCCGAGAGGAGGAACGGCACCGGATGCCAGCTGTGACTCTTCAGCCGGGCCGGCGTGGAGTGGTCGCCCGTGACCAGCAGGACCTCCGGCCCCGCCTCCCGGACCCGGGGAACCAGGGCGTCCACCTCCTCGATGGCGGCCACCTTCCGGTCGAAGTCCCCGTCCTCGCCGGCCCGGTCGGGCGCCTTGACGTGGAGGAAGACGAAGTCGTGCTCGACCATACGGGCCTCCAGCTCCGCGACGGCGGCCTCCGGGCGGTCCTCCACCGCCACCGCCTCCATCCCCACCAGCCGGGCCACGCCCCGGTACATGGGATAGGCCGCCACGGCCAGCGCCCGCATGCCGAAGACGTCCGGGAAGCGAGGCCAGTCCGGCAGGGTCGAGAAGCCCCGGAGCAGCACCGTGTCCGCCTCGTCCCGGTCCGCCAGGCGCTCCCTCGCGGCCTCCAGCCACGCCCGGGCGGCCTCGGCCGCGGGCCGGGAGGCGTCGTCCGCCGCCCGGGGGCGGCCCGGCGGCGCGCCGGTCCGCCCCGGGTCGGTGTCGGAGACGCGGGCCGCCGTCGCGCCGGGAAAGCGGAGCACCAGCAGCAGGCGGTGCTCCTTCACCACCTGCGCGTGGACCTCGACCCCCTCCACCTCGATCTCGTCGAGGAGCCGAACGACGGGCTCGGCCGCCTCGGTGGAGATCCGGCCCGCCCGGCGATCGCTGACGTTTCCGTCGGCGTCCAGGGTGGCCAGGTTGCCCCGGGCGGCCACGTCGCCCGGGGCCAGGTCGAAGCCGATGCCCAGGGCCTCGAGCACCCCGCGGCCGATCCGGTACCGGAGCGGGTCGTAGCCGAACAACCCCAGGTGGGCCGGCCCGCTGCCCGGCGTGATCCCCGGCGCGACGGGCTCGTGGAGGCCGCAGCCGCCGCGGCGGACGAGGTCGTCGAGGTTCGGCGTGTCCGCCGTCTCCAGCTCCGTCCGTCCCCCCGGCTCCACCGGCAGCCCGCCCAGCCCGTCCAGGACGAGCAGCACCACCCGGGCGTCGGCCGGCCGGGCGAGCTCTGCCAGGTCCCGAAGCTCCACCCGGACCCTCTCCCGTGGAATCCCCGTGTCGATCCCCGCGGCGCCCCGGCGGGGAGCGCCCCCCCTCCGGACGGCGCGGGGCCCAAGCTAAGCCCGGACCCCGCCGGAGCCAACGGCGCGACGCCGGCGGGACGACCCGGCCGCCGTCCACGGCCCGGCCGCCGTCCGCAGCTCCAGCGCCGTCCGCAGCTCCAGCGCCGTC
>CAZSKS010000036.1:15810-23041 GCA_964607465.1 uncultured Gemmatimonadota bacterium | reverse complement strand
CTGGCGAGGCGGGCGGCGACGCGGACGCGGCCGGAGGCGACGACGGCGACGAGGCGGGCCCCGACGGCGTCCTGTCGGCCGAGGCGCGGCGGGCCATGCAGCGGCGGGCCACGCCCGACCGCCCCGACGGGTCCGGCGAGGGCTACGGCCTGGGCTGGTTCGTGGATCCCGATCACCACGGGGCCCGGGTGGTGAGCCACAGCGGCGGCATGCCGGGGGTGCGCACCATCCTGCGTCTCTTCCCGGAGGAGGGCCTGGTGGTGACGGCCCTGACGAACACGTCGGACAACGCCGTGTTCGAGGTGGCCGACCGCCTGGCCGCGGCCGTGCTCCCCGCCTTCGCCCGGCGCCTGGAGGAGGACCGGGCCGAGGAGGAGGGGCCGGACGAGGAGGACGGGGAGGAGCGGGACGGCTTTCGGCCGCCCCGGGACCTGGTGGGCGACTGGGCGGGCCGGCTCGTCACCTGGGAGGACACGGTGCCCGCCCGGCTGGCCGTCCAGGCCGACGGCGACGTCCACCTGGAGCTGGAGGGCCAGCTCGTGGCCCTGGTCAACGGCGTGGAGTACGAGGAGGGCTTCCTCACCGGCCGGGCCGCGCTGCGCGTGCCCACCCGGGACGCCGGCCGCTGGCACCACAGCCTGCTGCTCCGCCTGAAGCGGGACGGAGACACCCTGCGCGGCTGGGCGGCCGCCCAGACCACCGAGCCCCCGATCCACTTCGCTCTCTCCTCCTACCTGGAGCTCAGGAGGGAGGAGTAGCTCCGCTACCGGCGAACCAGCCGCACCTCGAAACCGACGCCCTGGAGATCGATCAGGCCATGTGACCTGACCCCCGAAGCTCACCCGACCTGCCCCGGACCCTCTTAAGGTCAGCTTGAAGTGGCCGTTGAGACTCCGATGATGGCCCGTGCTCTCGGGATCCTGAGCGCCTGGCGCCAACATCTCGCCGGGTTATTCCGCTACTTCAAATTGACTTTAAGAGGGGGGACGGGGGGACCGGGACGCCCCGGGGCGATCGCACCGGCCGTCAGGCGTCCAGCGGAGGCACCTCGCGGAACAGGTGTTCCAGGCCCTCGGGCCGCCGTACGACGCGGACGTCGCCGCCGTCCACCAGCACCTCCCCGGGCAGGGGCCGGCCGTTGTAGCGGGAGGCCATGACGTGGCCGTAGGCGCCGACGGTGTGGACGGCCAGCAGGTCGCCCCGCCGGGGGTCGGGCAGGGTCCGGTCCCGGGCCAGGACGTCGGCGGTCTCGCAGATGGGCCCCACCACGTGCACGCTCCGCTCGGGGCCCTCGCGCTCGGACGGTTCCCGCTCCGGCGCCTCCCGCTTCGATCCCTCCCGCTCCGCCAGGCTCGTGACGTGATGGTGGGCGTCGTACAGGGCGGGCCGGGGGAGGGTGTGCATCCCGGCGTCGACGCCGACGAAGGGGGGCTGGACGGCGGTCACCCGGGTCAGGAGCACCGTGGACTCGGCCACCAGGTATCGCCCCGGCTCCACGGCCAGCCGCAGGTCGTCGGGCAGGCGTTCCCGGACCCCCTCGGCCAGCCGCCTCACGTCCATCCCCCTCTCGCCGGGGCGGTAGGGGACGGCCCAGCCGCCTCCCACGTCCACCAGCTCCACGGGATGGCCCTCCGACCGGAGCTCGTCGACCAGCCGTGCCAGCGCCGAGACCCCCTCCAGGATCGGCCCCGGCTCCCCGATCCCGCTGCCGATGTGCATGTGGAGGCCGGTGACGGCCAGGCCCAGCTCCCGCGCCCGGGCCCACGCCCCGGCGGCCCGGTCGAGGGGGACGCCGAACTTGGCGCCGGCGCCGCCGGTGACGACGTGGGCGTGATGACCCGCTCCCACCAGCGGGTTCACCCGGAGGCCCACCTCGCCCCGGGGGTCGAGCCCGGCCAGCCGCTCCAGGTCGGCCTCGGAGTTCACGTTGATCCGGAGCCCCCGGCGGGCGACGGCCGCCAGCTCGTCGTCGGGCGGGAAGACCCCGGTATAGACCATCTCGTCGGCCCCGTAGCCTGCCCGCTCGGCGGCCACGACCTCTCCCAGGGAGACCGTGTCCACCCGGGCCCCCGCGCCGCGCAGCAGCCGGAGGAGGTGCGGGTTGCCGTTGGCCTTCGCGGCGTAGCAGATCTCCGCCTCCGGGAAGGCCGAGCGCACCGACCGGAAGCGGGCCCGCACCGTATCCGCGGACGTGACGTACAGCGGCGTGCCGTGCTCCCCGGCCAGCCGCCGGAGCCGGCCGGCCGTCAGGCCCTCGGGCAGCTCCACGGGTCCGGGGCTACCGGACGCCCACGACGCCCTGCACGGACTCGATGAGCCGCTGCGAGTCGTAGCCCACGCCGTGCTTGAAGACCGTGGTGACGTTGCGGATCTCGCCCGCGTCCTCCAGGGGGTTGCCGTCGATGAGCACCAGGTCGGCCCGCTTGCCGGGCTCGATGGAGCCCACCTCGTCGTAGACGTCGAGCACCTTCGCCCCGTTGGCCGACATCACCATGATGGCCTCCACGGGCTCGAAGCCGGCCTCCACCAGGAGCTCGAAGTTGCGCTGGTCGCCGAAGCCCGGCAGGGCGCCGCCGATCCCGGTGGGATCCACGCCGGCGGCCAGCAGTCCGCCCTCGTCGTGGAAGCGCTTCTCGAAGGCCTGGGCCTTCCGGAAGACCTCGGGCATGTAGGACTCGTCGGCCCGCGCGGCGATCTCCTCGCGCGTGGCCAGGTACTCGTCCCGGGGCCCGGGCGCCAGGGCGTTCAGGGTGCGCTCCCGCAGCGGCGGCCGCCCCGGCACGATCAGCTCGTAGACGGCCAGCGTCGAGGTCAGGGCCACGTCGTTGTCCACCATCTTCCGGATCGTGGCGCCCACCTCCGGCCCCTGCACGTCCAGCCCGGCCAGGTGCTCCCGGAAGCCCTCCGGGCACACGTCGGGCTCCTTGTCCGGGTACCAGCCGGTGTTGACGAAGTATCCGTGTTCCAGGTTGTCGATGCCCAGGTCCACCGCCTCGCTGAAGGTGACCGAGCAGAGGTGGGCGGTGAACTTCAGGCCGTGGTCGTGGGCTTCCCGGATGGCCGCCCCCAGCGCGTCCCGGGTGATCCGGGTGTAGGCCTTGAACCAGGTGGCGCCCTCCTCGGCCCAGTACGCCACCACGCGGCGCGCGTCCTCCGGGGTCTCGGCCACGTACATGTGACCCGTCCCCTCCTCGGCCCCGGTGATGTAGGGGCCGGTGATGTACATGTCCGGCCCGGGCACCTGGCCCCGGTCGATGCTCCGCTTCAGGCGGGCCTCGGCGTAGGGGGAGGCGCTGCCGGTGGTCCGCACCGTGGTCACGCCGCTGGCCAGGTAGAGGCGCGGGGCGCTGAAGTTGATCTGGACGCTCCGGGCGGAGGTCGTGTAGAAGGTGTGGTCGTGCAGCCCGATGAAGCCCGGGATCAGCGTGTGGCCCTCCCGGTCCAGCACCTCGGCGCCCTCCGGGATGTCCACCTGGCCGTCGGGCCCGACGGCCAGGATCCGGCCGTCCTCCAGGACCACGGTGCGTCCCTCGGCGGCCGGCGCGCCGGTGCCGTCCACCAGCCGCACGCCGGTGAGGGCCACCACGGGGGCGTCCACGGAGACGAACTCCAGGACCTCCTCCGACAGCCCCTCGGCCGGGCTGCCGGCGGGCTGGGCCACGGCGGCCGCCGGCCACAGGAGCAGGGCGGTCGCCGCCACGAGTGCGCGGCGCGCGACGGCCGCGAGGGCGGCCCGGGCGGTCGCCCGCCCTCGCCCTCTCGCGTCCGGGTAGGGGGCGCGGGTCGGGGCGGCGGTCGAGGTGGGGGATCGGGTCATCGTCGTCTCCTCGTCAGGGGTTCGGGCCCGTGCGTTCGGGCCGGCGGTGCTTCGGCGGGCCTCACGGGTCGGACCCGGCGTCCTCCGCCGGGTCCACGGTGAAGGTCATGCGCATCCCGGAGTCCAGGTGCTCGGCGATGTGGCAGTGGATCATCCACTCGCCGGGGTTGGTGAGCTCCAGGAGGAGCGTGGCCGTCGTGCCCACGGGCACGATCGTCGTGTCCTTCCAGACCAGGTCCTCGACGGGCCGCCCGTTGCGGGACAGCACCAGGAAGCGCTGGCCGTGGATGTGGATGGGGTGCTGCATGGCGTGGGCCGCGTGGCGCAGGTTCCGCAGCCGGAGCCTCACCACGTCGCCCACCCGGAAGCGCCAGTCGATGGCCATGTTCTCGGCGCCGCTGGCCGGGTCCCGCAGGATCCAGCGAACCTCCCCGGACGTGGCGACCCAGTTCATCCGGGGCATGGTGCCGCTCAACTCCACGGGGTGGAAGTAGATCGAGTCCTTCCGCATGAGGCCGTCCACGGGGAAGGGCAGCCCCTCCGCCTCCATGCCCAGGTGCAGCTCCCGGTCGGGCGGTCCCCCGAAGGCGTCGCGGTAGCGCTCCATGTCCCGGGCCACCTCCGGGTTCTCCTCCAGGCGGCCGAAGGTGTCGGCGAAGTCCCGCTCCGGCTCTCCCTCCCGCACCCGCACCGTCCCCAGCGTGTCGACCTCCGGGAAGAAGCTGCCGTACACGTGGTCCAGCGCCTGCACCCGGTTCACGATCGGCACGGTCCCCGCCTCCTCGAAGCGGACCTCCACCGCGTAGCGCTCCGCCGGCCCCAGCACGACGTTGGGGGAGCGGACCGGCCGGCGGAACCTGCTCAGGTCGGAGGCGACGACCTTCACCGGCAGGTCGCCGAAGGAGAGGTTGAAGGTCCGGGTGCTGGCGACGTTGGTGAACCAGAAGCGGACGACCTCGCCGCGGTCGACCTCCAGCCGGTAGTCGGGCTCGCCGTTGACCAGGAAGGTGGTCCCGAACCGTCCCATGAGGGCGTGGGTGGCGGCGCCGCGGCCGTAGGGGACCAGCCGGTCCCCGGCCTCCCCCGCCAGGAGGAGGTCGTCCAGCATCACCACCTCCTCACGGTTCGCCGGCCCGAAGTGCCCCCCGTAGGTGAAATCCTCGCCGGCGGGATCCCGGCGGAGGTCGGCCGTCCGCCCCCGCTCCGCCTGCGCGGGCCCCTGCTCCGGCTGCGCGGCCCCCCGGTCCGCCTCCGGGGGGCGGGGCTCCACCAGCATGTTGCCGTACAGCCCCAGGTCCTGCTGGACGTCCTCTCGCACGTGGGGATGGTACCAGTAGAGGCCGGCGTCGGGGAAGCGCAGCCGGTAGGTGAAGCTTCCGCCGGGCTCCACCGGCGCCTGGGTGACCCCGGCCACGCCGTCGAAGCGGTTGTCCAGCCGCAGCCCGTGCCAGTGGACCGTCGTGGGCAGCTCCAGCTCGTTTCGGAACAGGACGGTGACGGTGGCCCCCTGGGGAACCCGGAGCAGGGGCCCGGGGGAGCGCCCGTTGAAGCCGTACATCACCAGGGTGCGCCCGGCCACGGTCCGCCGGACCTTCCGGGCGGTCAGCCGCAGGGTGTCGCCGTCCGCCAGGGGCACCACCTCGCGGCCGCGCACCTCGGGCAGCTCCTCCGGCCGCTCGGCCGTCGGGAGGAAGGGCCCGGTGGAGGGGAGGACGGAGGCCAGCGGGGGCACCATGGGGATCTCGGGGTGCCCCGTGGGCGGCGTCCAGGCGCCGGCCTCGCCGTCAGTGGCTCCGGCCGGTGTCTCGTCCCGGGCGTCGTCCCGCGCCCCGGGACCGCCGCTCCGGAGGAAGGCGAAGGGGACGTCGTGGGGCTGGAGCCGCATGCTGGGCGAGCGGGCCCGGAGCATCACCGGTCCCCGGCGCTCCTCGGCCGGCGGGCCCTCCTCGGCGGTGACCAGCACCAGGAACTTGTTCATCTCCACCGTGCCCAGGCGGTGGAGCCCGTCGCCCACCTCGCCGAGCCGGATCATGGGACGGAGGTTCGGCGCGGCCGCCCAGGCGACGTAGCGGTCGTAGGGGCCCAGCTCCCCGGGCGCCGGCAGGCCGCGCAGCCGGAGGGTGAGCCGGTACCGGAAGCGTCCGTCCCGGGTCAGGGGCACCCCGAAGGGAGAGGGGGCCGGGGCCATCTGGAGCCGGCCGGCCGCGTCCTCGCCCCGGGCCGTCGGCAGCAGGTCGGCGCAGTACAGGTCGGCGCTGGGCCGCGCGCCGTCCGGGGCCTCCGCGTCGGCGTCGGACGGTCCGCAGAACCACGGATCGGCGGACGGCTGCTGGGCCCCGAGGGGCGCGGCGGTGACGATGGTGGCCAGGAGGAGCCCCGGGAGCAGGAGGAGGCGCGGCATCGGCATACAGAATTGTATACGGCCCGACCCCCGGGGCTCAACCGGAGGGAGGCGCGGCCGCGTCCGGCGCGCGAGGTCGGGCTCCGGCCCCCGACCCTTCCCCTTGACGCCCCGTACGTTCCTGCTATGATGCGATCGATCCGGACGTCGCCCGATCTTCGGGCGGCCCGGACGGCGGTCCCGCGCGCCGGCCACCGATGGTCGGCGCAGCTCCGTGGGGGCCGCGTCCACGGGGGGCATCCGCCCCGGAGAGAAGCCCATGTCGGGAATCACCGCAGGCCCTCGCCACCACCTTCACCACGTCCTTCGAGCCGGCCGGTCGCCGGCCCTGTGGACGCTGGCCGCCGTCGCCCTCGTCCTCCCCGGTGGACTGCCGGCCCAGACCGCCCCGGCGGAGCCCACCCTGGAGGAGATCCGGGCCGCCACCGAGCGGTTCCGGGACGTGGACGTCGCCCTGGCCGAGGGCTACGTGCCCGATCCCACCGGCATGTGCGCCACGGCGGAGATGGAGGGCCGGCCGGCCTCCGAGGGGGCCATGGGCCTCCACTACTTCCGTCCGGACCGGCTGGGCGTGACCTCGGTGTCGCCGCGCCTGGCGGGGACGGGGACCCACACGGACTTCCTGCAGCCCGCCATCCTGCTCTACGAGCCCCAGGCGGACGGCAGCCTGGTGCTGGTGGGCGTGGAGAACCTGGTCTTCCAGGACGCCTGGCGGTCCGCCGGGCACGACGCCCCGCCCGGCTTCCGGGGCCGCACCTGGGACGCGTGGGCCGACGACCCCGCCACGCCCGAGGACGAGGCGCACGGCATCGAGCCCCACTTCGACCAGCACGTCTGGCTCTTCCGGGAGCACCCCACCGACGCGCTGGCGCCCTTCAACCCGGCGGTGACGTGCGAGCACGCGCGGTCGGGCCACCCGACGCACACCGGGGGGACGCCCGGCCGCTGAGTCCCCGCTCCGAGTCTTCCGCAGGGGCGGCCCATGAACCGCGCCCGCAGCGGGGTGTGACCGT
>CAZSKS010000036.1:7938-15710 GCA_964607465.1 uncultured Gemmatimonadota bacterium | reverse complement strand
CGCCCGCAGCGGGGTGTGACCGTCGCGTTCTGCACGAGCTCCCGTCAGGCCGCAAGGCGAGAGGGCCCCCACCGGGGCGCTCGAAGCCGTACGGGATATCCCCAACGTCCTGTCATGAAACCCGTTATGGCATCCTGTCGTCGCCGGCATACGGTTTGACTCGTACTGGGGCGGTCCCGACCCGCACGGGCCCGCGTTCACCCGGCACGCCGCGCGGCCGGGAAGCGAGGCAACCGAGGAGCGGCCATGACCTGGCGAGGCAAGACAGTCGTAGCACTCCTGCTCGCCGCTCCGGCGGCCCATCCCCTGGTGCCGGCGGCGTTCGAGATCGTGCCCTCCGAGTCGCTGTGGTGGCTCCACGTCGTCCCGGTGGCCGTCCTGGCCTACGAGTACGGGGTCCTGGGCTCGGTGGTGGGCGTCCTGTGGAGCGGGCTGACCAGCCTGGTGGTGGAGCAGGCCGTCGGGCCCGGGCTCGCGGCCGACCTCGATCCCGTCGTCCTCCGGCAGGTGACCGGACCGCTCCTGTTCACCAACGCCCTCGTCCTGGGGCTGGCCCTCTACGGCCGCCACGCCGCCCGGGAGCTCCGCCACGACGCCAGCCACGACGACCTCACGGGCCTGCCCAACCGCCAGATGCTGCTGGACCGGATCCAGGCCCGCCTCGAACGGGGGCAGGAGCCCGGCTCGCCCGCCTTCGCCCTCCTCTTCGTCGACATGGACGACTTCAAGCTCTACAACGACAGCCTGGGGCACGCGGCGGGCAACGACCTCCTGGTGCGCTTCGCCAAGCGGCTCCGCCACAGCGTCCGGGAGGAGGACACGGTGGCCCGGTGGGGCGGCGACGAGTTCGTGCTCCTGCTGGACGACGTCCGGTCGACGAAGGCCGCCGTCGAGATCGCCGAGCGGATCCACGGCTCCCTGGAGGTGCCGGTGGAGGTGGAGGGACAGCGGGTTCGCCTGCAGAGCAGCATCGGGGTCGTGCTGGACGATGCCGCCGACGGGGACGCCGAGGAGCTGGTGGCGCGGGCCGACTCGGCCATGTACCGGGCGAAGGTGAAGGGCAAGAACGAGATCGCGGTCTACGAGTCCGGGCAGGCATCGCCGACCACGAGCCGGCTCTTCATGAAGAGCGATCTGGTCAACGCCCTGGAGCGGGGGGAGTTCTTCTTCGACTACCAGCCGATCGTCGCCGCCGAGGACCACGCGCTGGCCGGGTTCGAGGCGCTCCTCCGCTGGCGGCACCCCGAGCACGGGACGCTCACCCCGGGGCGCTTCCTGCCGGTGGCCGAGGACACCGACCTGATGCTGCAGATCGGCGATTTCGTCTGCGTGGAGGCGTGCAAGATCCTGTCGCGGTGGCAGCGATCCTACCCGGAGCGCGAGGGCGTCTTCCTGAGCATCAACGTATCGCCACGCCAGCTGGCCGAGTCGGGGTTCACGGGGCGCCTGCTCGAGCTGTGCCGGCAGAACGACGTGTCGCCGGAGCGGCTGAAGGTGGAGATCGTGGAGAGCTCGCTCCTCGAGGGCAGCGAAGCCACGCGCCGCAACCTGGACCAGCTGCGGGCGAAGGGGTTCGAGCTGGCGCTGGACGACTTCGGGACCGGCTACTCCTCGTTGAGCTACCTGCACCAGTATCCCCTGAGCCTGCTCAAGATCGACCGGACCTTCGTGACCGGGCTGGGCGGGAACCAGCGCAACCAGAAGATCCTCCAGGCCGTGGTGGCCCTCTCGGCGCAGCTCGGCTACCGGACCGTGGCCGAGGGCGTGGAGAACGCCCGGGAGGCGGCCCGGGTGCGCTACCTGGGCTGCGACTACGTCCAGGGCTACCACGTCGCCCGGCCCATGTCCCTGTCGGAGGCCGAGAGCCTCCTGGCTCAGGAGGAGTCGCTCGAGGCGCCGCCGGAGACCTCCTCCGCCGGGCCCCCGGCCGCCGGGTGGACGAACGGGGCGCCCGCCGACGTCGAGAACGAGGCGGGGCTGGACCTGCTGTCGGCGGAGGACCTCACCGAGCTGCTGGACGTCCGGCAAGGCGAGGCCTGACCGGACACATTCCGGGCCAGCCCGGCCCTTTCCGGCCCTCCCATCGGCTCGTCCCCGCCGCTCTCGTCGCGGCTCGGATGATGCATCCCCAACCCCCCGGCGACATCACGCCACGACTTCGGATGTTTTCGCACACATGGAGGAAGACAGGATGTCAGAGGCCCAGAGCGGCGATCAGGTGACCGTAGCCTACACCGGCAAGCTGGACGACGGCACGGTGTTCGACACGTCGGAGGACCGGGAGCCCATCAGCTTCGTGATCGGGGAGGAGCAGGTCATCCCCGGCTTCGAGGACGCGGTGGTCGGCATGGAGGAGGGCGAGAGCAAGACGGCCACCATCCCCCCGGAGGACGGCTACGGCCATCCCACCGACGAGCGAGTGTTCTCGGTGGGCCGCGACGAGCTGCCCGACGAGCTGGATCCGGAGGTGGGGGACCGCCTGGAGGTCCGGAGCCAGGAGGGACAGACGTTCCCGGCGGTCGTGGCGGAGGCGGACGAGGCCACGGTGACGCTGGACGCCAACCACCCCCTGGCCGGCGAGGAGCTGACCTTCGAGATCGAGCTGCTCTCCATCGGGTAGCGATCTCATCGGGGCGGCCTCCCCGCCCGCCCCGGGATGGACGCCGGGGGACGGATCTTCGAGATTGTGGGTGCGGCGGCTCGCCCGCCGCCAATCGATCCTTCCCTCCGACCGGAGGCCCCACATGCCGAAGACGAAAGTCCGGGAGATCCTCCGCGCCAAGGGCACCGACGTCGTCACCGTGCCCGCCGACGTCACCGTGCGGGACGCGATGGTGGTCCTGGTCAAGCACGACATCGGGTCGGTGGTCGTCACCGACGGGGACGCCGTGAAGGGCATCCTCACCGAGCGGGACGTCCTGCGGCTGGGCGCCAACGGGGGCGAGCGTCTCGACGCGACCCTCGTGGCCGACGCCATGACGCCCCAGGAGGATCTGGTCATCGCCGTGCCGGACGACGACATCGGCTACTGCATGCAGGTGATGACCGAGAACCGGGTCCGCCACCTCCCCATCATGTCGGAGGGCGACCTGCGGGGCATCGTCTCCATCGGCGACGTGGTGAACGCCCTGCGGGACCACGCCGAGTGGGAGAACCGCTACCTGCGGGACTACATCCGGGGCGACCTGCGCTGACCTGACCCGGGTCGGCCCGGTCGGCCGCGGCCGGGGTCCTCCCGCCGCACGGCGAGCCCGGCTCCCGTCCGGGTCCCGCCGACGGCCCGATTTCACGCGCGGCCCTCTCGTCCCGTTCCAGGGTCGAAGGCGCCGGCGGCAGGCCGTCGGCGCACGCGACCGCCGTCGGCCCCGGGCCGATCGGCGGGGACCCGAACGGGAGAGGAGCCCCACCATGTCGGCCAGAGTCCGGAAGTGGAGCATCTACGTGAGCGGCGTCGTCGTCTTCATCGCCGTGGGCCTCGGCATCCCCCTCCTGCTGCTGGAGCGGGTGACGTCCGTGCTCACCGGCCTCCCCGCGACGCCGGTCGGCTGAGGCCGGCGTGACGGCGGGAGGCGGAGCCGCCACCGAAGCCGGCGACCTCGCCGCCTGGATGGAGGCCCACGGACCGGAGCTCCGGGCCCACCTGGCCCGCATGCTGAAGCGGCCCGACGATGCCGAGGACGTCCTCCAGCAGGTGTGGGTCACCGCCCACCGATCACCCCCTGCCGACGGTCCCGGGGCCAACGTCCGGGCCTGGCTGTACCGGGTCGCCACGAACGCGGCCCTGGACCGCCTGGCCCGGGAGCGCCGCCGGGCCCGCCTCCTGGCCGCCCGCGGCCACGAGCTGTCCGATCCCTCGTCGCGCCCGCCACCCCCGGACGAGGGGCTGGCCGAGGCCGACCGGGAGGCGATCCGCCGCCGGGTGAGCGCGCTGCCCCGGAAGCAGCGCGAGGCGGTGTGGCTCCGGTGGATCGAGGGCGAGCCGTACGAGTCGATGGCCGAAAAGCTGGAATGCACCCCGGCCGCCGCCCGGGCCAACGTCTACCAGGGGCTGAAGCGGCTCCGGCGCGAGCTGGCGCCTTTCTGGAACGAGGAGACGGAACGATGAGCGCGACCACCTGCGACTACACCGTGGACGACGTCCTGGCCCTCGTGGCCGGGGACCTCGATCCGGAGGGCACGCTGGCGGCTGCCGAGCACGTGGGCGAGTGCCGCTCCTGCCGCGACGCGGCGACGGAGTTTCGCGGCCTCCGGGAGCTGGTGCCCCGGGCCTGCTCCGGCTCCGCGCTGGGCTGGCACCGGTTCGCCACGCCCTTCGGCCCCATGTACGTGGCCGCCACCGACCGGGGGCTGGCCCGGCTCTCGTGGCAGCAGCCCGGCGACGACGCCTTCGTCGGCGAGATGGAGGAGCGGTTTCCCGAGCGGGTGGTCGTACGCCGGCCGGAGGCCCTGGCCGAGGCCGAGCGCCAGCTACGGGAGTACTTCGCCGGGGAGCGCCGGAGCTTCGACCTGCCGGTGGACCTGGACGAGCTGAGCCCCTTCGAGCGGCGCGTCCTGGAGGCCGCCCGGCGCCTGGACCACGGCCAGGTGGTGCCCTACGCCGAGCTGGCCCGCCGCATCGGCCGACCGTCGGCCTACCGGGCGGTAGGCAACGCCCTGGGCAAGAACCCCGTGGCCATCGTGGTGCCCTGCCACCGCGTGGTCCGCAGCGACGGGGGGCTCGGCGGCTATGGCGGCGGGGTGGAGTACAAGGAGGCGCTGCTCCGCCTCGAGGGTCGGGAGGACCTGGTCCGGGCGGGCTGAGGCCACCCCCCCAGCACCCTCTTGCCATCGATGGACATGATCGATGGACATGATGGAAGGCAAGAGGGCCGATGGCGGCTCCGTGCCAGAGCCCGCCTCACGCCCTCGCACGGCCCCGGCACGTGCCGGCTCTGCCCCTGCAGCCGTCCCGCTCCCGCCTTGCGGTGCATCCCTCCGCGGCGAAACGTCTCCCCGACCGTGCGGCGCCGAGCGGCCCCGAGCCGCCCCCAGCCCGACGGCGCCGAGTGGCCGCCGCGTGCGCGGACGCCGGGTGCGAAGCCGCCGGATGAAGGAATCCCGCCCCGACTCCGTACGCCTCCATGACAGAGGGGAGGAACGAGCCGAGCCGATGGCGCTGGAGCGGACCCTGGAGCGCGAGCTGATCCGGAAGTGCCGGGAGGAGGGCCCACGGTTCTACGAGCCGCTGGTCCGCGCCTACGAGGGTCCCGCCCTGCGGGTGGCCACCGGCATGCTCGGCGACCGCGGGACCGCCCGGGACGCCGTGCAGGACGCCTTCCTCCGGGCCTGGGAGGGCCTGGACGGCTTCGACGCCGACCGCCCGTTCGCCCCCTGGTTCTTCCGGATCCTCAGGAACCGCTGCCGGGACCTGCATCGGGAGGAGCGGGCCCGGGAGGAGCGGGAGGAGCGGGCCGTGCGGGAGACGGCGGCGGACGGGGCGGGCCGGGACGGCCGCCGTCGCCAGGAGCGGCGCGAGGCCCGGGAGGCGGTGTGGCGGGGCCTGGAGCGGCTCGGGGACGGCCACCGGGAGGTGCTGGTGCTCAAGGAGCTGGAGGGCTTCAGCTACGGGGAGATCGCCGAGGTGCTGGAGATCCCCGAGGGCACCGTCGCCAGCCGGCTCTACCACGCGCGGAGCGCACTCCGGGAGGTCCTGGAGGAGATGGGGGTCGACTACCCATGAGCCACGAGGTGAGCCACGAGACGCTGACGCGGTACCTGGACGACGAGCTGGCGCCGGAGGATCGGGGCCGGGTGGAGGACCACCTGTCCGGGTGCACCGAATGCAGGAGGGAGGCCGAGATCATGCGGACGATGAAGGAGGACCTGGCGGAGCTGCCCGGCGGCGATCCGTCCCGGGACGGCTCGGTGTGGGACGCGGTGGACCGCAAGCTGACGCGGCCGCTGGGCTGGATCCTGCTGGTGGGCGGGGCCGTCGCCCTGGTGGCGATGGGCGCCTGGGGCCTCGTCACCGCCGAGGCGCCCCTGCTCGAGAAGCTGGGCGTCGGGGCCGTAGCCCTCGGCCTCGTCCTGCTGCTGGTCAGCGTCGGCCGGGAGCGGTGGAAGGAGTGGAAGACCGACCCCTACCGGGAGGTGCAGCGATGATCGTGGTGACGAACGACCGGATCCCGGGCCGCCGGGTGGTGGAGAGCCGGGGGCTGGTGCGCGGCAACACGATCCGGGCGCGCCACGTGGGACGGGACGTGCTGGCCGGCCTCCGCAACGTGGTGGGCGGCGAGATCAAGGACTACACGAAGCTGCTGGGCGAGGCCCGGGAGCAGGCCATCGACCGGATGATCGAGGAGGCCGAGGCCCTGGGCGCCGACGCCATCGTCGAGGTCCGCTTCGAGACGTCGATGGTGATGAACGCGGCGGCCGAGCTGCTGTGCTACGGCACGGCGGTGGTCACCGAGGCGGAGTAGGGAGAGACGCCAGGCGGTCGCGGCGCCGGCCGCGGCGGCGAGTCGGGGTCCGGCCGCTCTACCCATTCAAATACACGTTTCGATCTCAGCCGCCGTCCCGCAGCGCCGCCGGGTCCACCCGGATGATCCGGTCGTCCGACGGGGCCGGCGAGCCGCGCCCGTCGCGGTTGCTCGTGCCGAACCAGATCCGGCCCTCCGGCCCGAGGCGAACCGGCCGGATCCGCCCGTACTCCCCGTCGAAGTGGGCCAGCAACCGCAGGTCGCCCTCCTCCTCCAGGGCGCCCCGCACCTCGTAGAGAGCCGCCCCCCGGAGCCCGCCGAAGAACAGGCTCGACCCCGCCACGGCCAGCCCGGCGGGAGCCCAGGTGTGGGCGCCGGAGTGCAGGACGGGCGGCACCATGTCGCCGGAGGTGTTGGGACCGGTGACGTGGGGCCACCCGTAGTTGGCGCCCCGCCGGATGCGGTTCAGCTCGTCGCGCCCGCTTCGCAGCCCCGAGGGGCCGTGCTCGGTGGACCAGAGCCGACCCCGGTCGTCGAAAGCCAGGCCCTGGGGGTTCCGGTGCCCGAGGCTCCACACCGTGGAGCCGAACGGGTTGTCCCCCGGCACGCCACCGGCGTCGGTGATCCGGTGGATCTTGCCGGCCGGCGAGTCCCGGTCCCGGGCGTCGCCCCCGTCCCCCGCGTCGCCGGTGGTGACGTACAGCATGCCGTCGGGGCCGAACTCCAGGCGGCACCCGTCGTGGACGGCCGCCCCGGGGATCCCGTCCATCATCACCCGTCGGTCGGAGAGCCCCCCGCCGTCGTAGTCGAAGCGCACCACCCGGTTGGCCAGGCCGTCCGGTCCGTCGCGGGTGTGGCACAGGTAGATCCAGGGGGTGGCCGGGAAGTCGGGGTGCAGGGCCAGCCCCATGAGCCCGCCCTCGCCGACCTCGCGCACGTCGGGGACCCGGTGCCGCGCCGCCTCGCCGTAGGGCGACTCCCCGGCGCCGGCGTCGGTCGACAGCCGCACGAGTTCGCCGCCCCGCTCGGTCACCAGCAGGTCGCCGCCGGGCAGGAAGCGGATCTCCCACGGCGTATCCAGGTCCCGCGCCATCACCTCGACGGCGTCCGGGGGCAGGTCGGCCCGGGCCACGCCCTCCTGGCCGGCCGAGGAGGGCGGGGCGGGACCGGCCCCGGCGGCGTCCGGGCCGCCGCAGGCCGTGACGGCCGGCAGGAGGAGGGCGAGCAGCGGTACGGCGTGGCGCCGCGGCCGCGCGGGCCGGGGCACGGCGGCGAGCGGCCGTGGGGGCTGGGTCCCGTGTGTCACCGGAAGGC
>CAZSKS010000036.1:0-7838 GCA_964607465.1 uncultured Gemmatimonadota bacterium | reverse complement strand
ACGGCGGCGAGCGGCCGTGGGGGCTGGGTCCCGTGTGTCACCGGAAGGCTCCTTTCACCCGTGTTCGCGAGGACGGATCGCGACCGCCGCTACGGACGGCTCACGTGCCAGACCACCCGCCCGCGGAGCTGCAGGGACGCCTCGTACCCGGCTTCCCCCGCGGGGGCCCGCGCGTCGGCCACCACGTCGAGCTGCACCTCCAGGGGCCCGTCCCCGGGACCCGCCGCCAGCACGGCGGACGGGACCTCCAGGGGATCGGGCAGCGCATCCCTCCCCTGGGAGCTGTACAGGCTGACGAACTCCGCCCCGTCCCTGTGCAGGACCCTCAGGTTCCAGCGGAATCCGGCGAGCTCGGGGGGCTCGTTCCCGCCGGGCGGATCCCGCAGGGGAAGCGCGAGGTCCTCGCCCTCGGGCCACGCGATCGAGTCGGGTCCCGTCCGCCAGACCAGGGGGACGGCGAGGACGGCCCGGGGCCGGTCGTTCCGGAAGCGTGGACCCTCGAGCTCGACCGTCGCCCGGTCGAGCTCGGCGGCCGCCACGTCCCACGTCTCCCTGTACTCGCGTCGGGGCGCCTGTCCCCCGCCGGTCGGCGACACGGTCCTCCCCAGGATGCGGACGGTGGGCTCCGCCACGGAGCGGGCGCGGGTCCCGTCTTCGCTGCCGGCGTGGAAGGTCCCGAAGAGCTCCGCCCGTGCGGGGTTCTCATCGGCCAGCTGCACCGACACCGAGAGGTGGGCGGGTCGCGGCTCCGGCTCGACGAAGTTGACGCAGGCGGCCGCCGCCAGGACGACGGCCCAGGCGGCCGCGGCGACGGCGGCGCGGGTCGGTCCGGGCCGGCTCATCGCCGCTCCAGGAACTCGGCCTCGGCCTCGATGGGGCCATCGAGGGGATCGCCCAGCCCCAGCGCGCCCGCGCCCCACAGGAGGGCCGGCGCCATCAGGTCGTAGTCGATCCGGTTCGCGAAGCCGCCGCCCGGCAGCCGTCCAGCCAGGCGCTCCTCCACCGGCCGGAACCACGCGTGATGGAGGAAGTCGCGCTGCGACACGTGCGCCCGCTCGTGCGCCAGGGAGCGCTCCCACCGCTCGTCGTCCTGCGGGCTCAGCATCACCACGCCGCCCACGGCCACGCCGAGGACGGGGCCGTGGTCGTCGACGAGGAGGGAGCGGTCCGCCCGGAAGACGGGCGCTCCCGAGGAGAGGCTCTCCCCGAGGTCGAGCTCCAGACGGTCCTCCGCCAGGCCGTAGGTCGTCCAGTACAGCTGGTGGAGGTTCACCTCGACCCGGGGGGCGGTCGGCGCGCGCGGGCTCAGGTGGAGCCGCAGCGGCCCCACCGGCAGCATCAGGCTGTCCAGCAGGGGACGGGCGTCGGCCGCGTTCCGGACGATGGAGGTCCCGACCGCCGCCACGTCCCGACCGACGAATCCGGCCCCCGGGAAGCTCTCGGCCGCCAGGCGCTTGCCGGCGTAGACCACGCCGCCGCCCAGCGCGCCGCCGGCGAAGCCGTCCTCGAAGCTGTCGCCCGAGAGCTCCTGCCACAGGCCCGCCGTGAGGCCGCCGACCAGGGCGTTGAGGCCCAGGAAGGCGGCCTCCCCCAGCCCGTGGGACGCCCAGTCGTCCCCGTGGTCGGCCAGGGTCTGCGCCGGGGCCGGCGACGCCGCCAGGACGAGGAGGAGGGCGAGGAGAACGGCCGGGAGCGTGCGGCGGCGTGAGCGTGCCATGCCCCGCAACTTGGAGGGCCGTACCGCGGGGGGCAACGTCGCCCTGCGCGGCCACGTCGCGCGGGAGGCGGCCCGTCCCGTCGGCATCCGCGGCGACGTCGCGCGGGAGCCGTCCGTCTGTATCTTGATCGTGTCACGCATGCGGGAGGGCACGATGAAGGCACGGATCACGGTGATCACCCTGGGGGTCGACGATCTCGAGGCGGCCGTCCGGTTCTACCGCGACGGCCTCGGGTTCCCCACCGAGGGCATCGTGGGCACGGAGTTCGAGCACGGCGCGGTGGCGTTCTTCGACCTCGAGGGCGGCGCGCGACTGGCCGTGTGGCCGCGCGAGAGCCTCGCCGAGGACGCGGGCGTGCCGGTGGCGCCGCCCGGCCCGACGGAGCTGTCGCTCGGTCACAACGTCGCCAGCCGGGAGGAGGTGGACGCCGTGATGGCGGAGGCCGAGGCGGCCGGCGCCCGGATCGTCAGGAGGGCGCACGACACCTTCTGGGGCGGGTACGCCGGGTATTTCTCCGACCCCGACGGACACCTGTGGGAGGTGGTCTGGAACCCCGCCTGGGAGGCCGAGGGCGACGGATCGCCCGGCGGGGGCCAGGACCCGCGCTAGAACCCGGGGCCCTGTTCGGGTGTCGTCGCCCGGATCAACGGTTCCCGAGGAACCCGGCCTCCACCTCGAGCGGGGCGGTCAGGCGGCCGGGCCAGCCGAGGGCGTGGGTCCCCGACTGGAGGCCGATGAAGAGGGCGTCGTAGTCGAATCGATCCACGAGGCCTCGCCGCGGGAGCCGCTGCGCCAGCCGGTCCTCCAGGGGCCGGAACCACGCGTGGTAGAGGAAGTCGAGCTGCAGCACGTGGGCCCTCTCGTGCGCGAGGGTGCCCCGTTCGGTCTCGGCGTCCAGGGGCCCGAGGAAGACGGCGCCGCCGACCGTCGCCCCCCGCAGCCTGCGGTCCCGGGAGCCGTACAGCTGCCGGTCGGACCGGAACACGGCCGCCCCGGAGGAGAGGCTGGCCCCGACGTCCATCGTGAACTGGCCGTCGACCAGGCCGTGGGTCGTCCAGTACAGCTCGTGCAGGTCCGCCTCCATCCGGGGATGCAGGGGCCGCGCGGGACTCAGGTAGAGGCGGAGAGGACCGACGGCGAGCCCCAGGCTGTCCAGCGGGGCCCGGGCGTCGGACACGTTCCGGACGATGGACGCCCCGGTCGCCGCCACCTGGCGGCCCAGGAAGCCGGCACCCGGAAAGGACTCCGCGGCCAGGCGCTTGCCCGCGTAGTGGACGGATCCGCCGAGGACGCCTCCGGTGAAGCCCTCCTCGAAGGAGCCGCCCGAGAGCTCCTGCCACAGGCCCGCCGTGACGCCCCCGACGAGGGCGTTGATTCCGAGGAGGGTGATCTCGCCCGGGCCGGACGAGGCTCGTGCGTGCCCGTGCTGGTGCGTGTCCTGCGCCGCCGCCGGCCCCGCGGCCAGCGGGACGAGGACGAGCAGGAGGGCGGCGACCCCCACGTGGGACGGGACACGGGGCGGGGTCGGGTCGCCGGATCGCTCGTGAAGCTCCATCGTCGCTGCCTCCCTGTCCGGGTGGCGGGCCGGCCTCGCGCCGGCGCGCTCCGCGGGACCGAAGAGAGGCAGCCACGATGCCACGGGGACGAATCGGGTTACATCGTTGTAGACACATGTGTTACAGGAGAATGACGGACCTTCGGTCGACCGTCGTTCGCCCCGATTTCGGTGGGCCGATCCCACGATCCTGTGGGGGGCGCACAACATCCAGGCGGCTCGTGTAGCCGAGCGAGATCGCCCCCAGGCGACGAACGGGTCGGACGTCGCCCTCCGCGCGCCGTCCGGGGTCGAGCCGTGGCCCCCGCCGGCGAAGTGGCGGGGCGCATCGACCGGGACGACCGTTGCCGTCGGCCGCCGCGTCCGCCCACCCCTTGAGCCACCGACCGGGGTCGCCGAGGTTCAGGCGGCGAGCCCGGAACCCCGTCCCCGCGCACCAGGACCCCGATGCCCACCGCCGACGTCGACGGCCTCTCCATCCGCTACGAGGACTCGGGCGGGGACGGCCCCGCCGTCCTCTTCTGCCACGGCTTCCTCATGGACCGGACGATGTTCCGGCCGCAGGTGGAGGCGCTGACGCCCGACTTCCGCTGCCTCCGCTTCGACGCCCGGGGCTTCGGCGGGACCCCGGTGGACGGTCCGTTCGACTACTGGGACCTGGCCGACGACGCCGTGGGCCTGCTGGACCGGCTGGACGTGGGCTCGGCCGTCTTCGTGGGCATGAGCCAGGGCGGGTTCCTGGCGCTGAGGGCCGCGCTCCGCCACCCGGACCGCGTCCACGGGCTGGTGCTCATCGACACCGACGCCGCGGTGGACCCCCCGGAGACCCGGGAGGGTTACCGGCAGATGTTCGAGGTCTGGTTCGAGCACGGGCCGGTGGACGAGCTGGTGGAGGAGGTGGCGGGGCTCATCCTGGGCGACGACCCGGAGCTCCGCCGGCGCTGGATCGAGGCCTGGCGGGACATCCCGCCCGAGCGGCTCCGCCATCCCGCCGAGTGCCTGCTGGGCCGGGACGACGTCAGCGACCGGCTGGGCGAGATCACCTGTCCCGCACTGATCGTCCACGGCGAGGAGGACGTCTCCATCCCCATGGCCCGTGCGGAGGCGATGGACGAGGGGCTGCCGAACAGCGCCGGGATCGTGCGGGTGCCGGGGGCGGCCCACGCGCCGAACCTCAGCCACCCGGAGGTGGTCAACCCGCCGCTCCGGTCCTTCCTGGAGGAGCACGCCTGAGGATGCGGCGCCTCCGGCCGCCGCGGACGGTGGCCGCCGTGGCGACGGTGGCCGCGGCCGCGCTGGCCGCCTGCTCCGGGGAGGGCCCCACCGGTCCCGCGCCCCCGCCCGGCGGGCTGGTGGTCAGCCAGGAGGTGGTGCCGAACCCGGGCGGCCACGCGCCCCTCACCGCCCGCATCGACCTGGAGACGAGCGAGCCGGTGTCGGTCCAGCTCCGGGTGGTGGGCCGGCGGGGCCCCGGCTCGGACGTCGTCCACGCCTTCCCCGAGCCCGCCACCGAGCACCGGATCCCCGTTCTCGGCCTGTACGCGGGGAGCGAGAACCGGGTGGAGCTCGCGCTCCGGGACGGGGCGGGGACGGCGCTGGGGACGCTCGCCTACGAGGTCGAGACGCCGCCGCCCTCGCCCCACCTGCCCGACGTCACCATCGACGTTGCGTCCCCCTCGGAGATGGTGCCGGGCATGACGCTGGTGAGCTACTACGGCCACGACGGCGACCCGAGCCCCAACCGTCCGTTCATCTTCGACCGCCACGGCGACATCCGCTGGTACCTGGACTACGAGGGCCACCCGCAGCTCGGCGAGCTCTCCTTCGACAACGGGGTGGAGCGGCTCCGGAACGGCCACCTCTACTTCGGCGCCCAGCAGGGCGACCTGGTCTACGAGGTGGACATGCTGGGCCGGGTCCGCGAGACCTGGGAGATGCCCGGCTTCGGCTTCCACCACCAGGTGAAGGAGACGTCGGACGGCGACTTCCTGGTCACGGTCCACCGGGGCGGGATCGGCACGATCGAGGACCACGTCATCGAGATCGACCGGGGCTCGGGGCAGATCACCAACGTCTGGGATCTGCGGCAGTCGCTGGACCCCGACCGCACGACGTGGACGGACGACCGGACGGACTGGATCCACGTGAACGCCGTGGCCGAGGACGAGCGGGACGGCGGGATCATCGTCTCGGGCCGCACGCAGGGGGTCGCCAAGCTCACCCGCGACAACGAGGTCGTGTGGATCCTGGCCCCGCACCGGGGCTGGGAGACGGCCGGCGACGGCACGGACCTGAGCCAGCGCCTGCTGCAGCCGCTGGACGCCGCCGGCGAGCCCATCGCCGACCCGGCCGTCCTGGAGGGGGAGGCGAACCACCCCGACTTCGAGTGGAGCTGGTACCAGCACGCCCCCGTGGTGATGCCGGACGGAAACCTCCTCCTGTTCGACAACGGGGACAACCGGAACTACACGGGGGCGGAGCGCTACAGCCGGGCCGTCGAGTACGAGATCGACGAGGAGGCGATGACCGTGCGGCAGGCGTGGTCCTACGGGAAGGCGCGGGGGGAGGAGACCTTCGCGCGCATCGTCTCCGACGTGGACTACCGGCCGGGGCGGGACCGCGTGTTCTTCTCGCCGGGCGCCGTGGAGGCCGGCCCCGCCCCCCACGGCAAGGTCGTGGAGCTAGGGCGCGACGGGAAGGACGTCGTCTTCGAGGCCACGGTCACGCCGCCCGAGCCGATCTTCATCATCACGTTCCACCGCACGGAGCGGATGCCGCTGTACCCGGATCCGCCGAACTGAGCTCCGGGTCGGGCGGCCGGCGTGGCGGGATGGCCCCGGCGGCCGGCGCCGGCCGGTCGGCCGGCCGGGCCGTGGCGGGGAGGGCGCCGCGCAGCCGGCTTCGCGAGCCGCGCAGGTGCCGTTATTGTGAACACGCGGGCCCCGGGACCGGGGCCACACGGGGAACCAGGCCACAGGGGAGAGAGCGATGACGGAGGAAGCGATGACCGAGGAAGCGAGGACGGGCGGGGACGGCCGCGGCGTCTCGAGGCGGCAGTTCCTCCGGCGCGCCTCCCTGGGGGCGGGAGCGCTGGGCGTCGGTCTCTACCTGCCGACGCCGCTCGGCGGAGCGCAGCGGAGGCCGGGGAGGCCGCTGCCCGCCGCGGCGCCGGCGGCTCCCGCGCCGCCCGAGCGGCCCTCCGGCCGGGCCGCCGATCCCCAGCGGGTGCTGGTCGTCGGCGCGGGCCTGGCCGGGCTGGCCGCCGCCCGGGAGCTGGAGGGGGCGGGCCACGAGGTCACGGTGCTGGAGGCCCGTCCGAGGCCCGGCGGCCGGGTGATGACGCTGCGGGAGCCCTTCGCCGAGGGGCTGTACGCCGACGCGGGCGCGGTGGCCTTCTCGGAGGCCTACACCGAGGCCGGCCGCTACATCGACGACCTGGGGCTGGAGCGCGCCCCCTGGGACCAGGCCGACCTCGCCGCCCTCTATCACCTGCGGGGAGAGCGCATCGTGGCCGGGCCGGACGACCGGCCCGACTGGCCCTACGACCTCACCGAGGAGGAGGCGCGTCTCGGCCCCCTGGGCCTCCTGCAGGAATACCTCCTGGGGACGATGCCGGAGGAAGTGTCGGAGCCCGCACGGTGGAGCGAGCCGCCGCTGGTGGAGCTCGACGAGATGACCCTGGGCGAGTACATGCGCTCGCAGGGGGCGTCCGAGGGCGCCACGGAGCTGATGCGCGACAGCCAGTGGTTCGGATACTCGGTGGAGCACGGCTCCATGCTCTCCTCGGCCCTGGCCGAGTTCGGGCTCTTCTACGCCGGCGCGCCCTTCGTGCTGGCCGGCGGCAACGACCGGCTCCCCTTCGCCATGGCGGAGGCGCTGGAGGGGAGGATCCACTACGGCGTGGAGGCGACCGCCATCCTGGACACCGGCCGGGAGGTGCGGGTGCGGGCCGTGCGGGGCGACCGGGAGGAGACCCACCGGGCGGACCGGGTCGTCTGCACCGTGCCGCTTGGGGTGCTGCGGGGGATCGACGTGGAGCCGCGGATGCCGCGGGCGAAGCGGACGGCGGTCTCGGAGATGCCCTACCTCGACGCCACCCGCACCTTCGTGCAGGTGGGCCGGGCCTTCTGGCACGACGAGGGGGTCGCCGGCAACGCCGCCACCGACCTGCCCGTCGGCGTCGTCTTCCGGCAGCCCCTCGCCGACGCCGCGGGGCCGGACCGTCGGAGCCTCCTGGAGGCCTACACCACGGGGCCGACCGCCACGCGGCAGGACACGCTCAGCGAGGACGAGCTGGTGGAGGAGGTCCTCGAGGGGCTGGCGAAGGTGCACCCCGGCATCCGGGAGCACTTCGAGGGGGCCGTGGTCCGGTCCTGGGGCCGGGACCCCCACGCCGTGGGCCACGTCTCGTGGCCGGACGCCGGCGACGTGACGGCCCACCTGGAGGACCTCCAGCGGCCCCACGGCCGCATCCACTTCGCCGGCGAGCACACCACCGTCCTGCGGGGGACGATGGAGGGCGCCCTGCGCTCGGGCATCCGGGCGGCCACCGAGGTCCACGAGGG
>CAZSKS010000035.1:0-23660 GCA_964607465.1 uncultured Gemmatimonadota bacterium | reverse complement strand
CGTACGACGCGCTGTCCGACGCCGAGCGGGAGGAGCTGGGCCGCGTCTGCGCGCCCATGGACGAGGAGCTGCGGGCCACGGGCCGCCTGCGGTCGGTGGCCTCGCTGGCGCACCGCGCCTCGAAGGTGCTGCGGCCGGCGGAGGACGGACCCACGGTCACCGACGGGCCCTTCGCCGAGAGCAAGGAGGTGGTGGGCTCCTACTTCGTCGTCGAGGCCGACGACCTGGAGGAGGCGGCCGAGATCGCCGCGCTCCACCCGGCGGCCCGCTGGGGCGAGCACCTGGGCTGGGCGGTGGAGGTCCGGCCCATCGAGCGGCTCGAGAGCCGGGACGAGCGGGATTCGCAGGATTAGCTGGATCCGCACGGCGTGCGAGACCCCCGGAACGGGCAACACGAACGAGAACGGCGAGACCAGGGAGGCGGAACCATGCGATTCATGATGCTGATGATCCCCCGGGGCTACGAGGACGCGGAGCCCGGGGCGGTGGCGGAGCTCGATCCCGAGGCCGTGGCCGCGATGATGAAATACAACGAGGAGCTGGAGGAGGCGGGGGTCCTGCTGGATCTGAACGGTCTCCACCCGCCGTCCACGGGCGCGCGGGTGTCCTTCGAGGGGGGCGAGCCCCGGGTCACCGACGGGCCCTTCGCCGAGGCCAAGGAGGTCGTCGGCGGCTACTGGATGATCGAGGTGGATTCGAAGGAGGAGGCCGTCGAGTGGGCCAAGCGGTGTCCCGGCTCGGAGAACGAGGTCATCGAGATCCGTCAGGTGCAGGAGATGGAGGACTACTCCGACGAGGTGAGGGACGTCGTGGAGGGCTCCTCCTCTCGGACGCCGGACGGGTGACGACGGCCCCGTTCCGTCGGGTGTCGTGGGCGGGCGTCGCCCGCGGACCGGCCGCCCGGTGACCCCGCCCGACGTGCGCCGCGCCCTGGCCGGGGTGTGGCGCATCGAGTCCGCCCGCATCGTCGGCGCGCTCACCCGGATGGTGGGCGACGTGGGCCGTGCCGAGGACTTCGCCCAGGACGCGCTCGTCGCCGCCCTGGAGCGGTGGCCGGAGGAGGGCCTGCCCGACAATCCGGGCGCCTGGCTCATGACGGCCGCCCGGCGCCGCGCCATCGACCACCTGCGCCGCGGGCGGCGCCTGGACCGGAAGCACGGGGAGCTGGCCCGGGAGATGGAGGCCGATCGGGCGACCGACGGGCCGGGCCCCGGGGGGACGCCGGGCGAGCCGGTGGCCGACGACGTGCTCCGGCTCGTCTTCCTGTGCTGCCACCCCGCCCTGTCGACCGAGGCGCGGGTGGCCCTCACGCTGCGCCTGGCCGGCGGCCTGACCACGCGGGAGATCGCCCGGGCGTTCCTGGTCCCCGTCCCCACCCTGGCGCAGCGGATCGTCCGGGCCAAGCGGACGTTGCGGGAGGTGGAGGCCCCCTTCGAGCTGCCGGCCGGGGACGAGATGGCCGGACGCCTGGCGTCGGTGCTGGAGGTCCTCTACCTGATCTTCAACGAGGGCTACGCGGCGACGGAGGGGGAGGACTGGACGCGGCCCGTCCTGTGCCACGAGGCCATCCGCCTGGGGCGCGTCCTGGCCGGGCTGGCGCCGGAAGAGCCGGAGGTGCACGGCCTGGTGGCCCTCATGGAGCTGCAGGCCTCGCGGCTCGGCGCCCGCACCGGTCCCGGGGGCGAGCCGGTGCTGCTGGCCGACCAGGACCGCTCCCGCTGGGACCACCTGCTCGTCCGCCGCGGCCTGGCGGCCCTGGAGCGGGCGGTGGAGCTGACGGAGGACGGGGCCGGGGCTGCCGGCCGGCCCGACGCGCCCGGGGCCCCGGGGCGACTCCCCGGCCCCTACACGCTCCAGGCGGCCATCGCCGCCTGCCACGCCCGGGCCCCGACGCCCGAGGCGACCGACTGGGAGCGGATCGCCGCCCTGTACGGGGCGCTGGCCCGGGTCGCGCCCTCCCCCGTGGTGGAGCTGAACCGGGCGGTGGCCGTGGGGCGGGCCTCCGGGGCGGAGGCCGGGCTCGAGATCGTCGAGGCGCTGACCGAGGACGGGACACTGGACGGCTATCCCTACCTGCCGGCCGTGCGCGGGGACCTGCTGGAGGAGCTGGGGCGCCGGCAGGAGGCGCGGGACGCCTTCGAGCGCGCCGCCGAGCTCACCCGGAACGCGGCGGAGCGGGAGGTGCTGCTGGGGCGGGCGGCCGCCTGCGGGGAGGCGCGGGCCGGGGGCTGACGAGGCGGCGCAGGGCCCGCGCCTGTTCCGTCGCCGGCCCCACGTGGCGCGCCGCGCACCCCGGCCCTACGCCGGCGTCGCCCGCCCGATGCCGACGATCCCGGCGGAGCTTCCGCGGGGGACCTTGCGCCCACCCATGATAGTTGTATATACATGTATTTATGCCCAACGGACCCGACGCCGACGACGTCGACATCTCCAGCGACGAGGCCGATGCTCCCACGCTCCGACGCGACCCCGCCGCCGTCATCGCGGCCGAGTGCCTCTGCTTCCGCGCCCGACGCGTCTCCCGCACCCTCACCCGCGTCTACGAGGAGGCGCTGCGGGACCTCGACCTCCAGGCCACACAGCTCACCCTGCTGAGCGCCATCACCCTCATGAGCCGCCGCGAGGAGGGCGCCGGGAGCATGGGCGAGCTGGCCGAGGTCCTGTCCCTGGACCCCACCACGGTCTCGCGCAACGTGCGTCTCCTGCGGGACGACGGCCTGGTCCGCCTCGAGCGCTCGCCCCGGGACGGCCGCGTCCGCCTGGTGCTGCCGACCGGGGAGGGGGAGCGGGCCCTGGCCGAGGCGCTCCCGCGCTGGAAGCGGGCGCACCGGCGCGTGGTCGAGGCGCTGGGCCCGGACGCGGCGGCGGACCTGCGCGAGCGGCTGGACGACGTCGCCCGGGCCGCGGCGTCGCTGGAGACCGACCCATCCTGAACCCATCGAACGGAGAGAGAGCCATGGCGAAGCACACGAAGGTCCAGCCGGTCCCCGAGGGCTACCACACCCTCACCCCCTACCTGACCGTCCGCGACGGCGCGGCGGCCCTCCCGTTCTACGCCGAGGCCTTCGGCGCGGAGGAGCTCTTCCGCATGGACGGGCCGCCGGGCAAGCTCGGCCACGCCGAGATGCAGATCGGCGACTCCCGCTTCATGCTGGCCGACGAGGTGGAGGCGTGGGGCAACCGCTCGCCCGAGAGCCTGGGCGGCAACGGCACCTCGCTGATGATCTACGTGGAGGACGCCGACGCCCTGTTCCGACAGGCGATCGAGGCCGGCGCCACCGAGGTCATGCCCCTGCAGGACCACTTCTACGGCGACCGTTCCGGCACGGTGGAGGACCCCTTCGGCCACCGCTGGACGATCTCCACCCACGTGGAGGACGTGCCGCCGGACGAGCTGGCCCGCCGGGCGGAGGAAATGATGTCGCAGATGTGACCGGAGAGGAAGACCGATGCCAGACCACGACAGCTTCCAGGGGATCGTCCCGTGCCTCTGGTTCGACGACGAGGCCGAGGAGGCGGCAACGTTCTACACGGGGATCTTCCCCGATTCGACCGTCACCTCGGTGGCGCGCTATCCCGAGGCCTTCGACAACCCGGGCGGCAAGCCTCGCGGCAGCGTCATGACGGTGGAGCTCGAGCTGGCGGGCCAGCCCTTCACCGCGCTCAACGGCGGACCCCAGTTCACCATCAACCCCACGATCTCCTTCTTCGCACAGACGACCGACGTCGAGGAAGCCGAACGCATCGCCGGGACGCTGGCCGAGGGCGGCTCCTACCTCATGGAGCTCGGGGAGTACCCGTGGAGCCCGCGGTACGCCTGGGTGCAGGACCGCTATGGCGCCTCGTGGCAGGTGATGTCCTCCGAGGAGCAGGGGCGGGGACCGATGATCTTTCCCTGCCTGATGTTCGCCGGAGCCGTGCACGGGCGGGCCGAGGAGGCCCTGCAGCTGTACGCGGACGTCTTTCCCGGTGGGTCGATCGAGGCCCTGGAGCGCTACACCGCGGACGAGGGCCCCGAGGGTACGGTCAAGCACGGTCGTGCTTCCCTGGGAGGCCAGCCGCTCGTGGCCATGGACAGCCACCTCGAGCACGAGACCCGCTTCAACGAGGCCGTCTCGCTCCAGGTCCTGTGCGAGGGCCAGTCCGCTGTCGACCACTACTGGGCGAAGCTCTCGGCCGACGGAGAGGAAGGTCCCTGCGGCTGGCTCAAGGACCGCTTCGGTGTCTCCTGGCAGGTCGTCCCGACGAGCTTCGTCGAGATCATGAGGGGCGGCGAGGAGAGCGGGCCGGGCTACGAGCGGGCGTTCAAGGCCATGCTCGAGATGAAGAAGCTCGACGTCGCTGAGCTGGAGACCGCCTACAGGGGATGACGTCGGCCGGCGAAGTCGAAGATCCCCTGCCCGTGTGTCACGCCTGGCAGCCGTCCGAACTCGACCATTGCTGCCAGCAACCGGCTGAAGACCATCATGACGACCAACGACCAACCATGAGACGACTCATCGCGGCCATCAATGTGACGCTCGACGGGTTCTGCGACCACACGGCGATGATCGCCGACGACGAAATACATCGACATTTCAATGACCTGTTGAGCGACGCGGGCACCATCCTGTATGGAAGGATAACGTACCAGCTCATGGAGAGTTATTGGCCGTCTGTCGTGAAAGATCCCACCGGCAACGAACCAATGGATGAATTTGCCGTCCTGATCGATGACATCTCGAAGATTGTCTTCTCCCGCACGTTGAAAGATGTCGATTGGAAGAACACGGAGCTGAAAGAGGACCTCGTCGAGGAAGAAATCCTGGAGCTCAAGCAACAGGCGGGTAAAGACATTCTGGTCGGAAGCCCGAGCCTGATCGTAGCCCTGGCGCAGCTCGACCTGATCGATGAATACCAGCTCGTCGTTCAGCCGATCGTCCTGGGGAGCGGCCTCCCCTTATTCAAGAACATCAAAGATAGAATCGATCTCGAGCTCCTGAAAACGAAAACATTCGAGTCTGGCGCGGTGACTCTTTACTACAAGCCGACAACGAGAGTCAGTGCATAGTCGAAGCGTCAGTGCATAGTCGATCAGTGCATAGTCGAAACGACAGATCCGCGTGACGACGGCAGCACGAACGCATGACAGCAGCTTTGCCAGAGGCAGCCTGACGTGCCAGGGGGAGAAGGTGAGATAATATGAGACAATTCATCGTCATATCGATGATGACCCTGGACGGAGTGATGCAGGCACCTGGTGGACCCGAGGAAGATCCTTCAGGCGGCTTCGAATACGGCGGTTGGACTGCACCGTATGGTGACGAAGTCTTCGGAGAGGTCCTGGAAGAACAAATGAAACCTGCAGACCTTCTGCTGGGCAGAAAGACATACGAGATTTTTGCCAGCTACTGGCCAGAGCATGAAGAGGGATGGCCCGGTATCAACGATGTCACGAAATACGTCATGTCCAGGTCGATGAAACAGTCAGACTGGAAGAACTCCGTCTTCCTCACGAGCCTGGCGGAGGTCGAAAGGCTCAAGAAGTCAGATGGTTCTGACATTCAGGTCTGGGGCAGCGGCAAGCTCATCCAGGCGCTGCTCGAAGAGGATCTGGTCGACGAGCTCTGGCTCAAGATCTTTCCGTTGACGCTTGGCAAGGGAAAAAAGCTGTTCGACAACGGCACGATCCCGGCCGCATTCACACTGGTGGAAAGCACGGTGACACCCAGCGGGGTGATTATGGCCAGCTACAGGCGGGCTGGAAACGTGGAGACAGGCACGGTTGGATCGTGAGGAGAACGCGACTTCGAAGACGACGTGCCCGTCCCGGCGATCTACGGCGACAGCGCCGACGAGGCGCCGGCCATTGTCCGGACGCAGACGACCTGTGAACCTCGATTCCGATCGTTCCGACGACAGGGAGAGTCCCATGAAGACGCTGACCCGCTACCTCGCCTTCGAGGGCGAGCCGGGAGCGATCCGCTCCGGCAAGGCGATATGGATCGGACGGGTGATCGCCGGACTCCTCGTGGCCTACCTCCTCTTCGGCGGCGTCGCGAGCGTGATGCGTGCTCCCTTCGCCGTGGAGGGCACGGTGCAGTTCGGATATCCCGAGAGCGCGGTGGTGGGCATCGGCCTGGCTCTCCTCGTCTCCACCGTGCTCTACGCGGTTCCGCGCACAGCCGTCCTCGGCGCCATCCTCCTGACCGGCTACCTGGGAGGCGCCACGGCGACCCATGTGCGGATGGCGGACGGCTACTTCCTCCTGCCCGTCGCGTTCTGCGTCGGCCTCTGGTTGGCCCTCTATCTTCGAGACCCCCACCTGCACGATCTCCTGCCGCTGCGGCGTCGGCGGGCGGACGAACGACGAAAACCGGCAGCAGGAGAAACATCCTGATCGAGAACCATCCCACCACACGGGAGGAATCCATGAAGGCGGTGAACCCGTACCTCAACTTCGCCGGCCACACCGAGGAGGCCTTCGAGTTCTACCGGACCGTCTTCGGCGGCGAGATCGAGACGCCCCTCGCGGCGACCGAGTGGGCCGAGAGATACGGCTCGTGTGTCGACCGTTACGGCGTCCGGTGGCAGCTCAACTACACCGGCGACGCGCGGTTCTCCACCGGCCAGGAGGGGGGCTCGTGACGCGCGACGCGCTCGTCGCCGAGCGCCGCCGGCTGCCCATGGTGGCGATCGAGAAGGGCGATGTCCGGGAGTGGCGCTCGATTTCGGGGGCCCGGTACCTGCGGGTGTAGACCGAGGTCCCGTCATGCGCCGGCCGGCGTGGGCCGCCGCGGCACCGGCTGGGTACGCCGGTTACCCGGAGCCAGTGCAGAGGCGGCCGACCGGGTTCGCGGACCCGATCGCCGTCCCGTGCTCTCGTCCGGGGCGCGGTTGAGCTGGACCGGCTGCCGCCTCCCCGTCGGGCGCCGGCCTCCAGGGCCCGGCGGCGGTCGTGCTCGGCCACCAACTCCTCGTAGCAGCGAGGGGCCGCCTGGAGGTGGGCCGCCAGCCGGACGATCTCGTCGCCCAGCTCCTCCACGTCGCCAGCCCCCGTCGCGCTGGCGTCCGCCTCCGTGCCACCGTCCGCCCCGGTCCTCTCCATCACGGCCAGCGCCCTCCCCTCCATCGATTCCGCCCCCCGGTCCCGCAACTCCCCGGCGTGATTTCAGGTCCTCCTGAGCCCCGTCCGACCTCCGGAGGAGCTGTCTGGCTCCCCGAGCTTACCGCGGCTTGACTCCCGAGGCCGATCATGGTGGCGCACCCGAACCCAGGGAGGCCACCGTGCACCGATCCACACGATCCACCGCGATGCTGCTGCTCCTCGTCCTTCCCCTTTCCGCGTGCCACAAGTGGGTCCCGCCGGAGCTCCGACCCGGGGTGGCGCCCGACAGCGTCGTGGCCTACGACCAGGTCAGGGTGACCCGGGTCGACGGCTCCAGCCTCGTGCTCCACGGCGCCCGACTGAGCGCGGACAGCCTGGTCGGCGACGACGAGCCTTCCGGAACCAGGAGACAACCCCTGCGCGTCGCCCTTCCCCGCCACGAGATCGAGAGCCTGGAAGTCCGCCGCACCGACGTCGGGGCGACCGTCCTGACGGCGCTGGGGGTCGCGGCGGTTGCCATCGGACTCACCGCCCTGCTGTGTGTGGCCAGCGACTGCTTCTCTCTCGGTGGCGGGAGCCTGTTCGGGGAGTGAGACCGGGCGAGGAGCGGGCCGTCATCGGTGCGCCGGCGACCTGGCGGAGGAGGCGTTCGCGGCCTGGCTCCGGGATCACCTGACGCGGGTTTCCGGGTAGAGGGCACCCCCGACCGAGCCCCGGCCCCTCAGAGCCCCAGCCAGTACGAGCCCCGACCCCTCAGAGCCCCAGCCAGTAGGTCGCCTTCACCAGGAAGACGTTCTCGCCCTCGGCGGTGAAGAAGTTGCCGGCGTCCCGGCCGAAGCGGAGGTCGCCGGCCGCCTCCCGGGCGCTGCGGTCCTGGGTCCAGACGAAGAAGAGGGTGGAGCCGGGCAGGTACTCCCAGCGGAGCACGGCGTTGCCGCGCAGGCTGGCGAAGGTGAAGTCCCGCTGCTCGAAGCTGAACTCTTCGGCCGGGCCGGCGCCGTCGGGGTCGACGAAGAAGACCCGGTCGAAGCCCTCCCCCTCCGAGCGGATCGTCCCCAGGTCGCGGCCGAAGACCTGCTTCGCCAGCTCGCGGGGCGCGGCGAACTGCTTGAAGGCGCCGAAGTCGTTGGCCGAGATGAAGGGCTGGACGAAGATCTCGAGCGACAGGTCGGGCGTGAACGTCCAGTTCACCCGCGTCTCCATGGACAGGCTGCGCTGCGTGAGGTCGGCGAACACATGCCGTCGGCCGAAGAAGTCCGTCGCCGTCGGATCCTCCACGGTGGTGACGAACTGGTCGGTGGACTCGGTGCGGCTCAGCCGGGGGGTCAGCTCCACGGAGACGTTGGGGGCGGGCCGCACCTCCAGCCCGAGCCCGACGGACCAGTCGCGGGCCCCCTCCGCGTTCCACCCGGTGGTGGGGGTGAGGCTGAGGACCACCGGCTTCCGGTCGTCCGTGCCCAGGCGGGCCTGCAGGAATCCTCTCTCGGGGCGACGGAGCACGACCCCGCCGCGGCTCAGCCGGTCGTCCAGCGTGGAGGGCCGCCAGATGCCGAAGGCGTTGACCTCCCAGTAGTTCGGCAGCTCGACGAAGAAGAAGGAGTGGAGCTGCCGTCCCACCAGGTCGCCGTCGAAGTTGAGCTCCTGCTGCCCCCCGACGATGGTCCCGATCTCCCGGTACCAGCTCGTCGGCGTCGTCCAGAGCCGCTGGAGGTTGGCGCTCATCCACAGGAAGTCGGTCCGGGTGAGGAAGCCGATGTCGTTGGTCTCGAAGCCGGGGCTCCGCGCGTTCACCGACGCCTCCGCGCGCCAGTCGCCCGCGTCCTTCGCCACCCGGGAGTAGAGCCCCCAGCCCCGGAGCGACGTGGCCGACGGGTCCAGGGCGTCGGAGAAGAGGCCGTTGCCGCCCCCCTGGCGGTCGGGCCGCTGGAAGTAGCGGGCGCTGGAGCGCTGCAGGTCGTGGATGGCCTCGGGGCTGCCCGACACGTTGGAGAAGGCGGCGGAGAAGAGGAGCTGATAGGTCCGCTCGCCCCACCAGTACTCGGCGTCGAGCCCCACCCCCTCGTGGTGCTCCGACAGGCGGTCGGCCAGCGCGGGATCGTCGAAGTCCCGGTAGACCGAGGTCACCATCCCGCCCACCGACAGGTCGCCGTCCAGGAAGTCCCGCTTCACCCGGCTCACGAAGTAGCCCGTGAAGGGCTCGACCTCCTGCCCGATCCGCCGCCGGTCCGCCGTGACCACGTCGGCCGTCTCCTTCCCCGTGGCGGCCGCCATCACCCCCAGCGACGTGCCGCCCGCCGTGCGCCCCGTGACCTTGGCCGCCCCCAGGATCGTCGTGTTGCCCGGGACGTCGGCGAATTCCCCCACCTCCTCCGCCAGCTCCGCGGCCTGCGGAGGACGGCCGATCCTCCGGGTGTGGAGCAGGGAGAGGCTCGACGTGTTGGAGCAGAAGTAGCACCAGAAGCTGCCGAAGTCGAAGAGCCCCCGGTCGGCGATGAAGAACTCGCGCTTCTCCGGAAAGAAGGTCTCGAAGGCGGAGAGGTTGACCACGGCGGGGTCCACCTCCACCTGCCCGAAGTCCGGGTTGATGGTGGCGTTGAGCGTCAGGTTGGAGGTGAGCAGGTAGGTGAGGTCCCCGCCGAGGCGGGTCGTAGCCTCGGTCGACGTCTCGAAGGGGTTCTCGTCGCTGGCCCCGGGCGAGACGTCCAGCTGCGTCACCGTGTAGGGGAGGAGCTCGAGCCGGTCCGTCCCCGTCTCGGGCGCCTCGATCCCCTCCAGGTGTCCGTAGCGGGAGGGTCCGCCCCGCTGGTTCCGGCGCCAGAAGGACCACATCTGGTGCTCGGCCCGGCGCTGGACGATCCGCTCGATCTGGAGCCCCCAGCGCTGGTCCCGGCCCTCGGGGAAGCGGAGCTGGGAGAAGGGGATGGCCAGCTCGGCCGTCCACCCCTCCGCGTCCACGCTCGTGGCGGCCCGCCACACCGGGTCCCAGGAGTCGTCCAGCCCCGACCCGCCGGGGGCCAGCGCGTCGCCCCGGACGCCGGCGGGGTTGATGCCGAACATCGTCCGCCCCAGGTGGTCCAGGTGCGTGTCGAAGGTGAGGACGAGCCGGTCGCTGTCGGGCGTCTCGTCCCGCCGCACCAGCCGGGACACCACCCCGTCCCCGCCCTCTTCGTCGTACATGCGGGCGCCGACGTAGAGCGTCTCGCCATCGTAGGCGAAGCGGACCTCGGTGCGCTGGGTGGCGGGCTCGCCCTCGTCCGGCTCGCGCTGGGCGAACCGCCGGGCCGCCGGGGCCCGGTCCCACACCGCCTCGTCGAGCCGGCCGTCCAGCTCGACCTCCCCGTGCAGGCGCACGGCCCGGATCCGGGGGGCGCGCGCCTCGTGCCGGGGCGATCCGGCCGGGGGCGTCACGCGGATCCGGGGCGACGCGCCCGCCGCCCCGGTGCCGGAGCGGGGTCGGACGGCGTCCACCGTGTCGGCTTCGGTCGACTGCTGGGCGGCGGCCGGCCCCGCCGCTAGGGGCGCGACGAGGAGCGTCAGGAAGACGAGGGGGAGGTCAAGCCTGGCTCGGAGGAGAAGCCTGGCACGGCCGGACATGCGACCTCCCGCGCGGGATCGACGTCGTCGGGGCGCGATTCACACCCTCTGACGCAGGAGATCGGCGAAAGGTTGACCGCGCGATCCGCCGGGCGACGAAACCCCGGGTTCGCACGACGAACGGCGCGGCCGGTGCGACGAAGGGTGGTCGGGGATGGGGGCGGGGAGTATGAAGCCATGCCACGAGAGGGAGGGCGTTTCAGCTGAAACGCCGGGTGGAAGCCAGCCGGAGGGTCAGGCGGCCGACCAGACCTCCACGCTCAGGCCCGGCACCCGCTCGAACTCACGCGGGTTTCCCGTCGCCAGCGTCAGCCCGTCGGCCAGGCAGACGGCGGCCAGCCACAGGTCATGGGCGCCGATCGACCGGCCCTCGGCCGCCAGGTCCGCCGACAGGCGGGCGTGGGCCCGCGCCGTCCCCAGGTCCACGGCGAGCAGCGGGAAGCGCTCCAGCACGGCCTCGACGAAGGCGGACCGCCGGGCCCGCACGGAGCTGTCGACCGCCCGATGGACGCCGTGCAGCAGCTCGCTCGCCGTCACCACCGAGAGGAAGAACCCCTCCGATTCCCTGCCCTGGATCCGGGCGGCGACGTCGAGCCGCTCCCGCTCGTGCTCGATGAGCACGGAGGCGTCGATCAGGACGCCCACGGATCCCGCGGCTCGCCCGTGCCCTCCAGCTCGTCCCGTGCGGTCGCCAGGTCGCGGGCGAAGGCCTCGGCCTCCTCTTCCGAGAGCCGCGGCAGGGAGTCCAGCACGCCCGGAAGCTCGTCCAGCGACCGTCCGGACGCGACGCCGCGGAGCTCCGCCACGGTCTCGCCTCCGCGGCTGAGCAGGAAGCACTCGCCGCCGTGCGCCACGCGGCCTATGTATTCCCGAAAGTTCCGCAGCAGCTCTGTCACGGTGATCACGTCCATGAATAAGGCCTCCCGTCGTCAATCATATTATATGATTGACGGCCGGACGGCCAGGAAACCCGCGCTCACGCTCGGGAGGGCGGTCAACGCAGGATCAACCTCCTAACGTTGATAGGCGCCGGATCAACCTCCGAGGGTTGACCGCCCGGGCCCCCTTCCCTGGGGGTTCGGGGCCGGTCCCCTTGACAATACGTGTTACAACACATATCTTCCGGGCATGACGACGGAGCTGCAGCGCGAGATCCGGCAGACGGTGCCCTTCGAAAGCCTCGAGCAGGAGGCTTTCCTCAACGTCGTGCGCACGGCCGCCCTGCTGGAGCATCGGCTCGCGGAGGGCCTCCGGCCCCATGGCCTGACGCTGACCCAGTACAACGTGCTCCGCATCCTGCGGGGGGCGGAGCCGGAGGGCCTGTGCCGGAGCGACATCGAAGAGCGGATGCTGACCCCGGTGCCCGACGTGACACGGCTCCTGGACCGCCTGGAGGACGCGGGCCACGTGGAGCGGGCGCGGGCCGAGGACGACCGCCGGTTCGTCATCGCACGGATCACCGGGTCGGGGCTCGCCCTGCTGGAGGAGCTGGACGGGCCGGTGGAGGCGCTCCACGAGGAGCAGCTGGGACATCTGTCCCGGTCGGACCTGCGCGAGCTGTCCGACCTGCTGGTGGAGGCCCGCCGGCACGTGTGAGCCGAGCGCGACGGCCATGGAACCGTGTTGTTTTTTTCGCGCAATTAGGTGTTATCACAATCAGTGGGACCACAATCAACCTGAACCATCACGAGCTTCAACCATCACAAGAGCGAGGAGAAGACCATGAGCACGACGACGAGCCGACCCACCGAGACGACGCCCTCGACCTGGACGATCGACCCCCAGCACTCCCAGGTCAGCTTCGAGGTCAAGCACATGATGTTCGCCACGGTCCGCGGCAGCTTCACGGCGCTGGAGGGAACCGTGGAGATGGGACCCGACGGGGCCGCCGAGGGCACCGCGCTCCGGGCCGTGATCGAGAGCGCCAGCATCGACACCGGCCAGCCGGAGCGCGACGAGCACCTTCGCTCCCCCGACTTCCTGGACGTCGAGCGCTTCCCGGAGATCCGGTTCGAGAGCCGCGGGGTGGAGCGCCGGGACGAGGACCGGCTGACGGTGACCGGCGACCTCACGATCCGGGACGAGTCCCGCGAGGTGACGCTGGACGTCGCCGAGCTGGGCCGCCGCACCGACCCCTGGGGGAACGAGCGGATCGGCTACCGGGCCACGACGGCCATCGACCGACGCGACTTCGGCCTGACCTGGAACCAGGCGCTGGAGTCGGGCGGTGTCCTGGTGGGCCACGAGGTGCAGATCACCCTGGACGTCCAGGTCGTCGAAGCGGAAGGCTGACCGTGGCCGCCCGCCGACACCAGGAGCGAACCGCGGGCCGGGACGACCGGTCCCGCGGCGCTCCGCCGTCCCGCGTCCCATCGCTGCCCCACTCCACGCATCCCGGGCCGGTCCGCCTCCGGGTGGGTGATCGGGCGCGATCGGAGGCCTTCTACCGCCGGGTGCTGGGCCTGGAGCGCCGGGAGGGCGGCGAAGGGTGGGCCGCCCTGGGCGCGGCCGGGGGCGAGAGGCCCCTGGTCGAGCTCGTCGAGCGCCCCGGCGTCCGGCCGCTGCGGCCCCGGAGCCGGCTCGGCCTCTACCATTTCGCACTCCTGCTGCCCGATCGGGCCGTCCTGGGCCGCTTCGGGCGCCACGCCGTCGAGGCGGGCCTCCGTCCCGGGGCTTCGGACCACGCCGTCAGCGAGGCCCTCTACCTCACCGACCCGGACGGGCTGGGCATCGAGGTCTACCGCGACCGCCCCCGGAGCCGCTGGCGGACGATCGGGGACGAGCTGGTCATGAAGACCCGTCCCCTGGACCTGGAGGGGCTGATCGAGGCCGGCGGCGACGAGCCCTTCGACGGGCTCCCTCCGGAGACCGTCGTGGGCCACGTCCACCTCCACGTGGGCGACCTCGGGGATGCGTCCCGCTTCTACCACGAGGCGCTGGGGCTGGACGTCACCGTGCGGAGCTACCCCGGGGCCCTGTTCCTGTCGGCCGGCGGCTACCACCATCACCTGGGCGTGAACACGTGGGCCGGCGACGCGCCGCCCGCCGGGCCGGAGGACGCCGGGCTCGTGGCCTGGTCCCTGGTCGTTCCGACCGAGGGGGACGTGGACCGCGTCCGAGGGCGCCTGGAGGACGCCGGCGCGGACGTGCGCACCGACGATTTCCATGGCGGGACGGTGGCGATAGACCCGTGCGGTACGGCCCTGGAGGTGGTAGCGGAAGGGCAGCTGCGCCCGAGGCCCTCCGCCTGAATCGAAGCGAGCGGCAGGTACCCCGGCGAGGGAGCGGCGGGCGGACGGAGATCTCAGGAGCTGGAGGAGGCCAGCCGGCGCCGGGCCTCGTCGGCCGCGATCCCGGAGACCTCGACCACCTTCCGGGGCGAGGACCCACCCGCGACGATCCGCACGCTCCGGGTCGGGACCCCCAGCGCGCCGGCCAGGAGCTCCTTGATCGCCTCGTTCGCCTTCCCGTCCTCGGCCGGGGCCGTGACTCGGACCTTGAGGGCGTCACCGAGCCAGCCGGTGATCCCCTCCCGCGAGGCGCCGGGGACCGCCTTGACCTTCAGCCGGATCCCGTGTCGCTCCATGCCCCCTCCTCGGGGTCGGTCGGCGCCGATCGTGAGCCGACAATGTAGCCCCGTTCGACCTCGCGTCGAGAGACGGACGACCGGGGGCCCGGCCACCCGAACGCACATCCGACCACGCCCCGCCCGTTGCCGCCCCCCGCCCCGGCGCGCCATCTTCCCTACGGCCCGAGCGGCCCCGGGGGAACCGTTCCCCCGGCCTGGCCGCCCGCACCGTCCGGTCCCGCCGGGACCGGCACCGGCCACGGCACATCACCTGGGGAGGGCGGCATGACGGGCGTTCGGCTGCTGGTGGGGACGGCGAAGGGGGGCTTCGTGCTCCGCTCGGACGGAGCGCGGCGCGAGTGGAGCGCCGAGGGCCCGCTGTTCGGCGGCTGGCAGGTGATGGACATGATCGGCTCGCCGGCCGACCCCGACCGGATCTGGGCCTCCACCTGGACGGACTGGCACGGCCAGGTCGTCCAGCGCTCGGACGACGGGGGGCGGTCCTGGGAGCCGGTGGGCAACGAGTTCGCCTACCGGGGCGAGCCGGGCACCCACCAGTGGCACGACGGCACGCCGCACCCGTGGGAGTTCAAGCGGGTGTGGCACTTCCAGCCCTCGCCCGACGACCCGGACACCGTCTACGCCGGGGTGGAGGACGCCGCCCTCTTCCGCTCGGACGACGGGGGCGAGAGTTGGAGCGAGCTCGCCTCCCTCCGGAACCACTCGACGGGCCGGGACTGGATGCCGGGCGCGGGCGGGCTCTGCCTCCACACCGTGGTGCTCGACCCCGAGAACCCCGACCGGATGTACGTCGCCATCTCGGCGGCCGGCGCCTTCCGGACCGACGACGGAGGGGAGAGCTGGCAGGTGGCGACGAAGGGGCTCCGGTCCGACTACCTGCCCGAGCCGGAGGCGGAGATCGGCCACTGCGTGCACCGCGTGGCGATCCACCCCTCCCGTCCCGACACCGTCTTCATGCAGAAGCACTGGGACGTGTGCCGCTCGGACGACGCCGGGGCCACCTGGACCGAGGTGAGCGGTGACCTGCCGTCGGACTTCGGCTTCCCCATCGCCGTCCATCCCCACGAGCCCGAGACGGTCTACGTCGTGCCCATCAAGAGCGACACCGAGCACTATTTCCCGGAGGGGAAGATCCGCGTCTACCGGAGCCGGACGGGCGGCGGCGAGTGGGAGGCGCTCACCCGGGGGCTGCCGCAGGCGAACTGCTACCAGAACGTCCTGCGGGAGGCGATGGCGGTGGATACGCTGGAGCCGGCCGGCGTCTACTTCGGGACGACGGGCGGGACGGTCTTCGGATCGGCCGACGACGGCGACAGCTGGCGCCCCGTGGCCGACCACCTGCCCCGGGTGCTCTCGGTCCAGGTCCAGGTCCTGCCGTGACGCGGGTCAGGGCCCCGTGCCCCCCGGCCCCGGCCGAGCCCCCCGGCCGCGCCGTGAGCTCACCGGCGCCGTGAGCCACCTCGCACCGTGAGCTCCGTCCGCGTGCGCCTCCCGGCCCACCTCAGGGCGCTGGCCGGGGTCGAGGGCGAGCTGACGCTGGAGGTCGCCGACCCGCCCACCGTCGCCGGCCTGCTGGACGCCCTGGAGGCCCGCTGCCCCGTCCTCCGGGGCACCGTCCGCCGTCACGACGGCAGCCGGCGCCGCGACCTCATCCGCTTCTACGCCGGCAGCCGGGACCTCTCCCACGAGCCCCTGGACACCCCCCTGCCCGAGCCGGTGCTCGCCGGGGACGAGGTCTTCCACGTGGTGGGGGCGATCGCGGGGGGGTGAGGGGGAGCGTCACGACCAGCGCCGCAAGTCAGCGAACCAAACCGGTCACGCCGTCTACTCGAACGCCGTGTGCCACCGGTTCCGCTCCTGGATCTCCGCCAGCTCCTCCCCGGTGAGGGGCGTGAACGCCTCCCCCTCGGGCACCGACATCTCCCGCAGGTACTCCTCGAAGCCGGGGGCGGAGAAGACGAACGCGATGGCCAGGGGCTCCTCGCCCGTGTTCTCGACCGTCACGAGCGTGTCGCGGGGGATGTAGAGAGTCGCCCCCGCGGTGAATGCCCCCTTGCGGCTCCCCACGCGCGCCACGCCGGAGCCGCGGTGGACGAAGATGATCTCGTCGGCCTGCCGATGCCGGTGGGCGGGGATCGTGACGCCGGGCGGGATCTCCTCGTAGCCCATGACCAGGTCCTCCGAGCCCCCGTTCCGCCGATCGACCTTGATGACGAAGGGGAACCCCTCCTCGAACCGCCAGGTCCGCCGCTCCCCGTCCTCGGCCGCGAGGACGAGCGGCGTCGGCGCCACGGCCGCGGTCGAGGCGTCGTCCGGGCCGCCGTCCGAGGCGTCGGCGGGGGGCGGCGCGTCGCCGGAGCAGGCGCCGAGGAAGAGGAGCGCGGCCGTCGCCGCGAGGGGATGGAACGTGTGGCGAACTCCCATGTCTGCCTTCCCATGTGACGGGGGTCTCTTGACCGGCGCCCTTCGTGCCGGGGTCTCCGGGCCTGCCGGAGCCCCGCCGGCGACGATCGGCGGCCGGAGCGATCCGCCCAACCTACGACAGGCGGTGCGGCCGGAGAAGGGACATCGGGCGCGGGTTGGAGGCGGGTCGGCCGGACCTCGGGGAAAGGGCCCGGGCAGCCTGCCAGCCGATCGTCGGTCGAAGTGATCGCCGCGAGCTCTGGGATCGGATCGAGGGGGACGGCCCACCCCGCCCGATCGCCTCCGCTACTGCGGGAGCTCCACCGTCGTCTCGGCGTAGCCCGCCCGGGAGGTGCCCGCCCGCACCGTCACGTCGGTGCCCTCGGGCGCACGCACGACCCACTCGACGTCCACGCGGTCGGGCCAGTCGCCCGCGACGGGGCCCGACCCCTCGCCCGTCCCGATGCCCCGCAGGTGCCCCACCTCGACCTCGGGATCGGAGAGCACATCGCCCCCGGCCGTCCGGAGGTGGGCCGTCACGGGCTTCGCGTACGGGACCCGGGAGCGGACGCCGGTCTCCATGCCTCCCACCCGGTACAGGGTCGCGGCGTAGGCGGTGGAGGTCGTGGGGAGGAAGCCGGTGTTCTTCACCGTCGCGTGAACCCGGAAGACGCCGTCCCCGGTGGCCTCGGCCCGCGCGTCGGAGATCGTCACCTCGGGCAGGGATTCGAAGGTGTGGAGGAACCACGGGATCATCTGCTCCGACCGGTCGACCCAGCCCTCCGGGGGCAGGACGCCCCGCCCCGTCAGGTCGTTGCGCCAGCCGCCGATCTCCACCCGACCCAGCTCCGGGTGCTCCGTTTCCGTCCATTCCACGAAGGGGCGTCCGTCCCACTCCTCCTCGCTCCAGCGCCAGCGCTCCTCCCGGCTTAGGGAGCAGTCCCCGTCGTAGTCGTAGCCGTTGTCCCACACCTCGGGCGTCCAGGCGATGATGCCGCGGTTCAGGTACGCCCAGTCGATGAGGGTGCCGAAGATCGGCTGGCCCAGCTGCGTGTAGGCGTCCACGGCGGTGGCGCAGGAGTGCGGAAAGTCCGGATCGTCCTGCATGATGCGCTCGAAGGCGTCGCCGTAGGCGGCGTAGAGGTGGTCAATGTCGAACGACGGCAGCTCGCTCGGCGGAACGGACGCCGGCGGGGCGTAGAGCGTGCCCCCCGGGAACGGACCCGAAGTGTGGAGGGAGATCACGGCGGCGATGTTCGGCCGCTCCAGCATCGCGTCGATCAGCGCCCGGGGCTCGGGCGTGAAGAGCGGATAGGGGGGCGCGCCGAGCTGGCGGTGGGCGGGCTGCCAGTTGGAGGGGAAGACGCGGTTGGAGTCGAAGGCGCCCAGCCAGTCCTCGTTGATCCGGCCGTCGCCGTCGTTGTCGATCCCCTCGGTGGGATAGACCCGGTAGAAGGGCCCGTCGTCGGCTCCGTCCCCGGCCTCGCGCCGCACCATGAGCTGTGGGACGTCCGGATCCTTCTTCCATTCGCCCTCGGGATCCTGCACCCGCATGCTCGTGATGCGGCCGTCGCCGTCGATGTCCTCGGGCGGGTCCTCGTCCTCGGCTCCGTCGCCGTCGTCGTCCCACGGGTGGAGATAACCGTCACGGGAGACGCCCTGGATCACCCCCGGCTCGGGCTCCTGGATCAGCTGTTCGCCGGGATCGGGGTTCGCGTCGGGGATGATGTAGAGGGTTCGGGTGTCCAGCAGCCGCCGGATCCGGTCGTCCGTCTCGTAGCCGGTCAGGAGCTCGTGGATGAAGTGGAGCGCCACCTCCTTGGTCAGCACCTGGGGCGCGTCGGAGTGCGCGTCGAACCAGAGCGCCGGCTTCTCTTCGGCCGGACCGGTCTCCGCGTTCGTGAGCGTCAGCAGCCACAGGTCCCGCCCCTGGACGCTCTTCCCGAGGCTCTCGACGGTCACCAGGTCCGGGTGGCGCTCGGCCCACGCCTCCGTCATGCGCGTGACGTCCTCGTGGTCGTGGTGGCGGGCCCAGTCGATCGAGCCCGACTCCTGCGCCAGGACGGGAGGGGCGACGAGGATCGACAGGACGAGCGCCTGGAGGAACCAGCGGGATCGCGTCACGGAAAGCCTCCCGGCTTCAGAGGTTCGGATTCGACTGACGCTCGGTGTCGGGGATGGGCCACTTGCGGGTGACGGGCTCGAGCTGTGCCTCCGAGCTCCACCGATCATCGGGCAGGATCTCCACGTCCCCGAACTCGTCGCTGAACCGCCGTCCGTCCGACCACCGGCGACCCTCCAGGAAGAAGACGGCCGACCGCTCGTAGATCAGCTGATCCCGAACCTCGGTGGCGTCGTCGCTGTCGAATTCCGGCAGGTCTGCGGCGCTCCGGACCGCGTTGATGGCGTCGACAGCTCCCGGCAGGTCGTCGTCGCGCCACAGGACCTCCGCCTCGATCAGCTTCATCTCCTTCCATCCGACCAGCTCGACCCCGGACGTCCCGGTCGGATACTTCTGCTGCAGGAACACGGAGTCCTGACCGTTGGACGACATGCCCTGGAAGTCGGAGACGGGCACGCGGGGATCCGGTGCGCCGCTCACGGGATCGATCCGCTGGCGGAAGGGAGCGCCCACCCCCACGTCGCGCTCCGACTGCATCCGGAACCACCAGAGGTTGGGACGCGCCGGCTGCTCGAAGGTCAGCGAGTAGGCGAAGTCCGGATCCAGGGCGAGGGCGGACTGCGCGTCGTCGAAGGCCACGGCGTAGTCCTCGGACGATCCGGTCAGGCCGGCCAGGGCATGCCGGGCCCGCGCGCGGCCTCCCAGCGCCGCGGCGGCCACCTGCGTGGCCCCGGCCGCCTCGGCCACCTGGAGGGCCTCGGTGAACCGGTCGACGGCCATCCCGTACGCCTCGGTGTCGTCCCGCGCCTCACCCCCGTCCACGGTGAACCGCTCGAAGTGGTCGCCCAGCAGCACGAGGGAGAAGCCGGCGTACAGATGGCTCTCGGCTACCTCCACGCTCGAGCCCGGCTCGGCCAGGACCTCCTCAAGCTGGTCCGTGGCATTGTCGGCCGTCCAGCGAGCCCGCGCCAGCAGGTTGTAGCTCTGGTCGATGTCCGGGTTGGACGGAAGCCAGATCCCCTGGTCGAGCCGCTCCAGCCCGGTCTGCGAGCTGACCCAGATGACCGCGTCGGCCGCCAGCTCGGACATCGCGATGGCATAGGCGTACCCGTCGGCGAACGTGGCCGCGGCGCCGTTGGCGATCTCCGCGGCGGCCTCCGGATCGTTCAGGTCCTCGGGGGAGATCGCCTGCGGGTTGTCGACGTCCAGGAGATCGCAACCGGCGGCGGCGAGGCCGATCGACAGCGCGAGCGCCGTGGCCGCGCTCCTGGTCAGCTTCCGCCTTGCTTCGCACATCATGGTCCGTGCTCCCGTGTCCGGAGAATCAGTTGGCCCCACGCGCTGCCGAGATCCAGCGTGCCGCCTAGAATCCGACCTCCACGGTCAGCAGGAACTCGCGGGCGAGGGGGGCCTGGATGAAGTCCGTGTTTCGAACGAGGCTCGACGCCCCGATGGCGTTGGTGGTCGGATCGCTGCCGCGATAGTCCGTGAAGAGCACCAGGTTGCGGCCGGTCATCGCCAGGGCCAGGCTGCGCGCTCCCAGGAAGGAGACGGCGACGTCCTCCGGGAACGAATACCGGACGCCGAGCCGGCTCCACCGGAGGTAGTCGGACGCCTCGACCCAGTTGCCCTCGGCCCGGGCGCTGAGCCGGGAGAACTCGGTCGCCAGCTCCCGCTTCCTCTCGTCGCTCGTCGACGGGTCCGCCAGCTCCCGCTCGATCTCGGCGACGTCGGGATGAATCCCGAGGTTGCTGCGAAGAAAGTCCGTCAGGTTGTAGGTGGACATCCCCCTGGCCCAGGCGAACGACGTCGTGACCTGCAGGTCGCTCCAGAACGTGAAGTTCATGGAGACGTCCCCCGAGACGTCCGGCTGCGGCTTGCCCAGGTAGGCCAGCGAGTCGCCGCCGGCGCTCGCCTGGAGCGCGTTGACCCGGATCTGGTCGGTGCCGGTGAAGCCCGAGAGGTCGGACGGGTTCGTCTCGCCGCCCACCAGGATGTCGTACGGATTCTCGGGATCCAGCGCGGTGCCGAAGAAGGCGCTGGGCGGATGGCCGGAGATGAAGTAGTTCCGGAACCGCTGGTAGCCGGGCCGGATCGGAGCGGCGCCGCCCAGGTCGACCTCGGAGGAGAGGGTCGAGAGGGACCCCCGGACCTGCCACGAGAAGTCGGCGCTCTGGGTCACGAAGAGCTGCGTGCCGACCTCGACACCGGTGTTGGTGATGGTGCCCGCGTTGACGAGCTGCGGCTCGAGAAAGCCCCCGGACGGCGGAAAGGCCCTCGGCACGAGCGCGTCGTCCGTCTCATGGTTGAAGTAGGTGAAGTCCACCGACCACCGGTTGTCGAAGAGCCCGGCCTCGAACCCGGCCTCGATCTCCCGCGACCGCTCGGGCTTCAGGTCGGGCTCGCCCAGGTTGCCCGGGACGATGGCCGGCTGACCGGCGTAGGTGCTGCTCACGAAGGTGCGCTCGGCGTCGAACGGCCCGGGCGCCAGCCCCGCCGTGCCGTAGGCCGCCCGCAGCCGGAGCTGGGGGACGAAGCCCACGTCCCAGAAGTCCTCCTCGGAGACGACGTAGGAGACGTTCGCCTTCGGATACGGCTGGATGCCGTAGCCCGAGCCGAAGGCGCTGTGGCCGTCCAGCCGGAGCCCCACGGTGGCGAACAACCGGTCCCGATAGCCCACCTGCTCCTGGACGAAGAGGCCGGCGCTGACCTCCTCCTGCTCGGTCTCGTCGAAGCCCGTGATGGTGGAGGCGCTGCCCACCGTCTCGAGGCCCGGTCCCGGGAAGCCCCTGGCACCGATGAAGCTGGTGTTGGCCATGTCGAAGAACGCCTGGCCGCCGACGCTGAGTCGTGAGGTGAAGCGCTCGCCCAGGTCCTCCGTCCACGTGGTCTGGAGATCCAGCGTCACGTTTCGCGTCGTCCGATGGTGGAGCTCCTTCGTGCCGTCGGTGTTGCCCAGGATGGCGACGCCGAACGGCTCGAAGTACGTCTGGTCCTCGTTGGAGAGGTCGATGCCGACGGCCAGGCTGCTCTCCAGGTTCTCGGCCGGCGCGTAGGAGACGTTCGCCCCTCCGATGAAGTGCCGCGTGTCCACGAGCCGCTCGATCCGGCTGGCGTTCGGCACCGAGACGAACAGGCCGCCGAACGGTCGCTCCTCGGAGCGCGCCTGGGGAAAGCTCAGCACGGCGTTGGCGTAGGCGCCCTGCACCTGGTTGCGGGAGCCCGGAATCTCCATCTGTCGGTCCGTATAGTAGGCGTTCACGCCCACGTCGAGCTCGGGGGAGAACTGCGCGCTCAGGTTGAGTCGGCCCGCGTACTGGCTGACCCCGCTCTGGATCAGGCCCGCCTCCTCGTTCCTGTATTGTCCCGACACGAAGTACTGCGCCTCCTCGCCCCCGCCGCGGATCGAGACGTTGTAGGCCTGGTTGTGCCCCGTCCTGAGCACTTCGTCGCGGGGGTCCGAGGTGAGGATCTCCCCCCCGGCGTAGGTGACGGGAATCGGCACCAGGTCTCGCGGGATGTTGGCCACCCCCTGGGTGGTCGACAGGTTGATGCGGGGCTCGCCGGCGCTTCCCTTCTTCGTGAAGATCTGCACGACGCCGTTCGACGCCTGGGTGCCGTAGAGCGTCGTGGCGGCCGCACCCCGGAGCACCTCGATGGAGGCGATGTCGTCGGGGTCGATGTTGCTCAGGTGGTCCGTCTGGAAGTTGCCGTCCCCCACGTCGCTCGTGTTGATCCGGTTGCTCACCCGGATGCCGTCAACGTAGATGACCGGCTGGGTGCTCCGCACGATGCTCGAGGCGCCCCGCATCTCGAAGGCCGTGGCCTCGCCTACGCTGCCTCCACCACCCGACGTCATGGTGAGGCCGGGCACCCGGCCCTCGAGCGCGTCGGCCACGGTGGACGGCGACTCGCTCGCGAAGTCCTCCGCGTCGATTCCCTGGATCACGGTCCCCACCGACCGGCGCTGCACCGGACCGCCGGTGCCGGTGACGACGATCCCCTCCAGCTCGATCGTCGACTGCGACAGCCGGACATCCAGCGTCTCGGTCTCGCCCTCCGAGACCGAGACCTCCCGTTCCACCGGCTCGTAACCGATGAGCCGAACGCGGACTGTGACCTGACCCGTGGGCACGCCGGTGAGCCGGTAGCGTCCCTCGTCGTCGGTGATGGCACCGATCCCGGTCCCGGGCACGGACACCTGGGCGCCCGGCAGCGGCTCCAGCGTTCCCGCCGTGGTCACTTGCCCGGTGATCGTGCCCTGCCGGGCCTGCTCAGCGGGGGGAACGTCGGCGGCGCGGAGCATCGGGGCCTCCGACGCTGCCGGGGACGAATCGCTGGCGGACGCGGGGGCGGGCCCCAGCGCGAGGGCCAGGGTCAACGCCGCGACGACGCAGGCCTGTCGCTTCGGATGCATGGAGGAACCTCCGATTCGGTAAGGACGCGACGATCGGAACGCTGGAAGAGCTTGGAGGACGGAACGGATGACGACAGCCTCCTCCGCGGGCGATCCTTCGGGGCGGACAGTAGGACTAGCCTATGGTGTATACAGAGATGTACGCAAGTCCGTATCTAGGAGCGGCGACAAGCGGATGGGGAGTCCGGTTCTCGGGGATGGGAGGAACCCGGACGGAGCTACGGTGACGCAGCGACGGAAACGGGAGGCGCGGCTCCTGGAGGTGGGTGTCAGGTGGGAAGTGGACGCCGAGCCCAACCGTCAGCTGACGCCGGAGGGCCTCCAGATCAGGCAGAGCACGAGGGCCGCCAGGTTCAGGCCGCCGATCCACCAGGCGAGCTTCGCGAGCCGGTCCGCCCCTCCCTCCGCGCGTCCCGCCAGGTACCCCGCCGCGCCACCGCTCAGCGCC
>CAZSKS010000034.1:13394-23690 GCA_964607465.1 uncultured Gemmatimonadota bacterium | reverse complement strand
TCCCTCCCATGACGTCCTGGAGGATGCCGCAGAAGCGGGACCGCTGGATGTGGACTTCCGAATTGTGGGGATCACGGCTCTGCCAGACATCGATCGCCCGGCCTGCCGCGGAAAGAACTTCTTCCATCCTACTGCTCTTACCCTCGGGCGACCCATCGTCGCCGAACCAGGCCAGGTACGCTGCGCGACGCAGGGAGATGCGAACGATCGGTCCGCTTCCGGGAAGGTCTCGGGCGAGAGCGGTACGGAACGCATCGGCTCCGACCCAGGCGTCCAGGGCAAACTCCCCTTTCCAGACATCGCGGGTGACCGTCAGCGTCCGGGTGTTGTGCCACATGGCGGCGGCGACGATGGCTAAGAAGGAAAGTGCAGCGGCGGCGCAGAGCCCGATCGATCGGAGGTCCAACTGCCTCCGCGTCCCCTCCTCCCGCGACGGCCCGGATACAGTCCCAAGACGAGACTCTGAAGACGAGTACGCCCGATGGTGGAGGAACCCGATAACCGTGAGAAGGACGACAACTGAGCTATAGTCCTCGAACCAGAAGAGCAGGTACACGAGATAGGCAGTAAGCCCGAAGCCGAAGATGGCGGTCGCCGGATTCGAGAGCCCACCCCGGCGCCAGGCGCGAACGAGAAGAAATGAGACGGCGCTCCAGAGGCCAAGATAGACCAGGACACCCGAAACTCCCATCGTGGCGCCGGCTTCCGCGAGCACATTGTGCGCTCGGTCGAAGCTGACGTGTCCCGGCCTCAGGTTGTACATGACAGGGTCAAAGTGCCGGTCCCACACCAGGTGAAAGTTTTCCGGTCCCACGCCCAGCAAAGGCGCGTTAGCTAGTCCGGTCGCTGCCGCACGCCACACGGAGAGCCGTCTCTGCATCGAGGTAGCTTCCATCGATAGGAGGCCAAGACGATCCGCCCATCCCTGTACGGTTTCGTCTGCCGGGGTGATCCAGACGAGGAGCGCGGCGGCGACTACGAGGCCGGCGGTCGTGACAGCAGCAGCCCGGACACGCCTGGAGGAGCCGAAAAAAACGCCCCCCGCTCCCACCAACAGCAGCCCCGCCCCGGCTCCCAGCACCACCGAGCGAGTCCCGGTCAGTGCCAGAGCATACAGCTGGGCAATACTGGAGAGCCCCCAGAGAACGCGGAGCGTCCGGTCGTCAGTCGACCAGGCAAGGTAGAAGGTGATAGTCGCGGTGAGCGTCAGGTACGCCCCAAGATAACCTGGATTGCCAAGGGTGCTGGCGATCCTCCTCCACGGTGCGTCGGCGGGGCCGTCGCCCAAGAGACCATGATGACCGACGACGCCCGCCAGGGCTACAAGGGTGGCGACTCCGACGGTGACCCGGAGGGCCGATTTCCACCGGGAATCGTCGAAGAAGATCCGAAGCAGGCCGTAGAATCCGAGGAACAGGACCCAAGCGAGTATTCCCCACCTGCGCTCGAGGGTACCAAAGAGACTCCTGGACGGGGACTCACCGAGCACCGCTGACAGGAAGCCGACCGCCACGACCGCGGTCAGGGCCCAGAGAACCGGGTCCCGGCGCCACAGCGACGCGACCCGGAGATGGGACCTCGCACCTCCGGCCCTCGCTCTGATCCACGCCAAACATGACACGGAAAGAGCCAGCCCCACTACCGACTGGAAGAAGAAGGCCTTCGGCACCACATACGGGAACAGAAACCCTTGGGCCCAAACCAGCGGGGTGGCTAGGGTCAAGAAAAGGAGGAGGACGACCGGTCGACGGATGTGGGCCACCATGAGACAGCGCCTGTCGATCGAACGCTCTAGAGCCACGTCGTGCTCTTCGCTCCCCTCGATGTTCATCACGGACCCCGCTCGGGCGTCTGAAGGGGCGGATTCACCGTCGACACGTGATGAACCCTGAAAGAGAAAAAATGGCTGACGGAAAAGGGGAGCCGAAATGAGAAAGGGGCGCGGGGAGAACCCCGCGCCCCTACTCCTTGCTGCCGCCTTACCGCGACGGCGGCGATTCGGCTAGGTCGTCAGCAACCAGGTCCGTCAACCGAGATCTCACCGGCACCCGGCGTTCCGTCGTCGCCCTCGTCACCCACCTCGACACCAAAGCAGGTTCCCGATGACGGGTGCACGGCAGTCGCGATGAAACCGCTCGCAGGGTTAGCGCTGGAAGCATGGATTCCGTCGCTGCCAGTGCTGCCGCCCACGGTGCCGCCCCCGCTGACCATACCGCTGGACGGGTTGAAGAAGACGGTGGAGCTGTTCTCACTGCCCTGCTGGTCCGTAACGCTCGACCCGTACTGCTGGAAGTCCGCGAAGTGTGCCTCCTGCGCCGTCATCAGGTTCCGCAGGTCGGACTTCGCCGTGGCGTCGTACGCCTTCTCCTTGGTGCTCGAGAACTGCGGGATGGCGATCGCGGCCAGGATGCCGATGATCACCACCACGATCAGCAGCTCGATCAGAGTGAAGCCCTCGGTGTCCCGGAGCTTCGCCATTCTGGTGCTAAACATGATGTCTCTCCTCAATTGGAGTGAACGCGAGTCCCCTAGGACTCTCTCTATACGAGCCCGGCGAAGCTTTCGCCCCGGGCCCCCGATGGTTCGTTCGGGCTTGAGAAAAAGGGCAACCGTCGTGCCCCGTCCTCACAATTCGCTCAACGTCTTGTAAGACATGAGGTTCCCCTATTGCTATGCCGTCCCCGTCTGACCGGCCCTGGCCGTAAAATCCTCGCGAATCGCAAGAGGCGTCTCGATTCGCAAGACCGGAAACCGTCTTCATCCGCTGCACTCGCCTCCGCCGCTCGACGCGTTCGCAACCATTTCGAGCGTCTCGTCACCGTTCGGCCCCATGTGGACCCGAAAGCAGTTGGGCGAGCTCCCGTGGCTGGCGTCCGCCTTATAGCCAGCTGGAGGGTCCAACGCCACGCTGGCGTTCACGCCCGTGCTCGGGTTGAAGTTCTCGTCGGTCTGGAGATCCGCCGTGGACGAGGCGTAGGACCCGAAGTCGTACAGGTACGCCTCCTGGGCGCTCATCAGGTTGCGCAGGTCGGACTTCGCCGTGGCGTCCCACGCCTTTTCCTTGGTGCTGGAGAACTGCGGAATTGCCACCGCGGCCAGGATCCCGATGATCACCACCACGATCAGCAGCTCGATCAGCGTGAAGCCGTCCGGGATCGAATCCGCCCCTCGCCGATGCGACGACAGCCCGATCTCCCGGCTCACCATCTCTATCCGTCTCATGTCTGGCTCCCGTCCCGATCCTGCGCGGCGGGCCCGACGAGGAAGTCCCCCTCACGTGCCCGAGCCGATTGCGTGTTCGTGGAGGCACCGTGACACCGGTGCCGACGGCCGTTCAGGGCGCAACGGGTGTGCCCCACCGGGCGGAGACCGCCAAAAGCGTTGTCAGGTAAGGGGATGCGGTAGCTTCAGGGGCCGCGAGAAGGCGGCCTTCGAAGACGCATCGGCCTCGCACCCTGCAAGACCCGTCTCCGATTGCGAGGAGGCGGCTACACGTCCAGGTCGTACCGCTTGATCTTCCGGTACAGGGTGCTGGGGTCGATGCCCAGGGTCTCGGCGGCGCGGGTGCGGTTGCCGTCCTCGGCCCGGAGGACGTGCTCGATGTAGGCCCGCTCGATGACCTCCAGGGTGGGGTTGGCGGGCGGCTCGTCCCGGACCACGGGCTCGGGGCGGGGCTCGGTGAGCTTGTCGGGCAGGTCGCCGGGCTGGATGGTGTCCCGGTCGATGAGGACGACGGCGCGCTCCAGCACGTTCTCCAGCTCCCGCACGTTGCCCGGCCACGGGTAGCCGGCCAGCACCTCGACGGCGTCATCGGAGACCGTCTTCGGCTCCTCGCCCCGGTCCTCGGCCAGCCGCTCCAGGAAGAACTCGGCCAGCAGGGGGATGTCGTCGGTCCGGTCCCGCAGGGGCGGCAGCTCCAGGGAGATGACGTTGAGCCGGTAGTAGAGGTCCTCCCGGAACCGGCCCTCCTGGATGTCCTGCTCCAGGTCGCGGTTGGTGGCGGCCACCAGGCGGACGTCCACCTGTTCGGGCTCGGTGGAGCCCACGGGCACGACCTCGCGCTGCTGCAGCACGCGCAGCAGCTTCACCTGGGTGGCCGGGGCCATCTCCCCCACCTCGTCCAGGAAGAAGGTGCCGCCGCTGGCCGCCACGAAGAGGCCCTCCTTGTCGCTCTCCGCCCCGGTGAAGGCGCCTTTCTTGTGCCCGAACAGCTCGGACTCCAGCAGGTTCTCGGGCAGCGCCGCGCAGTTGAGGGACACGAAGCGCTGGTCGCTCCGGCCGGAGAGGCTGTGGATGTAGCGGGCGAACACCTCCTTGCCGGTACCGCTCTCCCCGCGGATCATGATGGTGGACTCGCTGTCGGCCACCGACTCGGCCATCTCCAGCGCCTTCACGAAGCCCTCGCTCTTGCCCACCGGCCGGAAGGCCTCCCGGGCCTCGTGCTTCTGGATCTCCTTCTTCAGCCCGCGGTTCTCGCGCTTGATCTCGCCCCAGTCCATGGACCGCCGCAGCACGGCCAGCAGCTCCTCGTTCTCGAACGGCTTCTGGATGTAGTGGGTGGCCCCCAGGTTCACCGCCCGGATGGCCGACTGCAGGGAGGCCTGGGCGGTCATGAGCACGACGGGCGTGTCCGGGCTCCGGTCGCGGACGGCCTCCAGCACCTCCACTCCGTCCATCTTGGGCATCCGGACGTCGGAGAGGACCAGGTCCGCCCCCTCCTCCTCGAAGAGATCGAGCCCCTCCTGTCCGCTCAGCGCCCCCAGCACCTCGAAGCCCTGACGCTCGAGCAGCACGGTGAGGTTCTCCACCATGCTCTGCTCGTCGTCGATCACCAGGATCCTGCCTTCGTCGCTCACGCCTCGCTCCTCCCGCGTCCCGGCGATGCCGGGGGGTTCAGTGGTCGTCGTCGGCCGCCGCGCTCGCCCGCCGCGCCCGCTCCTCGAGGTCGTCCCGGTCCGGGCCCTCGTCCTCGGTCCGCTCCTCCCCGCGCCGGGGGAGCACCAGCACGAAGGTGGCGCCCTCGCCCGGCGTCGAGGTGGCGAAGAGGGCGCCGCCGTGCGCCTCGGCGGCCCGGTGAGCGATGGAGAGGCCCAGCCCGCTCCCTCCCTCGCGCCGGCTGTAGAACGGGTCGAAGATCCGCTCCAGCTCCTCCGGCGGAATCCCGGGGCCGTCGTCGATCACCCGGATCCGGACCGGCGACCCCAGGCTGGCGTCCGACGGCTCGAAGTCGGGGCGCAGCTCGTCCACCACGATCCGCACCGAGAGCGGCTCGCCCGGCTCGGCCGCCTGCACGGCGTTGAGGCACAGGTTCATGAGGAGACGATACAGGAGATCCGGGTCGCCCCAAAGGTCCCCCGGCTCGTCGGCCACCTCGACCTCGAGGTTCGCCCCCTCCGGCGTGTCGGGATGCTGGCGGACGACCTCCACCGCCTGCTCGGCCAGCTCCCCGAGCTCCAGCGGCCGGCGCTGGCTCACGTCCACGCGGGCGAAGTCGCCGAACTCCTCCAGCAGGGTCGAGAGCCGGTCCGACTCCCGCACCATCAGGCGGGTGAGCACCTCCTTCGACTCCCCGGAGTCGGACAGCTGCTGCGCGGCGCTGCGGATGGAGGCCAGCGGGTTCTTGATCTCGTGGGCCAGCGACGCCGACAGCTCGGCCACCGCCTCCAGCCGGCCGGCCCGGACCCGCAGCTCCTGCAGGCGGCGGGCCGGCCGCAGGTCCTGCAGGGCCACGGTCACCGAGGGCGGGGCGTCGGCGCGACCGGTGAAGGTGGTGGTCACCGACACCGGGACCGCCCGCTCGCCCGGGTGCCGCACCTCCACCTCCCGGTTCTGCACGCCGTCCTCCCGCCGGAAGGTCTCGCGGACGGCGCCGGCCACGCCGGGTGCCCTCCGCTCCAGCTCCGCCATGAGGTCGCGGCCCAGCCACGCGTCGGGGTCCACCCCCACCAGCTCCGAGGCCGCCGGGTTCAGGTAGGCGACCCGGCCCTCGCGGTCCAGCGTCAGCACGCCGGAGGCCACGTTGCGCAGCACGTCGGCCGCCTCCAGCCGGAGGCGGTGGAGCTCCCCCTCCAGGCGCCGGACCTCGGCCCGCATCTGCCGCAGCCGGGCCCCGATGAGGCTGGCCACCGAGGCCACGACGGTGAAGATGGCGACCTGGATGAAGACCGGCAGGGCCAGCTGCCCGGGGTAGGCCAGGGCGATGTCGGCCAGGTAGGCCACCCCCGAGAGGAGGGCCAGCCCGAGGGCGGAGACCAGGGGCAGGACCAGGGCGTAGCCGCTGGCCAGGCCGATGTAGAAGAGGGGTGGGAAGACGCTCTCGCTGCCCCCGGTGACGTGGACGATGCCGGTGATCAGGAGGACGTCCAGAAGGGCCTGGGAGTAGAGGAAGAGGTCCCCGGGCTCCTGCTCGCGGACGTGGCTGTAGCTGTAGGCCAGGACCGTGGCCACCCCGGCCAGGACCAGCCCGGCCAGCGCCAGCCGGCGGGTGGCCGGGTCCACCAGCTCCTCGGTGCCGAACAGCTCGCCGCCCCCGATCAGGAGGGCGGAGCCGAAGACGGCCAGGCAGACGACGAGCCGGGCCGCGTAGATGAAGTAGAGGAGGCGGCCGCGCCCGAGGGCCTCGGCCACCCGGCGGTCGGAGCCGACCTTCAGCAGCTGCACCGGTCTCGTCCCCTCACGTCCACTCCGGGGGCTCGTCGAACACTGCCACCCGGCGGAAGCCGTCCGCCCCCAGCACGGCCGTCAGCGAGCGCTCCGGCCCGTCCTCGCCGGCGGGCAGGCCCCGGCGGGCCAGCGGCGCGTCCAGGTCGTCGGCCCGCTCGTCCGGCGCGCAGGCCGGCCACAGCCCCAGGGGCTCCACCGCCTGGCGGAGCGTGGCCCCGGCCCGGTCGAGGGCCGCCGACCAGGACCGCACCGTCCGCGCGCCGTCGGGCCCATCGGCGGCGCACCGGACCCGGAGCGTCAGCCCGGGGAGGTCGAAGACGAGCCAGCGCTCGCCCCCCACGTCCTGGCGCGCCTCGGGGTCGCCCAGGCGGTCCACCAGGGCGGCCTCGGTCAGGCCCACCAGCCCGGAGAGGTCCGTGGTCTCCATGGATCCGACTCCGCTCGCCCCTACGGCCCGGCCCGCCGGGCGCCCGGCCCGCGTCGGAGCCGGCCGGTCGAAGTCCAGGGGCTCACCCCGAGCCCCCGGGAGCGGTGAGCCCCTCGATCTCCCCTTCCTTCTCGAACCAATCCAGCATGTACTTCTGGGTTCGCATGAAGTTGGAGGGGTTCCGGCCGGTGCCGTGGTACTCCTCCCGGAAGCGCAGCATCACCGTCGGCACGCCCAGCATCTTCAGCGCGGCGAAGTATTCCTCCGTCTGGGCCATGGGGGTGCGGAGGTCGAGCTCGCCGGTCATGAGCAGCGTGGGCGTGGTGACCTCGTCCACGTGCATCAGCGAGGAGTGCTCGAGCCACGCGGAGGGGTCCTCCCAGAAGGGCCGGTCGAACCAGCTGTGGGTGAACAGCGGGACGTCGGTGGTGCCGGCCATGCTGATCCAGTCGGTGACGGGGCAGCGCACGGCCGCGGCGGCGAAGCGGTCGGTCCGGCCGATGGCCCAGCTCGAGAGCACGCCCCCGCCGCTGCAGCCGGCCACGAAGAGTCGGTCGGGGTCCACGTAGCCCCGGGCCACCAGGCTGTCCACGCCGGCCATGAGGTCGCCGTGGTCGGGCCCCGGGTAGTCCTGGCTGATGGCGGCGGCGAAGTCGGTGCCGTAGCCCGTGCTGCCCCGGGGGTTGGTGTAGAGCACCACGTAGCCGTTGGCGGCGAAGTTCTGGAAGGAGTAGCTGAAGCCCACGTCGTACATGGCGTGGGGCCCGCCGTGGATGCTGAGGAGGAAGGGGTATTCCCGGGCGGGATCGAAGTCCGGGGGCTTCACGATCCACCCCTGCACCCGCGTGCCGTCGGCCGATTCGTACCAGATCTCCTCCACCTCGCCCAGCCGGACGCCGTCCAGCACGTCCTCGTTCACCCGGGTGAGCCGCCGGAGGCGGTCGGGGCGGTCCAGGTCGAAGGCCACCACGTCGCCGGGCTCGTGGGCCGCCTCGCGGATCCCGACGACCGTCCCGTCGTCGCTCACCGAGCCGAGGTCCAGCACCTGGGCGCCCTCGGTCAGCTGGCGGGGGCCGTCGCCGCCCGCCGGGGCGAAGTGGACGTTCTCGCTGCCCCGGTCCTCGGCGGTGAAGTAGACGCCCGAGCCGTCGGACGCCCAGTGGAGGTCGGCCGGGGGCCGCTCCAGGTCGCCGCTCAGCTTCCGGCGCTCGCCGCTCCCGTCCAGGGCCCGGGTCCACAGATCCGGCGTGGTATAGGTCAGGTCGGTCTCGGGGTGGCCGGTGTAGGCCACCCGCCGGCCGTCGGGCGACACGGCCGGGCTCGTCCAGGTCCCGGCCTCCCGGGTCAGCCGCCGGATGTCGCGGCTCTCCACCTCCACCACGTACAGGTGGGAGTTTCGGTAGTTGAGGTCGGGGTCGCCCTCCCGCCAGCCGTCGAAGACGATGCGCCGCCCGTCGGGCGTCCAGTCGTAGCCGCCGCCGAAGGGGAGCGCGTCGAAGCGGGCCCCGACGTTCCAGTCGCCCTCGGTGAGCTGGCGGGGGGTGCCCCCGTCGGCGGGGACGGTGAAGAGGTGGGTGTAGGCGTCCTCGGTGAAGCCCTGGCCGTCGGCCCTGTAGTGCAGGCGGTGGACCGCCCGGGGCGGTGCCGTCCACTCGGCGCCCTCGGGGGCCGCCGGCACGTCGACGCTCCAGCCGCGATCGGCGGGGACGTCCATGAGGAAGGAGAGGCGGGTGCCGTCGGGCGACCACTGGACGTTGCCCGGGCTCTGGGTGACGCGGGTCACCTGCGTCGGATCGTCCCCCGTGCCCAGCCACAGCACGAAGACCTGGCTCCCCTCGGGGTCGCCCTCGGCCAGGTAGGCGATGCGGGTGCCGTCGGGCGACCAGCGGGGGCTCGAGCCCTCCACCAGGAACCGGTTCCGGGAGCCGTCGGCGTCCATGATCCAGATGTCCGAGTCCCAGCGGTCCCCCATCCGGTCCACGTGGCGTCGCTCGTAGACGATCCGCCGGCCGTCGGGCGAGATCTGCGGCCCGCCCACCCCCTCCCAGTCCAGGAAGCGGTCCACCGTGAGGAGGCTGTCGGCCGCCGGCCCTCCGCCGTCGGCGGGCTGGGCGGCGGCCTCCGGGGCCGGCAGGGCCGTGAGGGCCGCCAGCGCGAGGACGAGGGCGAGGGGCGCTGCGGGCACGGGATGGCGTCGGATCATGTCGGTCGTCCGTCGGGGGTGGTGGCGTCGCGGGATCGGTTCGGCCCGGGGCCGGAAGCCGGCCGGACGGCCCGGGAGAGGGCGCCCGGTCGTCGCGATCGGTCCGGGACCGGGGTGAGACTACCGGCGGCCGGCGGCGCTGTCCAGACGGCGCCGGGGTCACGAGGGTAGGGCGGAGGCGGGGAATGCGGGTGCTCTACCGGCCCCGGACGGCGCCCCGCCGGACCTCCGGGGTCTACGGCAGCGGCACCTCGGACAGGGGGCGCCAGCCGGCCCGGACGGCTCCCTCCCCCTCGGGATCGGTCCAGGCCAGGACGAGCCGGTCGCCGGCCAGCGCCATCCGGGGGAAGCCGGCGGAGCGGGCGGCCGCGGAGGCGGCCGCCGTCACCGGCGGCCCGGCCCCGCCTTCGGGCGTCACCCGGCGGAGGAGGATCTCGGCGCCGCCCTCGCGCACCTCCAGCCAGCTCACCACCGCCGAGCCGTCGGGCGCCATCACCACGTCCACGCGGCCGGCGGGCCGCCCCTCGTCTACCGGGACGGGCGTCCCGAAGCTCGTGCCGGCGTCCGAGGAGAAGGCGACCCGCACCCGGGAGGTGTCGCGGGCCGCCGTGAACCAGGCCGCCACGGCCCGCTCCCCCCGGGCGTCGACGGACGGCCCGTTCACCGGGCAGGCGGCGATCTCCCAGCCGTCGCGGTGCACCGGGGCGGGCTCGGTCCAGCCGTCCGGGCCCCGGCGGGAGGCGAAGATGTCGCGGACCTCCTCCCCGCTCCGGTCCCGGTAGACCAGCAGCGCCCCCCGGTCGGTGAGGGCGACCGAGGTCTGGCAGCAGTCGCACACCCGGCCGTCCACCAGGGCCCGGTCCCGGACCGGGAGGTCGGAGCTCCCCGCGCCGGCGGCCCCGTCCACGCCCGCGCCGGCTCCGCCGGAGGACGCCCCCGCTGCGCCGCCCCGCCCGAGGTCCAGCCGCGCCGACCGGAGGCTCATCTCCGCCTCCGCCGGCGA
>CAZSKS010000034.1:0-13294 GCA_964607465.1 uncultured Gemmatimonadota bacterium | reverse complement strand
CCCGCCCGAGGTCCAGCCGCGCCGACCGGAGGCTCATCTCCGCCTCCGCCGGCGACCGCGGCCGGCCGCCGTCCTCCGGCGCGAAGTCCCGGCCGTCGAGCCAGGCCATCCCGAGGCCGCCCGCCGGGTCCGGGAAGAGCGAGACGAAGCCGTGCTCGGTGGGGGTGCCGTCGTCGTGGGGGACGACGGGGTCGGACCAGGTGGCGCCGCCGTCGCGGGAGACGGCGACCCGGACGCCGTAGGCGTACGTCCCCTCCCCGTTCCGCTCCAGCCAGTGCGCGGCCAGCCCGCCGTCGGCCAGGGGCAGGACCGACGGGAAGTCGGCCCAGTTGACGAAGAAGTCGTCGCCCCGGGCGATCGTCCTCGCCTCGGACCAGCCCAGGCCCGGGACGGGGGCGCCCTCGCCGCCGAGGACGGCGAAGCGGAAGCGGTGGCCGTCACCCTCCGGCACCGGCTCCAGCCAGGAGAGGTGGACGGCCTCGCCGGCTCCGACCGCCAGGTTCGGACCGACGCTGCCGGCGGCGGCCGGGGGGTCCAGGGGGCGGAGGTCCGTCCCGGGCTCGGAGCGCTGCGCCTCGCCGCAGGCCGTCAGAGCCGCGAGGAGCGCAACGGAGAGGACGGCGCCACCGAGCCGGCCGGGCCGGGGCGGGGCGGAGTCGCGTCCGGCCTCCGTCACCGCCGCGTCGCGCCCGGCGTCGATCCGCCGGATCACGTCCCTTACGGTCAGGTGGGTCGCCATCGCATCGCTCCGGGCTCCTGGGCCTGTGGTCGGCGAGGCTCCTGTCGGGTAGCTTCCTCGTCATGTCCCGGACAGCGACCGTAATCTTGGCCGTCGTCGTTCTGCTGGCCACCGCGGGAACCCTCTGGCTGCTGCAGGATCGGGAGGAGGCGCCGGTGGAGGAGGATCCTCCGGCGACCGCCAAGCCGGCGGAGGGGGACGCCCCGGCGGCGCCGGCGGAGGAGGGCGACGCGGTGGACGGCGCGGCGACGGACGCCCGCGTCCGCGTCGTCTCCCCCCGGCCCGACGCCGTCGTCTCGAGCCCGCTCACGGTGCGTGGCCAGGCGCGAGGCTCGTGGTATTTCGAGGCGGACTTCCCGGTCCGGCTCCTCGACGGCGACGGCGAGGAGCTGGCCGTGGCACCCGCCCGGGCGCGCGGCGAATGGATGACCGACGACTTCGTGCCCTTCGAGGTGACGCTGACCTTCCCGGAGCCGGCGACGGGGACCGGCCTCCTGACGCTCGATCGCGCCAACCCGTCCGGCCTCGCGGAGAACGCCGCGCTGGTCGTCCTCCCGGTCCGGTTCGACGCGTCCGCCCCGAGGACGACGGCGGTCCGCGCCTTCTTCAACAACACCGCCTTCGGCGAGGAGGCGTGCGACGCGGTGTGGCCCGTCCCCCGGGGGGTCGAAGCGGACGGGCCGGACGGGCCCGACGGGCGGGCCGCCCTGGCCGAGCTCGTCGAGGGGCCGACCCGGGCCGAGCGGGAGCGGGGCTACCTGACCAACATCCCGGAGGGCACGCGGATCCGAAGCTACCGCCTCGAAGACGGCACCGCCCACGTCGACTTCGACTCGACGCTGGCGCGGGCCGCCGGCTCCTGCCGCGTGCTGGCCATCCGCGCGCAGATCGAGCGGACGCTCCTGACCCTACCGACGGTGGAGAAGGTGGAGATCTCGGTGGACGGCGAGGTGGCGGAGGCGCTGCAGCCGTAGGCCGGGAACGACCGCGGGGCCCGCTCCCGCGGGGCCCGTAGGAAAGCTGCTGCTCCGGGAGCGACGAAGCGCCATGGCGCCCGCCGGCACAGCCCGGGGCACGCCGGGCGGCGCGCCGCTACTGGATCGTGTTGATGATGCCGAAGATCGGCAGGTACATGGCCACGATCATGCCGCCGACGATGGTGCCCAGGATGACGATCATGGCCGGCTCCAGGGCCTTCAGCAGCGACTCGACGGCCACGTCGACCTCCTCGTCGTAGAAGTCCGCCACCTTCGACAGCATGCCGTCCAGGTCGCCGGTCTGCTCGCCCACGTTGATCATCTGGGTGACCATGGGCGGGAAGACCTCGGTCTCGGCCAGCGGCTCGGCGATGGACTTGCCGCCGGCGATGGACTTCCGGCTGGACATCACCGCGTCGTGGATCACCCGGTTGCCCGAGGTGCGGGCGGTGATCTCCAGGCCCTCCAGGATGCTCACCCCGGAGCTGAGAAGGGTGCCCAGCGTCCGCGTGAAGCGGGCCACCGCGGACTTCCGCACCAGGTTGCCCAGGATCGGGACCTTCAGCAGGAAGCGGTCCCAGGCCAGCCGGCCCGTGTCGGTCTGGATCCACCGGTAGAAGAGGAACCCACCCACGCCGAGGACGCCGAGGATGTAGATGCCCTGGTTCTGCAGGATCTCAGACATCCCGATGACGATCCGGGTGGGGAGGGGCAGCTGCTGGTTGAAGCTGGCGAACATCGTCTGGAAGGTGGGGATCACGAAGAGCAGCAGGATCGCGATCGCCGCCACGGCCACCAGCATGATGACCGCCGGATAGATCATGGCGCCCTTCACCTTCCGGATCAGCGCCTCGTTCTTCTCCAGGAAGTTGGAGAGGCGCAGCAGGATGGTGTCCAGGATGCCGCCGGCCTCGCCGGCGTCCACCATGTTGACGTACAGGTCCCCGAAGATCTTCGGGTGCTCCTTCAGGGCGTCCGCCAGCGTGTGGCCCGACTCCACGTCGTACAGGATGTCCGACGTGGTCTGGGCCAGCGTCTCGTTCTGGGTCTGCTCGCGCAGGATGTCCAGGGCCTGCACCAGCGGCAGACCCGCGTTCACCATGGTGGCGAACTGCCGGGTGAAGAGGACCAGGTCGCGGGTGCCGACCCCGCTCCCGAGCTGGAACGAGATCTCCTCCGGCTTCTCCCGGATGTTGATCGGGATGAGCTTCTGCTGCCGCAGGTAGGCGACGACGTCCTCGCGGTCGGACCGCTCGACGGTGTCGCGCTTGATCTCGCCGCCGACCGTCCTGGCGCTGTATTCCCAAGTAGGCATGGTTCAGACCTCCCGTGGTTCGCCGGCCGCGCCGGTCGTGGGGACCGTCCGCCTCATGGCGTCACGACCCCCCTGCCCCGGCGCCGGCGGCGGCGCGGCCGCCCATCATCCTCTGCAGCTCGTTCGGATCGCTGCTCACCCGCAGCGCCTCCTCGAGCTCGATCTCCCTCTGCATGTAGAGCTGATGGAGGGAATCGTTCATCGTCTGCATCCCGTGCTTCTTGCCGGACTGCAGGGCCGAGTAGATCTGGTGCACCTTGTCGTCCCGGATCAGGGCCCGGATGGCGGGCGTGGCCACCATCACCTCGCAGGCCAGGGCCCGGCCCGAGCCCGAGGCCTTCGGGATGAGCGTCTGGGTCACGACCCCCTCCAGCACGAAGGCGAGCTGCGCCCGAACCTGTTGCTGCTGGTGGGAGGGGAAGACGTCGATGATCCGGTTGATGGTCTCCGCGCAGGAGTTGGTGTGCAGCGTGGCGAAGGCCAGGTGGCCCGTCTCGGCGATGGTGAGGGCGGCCTGGATCGTCTCCAGGTCCCGCATCTCGCCGATGAGGATCACGTCGGGATCCTGCCGCAGCACGTACTTCAGGGCGGCGGGGAAGCTCTCCGTGTCGCTCCCCACCTCCCGCTGGTTCACGAGGCAGTTCTTGTGGCGGTGCACGAACTCGATCGGGTCCTCGATGGTGACGATGTGGCCGCGCCGCTCCCGGTTCACCTTGTCCACCATCGTCGCCAGCGACGTCGACTTTCCGGAGCCCGTGGGACCGGTCACCAGCACCAGGCCCCGCGGCTTGTCCGCCAGCTTCGAGACGACGGGGGGCAGCCCCAGCTCCTCGAAGCTGTGGATCTCGAAGGGGATGTTCCGGAGCGCCATGGCCACGTTGCCGCGCTGCCGGAAGACGTTGCCCCGGAAGCGGGATAGCCCGCTCACCCCGAACGAGAAGTCGAGCTCGTCGTGCTTCTCGAACCGCTTCTTCTGCTCGTCCGTCAGGATGGAGTAGGCCAGGGTCTCGGTGTCCCGGGGCTCCAGCTCCTGGTCCACGGAGCTGTTCACCAGGCTCCCGTCGATCCGGATCTTCGGCCGCTCCCCCGCGGTGATGTGCAGGTCGGACGCCCCCCTCTCGATCATCTCCTGGAGGAGGGAGCGCAGGTTGAACGGTGAGCTGGTCTGGGTCTGCTGCATGGCTGGGTTCCGGGGTCGGTTCAGGCTGCGGTCTCTTTGATGACTTCCTCCAGCGTGGTGATGCCGCGCCGGACCTTCAGGAGACCGTCCTGGCGGAGGGTGAGCATGCCGTTGTCGACGGCCACCTCCTTGAGGTCGTCGGCCGACTCGCCCTGGAGCACCATCCGCCGGAGCTCGCGGGTCATCGGCATCACCTCGTACAGCCCCTGTCGGCCGGAGTAGCCCGACTCGTCGCAGGCGTCGCACCCCTCGCCCTCGTAGAAGGTGATGGCGCCGGCCTTGTCCGGATCCAGCCCGGCCGCCTCCAGGTACTCGGGCGTGTACGACGCCTCCACCTTGCAGTTGTTGCAGATCCTCCGGACCAGCCGCTGGGCGGTGATGACGTTGACCGCCGACGCCACGTTGAAGGGCTCGATGCCCATGTCGATCATCCGGGTGATGGTGGACGGGGCGTCGTTGGTGTGAAGGGTGGACATGACGAGGTGGCCGGTCAGGGCGGCCTTGATGGCGATGCTGCCCGTCTCCAGGTCCCGGATCTCACCGACCATGACGATGTTCGGGTCCTGCCGCAGGAAGGACCGGAGCGAGGCGGCGAAGGTGAGGCCGATCTCGGGCCGGACCTGGACCTGGTTGATCCCGTGGAGGTTGTACTCCACCGGATCCTCGGCGGTCATGATGTTGACCGTCTCGTCGTTGATCTTGTCCAGGGCGCTGTACAGGGTCGTCGTCTTACCGGAGCCGGTGGGGCCGGTGACCAGCACCATCCCGTAGGGGTTGGTGATGGCGTTCATGAAGTGCTTCTCCGCCTTCGGCTCCATCCCGAACTTCTCGAGATCGAGCATCAGGCTGCTCTTGTCCAGGATCCTGAGCACGATCTTCTCCCCGTGGACCACCGGCAGGGTGGAGACACGGAAGTCGATCACCCGGTCGCCGATCTTCAGCTTGATGCGGCCGTCCTGGGGCACCCGCCGCTCGGCGATGTTGAGGTCCGCAAGGATCTTCACACGGGAGGTCATCGCCGCCTTCATCCGGTAGGGCGGCTTCATGATCTCCTGCAGCGTCCCGTCGATGCGGTAGCGGACCCGCATCTCCTTCTCGTAGGGCTCGATGTGGATGTCCGAGGCGCCCCGGCGAACGGCGTCGGTGAGGATGCCGTTGATGAGCTTGACGACCGGGGCGTCTTCGACCTGCGCCCGGAGCTGCTGGGCGTTGAGGTCCTCCTCTTCCTCCTCCTCCTCGACCAGCTCGATCTCCTGCTCCTCCAGCTCCTCCAGCAGGCCCGTGAGCTTCTCGGTGGTGACGTCGTAGTGGCGCTCGATGGCCTGCCGCAGCGAGTACTCGCCGGCCACCACCGGCTCGATGTCGAACCGGGTGATGAACTTGAGGTCGTCCACCACGTTGAGGTCGGTGGGATCCGCCATGGCCACCGTAAGCGTGCGGCCCACCCGGCGCAGCGGCATGACCAGGTGCTTCGAGGCGAACTCGGCGGGCACGAGCTTGAGGATCTTGTCGTCGACCTCGATCTCGGACAGCTCGACGGCCGGGACCTGGAACTGCCGCGACAGGATCCGCGTGAGGTCGGACTCCGACACCATCCCCATGGCCACCACGCAGTAGCCCAGGCGGGTGCCGTTCCGCGTCTGCTCCTCGAGGGCCTTCTCGAGCTGGTCGACGGTGATCAGCTCCTCCTGGAGGAGGAGCTCGCCGATCCGCTTCTCGGCGGACGAGATATCGGGCCTCTGGAGGGCGGTGGGACTCGTGCTCACGGGGTTGGGCAATCCTCGAATGGAGAGAGCGAGGTCGGTCGACGAACAGCCAAGCTATTTCCAGGGGGGGCGGGCGTCAAGCGCGAAGATGCCTTTCAATGCAGTACAAAGTGGCTTGCAGCAACGAGTTACGTACTTTCACGTTCTGCCCCGTATCAGGGCGGATCTGGCCGCGCGAGTGCGGCCCCGGACCGGACGACGCCGCGCCGGGCGTCAGAAGCTCACGCGGTCCCGGAGGGCCTCCAGCCGCGCCGGCCCGATCCCGCGCACCTCCAGGAGGTCCTCCGGGCCGGTCAGGCGCCCCTTCCGGCGGCGGAGCTCCACGATGCGTCGCGCCAGCGCGGGTCCCACGCCCGGCAGCGCCTCCAGCTCCCGTGCCGAGGCCCGGTTGACGTCGATCCGGCGCGCCGGTCGCCGGTCGCTGCCGGCACCGGTTCGTGCCGGTCCCCCCGCGTCGGGTCCGGCCCGGGCGGGCGGGGCCGGCGGAGCCGGGCCGAGCGCCAGGTGCGGCCCGATCTTCGCCAGCGTCGCCGGGCCGATTCCCCGGACCCGGAGCAGGTCCTCCCGCCACCGGAAGGCGCCCCCGTCCTCCCGGGCGGCCACGATGGCCCGGGCCGTGGACGGGCCGACGCCGGGCAGCCGCTCCAGCTCGACCTCCGGCACCCGGTTGGGGTCGAGCCGCTCGCCCGGGGCCAGCGGCCGGGAGGCACGTCGGCGGCGCTCCAGGCTCCGGTCCACCGCCGCCCGGACCTCGGAGGCCGACCCATCCGCCCCCCCGCCCTCGGCCGGGCTCCAGGCCCAAGCCGCCGGCCCCGGGCCGAGGCCCAGCCGGGCCGCCGCCCCCAGGACCACCAGGGCTGTGGCCAGCGTGAGGGCCTTCCGCTCCGAGGCGTTCAGCTCGACCATGCGCCACCCTCGGCCGGCCCGTCACGGCGGCGTCAAAAGGAAAAGGTCAGCTCCGCCCAGCCCTCGACCGCCCGTCCGCCCTCGGTTCGGGCCGGCGAGAAGCGCATCTCCAGCACCTTCCTCACCAGGCGACGATTGAACTGGTCGCTCGAGGTCTCAGGGCGGAGCCGGACCGGGCCGACGGGTCGGCCGGCGGAGTCGACCCGCACCCGGATCGTCACCGTGGTCCCGCGCACGCCGTCCGGGGGCTCCCACTCGGGCAGCACCGAGCGAGGGACGGGCGGACGCACGGCGGCGCCCCGGCCGGCTTCCCGCGTCCCGTGGGAGGGTCGCCGGAAGCCCCGGGCCTCCAGCCCCGAGGACGCCAGCATCGCCTCCGAAGCGGATCCGGGCTCCCGGACCTCCGCCGGCTCGGCCTCCACGTCCTCGGGGGGCGGCGGCACCTCCACCTCCTCCCGGGCGTCCGCGATCCGCACGCTCCGGAGCGCCCGCCGGGGCACGACGCGGTCCCGGGGCTCCGCGGGCGCCCTCTCGGCGGCGGAGCGGGGCTGGGGGGGCGGCACCGAGGCCCGGCGCGCCGCGGCGAATGCGGCCGCGTGCACCGCGACCGACGCCAGCAGCCCCACCGCCAGGGGACGCCGCCAGCTCCGGGGCCGGCGGTGGCTCCTCTCCAGGCGTGGCGTCACGACGGGGAAGGGGTCATGGTGCGACTCCGACGTAGGGTGCGGGGCGGTCCACCCGGTGCGGGAGGCTCGCCCGTCGGCTCTTAGTAGTGGGTCCGGGGGGCGGGTGTTCCTGCGGCGGGCCGGGCGGGCCCGCCTGCCGGCCCCCGGAGCCCTCGCCCCCCGCGGCCCGCGCCGGTTGCCCCGGCGGCGGGGCGGCGACCAGATTGCCCTCCCTTCCGGCCGGGCTCCCCCGGTCGGCACGCCGCCGGGAAGCCGCAGCGGGAACGGAGCCCCAGGACATGAAGGCCATCGTCAAGCGCTCGCCCGAGCCCGGCCTGGAGGTGCGGGACGTGGAGCGGCCCCGGCCCGCCCAGGACGAGGTGCTGATCCGCGTGCGGCGGGCGGGCATCTGCGGCACCGACCTCCACATCCACGAGTGGGACCGGTGGTCCCGGAACCGGGTCCGTCCCCCCCTGGTCCTGGGCCACGAGTTCATGGGGGAGGTGGCCGAGACGGGGTCGCTGGTGACCAGCGTGGAGGCGGGTCAGCGGGTCTCCGCCGAGGGCCACCTGGTGTGCGGCCACTGCGAGCCCTGCCGCACCGGGGATGCCCACGTGTGTCGCGACACCGCCATCCTGGGCATCGACCGGGACGGGGCGTTCGCCGAGTACGTCGTGGTCCCCGCCACCAACCTCATCCCCCTCCCCGACACCGTGGAGGACGACCACGCCGCCGTCTTCGATCCCCTGGGCAACGCCTTCCACACCGTGCTGCACACCGACGTCTCCGGCCGCTCGGTGGCCGTCGTCGGGTGCGGTCCCATCGGCCTGTTCGCGGTGGGGATCGCCCGGGCGGCCGGGGCCCGCTCGGTGCTGGCGGTGGAGCCCGCCCCCGACCGCCTGCGGATCGCGGGGGAGATGGGCGCCGACGTGCTGCTGGACCCGGGGGAGGACGACGCGGTGGCGGCGGTCCGGGAGGCCACGGGCGGCTACGGCGCCGACGTGGTGTGCGAGATGAGCGGGCACCCGGACGGCGTGCGCGACGCCTTCCGCATGTGCCGCAACGCCGGCCACGTCCGCCTGCTGGGGCTCCCGGAGGAGGCGGTGGAGATCGACCTGGCCGGCGACGTGATCTTCAGGGGGCTTCACGTCTACGGCGTCGTGGGACGGCGCATGTACGAGACCTGGATCCGCATGCGGGACGTCCTGGCGGCGGGCCAGCTGGACATCGAGCCGGTCATCACCCACCGGCTGCCGATGGAGGACTTCGAGGAGGGGATCCGGGCGATGGAGAGCGGGGAGGCCGCCAAGGTGGTCCTCTCGATCTCGTGAGGACGGCGGCGATCGTGCTGCTGGCGGGGGCGTCGCTGGGCTGCCTGGACCCGGGCGAGCCCGTGCCGGGACCCGCCCGGGTGACCTGGGTCGCCTATCCCGAGACGGTGCTGGTGGACGAGACGTTCACCTTCGAGATGGCGGGGCCCCTGGCGCCGGACCACTGCGTCCGGTTGGACACCGCCCGGGTCGTGCCGGGGGACGGAGGGATCCGAGTGGAGGTCCAGCGGAGCGTCTTCCCCGAGGCCATGTGCAGCGACGAGCGGCGGAGCTTCTACGAGGTGCGCCCGCTGCGGATCGAGCGGGCCGGGAGCTACCCGGTCCGCACCGCCCTGGGCCTGGAGCTCGGCACCCTGGTGGCCGTGGACTCCGGCGCCTTCTCCGGGGTGCGCACCGTCGGCGAGGGCACCCTGCGATCGGCCGACGGCTGCGTGGTGTTCAGCCCGGGCTGGTCCGCCGACCAGCGGCTGTTCGCCCTGGGGCGGCTGCCGGACGGGCTGGACCGCATCCCCAGCACCGACTCGGTGGTGCGGGTGGAGGGCACCCTGCGGGGCTACGGCCTGTGCGGGGCCTTCGGGTCGCTGCCCACCATCCAGGTGTCGTCGGCCCGGGCCACCGGCCGCACCGGGGCGGGCTACTACCCCCTGGAGGCCGACGCCCCGCCGAGGGGCGGGACCCCGGACAGGAGCGAGACGGAGACGGACACGGCGAGGGACACGACAAGGGACACGACGAGGGGAGCGCCATGAGCGAGGACTTCGAGAGCCGCCTGCGCGACGGGATCCGCGAGCTGCGGGACTCCGGCGAGTACAAGGAGATCCAGAACATCCTGGGGACGCAGTCGGCGGTGGTGGAGCTGGAGCAGCACGGTGAGGTCGTGAACCTCTGCTCCAACAACTACCTGGGGCTGTGCGACGAGCCCGCGGTGATGGAGGGCGTCCGGGAGGGCGTGGACCGCTACGGGGCCGGCACCTCCTCGGTCCGCTTCATCTGCGGCACCTTCCAGGTCCATCACGACCTGGAGGAGGAGATCGCCGACTTCATGGGCACCGAGGCGGCGCTGACCTACACCTCCTGCTGGAACGCCAACGAGGGGCTGTTCGAGCCGCTGCTGGGGGAGGAGGACGTCATCGTCAGCGACGCCCTCAACCACGCCTCCATCATCGACGGCATCCGCCTGGCCCGCCAGGTCCACGGGACGGACCTGAAGGTCTACGACCACATGGACATGGACGACCTGGAGGCGACGCTGGCGGCGTGCGGCGACTACCGCACCCGGCTCGTGATCACCGACGGCGTGTTCAGCATGGAGGGGGAGATCGCGCCGCTGCCGGAGATCCGGGAGCTGTGCGATCGCTACGACGCCGTCATGGCCATCGACGACTCCCACGCCACCGGCGTGCTGGGCGAAACCGGCCGCGGGACGCCCGAGCACTTCGGAATCCATGGCGAGGTGGACATCGTCACCTCCACCCTCGGGAAGGCCCTGGGAGGGATGGCCGGGGGCTTCACGGCCGCCAGCCGCGCGGTCGTCGAGTACCTGGAGCAGAACTCCCGCACCCAGCTCTTCACCAACGCCGTCCCGCCCCACTCCGCCCGGGGCGCCCTGGCGGCCGTCCGCCACCTGCAGGAGCATCCGGAGCTGCTGCAGAAGCTCCACGACAACACGCGCTATTTCCGGGAGGAGCTCACGGCCATGGGCTACGACCCGATCCCGGGCGACACCCCCATCGTGCCCGTCGTCATCGGGCCCACCGCCGACGCCATCGCCCTCAGCCAGCGGCTGCTGGAGGAAGGGGCCTTCGTCATTGGCTTCGGCTATCCGGTGGTGCCGAAGGGGGAGGCGCGGATCCGCTGCCAGGTCTCGGCCGCCCACGAGCGGGAGCACCTGGACGCGGTGCTGGACGCCATGGCTCGCATCGGCGAGGAGATGGAGCTGATCTGAGGCGGCTGGCGGGGACCGGGACGGCCCTTGCATCGTTGTGCGGACCGGACGGGAAAGCACCCCGCCCGCCACACGGATCGCCGGCACGTCGCTTCATCCACGTCCCGGCCGCGACCCGGCATACGAGCGCGCCCTCGAGGCACGCCGGAGACAGAGAGGAGAGATGGATGGCCACGAAGGAAGCCCCGGCGGCGGCGAGCCGCCCCACCCTGGACGACCTGGAGCTGCCGGCCGGCAAGAAGGCCCGGCTGTACGACATGATGTACCACCACGGGGCCGGCAACGGAACTCTGCTGGTGCTGCCCATCGACCACGGCCTGGAGCACGGGCCCGTCGACTTCCTGGGCGCGCCCTACGCCGCCGACCCCACCCACCAGTTCGAGCTGGCGGCGCGGGGCGGCTACAGCGCCATCGCCTGCCAGATCGGCTTCGCCGAGCGCTACTTCCCCCGCTTCGCCGGCCGGGTGCCGCTGGTGCTGAAGGTGAGCGGCAAGACCAACGTCCCGTCGGACGACGACGCGCACTCGCCGTTGAACGCCTCGGTGGAGGACGCCGTCCGGCTCGGCGCCCACGCCGTGGGCTACACGCTGTACGTGGGCTCGCCGCAGCAGTCCCGCCACCACGAGGACCTGGCGGTCGTCCGCGCCGAGTGCCGGCGCTACGGCCTGCCGCTCATCGTGTGGGCCTACCCCCGGGGCTCGGCCATCGAGGAGAAGGGCGGCCGCGACTCCCTGTACGCCGTCGATTACGCGGCGCGCGTAGCGATGGAGATGGGGGCCGACGTGGTGAAGCTGAACCTGCCGAAGAAGAGCGACAAGGACGCGGACATGCCGGCGAAGTACCGCGAGCTGGAGTGGGACCTGGCCGACGGGGCCCGCCGCGTCACGGCCTCCGCCGGCAACACCCTGGTGCTCTTCTCCGGCGGCAGCCGGGTGGGCCACGAGGACCTGCTGGAGAAGGCGAGGATCGCCATGGACGCCGGCGCCACGGGCCTCATCTTCGGGCGCAACATGTGGCAGCGGCCGCTGGACGAGGCCCTGGAGGTCACCGGGCGGGTGAAGGAGCTCTTCGCCGACTACGGCGCCTGAGGCGTCGAGCCGAGGCACGGAGCCGGGAGCGTCGAGGGGGAGCATCGAGCCCGGAGCGTCGGACGGAAACGGGTCCGCACGGAGGAGGCCGATGAAGCGTCGCAGGAACCAGGAGCTGATCGTCGCCCCGTCCATCCTGGCGGCGGACTTCGCCCGGCTGGGCGAGCAGGTGGCCGAGGCCGAGGCGGCCGGAGCGGAGTGGTTCCAGGTGGACGTCATGGACGGCCACTACGTCCCCAACCTCAGCCTGGGGCTGCCCGTGCTCCGCTCCCTGCGAGAGGTGACCGAGGCCTTCCTGGACGTCCACCTGATGATCGACAACCCGGAGGCGTTCCTCTCCCCCTTCGCCGAGGCGGGCGCCGACCTCATCACGATCCACCAGGAGGTGGCCCACCACCTGCACCGGGACCTGCACGAGATCCGGCGGCTGGGCTGCCGGGCCGGCGTGGCGCTCAACCCCTCCACCCCGGCGGAGACGCTGTCCGAGGTCCTCCCCTTCGTCGACCTGGTGCTGGTCATGACGGTGAACCCGGGCTTCGGCGGCCAGGAGTTCATCCACGGCGCGCTCCGCAAGGTGGCGCGGGTGCGGGAGATGGTGGAGAGCCGGGGGCTGCCGCCCCTCCACGTGCAGGTGGACGGCGGCATCGGTCCGGAGACCGCCCCCGAGGCGGTGAAGGCCGGGGCGAACGTCCTGGTGGCCGGCTCGTCCGTCTTCCGGGGGCCGGGCACGGTGGCGGAGAACTACCGGGCCCTGCGGGAGGCCGTCCGGCCGACGGTGTGAGGGCCGGCGGCGGACAACACCCGGGCCTTCCAAGGGTACGAGGGGACGAGATGACCTCCACCGAGCCCCGCGCCCGAGCCATGAGCCCCTCCGACGCCTCGCCGCCCCCGACGCCCGACGCCTCCGCTCCCGCGGTGCCCGACGCCTCGCCGGCTCCGACCTCCGGCCCCGACCTCCTGGGCGGCCGTCCCCTCCCTGACCTGGACGCCGACGAGCTGCGGCGCTACGGCCGGCACCTCTCCATCCCGGAGGTGGGACGGGAGGGGCAGCGCCGCCTGAAGGCCGCCCGCGTGCTGTGCGTGGGCGCCGGGGGGCTGGGCTCGCCGGTGGGGATGTACCTGGCGGCGGCCGGCGTGGGGACGCTGGGGATCGTGGACTTCGACCGGGTGGAGCACAGCAACCTCCACCGCCAGCTCCTCCACGACACCGCGTCGGTGGGCCGCCCGAAGCTGGACTCGGCGCGGGAGCGGCTGGAAGCGCTGAATCCGGAGGTGGACGTGGTCACCCACGAGGCCCGCCTCACCTCCGACAACGCCCTCGACATCCTGGAGGGCTACGACCTGGTGGTGGACGGGAGCGACAACTTCCCCACCCGCTACCT
>CAZSKS010000033.1:10776-23867 GCA_964607465.1 uncultured Gemmatimonadota bacterium | reverse complement strand
TCCGGCCGAAGATCGAGGAGCACGACTTCGACTTCAAGACGCGCCACGCCCGGGAGTTCATCGAGGAAGGGAACAAGGTCAAGATCACCGTGATGTTCCGGTACCGCGAGCTCCGACGCCCGGAGCTGGGCGAGGACCTCCTGGACCGCATCGTGGAGGAGCTGTCCGACGTGGCCCAGGTCCAGTCCCGCAGCGGCCTGGAGGGCCGGAACATGACCATGGTGATGGTCCCCCAGGGCTGGGACGTCTGAGGAGCGCCCCCTCCGGCGGACGGGGGGCACCGCCCGACGGCGGGCCGCGAAGCGGAGGCGGCGCTCAGTCCCCCTGGCGCAGCAGGCGGTCCAGCCCCTGCCACGGGGACGGGGCGGCCCGGGCCGCCTCCAGCAGCTCCCGGATCGCCCGGCGGGCGTCGCCGGTCGGCCGGTGGACGGCCTGGAAGTCGTCCAGCCGCCCGTAGTAGAGCACCCGCGACAGGAGCCAGGCGTTGTTGAGGCGGTCGGGGTCCGGAACCGATCGCGAGAAGGCCCGGAAGCCCGGCGCGACCTCGTCGGCGTAGCGCGCGGTGGCCGCCTCCAGCGTCCGCCGCTTGCGGGCCGCCATCTCCTCCTCCGGCAGGTCCCGACCGTACAGGGCCTCCAGGCTGTCCCGCAGCCCGGTGAGGAACCGCCCGTACCGGCGGGTGTCGTGCCAGCGGTCCCGGGCGCTGCGGCAGGCGGCCTCCTCGCCCAGCGCGTCGCAGAAGAACGCGATGGCCCCGACGTGTCCCACGAAGGTGGCGAAGCTCTCGTTGAAATCGGCGTGGCCCGACGGGAAGTAGGTCGTGTGGGTGATCTCGTGGATCACCGTCTGGACGATCCCGACGCTGTCCGCGGCCAGGGTGGTCGAGAGCACCGGATCGGGAAGCCATCCCAGGGTGCTGAAGGCCGAGGTGGGCCGGAGGTACACGTCCATGCCCTCCGCCCGCAGCTCCTCCGCCTTCCGACGCGCGTCGTCGAAGTCGAAGTACCCCCGGTAGGGGACCCGCCCCACGATGGGGAACCACCAGGTCTTCCAGGCGAGCCGGTAGGGGGGCGAGGCGGAGACCACCAGCAGGAGGGTGTCCCGCTCCACGGTCGCGTAGCTGGTGAAGCTGTCGCCGGGATCCAGGCCCAGGGAGCGCTCGGCGAAGTCCCGGGCGTCGGTCACCAGGCGCAGCTTGTTCCTCAGCGCCGGCGAGGTCGCCGTGTCGCGCACGACCTCGCGGATGGGACGTCGCCGCTCCAGCAGCTTCGCCTCCTCCCATCCCGCCCGGAGCACGTAGGTGGGAGAGCACGCCGGCAGGCCGACGAGCGTCGCGGCGAGGGCCAGCACGGCGGCCGGACCGGGGAGGGTCGGGGACGCGGAACGGTGCAGGGACAACCGGGTTTCCGGGGCGAGGGGGAGCCGGTGGCGTGGGAGCGCGCGCCCGTCGCCCGCTCCTCGCCACTGCGACGATCGCCGGGAGAATAGCCCATGCCCCGTCGGCACGACAACGTCCGCCCGTCCCGCGAGGACCGGCGACGGCGGGCCCGACCGTGACCCTCCGGGAGCGCCTGGCCGGAGCCGCCGTCACCGCGGCGACGCCCCTCCTGCCCGCCCTGGGCCTCGTCTCACGGGACCTGGGCCGCGCCGCGGCGGAGCGCCGCGGGGTGGTCCACCGGCTGCGGGCGTGGGCCGACGCGGGGCGGGATCCGGGACGGCCCCTGGTGTGGCTCCACGGCGCCTCGGCGGGGGAGCTGGTGGGCGCCGCCGCGGCCATGCGGGAGCTGCGGGCCCGCCGGGACGTCCAGCTGATGGTCTCCTACTTCTCCCCGTCGGCCGAGGGGGCCCTGCCCCGTCTGGATCCCGAGGTGGCCGAGGTCCTCCCGCTCGACACCTTCCGCGAGGCCCGCCGGGCGCTGCGGGCGGTGCGTCCCGACGCGGTGGTCTTCGCCAAGGGCGACCTGTGGCCGAACTTCACCCGCGCCGCGGCGCATCTCGGGGTGCCCATGGGGCTCGTCAACGGGACCGTGCGGGAGGGCAGCAGCCGTCTCCGCCCCGCCTCCCGCTTCCTCCTCGGGCCGGCCTACGGTCGACTGCTGCGTGCCGGGGCGTCCTCGGAGGAGGACGCCGGGAGGCTGCGGCGGCTGGGCGTGCGGCCGGACGCGCTGAGGGTGACCGGCGACGGCGCGTTCGATCAGGCCCTGGCCCGGGCCGACGGTTCCGGGCGGACGGCCGGCGGCCCGGCGGCCCGGCTCCGGGAGCTCGCACCCGGCGAGGGACCCCTCCTGGTGGCGGGCTCCAGCTGGCGGGAGGACGAGGAGGCCGTGCTCGCCGCCGCGGCGGAGCTGGCCCGGGCGGGCCGTCCGCTGCGGCTGGCCCTCGTCCCCCACGAGCCCGACGAGGCCGCCCTTCGGTTCCTGGAGGAGGCCTGCCGTCGGTACCTGGGGGTGGCGCCGGTGCGGTGGTCCCGTCTCGGCGGCGGGGAGGCGAGCGGGCCCGACGAGGGGAGCGAGTCCGTGTCGGCCGGCCCCGGGTCCGGGGCCGGCGGGCGGGGCGGGGAGGCCGACGAAGGGACGGCCGGGCCCCGCCCGGTGGTCGTGGACGTCACCGGCGTCCTGGCGGCGCTGTATCCGGCCGCCGACGTCGCGTGGGTGGGCGGCGGCTTCGGCGACGAGGGGCTCCACTCGGTGGTGGAGCCCGCCGCCGCCGCCGTGCCGGTCCTGTTCGGACGCGGCGGCAGCACCCGCCGGGAGGCCCGGGAGCTGGTGGAGCGGGGCGCCGGCCTGTCCGTGCCCGCCGACGGGGTGTCGGAGGCGCTGGCCGGGCTGCTGGACCGGCCGGCCCGCCGCCGGCAGATGGGCCGGGCGGCCCGGACCTACGTCGAGGAGGGGGCCGGCGCGGCCGCCGCGTCGGCCGATCTGGTCGAGGAGCTGCTGGACGCCGACGGGAGCGGTTGAGGGGCCTTCCCGCTCCGGGCGGCGGGGCCCGTGCGCGCCCGGTTCACCGTTCCGTTGGCGGTGCCCGGGCGGGACCGTGCCGCGGCGGCGCCGTGGCCTGCCGCCGTCAGCGCCGCCGCTCGGTGGCCTCCGGCGGGGCCAGGCGGGGCTTCGGGCCCAGGACGTACCACAGGACGCATCCCACGATGGGGCAGAGCAGGATCACGGCCGACCAGAGGGCCTTCTCCCGCCGGCTGCCGTCCGAGCGCAGCAGGAGGCCGATCGACCACAGGTCGATGGCGGCGATGAAGACCGCCAGCGCGATCCGGGTGTCGACCTCCACCACCTCGCGCCACCCCGTCATCGTCACGCCGCTCCCTCGGCGGGCTCGAACTGCATGCGGTGCAGGCGGGCGTAGATGCCGTCCTGCTCCAGCAGCTCGCCGTGGGTGCCGGACTCGTGGATCCGCCCCCGGTGCAGCACCAGGATCCGGTCGGCGTTCCGGATGGTGGACAGCCGGTGGGCGATCACCAGGCTCGTGCGGCCCGTCATCAGCTTCTCCAGCGCTTCCTCGATGTGGGCCTCCACCTCCGAGTCCACCGAGCTGGTGGCCTCGTCCAGCAGGAGGATCGGCGGGTCGCCGGCCAGGGCCCGTGCGAAGCTGAGGAGCTGGCGCTCGCCCACGCTCAGCTTGCCCCCCCGCTCGCCCAGGGGCTGGTCGTAGCCCTCCTCGAGCCGATCGATGTAGTGGTCGACCCCGACCCTCCGCGCCGCCGCCTCCATGGCCTCCCGGTCCACCTCCTCGCGGCCCAGCCGGAGGTTCTCCTCCGGGCTGCCCGAGAACAGGTAGACGTCCTGGAGCACGAGGCCCATCCGCGTGCGCAGCTCCCGGAGCGGGACGTCGCGGATGTCCACCCCGTCCACGGTGATCCGTCCCCGCTGGGGCTCGTAGAACCGCATCAGGAGGTTGATGATGGTCGTCTTGCCGGCCCCGGTGGCTCCGACGATGGCCACCCGCTGGCCGGGCCGGGCCGTGAAGCTCACCCCCTCCAGGACCCACTCCCTCTCCGACTCGCCGACCCGGACCCTGTCGTCCTCCCCCTCGGTCCCGTAGCGGAACCAGACGTCCTCGAACGTGATCCGGCCCTCGACCGGATCCGGGAGGTGGACCGGCTCCGCCGCGTCGCGGATCTCCGGCTCCCGGTCCAGGAGACGGAAGATCCGCTCGGAGCTGGCCATGGCGCTCTGGAGGACGTTGTACTTCTCGGAGAGGTCCTGGATGGGGCGGAAGAAGCGGCGCGCGTACTGGAGGAAGGCGGCGATGACGCCGATCGTCAGGGTCCCCTCCAGCGCCGACGCCCCGCCGTACCAGAGGATCACCGCCAGGGCGATGGACGAGAACAGCTCCACCACCGGGAAGAAGACCGCGTAGTAGGTGACCGACCGCAGCCACGCCTCCAGGTGGCTGTCGTTCAGCTCGCGGAAATGCTCCTGGCTGGTCTCCTCCTGCCGGAAGAGCTGGACCACCGACATCCCGCTGATCCGCTCCTGGAGGAACGAGTTGAGCCGGGCCAGCCGCACCCGGACGTCCCGGTAGGCCTCCCGCGCCTTGGCCCGGAAGATCCAGGCGGCGACGAAGACCAGGGGGAGGACCGCGAAGGTGACCAGGGCCAGCCGCCAGTCCATCAGCAGCATGGCCCCCATGATGAAGAGCAGCGTGAACACGTCGCCGAAGATGGTGACGACGCCCGAGGTGAACATGTCGTTCAGCACCTCGACGTCGCTGGTCACCCGCGTCATCAGGCGGCCCACCGGGTTCCGGTCGAAGAACTCCAGGTCCAGCTCCTGGAGCTTGTCGAAGATCTCCTGCCGGAGGTCCTTCATCACCCGCTGGCCGATCCAGGTCGTCAGGAGGGTCCGACCGTATTCCAGGAGGGCCGACAGCAGGAGGGAGCCGGCGAAGAGGGCGGCCAGGAGCCCCAGCAGCCCGGAATCGCCCGCCGGGAAGGCCTCGTCGATGGCGATCTTGGTGAGCCAGGGGCCGACCAGCTCGAGCCCGGAGGCGGCGATGAGCATGATCACCGCCCCCACCGTCTGCCACTTGTAGGGCGACAGGTACGCCAGGAGCCGCCGCATCAGTCGGGCGTCGTACGCCTTGCCGAGGGCGTCCTCCTCCCGGATCGGTCCTTCCGGGCTTCCGTACATGTCACCTCGTGCGGTGGTGGTCTCGCTGGGCGCGGCGCGCACCCGGCCGGGGAACTCGCGGCCGGCTCGGGCGTCCTACGGTGCGCGGGCCGACGGGAGGCGCCGGCCCGGAGACCGGCGAGCCCGACAGGTCCCGACAAGCTAGGCGCGCGGCGCCGGGCGTCCAAGCGCGACGGGCGCCCCGCCGATTGACGCCGCCCCTCCAGGCCCCGCAACGTCACACCCCCAGATGAAGCGAGAGATCCGCGTCACGGGCGCCCGCCAGCACAACCTGAAGGGGATCGACCTCTCGATCCCCCGCGGTGCCGTGACGGTGCTGACGGGCCCCTCCGGCTCCGGCAAGTCCAGCCTGGCCTTCGACACGATCTACGCCGAGGGGCAGCGCCGCTACATCGAGTCGCTCTCCACCTACGCCAAGCAGTTCCTGGAGCGGATGGAGAAGCCGGCGGTGGAACGGGTCGAGGGTGTGAGCCCGGCCGTGGCCATCGACCAGCGCAACACCGTCCAGACCAGCCGGTCCACGGTGGGGACGGTGACGGAGGTCTACGACTTCCTGCGGCTGCTGTGGGCGCGGGTGGGGTGGACGATCTGCCCGGACTGCGGCCTCCGGGTCCGCCCCGACACCGTGACGTCGGCGGCGGACGAGATCCTCGAGCTCGACCCGGGGACCCGGATCCACGTGGCCTTCCCCCTGGAGCTGAGCCGCGAGATCAGCCACGGCGTCGCCGTCGCCAACCTCCGATCCCAGGGCTACCTGCGGGTGCTGGCCGACGGCGAGGAGGTCTACCTCCCCGACCTCGACGTCGGCGAGGGGGAGGAGGGGGAGGAGGGCTCCCCTCCGCCCCCGAGCGACCCTCGACTCCCCGACCTCGCCGCCGCCGACGAGCTCCTCGTCGTCGTCGACCGCCTGACCGTCGACCCCGACGAGCGCGAGCGGCTGGCCGACGCCCTGGCCGCGGCCTTCGCCGAGGGGGAAGGCGAGGGGCTGGTCCTGGAGGCCGGTCGCGGAGAAGGGGGCGGGACGCGGATCGAGCGCCGCCACGCGTTCAGCGAGGCGGTCCGGTGCGACGGCTGCGGCCGGGAGTTCGAGGAGAGCCGTCCGGCCCTCTTCAGCTTCAACAGCGCGGCCGGCGCCTGCCCCGAGTGCGAGGGCTTCGGGGCGACCCTGGAGTACGATCCCGATCTCATCGTTCCGGACCCCGCCCGGCCCGTGGGAGACGGCGCCCTGGACCCGTGGACGAAGCCCCGCTACTCCCGCCAGCGGACCGAGCTGCGCGACTTCCTGGACCGCCGCGGCGTCGATCCGGCCACCCCGTGGCAGGAGCTGGACGAGGGGCTCCGGGACGAGCTGCTGGAGGGGAGCGCGGACTTCCAGGGGATGCTCCCCTTCCTGCGCTCCCGGGAGAGCAAGAAGTACAAGCGCTACATCCGGGTCTTCCTGCGCCAGTACCAGAAGCCGGTCCGCTGTCGGGCCTGCGGCGGGGCGCGCCTCCGGCCCGACGCCCTCCACGTGAAGGTCGGCGGCCGGGACGTCTCCGAGTCGGCCCGGACCCGGATCTCGGAGCTGCTGCCCTGGCTGCGGGAGCTGGAGCTGGAGCCCTTCGAGCGGAAGGTGGCCGACCCGATCCTGGAGGAGCTGGAGGACCGCCTCGGCTTCCTGGAGGCCGTGGGCCTGGGCTACCTGACCCTGGACCGGCAGGCCCGCACGCTCTCCGGCGGCGAGATGCAGCGGATCCGCCTGGCCAGCTGCCTGGGCAGCCGGCTGGTGGACACCCTCTACGTGCTCGACGAGCCCACCATCGGCCTCCATCCTCACGACGTCCAGCGCTTCCTGGACGTCCTGCTCCGCCTCCGGGCCGGGGGCAACACGGTCCTCATGGTGGAGCACGAGCCGAGGGTGATGGAGGTGGCGGACCGGCTGGTGGAGCTGGGCCCGGGCTCGGGCGAGAAGGGGGGCGAGGTGGTGTACGAGGGCGACTACGAGGGGCTGGTGGGGGCCGACACCACGACGGGTCGGCTCCTGGCCCGGCGGGGCGGGGAGCCGGCCCGCAAGCGCCGGAAGCCCGGCGACGGCTGGCTCCGCCTGCGCAACGCCCGGCTCCACAACGTGGAGGGGGTGGACCTGGAGCTGCCCCTGGGCCGGCTCACCGTCGTCACCGGCGTCTCGGGGGCGGGGAAGTCGACGCTGGTCTCCGACCTCCTCCTCCACGCGCTGGAGCTGGAGATGGAGGGCGAGACCAGCGCGAAGGAGCACCTGGGCGAGGAGACGGGCAGCTACGACGCCCTGGAGGGGGCCTCGGGACTCGACGAGGTCGTCATGGTCGACCAGAGCCCGATCGGGCGGACCCCCCGCTCGAATCCCGTCACCTACATCGACGCCTTCACCCCCATCCGGACCCTGTTCGCCGACCAGCCGCTGGCCGAGGCCCGCGGGTACGAGCCCGGACACTTCAGCTTCAACGTCGAGGGCGGACGCTGCGAGGCCTGCAAGGGGACGGGTGAGGACGAGGTGGAGATGGTCTTCATGGCCGACGTCTCCACGCCCTGCGAGGTCTGCGGCGGCCGGCGGTATCGGCCCGAGGTGCTGGAGGTGGAGTACCGCGGCCGCGACATCCACGACGTCCTCCAGATGACGGTGGACGAGGCCATCCGCTTCTTCCTCCGGCAGGACCGGATCGGCGAGGCGCTGTGGCAGCTGCAGCGGGTCGGTCTCGGCTACCTGCGGCTGGGCCAGCCGGCCAACACCCTCTCCGGCGGAGAGGCCCAGCGGCTGAAGGTGGCCCGGGAGCTGGCCCGGGCCTCGGGATCGGGGCGCCGCATCTACCTGCTGGACGAGCCCACCGTCGGGCTGGGACTCGGAGAGATCTCCCGGCTGATCCGCGTCCTGGACCAGCTGGTCCAGGACGGCCACACCGTCCTGGTGGTGGAGCACAACCTGGAGGTGATCCAGAGCGCCGACTGGATCGTCGATCTGGGCCCCGGGGCGGCGGAGGAGGGGGGCGAGATCGTGACGGCGGGACCGCCGGAGGCCGTCATGGACGCCGAGCGGTCCCGCACCGGCCGCCACCTTCGCAGGCACGTCGAGGAGAGGGAGGCGGCGGCCGAACGGGCGGCGGGCTGATCCCTCGACGCCCGCGTCGAGCAGAACCGGCCTCAACGCCCGCGCCGTCCCGGTTGTTCCCCGGATGGACACGAGGCGAAACTCCACCGGACGGGAGCGTTCCATGAAGCGATCCGGAACCCTCGGGGCCGCGCTGGCGGCCGCCCTCCTCCTGCCCGCGGCGACCGCGGCCCAGGAGGCGGGCGAGATCCCCTACGAGACCTACACCCTCGACAACGGCCTGGAGGTGATCCTCTCGGAGGACCACTCCACGCCCATCGTCACCGTCGACCTCTGGTACGACGTGGGGTCGAGCGACGAGAGGGAGGGCCGCTTCGGCTTCGCCCACCTGTTCGAACACATGATGTTCCAGGGGTCGGAGCACGTGGGGAAGGCCGAGTACTTCGACTACATCGAGAGCGTGGGCGGTCAGCTCAACGGCACGACCAACGAGGACCGCACGAACTACTTCCAGACGCTGCCCGCCAACCGGCTGAACCTGGCCCTCTGGCTCGAGGCCGATCGCATGCGGGCGCTGGCCATCACCCAGGAGAACTTCGAGAACCAGCGCTCCACCGTGAAGGAGGAGCGGCGGCAGTCGTTCGACAACAGCCCGTACGGTCCGGCCCAGCTGGCGGGCATCTGGCACGTCCCGTACCGGAACACCGGCTGCGACGGCTACGCCCACTCCCCCATCGGTCCCATGGAGGACCTCAACGCGGCCACGGCCGAGGACGCCCGCGCCTTCTGGGAGGACCACTACGTTCCGAACAACGCCACCCTGGCCGTGGTGGGCGACTTCGACCCGGAGCAGGCGAAGGAGACGATCGAGCGCTACTTCGGCGGCATCCCGTCCGGCGAGGTCCCGCCCGACCCCGAGTGCGAGCTCTCGTACGCGCCGGGCATGCGGGTCGAGACGGTGGAGGATCCGAACGCGAGCCTCCCCGCCGTGATCTGGAGCTTCCGGATTCCGCCGGCTTCCCACGAGGACAACCCTCCCCTGCAGCTCCTGGCCAACGTCTTCGGCCAGGGAGAGAGCTCCCGGATCTATCGGACCATCGTGGCCGACGCCGGGGCGGCCCAGCAGATGTCCTCGGGGGTCTACTCTCGCAAGGGACCGGGCCTGTTCCTGGTCTTCGCCTTCGCCAACAGGGGCGTGCCCCCCGATTCCCTGCGCTGGCTCTTCCAGCAGGAGCTCCGTCGCCTGCACGAGGAGCCTCCCACCGCCGATGAGCTGCAGAAGGCGAAGAACAGCTTCGAGGCCGATCACGTCCAGGGCCGACAGAGCACCTACCAGAAGGCGGAGGCGCTGCTGCGCTTCGCCCAGTTCTTCCCGGACCTGGCCGACGTGAACCGGCAGCTCGACCGCTTCCTGTCGGTGACTCGGGAGGACCTGCGGCGCGTCGTCGAGGAGTACCTGACCGAGGAGAACCTGAGCGTGGTGATCGATCAGCCCGTCGAGGGCTCCGGCGGCGACGGCGGAGAGAACGGCGGGGAGCAGGAAGGAGCCGACCGATGAGGACGAACCCCACGAGCCGATCCGACGGGGCTCTCGCCCTGGTAGCCGCCCTGGCCTTCGTCCTGCCCGGCCTCCCCCTCGAGGCGCAGGAGGACTTCCCCTCGGAGCCGCCGCCGCCCGCCGAGCCGGCGGACGTGCAGTTTCCCGAGGTGGGCCGTGACACGCTGGCCAACGGGCTCGAGGTGGTCGTGGTGGAGAACCACGAGCAGCCCGTGGTCTCGGTGCGCCTCTACGTCCCCGGCGGCGAGGTGGCCGACCCCGAGGGTCGGATCGGGACGGCCAACCTCGTCTCCCGCATGATCGACAAGGGCACCGAATCGCGAAGCGCGGAGGAGATCGCCGCGACGGTGGAGGGAGCCGGGGCGTCGCTCTCCACGGGGGCCTCCGACGACTACGCCTTCGTCGCCACCACCGCCCTGACGGACCGGCTGGCCACGGTGATGGAGGTCTTCTCGGACGTGGTGCGGAATCCCACGTTTCCCGCCGACGGGTTCGAGACCGGGAAGAAGCGATTCACCGCCAGCCTCGAGCAGCAGCTCTCCCAGCCCGGACAGCTCGCCTCCCGCCACTTTCGGCAGGTCGTCTACGGCGACCACCCCTACGCCGAGGAGCCGACGCCGGAGACGGCCGACGAGATCGACCGTGACGACCTGACCTCCTTCCACGAGCGCCGCTACGTCCCGGACGGCTCCCTGCTGGTCTTCGCCGGCGACATCGACCCGGCGTCGGCCCGCGAGTCCGCGGAGCGCTGGTTCGGCGGCTGGAGCGGGTCGCAGCCCGACCGGGGCGGCTTCCCCGAGCCCCCGGCCCGGGAGGAGCGGGCCCTGCACCTGGTGCACCGGCCCGGCTCGGTGCAGTCCTCCGTGCGGATAGGCCACCTGGGCCTGGAGCCCGGATCGTCCGACATCTACTCGGTGGACGTGATGAACCGGATCCTGGGCGGAGGGGCCAACGCCCGGCTCTTCCTGATCCTGCGGGAGGAGAAGGGCTGGACCTACGGCGCCTACAGCACGTTCACGGACACCCGGCAGCGGGGCCACTTCGTGGCCCAGGCCGAGGTCCGTAACCCGGTCACCGACAGCGCGGTCGTCGAGACGCTGGACCAGATGGAGCGGATCCGGAGCGAGCCGGTCAGCGAGGAGGAGCTGGCCGACGCCACGAACTACCTCACCGGCAACTTCCCGCTCCAGATCGAGACGCCGCAGCAGGTGGCCTCCCGGGTCTCGGACGTCCTGCTCCGGGGGCTCGACATCGACTACCTGGAGACCTACCGGAGCCGCATCTCGGAGATCGACCGCCAGGACGTCCGGCGGGCGGCCCGACAGCACCTGCATCCCGGTCGCGCCGCCATCGTGGTGGTGGGGGACGCCACCGCGGTCCACGACGGGCTGGAGCCGATCGCGCCCCTCACCCTCTACGACACGGACGGCGAGGAGATCGACCTGGCCGACCTGGAGGTCCGGCGCACGGACGTGACCCTGGACGCCAGCCGCATTCGCCGGGGCGACTTCCTCTACTCCCTCCTCTACCAGGGCAACTCGGTGGCCCAGTCCACCCTGCGGGTGGAGGACACGGAGGCGGGTCGGGTCCGAGTCACCGAGAGCCTCTCGGGGGCCATGGGGAGCCAGACCACCCGCTACGTGGTCACGCCGGAGCTGGCCCCGGTGCGGGTGGAGAAGGGCGGACAGATGGGCCCGACGTCCGTGAGCCTGGACCTCTCCTACGAGGACGGACGGGTGAAGGGCACGGCCTCCGTCCCGCGGCAGCCGACCGGGGAGGAGGAGGGGGGACAGCCGGAGATGGAGGAGCTGAAGGTGGACACCGCGGTGGCCGGGGGCACGGTGGATCAGAACATGGCCCTGGCGGTCATCCTGGCCTCGCCCCTCGAGGAGGGCGCCGAGCTGGAGCTGCCCGTCTACTCCCCCCGGACCGGCGTCAGCCAGCTCGCCGCCCGCGTCGTGGGACAGGAGACCGTGGAGGTGCAGGCCGGCAGCTTCGAGACCTGGGACGTCCGACTGGAGGTCTCGGGCCAGACGGTCCATCTCTTCGTCACGAAGGAGGCGCCGCACTTCCTGGTGAGGCAGACCTTCGCCGAGCAGCCGCTCTCCATGGAGCTCATGTCCAGGGGCGCCGTGGGAGAGGGTTCGCCGGACGAGGGCGCCTCCGACGCCGGAAGTGATTCCGGGAAGGACGGAGGCGGGGCCGGGGACGCTGGAGGCGGTTCCGGGGACGGAGGTGGCTGAGACGGACCGCCCCCGGGTCACGGTCTTCCTCCCCTGCCGGAACGAGGAGGCCCATCTCTCCGCCTGCATCGACAGCCTGGAAGCCCAGACGCTCGAGGCGTTCGAGGTGGTGGCCGTGGACGACGGCTCCACCGACGGTACGCGCGAGCTGCTGGACGCGTGGGCCGGGCGCGACGGTCGGGTCCGGGTGCTGGAGGGGGGCGGGCGAGGCGTGGCCGCCGCCGCCGAGCGGGCCACCGGCGCGGCGAGGGCCCCGCTGCTGGCCAGGATGGACGGGGACGACGTGGCCCATCCCGAGCGGCTGGAGCGCCAGGCCGAATTCCTGGATCGGCGTCCGGAGCTGGCGGCCTGCGGCGCCGGGGTGGAGTACTTCCCGGACGAGGCGATCGGGCCCGGCTACCGCCGGTACGAGCGCTGGCTGAACGGCCTCCGGGAGCCCGAGGAGCTGGCCCGGGACCTCCTGGTGGAGTGCCCCGTGGCGAGCCCCACCCTGATGATCCGACGGTCGGTCCTCCGGGGCCTGGGCGGACATCGGGACATGGGCTGGCCGGAGGACTACGACCTGGTGCTGCGGCTGCACATGGCCGGCATGCGGGCGGCGAACCTGCCGCGGGTGCTCCACCGCTGGCGCCTGCACGAGGACAACCTCAGCCGCACCGATCCCGCCTACGCGCCCGAGGCCTTCCTCCGCTGCAAGGTCCACTTCCTGGACGCCGGCTTCCTCCCGGAGGGACGCGCGCCGGTGGTCTGGGGCGCGGGGGAGGTGGGCAAGCCCCTGGCGCGGGCCCTGGCGCGGGTCGGACGGGCGGTGGACGCGTTCGTGGACCTGGATCCGCGCAAGATCGGTCAGCGCATCGCGGGGGCCCCGGTGCTGAGCCCCGAGGGGTTCGGGCGGTGCTACCCCGCCGGGGACGGGCGGCGGGCCTACGTCCTGGGGGCCGTGGGGGCGCCCGGGGCGCGGGAGGAGATCCGGGAGGCGCTGGAGAGGACGGGTCGGGAGGAGCTGCGGGACTTCAGGATGGTCGCCTGACCCGGCGGAGAGGACGGCGGGCGTCCGCCCGCCGGGGATCGTCAGGCCGTCACGGCGG
>CAZSKS010000033.1:0-10676 GCA_964607465.1 uncultured Gemmatimonadota bacterium | reverse complement strand
GGCGGAGAGGACGGCGGGCGTCCGCCCGCCGGGGATCGTCAGGCCGTCACGGCGGCGGGAGCGGCCTCTCTCCCGGGTTCGGCGGCGACCCGGCGGTAGGCCAGCTCCACGAGGCACGCGTCGTACACCTCGGCCGGCGTCACCCGGCCGTCCTCGAAGAGACGGGAGATCCCGACCAGGGGTCCGTCCAGGAAGGTGCGGCACGCCTCCGAGGACGCGAACTCCTCCAGGGAGCCGGCGTCGGCGAAGGCGCCCACCACGCACGCCCGGCCCCGGGCGTCCACGAAGCTGGTCACCGGATGCGGCTGCACGCCGCCGCTCTCGTAGCGGGCCACGTAGTTGCGTAGCATGTGCCCGGACACGGCGTCCAGGTCCAGCGCGGGAGGCGCGGCACGATCGATGGTCATCGTCTGGCAGCCCGTTCCTGAGTGATGCGGTTGAGAATCAGTTTCAATCACCCACAAAATGCCGGGCGGCCCATTTGGATGCAAGGGGGTGGATCGGGGTCCCGCGTGGAGCCGGTCGCCCGCGTCGATCGGGGAGACACCCCTTGCACGAGGACCGCTAATCAATAATAATTATCGATAAGGAACGATGCCTCGTATCCACCGAAGCGGCCGGAACGGACCTTGAACTCCGAATGCTACGGCAGGGGCCGAGGGTCGGACGTTCCGGATCCACGGATCCGGAGCGCCAGCCACCCGGACGAATCACGACGAAAGAAGAGGAGGCAGTGATGGCGGACGACGCGAAGCAGGCGCTGATCGACGGGCTCAACGAGGATCTGGCGGCCGAGTACCAGGCCGTGATCTTCTACACGGTCGCGGCCCGGCTCATGACCGGGGCCAACCGGCCCGAGCTGAAGGCCCTGTTCCAGTCCGAGGTCGCCGACGAGCAGGGACACGCGGAGTTCCTGGCCCAGAAGGTCATCGCCCTGGGCGGCGAGCCCACGACCGAGCCGGCGCCGGTCCGCCTCGGATCCAGCAACCGCGAGCGGGTCGAGATCGCCCTGGAGGCCGAGGTCGACACCATCTCCCGCTATCGCCAGCGGATCAAGCAGGCCGAGGCGGCAGGGGCCACCGGCCTGAAGGTGCGCCTCGAGGACCTGGTGGCGGACGAGACGGAGCACAAGGAGGAGATGGAGATGATCCTCCAGGACTTCGACGGCTAGGACCCGGTCGCAGGGCCGTTCCGGGCGCCGGGGTGCCGGCGGCTCGGACGGCCGGGGAGCCCGGTGATCGCCGGGTCCCGAGGGGACGGGGGCAGCGGCCGCGGGCCGCTGCCCCCGTCCGTGCTTCCGGACGCCCCGGCCCCATGGCCCGGGATTCGCCTCGCCCCCCGGAATCCCTTACATTGCAGGGCTGATAGAGCGAAGGAGCGGGTGGGGACCGACGCCCTCCTGGGGCCGGCGTTTCGGGCGGTTTCCCACCGTCTCTCCCCCCGGCTCCCGACAGACCGCCTCCACCCTATCCACACAGCCGACGAGAGAGCATGAGCACCGGCGAGACCATGGAGCGCATCGATACCCGCCTCCTCGAAGAGGAGATGCGGGAGTCCTTCATCGACTATTCGATGAGCGTCATCGTCCAGCGGGCGCTGCCCGACGTCCGGGACGGGCTGAAGCCGGTGCACCGGCGCATCCTCTACGCGATGCAGGACCTGGGGCTCGGCGCCGGCCGGTCGTACAAGAAGAGCGCCACCGTGGTGGGCGAGGTGCTGGGCAAGTACCACCCCCACGGCGACGCCGCGGTCTACGACTCGCTCGTCCGGATGGTGCAGGACTTCTCCCTCCGCTACCCCCTGGTCGACGGACAGGGGAACTTCGGCTCCATCGACGGCGACAGCGCGGCGGCCTACCGCTACACCGAGGCCCGCCTGGCGTCCCTGGCCGAGGAGATGCTGGCGGACATCGAGAAGGAGACGGTGGACCTCGTCCCCAACTTCGACGACCGTCTCCAGGAGCCGACGGTCCTCCCCTCCCGCCTGCCGAACCTCCTGGCCAACGGCTCGTCGGGGATCGCCGTGGGGATGGCCACCAACATCCCGCCGCACAATCTCCGGGAGCTGGTGGCGGCCTGTCACCGGCTCATCGACGATCCCGGGGCCACCGTCGAGGACCTGATGGAGGAGGTGGAGGGGCCCGACTTCCCCACCGGCGGCTACATCTTCGGCACCGACGGCATCCGGAGCGCCTACGAGACCGGCCGGGGCCGGGTGGTGATGCGGGCCCGCGCCCGGGTGGAGGAGCGGGAGCGCGGCGGCGAGCGCATCGTCGTCACCGAGATCCCCTACCAGGTCAACAAGACGCGGCTCATCGAGCAGATCGCCGGCCTGGTGCGGGAGAAGAAGGTCAGCGGGATCTCGGACCTCCGGGACGAGTCGGACCGGGACGGCATCCGGCTGGTCATCGAGCTGGGCCGGGACGCCAACCCGCAGATCGTCCTCAACCACCTCTACAAGCACACCCAGCTCCAGTCGACCTTCGGCGTCATCATGCTGGCGCTGGTGGACGGCGTCCCGAAGGTGATGTCCCTGAAGGAGATGCTGGAGCACTTCCTCCGCCACCGGCACGACGTCGTGGTGCGGCGGAGCGAGTACGACCTGGCCAACGCCAAGGACCGCGAGCACGTCCTGGAGGGGCTGAAGACCGCCGTCGACCACATCGACGACGTCATCGAGGTGATCCGGGGGGCGGCCGACCGGAGCGACGCGGGGCGCCAGCTGCGGGAGCGCTTCGAGCTGTCGGAGCGGCAGTCCGACGCCATCCTCAGCATGCAGCTCGGCCGCCTCACCGGCCTGGAGATCGAGAAGCTGGAGGAGGAGCTGGAGGAGGTCCGGGCGGAGCGGAAGCGGCTGGAGGAGATCCTGGACTCCCGGGAGATGCGGATGGGGATCATCCGCGACGAGCTGGAGGAGATCGACGAGGAGTACGGGGACGAGCGCCGGACCGAGATCGTCGACGTCCCGGTGGACTTCACCGAGGAGGACCTGATCGCCGAGGAGACGATGGTGATCACGGTCAGCCGTGACGGCTACGTGAAGCGGATCCCCACCGACGTCTACCGGCAGCAGCGCCGCGGCGGGCGGGGCGTGGCGGGCATGGGGACCAAGGACGAGGACTGGGTGGAGCACCTCTTCCTGGCCTCCACCCACGACTACCTCATGTGCTTCACGGCGGGCGGGCACGCCTACTGGCTCAAGGTCTACGAGATCCCCAAGGCCAGCCGCACGGCGCGGGGGCGGCCCATCGTCAACCTCCTGCGGATCGACAAGGACGAGGTCATCGCCAACATGGTCCCCGTGCGGGAGTTCTCGGAGGACCGCTACCTGCTCTTCGCCACCGAGGGGGGCAAGGTCAAGAAGACCAGCCTGGCGGCCTACTCGTACGTCCGGTCGCCGGGGGTCAACGCCATCAACATCGTGGAGGGCGACCGGCTCATGGCCGTCGAGCAGACGGACGGGAGCAGCGAGGTCCTGCTGGCCACGCGCCAGGGCATGGCGATCCGCTTCCGGGAGGACGACGTGCGGGAGACGGGCCGGGCCACCCAGGGGGTGAAGGGCATCGACCTGGCGGAGGACGACCGGGTCGTCGGCATGGTGGTCGTCCGGCGGGGCGGGACGCTCCTGACCGTGGCCCGCAACGGGCTGGGCAAGCGGACCGAGCTGGAGGCGTACCGCACCCAGCGCCGGGGCGGCAAGGGGCTCATCAACCTCAAGATCACCGAGAAGACCGGGCCGGTCGTGGCGGTCAAGGAGGTAACCGACGAGGACGAGCTGATGCTGGTGACCCGCAACGGCGTCATCAACCGCCAGCACGCCCGGGAGATCCGCGTGATCGGCCGGAACACCCAGGGGGTGAAGCTGGTCAACCTGGACGAGGGCGACGAGGTGGTGGACGTCGCCCGGGTGGTCGACCGGGTGCAGGCGGACGAGGACGAGGTCGCCGAGGGCCCGGAGGCCGTCAGGGAGCTGGCCGAGCAGGTGGAGGAGGAAGCCCCGGGTGAGTGAGGTCGGCGAGCGGGCCGGGGAGGCGGCACCGGCCGCCGCCGGCAGCGGGGACCGTCTGGTCTCGGCCGCCGACGTCCGCGAGGCCGCCCGGCGGCTGGAGGGGGTCGCCCGCCGCACCCCGCTCCTCCCCGGGGACCTGCCCGACGGACGGCGCGTGTGGCTCAAGTGCGAAAGCCTGCAGCGGGGCGGGGCCTTCAAGGTCCGCGGCGCCTACAACTTCATCGCCCGGCTGGACGACGACGGCCGCGCCGCCGGCCTGGTCACCTACTCCTCGGGCAACCACGCCCAGGGGGTGGCGCTGGCCGCCCGGGCCTTCGGCGTCCGGGCCACCATCGTCATGCCCCGGGACGCCCCCGCCGTGAAGGTCCGCGCCACCCGCCGGCTGGGGGGACGGATCGAGCTGGCGGGGACGACCACGACCGAGCGGCGGGAGCGGGCCGAGGCCATCGCCCGGGAGACCGGCGCCACGATCGTGCCCCCCTACGACCACCCGGACATCATCGCGGGCCAGGGCACGGTGGCGCTGGAGGCCGTGGAGCAGCTCCGGGAGGCGGCGGAACGGCACGCCGGGTCAACGGCCCGGGGCGACGGTGCCGGGGGGCGCGAGCGGGGGCCCGTGGGTCGGCCCGGCCTCGTCCTGGTCCCCATCGGCGGCGGCGGCCTGATCTCGGGGCAGGCGGCGCTCCTGCGGGAGGCCGCGCCGGAGTGCCGGGTGGTGGGCGTGGAGCCGGAGGGCGCCGCCTCGATGCTGCGGTCGCTGGAGGCCGGCGAGCCCGTGACCCTGGAGGGCGTGGAGACGGTGGCCGACGGGCTGAAGCCCGTCCGCCCGGGCGACCTGACCTTCCGGCACGTGCGGGAGCTGGTGGACGAGGTGGTCACCGTCGACGAGGACGCGCTGCTGCGGGCCGTCCGCTGGCACTTCGAGCGCCATCTCGTGGTGGAGCCGAGCGGCGCCGCCACGGTGGCCGCCCTGCTGTCCGGCGCCGCGGCCGACGGGGCGCCGGAGGGGGACGTCGTGGCCACCGTGTCCGGGGGCAACGTGGATCCTGGCCTCCTGGCGGGCTGGCTGGAATCCATGGACCGGGAGATCCGGGAAGAGGTGGCCCGGGAGGCGCCATGAGCTCGCCGCGCGACCGGTCCTCCTCCCCCCTCATCGCCGTCACCGTCCCCGTGCGCCGCAGGGCCTCGGCGCCGACCGTGGGGGGGCTGACGGAGACCGGCTACCTGAAGGGGACGGAGATCGCCGGCGGGATCCCCCTCGTCGTCTCCCCCGACCAGGCGAAGGCCACCACCGACGAGCTGCTGGCCCTGGCCAGCGGCGTGGTGCTCACCGGGGGCGAGGACGTGGATCCGCGCCGGTACGGGGGGATCGAGGAATCGGCGGTGCACGTCTCGCCCGAGCGGGACGAGCAGGAGTCCGAGGTCATCGAGCAGGCCCTGCAGCGGGACCTCCCGATGCTGGCCATCTGCCGGGGGATGCAGCTCCTGAACGTGGTCCTGGGCGGCACCCTCTACGAGGACCTGGCGAGCCAGCGCGACGGCCGGCTGGACCACGACCGCACCGGACGGGACATCTCCCGGGACGTCCACGAGGTGAGGGTGGACGGGGTCGACCTGCTGGACGGCGTCTTCCGGGACGGCGGCTTCCGGTGCAACTCCACCCACCACCAGGCCATCCGGGAGCCGGGCGAGGGGCTGGAGCCGGTGGGCTGGTCGGAGGACGACCTGGTCGAGGTGGTGGAGTACCGCGGGGATCGGACGGAGGCCTGGGTGGCCGGCGTCCAGTGGCACCCGGAGCGGATGCTGGACGAGCCCACCGGCACCAACCGTCGCCTCTTCGAGCGATTCGGTCGGGCGGTCCGGGAGAACCGCGAGAGGAGGGGATGAGCGGCCGAGGCGGGGCGGGCGTCGGGACCCTGACCTCGGTCCCGGGGCTCCGGGTCGGCCACGCCGACGACCGCGAGGCCCGCACGGGCTGCACCGTGGTCCTCGGCCCCTTCCGGGCCGCCGTCGAGGTGCGGGGCCTGGCCACCGGGTCCCGGGAGCTCGACGCCCTCTCGCCCCTCCACGTGGTGCCGCGCTGCGACGCGGTGCTCCTCACCGGCGGGTCGGCGTTCGGGCTGGCCGCGGCCGACGGCGTCGTGGCGTGGCTGGAGGAGCGGGGACGGGGCTTCCCCACCTCGGCGGCCACCGTTCCCATCGTGCCCACCGCCGTCCTCTACGACCTGGCGGTGGGGGATCCGTCGGTGCGTCCCGGCCCGGCGATGGGCCGGGCGGCGGCCGAGGCCGCCAGCGACGCCCCGGTCCCCGAAGGCCCTGTGGGAGCGGGGTGCGGCGCGACGGTGGGCAAGCTACGGGGTGGGGGAAGCGGCGATCCCTCCGGCGTGGGAAGCTGGGCGGACGACGAGGAGGGCCCGGCGGTGGCCGCGCTTGCGGCGGTGAACGCCTTCGGGGACGTGGTGGACGGGGAGGGCGGTATCCTGGCCGGGGCCCGGGACGAGGACGGCGAGCTGCTGGACACCGCCCGGGCATTGCGGTCCGGGCGCGTGCCCCCCGGCTTCGGTCGGCAGCCCGACGAGGGGACGCCGGACGCCGGGAGGGCTGCCGCCGGGCCCGAGGGCGCCCCGTCCCCGGGCGGCGGGGCCGCCGAGAACACGACCCTGGCGGTGGTGGCCACCGACGCGCCCCTGGACCGCGGACGGCTCCGGATCGTGGCGCGCCAGGCCATGAACGGCCTCGTCCGGCGCGTGCGACCCGCCGCGACGCCGTTCGACGGGGACATGGTCTTCGCGCTGTCCACGGCCGGCGAGGCCGGCGATCTCCCGGCGGCCGAGGTGCTCCGGGTGGCGGTCAGGGCGGAGGCGGCCCTGGAGCGGGCCATCGAGCGGGCCGTCCGTTGCGGGGACGGGGGTCCCTCGTGACCCGGCTGCTCCTGTTCGACGTCGACGGGACGCTGGTGGACGTGGACGGCGCGGGACGGGTGGCCTTCCGGCGGGCGATGGAGGCGGTCTACGGCGAGACCGGCCCCATCGACAGCTTCCACTTCAGCGGGAAGACCGACCCGGCCATCGTCCGGGGACTCCTGCGAGCGGTGGGACGAGAGGACCCGTGGATCGACGAGCGGATGGGACGGCTGTGGAGCCGCTACCTGGACGCGCTGGAGACGGCGCTGACCGACCGGCGGTCCCGTCTGAAGGTGCACGCCGGCGTCCGCCGCCTGCTGGATCGGCTGGAGGCCGACGGCCGCTTCGAGCTGGCCCTCGTCACCGGCAACGTCCGGGGCGGCGCCTGGCGGAAGCTGGAGGCGTGTCGGGTGCGGGAGCCCTTCCGCTACGGCGCCTTCGGCTCGGACTCGGAGGAGCGCGACGACCTCCCCCCGCTGGCCGTCCGGCGCGCCGCGCGCCGGGTGGGCCGCCCGTTCACGCCGGAGGAGGTCTGGATCATCGGCGACACGCCGGCCGACGTCCGGTGCGCGCGCCACTCGGGCCTGCGCTCCCTGGCTGTGGCGACCGGCGGCTACGGGACGGACGAGCTCGCGGAGCACGGGGCCGAGCACGTCGTCCCCGGCCTGGCCGACGCGGACCGGGTGGTGGAGATCCTGGCCTCATGAGGCTCCGGGGACGGCACCCGGCGGGAGACGGGATCCGTGGATGAGGGAACGCTGGACGTCCTGGTCCAGGGGGACGGCGTGTACCGCGACGTGGCCGCGGAGGCCGGGGACGACGCCTTCCACGTCGGCCATCTCAGCCTGTCCTACGGCTCCGTCTTCTGGACGTCCCGACGGGCGGGCCTCCTCATGGTCTTCGCCGACGGCAGGACCCTGGCCCTCAAGGGCCCCCGGGAGCGGCTCGACGCCCTCGGACGCGACCTGGAGCGCCAGCTGGGCAGGACCGGCGCCCGGGGGCGGCTGCCTCCGGAGCAGGCGTCCGAGGTGGTCGTCTTCACCGCCGGGACGGCGGTCGTGGGTCGGATCGGCGAGCGGAAGGCCAGCGGTCTCCGGGTGGCCCTGTTCACGAAGCAGGCGCTCCACCTCCTGGGGGGCGAGGAGGCTCTCCGCATCGCGTGGCCGGTGGACGAAGCCCGCACCGTCGAGGAGGGGTCGGCCGGATCGGAGGGGAGGGCCCTCCTGCTCCGGAAGGGCGAGACCGTCCTCCGGCTGCTGTACCTCTTTCCCGAGGAGATCCGGGCCGCCATCCAGGTGGCGCGCAGCGAGCCCGAACCTCCTCCCGGGACCCGGGAGGAGGCGCCCGACGGGGAGGAGGCGGAGCCGGGCGACGGCACGGGGACGCGGGCGCCGGGGTCGGGGGCCGGGCAGCAGGCGCGAGGGGCGCGGGACGGGAGCGGGGCCACGGCGGAGGGCGACTCCCTGGAGCTGTTCGCCCGGGGGGAGGTGGCCCACCCGGTGCGGCCCGAGCTGCCGCCGCTGCGCCTGTCGGTGGACGCCATCCAGGAGACCGCCGCGGACGTGTCCGAGGGCGTGCCCCGTCCCCCGGCCCGGGCGGCGGGGCTCCCCCTCCACTTCCTCGAGACTCACGTGGTCGAATTGGGGGAGATCGCCCTGGGGCCGCTGCTGCTCCGGAAGTCCGCCGCTGCCACGGCGCGCAGCCTCCGCAAGGCGGTGGAGGCCATGGACGCCGGCGAGCTGCAGGAGGACGCCCGCGCCGCCGTCTCCAACGCCGCACACCGGCTGGTCGAGGCCTACCGGCACGAGCTGGACCGGCTGGCCGAGGAGAAGCGGGCCGCCCCACGGGTGAAGGAGCAGCACGGCCTCGGCATGGAGGAGCGGGAGGAGATCCGGCTCCGGCTGCAGGCCCCCGTGGACCGGATGATCCCGCTGCTGCGGGAGCTGGAGGAGGCCCAGGCCGAGCTGCTCGAGCGCCTGCGGTCGCTGGAATCGGGCCCGCCCGGCGCGGAGCGCCAGGAGGCCGGCGTGGAGGAGGCGCGGGAGACGTGGAGCCGCACGCTGGTGCGCGTTGATCGTGCGTTCCGGGACGCCTGGGAGGAGATGGCCGACGAGATCGCCGACATCTGGTCCTCCCGCCTCCTGCCGAGCCTGGCGGAGGTGGCGGAGATGCGCCGCCGCCGGCTCCCCGAGTGGGCCACGGTGGTGGGGCTGGCCGTGCTGACCTTGCTGGCGGCCGCTCTCGCCATGATCCTGTGGATCTGGTGAGCAGGGTGGATCCGGGGAGCGGGAGCCGACGGATGTCGATCGCAGGTGACGAGAATCCCATCGAGGCGAGGAGACCGAGGTGAGCAACGGCGAGACGAAGGGCGAGAGCGGGACGTCGGGTCCGGGGCGCTGGTTCTGGGGCGTGCTGGGCCTCCTGGCGGTGGCCGGCGTGGCGGCCCTGATGCTGGCCGGCGGCGGCGCTCCGGATCCCGTCGGTCCCCTGTCGCAGGCCGAGACGAACGTGGAGGCCGATTCCGGGGCCTATGCCGCCGCGGTGGGACCCGAGGACGCCCCGGTCACCCTCCGGGAGTTCGCCGACTACACCTGTCCGCACTGCGCCCGCTTCGCGGCCCTTCCCGGTCCCGCCCTGAAGCGGGACTACGCCCGGTCCGGGCAGGTGCGGTTCCTCTTCTACGACTTCCCGCTCCGGCGGCAGGGCAACTCCATCCCCTCGGCCCTGGCCGCCCGCTGTGCCGGCGACCAGGGGCGGTACTGGGACATGCACGACAAGCTCTTCTCCGAGCAGGGGAGCTGGGTCCGCGACCAGTCGCCCGAGGACCGGTTCGCCGACTACGCCCGGGAGCTCGACCTCGACATGGGCGCCTTCAACGAGTGCTACTCGAACCGGGAGTTCCTGGAGGAGATCATGGCCTCCCGCCGCTACGGTGATCAGCTGGGCGTCACCGGCACGCCGGCCCTGATCGTCGACGGCACACAGACGGAGGGCTACGGCTACGAGGCGGTCGCCTCCCTGATCGAGGAGCGCCTGGCCGCCGACAGCGCGGCCGGCGGGACCGCGACGTCCGGCGGGGCGGGCGGCGGGCGGTGACCCGGACCGGGCGCCGGATGGCCATCGCCGTCCTGGCCCTGATCGGCGTCTTCGTCTCCCTCTACCTCCTCCTCTACAAGCTGGGCGTCTACGGCACCCTGACCTGCACGGGCGGGGCGTCGTGCGCCTTCGTCCAGGCCTCCGCCTACGCCGACTTCCTGGGGATCCCCGTGGCGGGATGGGGCACGGGCTGGTACGTGGCCGTGCTGGGGACGGCGGTGGTGGGCCTGCGGCCGCCCCTGGCGTCCTCGCCGTGGCCCGGGCGGCTCCTGGCGGTCCTGGCCGCCGGCGGGCTGCTCTTCACCCTCTACCTGACGGCCGTCGAGCTGTTCGTGCTCCGGGCCGTCTGCCAGTGGTGCGTGGTCAGCGCCGTGCTGGTGGCCGCCATCAGCGGCCTGGCGGCCTGGGGCTGGTACGTCGAGGGTGGATGAGCGCAGCCTGACGCCGAGATCCGGGTCGCTGCGAAGCCCTAGGGCTGGGGGGTCCAGAAGCCTTCGAGAGCCTCCCCCTCCGGCGAGCTCCGCAGCTTGTCGAACGCCCGGTTCCGGATCTGGCGGATCCGCTCCCGGGTCACGCCCAGCAGCTCGCCGATCTCCTCCAGCGTCATCTCGTCACCGTCGTCCAGGCCGTAGTAGAGGACGAGGATCTTCCGCTCCCGCTCGGTGAGGT